>JBNKNO010000020.1:43114-50089 GCA_050293885.1 Rhodocyclaceae bacterium | reverse complement strand
GCCATGGGGACACGGCTTGATTGCTCGGCTTGTTGAGATCGTTGCGCCACCAGTTGGCCGATGGACGTGGATTCAATCGCCAACCCTCCGCTTTCGATCTCGCCGGCAAGTTGGGTCACCGCGCTGAGGGCGGTGTGGGTCACGGAATAGAGCGCCCCGCCGGCGAGGCAAAGCAGCAGTGCGCCGACGAGGTAGCGGCGGACAAGGAAGTGCCCCAGGCCGGGAAACACCAGTGCGGACCACAGCGCGGCTTTGGTTGATCTTTTCATGGCTTGAATGACGCTCCTTGGCAGTTCGCGTGCCAGTGCATGCGCGCGTGTCTGCGTGTCACCGATTGTCGTCAACACGACCGGACAAGCGTAGTCCAAACCTGCGCGAAGCGCGCACGCCACTCGAAACCGAGCGCGGTTTTCCCGGCTGAATTCTTGCGCGACTGTCTCACACCCATCGCAACCGCCGAGCGAAATGACAAGAAAATGTAACAACCCCCTTCAGGATTGGTGCAGCCGGACCGTTGATATGACATTGGCCCTTGTCGGCTGTTGAAAACTGTTGCGGCCGGCAGCACGGGCTGGTGGCGCAAGGGAGATGACGCGATGTTGCTACGTTTCGGTTTCAAATTCGGATCAACGGTGGCGATGGCGGTACTGCTCGCCGGGTGCGATCCCATCTCGCTGACGGCGCTCTCCATGGGGGCGGGCGTGGGCGTCACCCATACGATGAGCGGCATCATCTACAAGACTTTCGCTGCGCCACTCAAGAAGGTGGAACGGGGCAGCATCACCGCGATGCGCAACATGGCCATTCAGGTGGAGAAGCGGCAGACCAACACCGAAGGCGAGCGCGTCATCACCGCCAGCGCCAAGGATCGCGAGATCGAGGTGCTGCTGGAACCGCTCACCTCGCGCACCACGCGCATGCGGGTCATTGCCAACAATGGTGTTTTCAAGGACCGGGCCACGGCCACCGAGATCGTGGAGCAGACCGAACGCGTCCTGTCCCGAGTCTGAACGCAGTCACGCGCCGACGCTCCTCCCTGCCCGGCACAGGGCACAAGGCTCTGCGGTTATTGCGCCCGACCTTTCAGTCCCACCGCTTTCTTGCGTGACGGCAGCGCGTTACCGCGTTCGCCCGTCACTTCTACCTTGAATTCGTATTTGCCCTCGGCCTTGTGCGTCGGCGTGACGGTGACATCCCAGGTGTGCCGATTGATGCAGCCGGCCGGGCAGTCGCCCCAGCCTTGCGTGTAGCGCAGTCGAACGGGGTCGCTGAATGAGGCGCCACCGGTTTTGCCGGCGAGCGAAATCTCACTGCTGCGGCCGATCCTCACCCCCTCACCCACGATATCGAGCATTTCGACCAGCGGTTTTGCCGCGTCGATCTGCAGCGCCTGGGCTTTGACGTAGGCCATGTCTCGCCACAGGTTGGTGTTGCGCCCGAGATAGACCGACAGGTTGGTGCCATAGGCGGCAACGCGCTCCTTGACAACGATCTGGTTGAGGCCGAGCTCGGCGAGTGCACGGGTGAGTTCGGTCTGCGCGCACTGGCGGCCACGGGTCGGCTCCAACGTGTAGATGATCGTCTCGGCGGTGGTTTTCGCGTATTTCGCGCGCTGGGTTTCTTCAACGACCGTGGTCTTCTGATAGGGGCAGCCCTCGACGACGCGGCTCACTTCGGCCTTGAGCGCGTCGGCGCGTTTGCGATTCGCTTCCGGATTGTTCTTGCGATCGAAAAGATGCGTTTTTTCACCTGGTCGCACTGCCGCAACGAACACATCGGCTTTGAGGAAGCGGTACGGATCGTCAAAGCCGGCGGTGCTCAACTGCGCCCGAGCACCCACCGTGGCCAATTCGGGCACGGCGCCGCCGACGGCCTTGAGCACGTCGACCATGAAGCTGTGCTCGGCGCCCCAGCTACGGATGTCCTTGTCGTGCTTGGCATTGAAATGGGCGATGGCGAGCGGCATGGCTTCGCCGGCGTAATCGGCCGCCATGGCGTGCGCGGTGCTCACCGCCGCCAGCGTGGCGAGGATCAGGTGTCGAATCTTGTTCATGGGTTGAATTCCTTGTGTTGGGGAAAGGTCGAGAAAACGACGGGGCACCTCAAGGCGCTGACCACAGCACGATCGGCGGGCGGCCATCGCGTTCGATGGAGAAGCGCGTCAGGACGGGGGTGCCGTCCTCGAAAACATAGCGCTGCACCACATGCCCGGCCCCCACGCCGGGGGCGATGCGCAACGACGCGACCAACTCACCGCTGGGCGCCAGCCCGGGCGAAGGCAACAGCGAGGTGACGCCGATCCGGTTCATGCGCGCGTCTTCCCACGTCTTGCCGAACGCCGCACCGGGGTCGGGAAAGACCACGGCACGCAGCGCGCCAGCATGCTCCAGCACGACCACCGACAACACATCGGCAAAGGTGGTGCGGCAGGGCACGACGTAGAGCCGGGCGTCGGCGCCGAGCGCTGACGCGCTGATCGGCCCGAGGCTTGAATCACCGGCCGGCGCGCAGGCGCCCTGCACGGCGGCGTCGCGCAGCGCAAACAACTGCGCCGGGGTGGCTGCGCGGCTTGCCAGCGGCACAAGGGCCGCCGCCGCGACGAGTAGAAGCATGAGCGTCGGTCGCATGACATGAACCTCCAGTGAAGCGGTGAGCGTGGGTGAGTGCGAGTGGCAGTCTGCCGCCCATGACCCGGGCGTCAGGGGGCGTACGGCTACAGCTTGCCGACGTACACACCGCGGATGCCAGCCTGCATGTGCTCGGTCAGCGTCCAGCGCTGCGTGGTCACGACGGGGCCGTGGATGGCCGCCACCGAATCGTGCGCCCCCGGAATGGAGATGTCCGAAAGTTTGGTGTCATCCGGCAGGCAAGACATCCAGCGCCGGAACACCTTGACCCGCCATGGCCGCGGCGCATGGCTTTGGGTGGCCGTGCCAGCGCTGCGTTGCGAGGCCGAGACTTCATGGAATTCGGCCGCGCCGACGGCGGGGCCGTGCATGGTAGCGAGGAGGGCAAGAGCCGCGGCGGCAAGCATCTTCATGACGTCGTTCCTGACAAGCGATGACTACGAATGTGGCGGTAGTTCCATCGTGGCGACCCGAAAGAGCGCCGGATTCGCCAGTTGCTTGTCATCGTAAAGTCGCCCCCCACCCTCGTCCATGGGGGATGGACCCCATTCAAGGCGACGCGCGGCGGGGGTGCCGTCCGCGGCGGGTTGACGCTTGCGCCCGGCTAACGGGCGAGTCGCAGTGCGATCACCGTTCCCGCGTTCATCATCGGCACCAGCACGGTGCCGGTCGCGGGGGCATAGCCGATGTCGGCCGAGCCTTGTGCCAGCTTGTCGAGCACCGTGACGGTGCCATCCGGCGCGACGCGCATCAGCCCGCCGGCCATCCAGTCGGTGGCCAGCACGCTGCCGTCGGGCATCGCTTCGATGCCGTCGAGATTGCCGACCGGCGCGTTGCTGCCGAAATCCTCGATCTGTCGGGTGGTCAAGGAGACGACCTTGACATGCCCGGGCACCTCGGTGGCGAAGCTGCCGGGAGTCATCACTCCCCAAGCGCCGACAAGCAGCCGCTCGCCCTGGACGGCCAAGCCGTTGGGGTTGTTCAGATCCGGCGATTCGAGCCAGATGGCGAACTGCCCGGCGTGCAGCCGGTAGATGCGATTGGCGAGCATGTCGGACACATACACGTTGCCGGCCTCGTCCGCCGCCACGTCGTTGAGGAACTGCGCGCCCGCGCCCGGGTAGCGCGCCGATATCTTGCCGGTGCGCACGTCGATCTCCACCAGCTGATCAATATCGGCCACGTAGAGATGATCCCCCACCTGCGCCATGCCCTTGGGGGCGTTGAGGCCGGTGGCCCATTCGAGTTGGAGGATGCGGCCATCGTTGCCGAGCAGCGATATGAAACCGTTGCCGTCCTTGGCATCGGGCGCGCCATCGATATTGGACACATACAGGCGCTGACGGGTGGCATCGGGCAGCACCGACTCCGGGGTGCGGAACTGTGCGTCGCTCTCCCACAGCCGTGTCACCGAGACCTCGGCGCAGGCCAGCGTGGAGGCACACACGAGTGTGGCCGCAAGCAAATTCAGTGGTTTCAAAATGGCTCTCCGGTGGAATGAATCGTCGTATCCGCCATCGCGGCGGGACAAGGCTGTTGCAACAAGACGTGGTATCACAGATCGGTTTTTGGCGTCGCTCGCCGAGACCCGGACGGCCTTTTCCCGCGTGTCACACGATCAGAACCGCGCCCGAAAATGCCACTCCCCCGGCGCCATGTCGTTGCGGATCGCTTGCCGGGTCGCGTCGTCGATACGGGGGTCGTCGGCATCGTATAGCCCGCACAGGCGCAAGGCGCGGCGCACCTCGATGTGCGGGCCGAGATACTCGTACACCACCCGCGCGCAGCACGGCATGCGCTCGCCGCTGCCGGAAACGCCGAGCTTGAGACCGGTGAGACGGGAGACGCGATTCTTGAAGGAGGGGAACAGGATCGTCTGCGTCATCTCCAGACCGGTCAGCGTTTCATAGTCGTTGAGGAAGATGCGGTCGGTGAGCAGGTGCGCCATGCCGCGGTAGATGCCGTGATAGGCCTTCTCGCGGGGATGCTCGATCAGTCGTTCGGTGCGCTGGTAATACACCCGCTCACCGCGGCGCTCGAGGGTAACGAGCGTGCGCAGGATCTTGCCCGGGCAGGCCATGGACAGGTAGGTCTCGAAGTAACTGCCGAGAAAGCGCTCCAGCCCGACCGAACCGATGTCCTTCAGATGCGCCAGATGCGGCACTTCCGGCGCGTGCTCGTCGGCCACCACGGCGGCGCGCGGGCGCACCTTCACCAGTCGCTCGAACTGCGCGCTGGGCAGCAGGATTTCGTGCTCCTCGACGCCGAAGAATTCACACAGCCGGCGCAGCGTGCTGCCTCCGGGCCGGTAGCGCCCGCTCAGGTAGCGATTGAACTGGGGGCGATTGATGTTGAGCCGACGACACACCTCGGCAATCGACTTGTAATAGCTGCACAGCAGGCGCAGGTTGCGCGCGAAGTCTTCGTTCATGACGGGCTCCATGAGCGGGACGAGACATGAATCGGGGATGACTGGCGCAGTATGGCGCATTTAATGCGCCGGATGGCGACACTTTGCTCCAGATCGGCAAATTACCTTCTCCGCCCTCGTCTGCTGAAATGAATCGCCCTTTTGGCAGCAGAACACGACAGCGGCCACGACGCCGCGCAAGGAGACAAGACATGCCAAGCCATCTCAAGCCATCCCCCGCCTTCATCGCGCGGCGTCCCGTTCATCCGTTCGGGGGTCGTCACCATGCTTGATGTCCTCAATGACTTGCTATGGAGCAAGGTACTGATCGTGGCGCTGATCGGCCTCGGCGTGTGGTTCACCGTCGGGTCGCGCTTTGTCCAGTTTCGCTATTTCGGCCGCATGTTCCGCATCCTCGGCGCGAACCAGGCCTTCTCGCATGACAAACACGGCCACCTGTCGTCCTTTCAGGCGCTGGTGTTGTCGGTGGCCGGCCGCGTCGGTGGCGGCAACATCGCCGGCGTGGCGGTGGCGATCACGCTGGGCGGTCCCGGTGCGGTGTTCTGGATGTGGGTGGTGGGCCTGATCGGCATGGCCACCAGCTATTTCGAATGCACGCTGGCGCAGGCCTACAAGCAGGCGGAGCCGGATGGCACTTATCGCGGCGGACCGGCCTATTACATCTCACGCGGCCTGGGCGCACGCTGGAAGTGGCTGGCGGCGGTCTACTCGGTGCTGCTGCTGGCGACCTTCGGCTTCGGTTTCAACGCGCTGCAGTCCTATGCAGTGGCCACCTCGGTCAATGACGCCTTCGGCGTGCCGGTCGCGGTCAGTGCCATCGTCATGGCGGGGGTGATCGGCGCCATCGTGTTCGGCGGCATCCGTCGCATTGCGAAGGTCGCCGAGGTGCTGGTGCCGATCATGGCGCTGGGCTATCTGGCGATCGCGCTGGTGGTGCTGGCGAGCAATCTCGAATCCGTTCCGGCCGTGATGGCCTTGATCGTCAAGAGTGCTTTCGGGCTGGAGCCGGCCATCGGTGGCGGCATTGGCGCGGCGATTCTGATGGGGGTCAAGCGCGGCTTGTTCTCCAACGAAGCCGGGCTGGGCAGCGCGCCCAACGTGGCGGCGGTGGCCTATGTGCCGCATCCGGCCAACCAGGGCATCGTGCAGGCCTTCTCGGTGTTCATCGACACGCTGATCCTGTGCTCGTGCACTGCCTTCATCGTGCTCATCGGTGATGTCTACACGCCGGGCCTGTCGACCGAGCTGGGCGGCGTTGCGCTCACCCAGGCCTCGCTGGCCGACATCGTCGGCGAATGGGGGCGTGTGTATGTGAGCGTGGCGATGATGCTGTTCGGCTTCACCACCATGATCTACAACTACTACCTGGGCGAGAACAGCCTGAGCTTCTTCAGCGACGAAAACCGCGCCACCCTGATGATCTACCGCGTCGCCGTCATCGCCCTGTGCGGCTGGGGCGCGACCACCGATCTGGGCACGGCCTTCGCGTTCGCCGACGTCACCATGGGCTTCCTCGCACTGGCCAACCTGTTTGCGCTGGCGATGCTGTTCAAGCCCGGTCTGCGTCTGATGCGCGACTACGACCGCCAGGTCGCCGAGGGCATCGAGCATCCGCGCTTCGACGCGGCCCGCTTTACCGACATGGGCGTCGATCCGTCAGCTTGGACGCTGGAGCCGGAAGACAGCGCGCCCGAGGCGGCACCGCAGCCCCAACGCGCCTGACACCTCGTTTTGTATCGGCCGGCACGTCGGTGCCGGCCGCCCCCTCCTCTTCGGAAAACACCAACATGACCTCCCGCACCGAACACGACCTGCTCGGCGACATGGATCTGCCCGCCGAGTGCTGGTACGGCATCCAGACACAACGTGCATGCGACAACTTCGCCATCACCGGCGTGCCGATCAGCCACTTCCCCG
>JBNKNO010000020.1:0-43015 GCA_050293885.1 Rhodocyclaceae bacterium | reverse complement strand
AGTGCTGGTACGGCATCCAGACACAACGTGCATGCGACAACTTCGCCATCACCGGCGTGCCGATCAGCCACTTCCCCGCCTTTGTGCGCGCACTGGCCATGGTCAAGGCCGCCGCCGCGCGTGCCAACCGCGAGCTGGGGCTGCTGGAGGCGCACAAGGCCGAGGCGATTCTCGCCGCCTGCGAAGACATCATCGCCGGCCGCCTGCACGAGGCCTTCGTGGTCGACCTCATCCAGGGCGGCGCCGGCACCTCGACCAACATGAACGCCAACGAGGTGATCGCCAATCTGGCGTTGGAGAAACTCGGTCAGCCCAAGGGCGCCTACACGCACCTGCACCCCAACGATGATGTGAACAAGTCGCAGTCGACCAACGACGCCTACCCCACCGCGGTGTGCGTCGGCCTGCAGTTCGCCGCCGAGCCGTTGATGGACGCCATCGCAAGCCTCAAGGGCACGCTCGAAGACAAGGGCCGCGAGTTTGCCGATGTGCTCAAGATGGGGCGCACGCAGTTGCAAGATGCGGTGCCGATGACACTCGGGCAGGAGTTCGAGGCCTTCGCGGTGAACCTCGGCGAAGACATCGACCGCATCCGGGAAGTGTGTCTGCTGCTGTGCGAGGTCAATCTCGGCGGCACTGCCATCGGCACCGGCATCAACACCCACCCTGACTACGCTGGACTGGCCGTGTGCCATCTGGCGGAACTCTCGGGCAAACCCATCGTGCCCGCCGCCAATCTGGTGGAGGCCACCTCCGACATGGGCGCCTTCGTGCTTTTCTCCGGCATTCTCAAGCGCCTCGCGGTGAAGCTCTCCAAGCTCGCCAACGACCTGCGCCTGCTCTCCAGCGGGCCGCGCACCGGTTTCGGCGAAATCCACCTGCCGCCCATGCAGCCGGGCTCGTCGATCATGCCGGGCAAGGTCAATCCGGTCATCCCGGAGGCCGTCAATCAGGTCGCCTACCAGGTGATCGGCAACGATCTGGCGGTCACCCTGGCGGCCGAAGCCGGCCAGCTGCAACTCAATGCCATGGAGCCGCTGATCGTCTACAACCTGCTCAATTCACTCAAGATGCTCGCCTCCGCCTGTCACATGCTCGAAACTCGCTGCATTCGCGGCATCCGCGCCGATCGCGCGCAGTGCCAGCGCCATGTCGACAACAGCATCGGCGTCATCACCGCGCTGGTACCGCACATCGGCTACGGCAACGCCACGCGCATCGCCGAGCTGGCGCTCAACAGCGGCAGCACGGTGCGCGAACTCGTCGTTGCCGAGGGACTCCTCGACCACAGCCAGCTCGACCGCTTGTTGAGCCCGCGTTCGATGCTCGCCCCGCAGGCGCTGGCCGGATGAGCGCCCGCGTGCTCGTGCTGCACACCGGCGGCACCATCGGCATGGCGGCCTCGCCCGAGGGCTTCTGCCCGATGCCGGATTTTGCCGCCCAGCTGCGCCGCATGCCCGCCACCGGCACCGACGTGCCGGCCTTCGACGTGGTCGAACTGGGCAAGCCCATCGACAGCGCCAACCTCTGCCCCACCCACTGGAGCGCCATCGCACGCACGCTCGTCGAGTGCTGGGACGCCTACGCCGGTTTCGTCGTGCTGCACGGCACCGACACGCTGGCGTGGAGCGCCTCGGCACTGTCCTTCATGCTGCGCGGCGGCGACAAGCCGGTGATCCTCACCGGCGCTCAGATCCCCTGGCTGGCGCCGCGCAGCGACGCGCCGGCCAACCTGCAATCGGCGCTGTGCCTGGCGGTGCAACCGGCGCTGCGCGAGGTGGCCGTGTTCTTCGGCCGCCAGCTGCTGCGCGGCAACCGCAGCCGCAAACTGGACAGCACCGCCTTCGACGCCTTCGGCTCGCCCAACTACCCACCGCTGGCGACCGTCGGCATCGACGTGCGCCTCCATGCCGACCACCTCCTGCCGCCGGGCGAGTGCCGTTTCGTGGTGCCGGACTTCGACCCCGAGGCGGTGGCCGTGCTCACGCTTCATCCGGGGCTGTCGGCGCGGAACGTCGAGGCAACGCTGGCCAATCCACGCACGCGCGGTCTCATCCTGCAAAGCTACGGCGTCGGCAATGTGCCCATCGCCAACACCGCGCTGCTCGCAGCCCTGACCGAGGCCATCGCGCGCGGTGTGATCGTGCTCAACACCACCCAATGCCTGCGTGGGCGCGTCGCGCAAGAAGCCTACGCCACCGGCAGCCCGCTGACGCGCATCGGCGTCATTGCCGGCGCCGACCTCACACCCGAAGCGGCGTTCGCGAAGCTGCACTTCCTGCTGGCCAGCGAGCGCGACCCCGACGCCGTGAAGCGGCAATTGGGCCACGCGCTGTGCGGTGAGCATGACTGATCCGTTGCGTTCGCAATGGCGAGCGACACGACGACGGGTATCCTGAAGGCTCGCAAGCTCGCCCACCGGATCATGTCAGCGCCCGACTACGAACAGAACGCCCTCGATCGCGCCACCCTCGACCGGCTGCCCGGCCCGGCGGTGATCGACTTCGGTACGCCGTGGTGCGGCTACTGCAACCGTGCCCGGCCGTTGGTTGATGAAGTGATGGCGCGACATCCGGGCGTACATCACGTGCGTATCGAAGACGCCCCGGGGCGCCGCCTCGGGCGTAGTCTGGCCGTCAAGTTGTGGCCGACACTGGTGTTCTGGCGGGGCGGACGGGAGCTTGCGCGGCTGGTGCGACCGACGGACACCGCGCAGATCGACGCCGCCGTGTCGGCGTTGGAGGCGGCCGATGACTGAAGCCGTGTTCGCCGCCCTGTCGGCGCAGGGGCTGAATCTGCAGGCGGTGTTTGCGGTGGCCGCCTTGCCCGCCGCGATCCGCGAGGCGTTGCCCGACACCGACGCGGGCGAGCCGTTTGCGCAGTTGATCCTCATCGGCAACGCCGGGCCGGCGTTGTGGCGGGCGGTAGAAGCGACGAACATCACCTCGGCCGATCCGATCGACGATTTCAGCACTCAGGCCGTATGCCGCTGGCTCGATGGACTGGCCGGCGGTGGCGAACGACAAATGCTCTACCCCGGCACAGCGCCGGTGGGCTTGCAGACGCTGGGCAACGTGGCCGGCTGGCATCATCCCTCGCCGTTCATGGTGGGCATTCAACCGCACTGGGGCACGTGGTTCGCCTACCGGGCGGTGGTGCTCGCGAACACGCGCTTGCCGATCAGCGCGCCCGTGCACACCACCTCGCCCTGCAACGCATGCGGCGACCGCCCCTGTGTGCGTGCCTGCCCGGCCGCGGCGATGGCGAGCGGCCGTTTTTCGCTCGAAGCCTGCCTCGACTATCGACGCGCACCGGATTCCGCCTGCGCGCGCACCTGCGTGGCACGATTGCGCTGCCCCGTCGGCGCCGAACACCGCTATCCGGAGGCACAGATCCGGCATGCGTACACGCACTCATTGCGCATGATTCGAGGCCACGAACCCGAGCGCGAAAATTGATCTGAGCCCTGTACGCGCGGCGGTGGCATGCGACAATGCCGCCAAACTGTTTGACTGGAATTGATCATGGATGTGTTACCCATCGCCGCGCTCGTGTATCCCGCTGACGTGAACCCCTCTCCGCTGCTGGCCGAGGTCGCGCAACGGCTCAAGGCGCGGGGCGTGTCGCTGGTCGGCGCGGTTCAGCACGATCTGGGCCCGAAGGAGACCTGCGGCATGGAATTCGAAATGCTGCCCTCGGGCGTACGCATGCCGCTGTCGCAGGATCTGGGGCCGGGCTCCAACGCCTGCCGCCTCGACCCGGCCGCCATGGCCGAAGCAAGCGCGCTCGTGCAACAGGCCATCGACGCCGGCGCGCAACTGGCGATCTTCAACAAGTTCGGCGCGCAGGAAGTCGCCGGTGACGGCATGCGCGACGAAATGGCAGCCGCCGTGATGGCCGGCATTCCCCTGCTGACCGCCGTGGCGGAACGCTTTACCGACGACTGGGCGGCCTTTACCGGTGGTGCCTCGGCCTTGCTGCCGTGCACGGTCGAAGATGCCCTCAACTGGTGGGACGCGCTCGAGGCGTGAGCCCGACCCGCCCGCCGACGCTGCCCGATCGCTGGAACGACGCCAGCGGCGGACTGGGCTACCACTGGCGGGCATGGCGATTTCGACGGCGGCTGTGGCACGGTTTTCACCTGCAGGTGGCGCAATGGCTGGACGACTGGCAGCCGCCGGCAAAAACCCTCATCCTCGTGGGCCCATCGGCCGGATACGCCCTCCCAGCCCACTTTGTCGCGCGCTTCGCGCAGCACGTGGCGATCGAACCCGACCCCCTCGCCCGCTGGCTGTTGCGACGACGCTTTGCCAGCGTTTCATGGCAGTTCGCGCAGGCCGATGTGTTTGCGGACGAACACGCACTCGAGCACTTGTCGGAAACCTATCCGGACAGCGCCGTACTGTTCTGCAATGTCATCGGGCAGGTACTCGACGCCGACTCGCTGGTGGCGTGGCGAAACCGCCATGCGCCGTGGTTCGCCTCGCACCACTGGGCGAGTTGGCACGACGTATTTTCGTCGGACCGCGCACCACTGGCGCTGCCCTCAGCCGACGAAATCCGCCTTGGCCCCGAGGCCTCGACATCCGTGGCCAAGCGCCTGTGGCAAGGCCAGCGCTGCCGTGTGGAAGACCATGGCAGCTTCAACCTGTGGCCGCAGGCGCAACACGTCGCCTGGCCGTTGACGCCAGCGCAATGGCATGTGGTCGCCTGGGTCAGCCACACCGGCCGCTTGCCGGAGGGCGAATCAGCTATCGACGAATGAGTCTTCGCCGAGTTTGTTGGCAATGTACGCCATCACCTCGCCAAAACGCTGCTTGAGCTCGACAAAGGCCGCGTCCGAGGCGGACACATGGCCCGCCTCGTACGCCGTTTCCAGATCGCGGGCGACGGTCGACAGTTGCGTGGCACCCACGGTTGCAGCGGTACTTTTGAGCGTGTGCACCAGGCGATAGGCCTCCACCTCGTTGCCGGTCTCGAGGGCATGATCGATGCGCGCCATCAAGTCGTGCTGCGTCTCCTGGAAACGCCGCAACAGCCGCTTGTACAGATCGGGTTTGCCACCGGCGTAGCGCAGGCCCACCGTCTCGTTGAGCGCTGATTCTGTCGATGCTGCTGTCGATATCGATGCTGCTGTCGGTTCCGGTGCCGCGGGCGGGCTGTCGGACGGTGGCGCGCTGACCGGAGTCGGCGTCAGCGACGCCGACGGCGAACGATACTTGGCGAGCATGCCGTACAAGAGGTCGGGCGACACCGGTTTGGTCAGGACGTCGTCCATGCCGGAGGCGAGACAACGCTCGCGCTCGTCGGCCATGGCGTGCGCCGTCATGGCCACCACCGGCAAGTCGGCCAGCCGCGACGTGAGCCGCAGTTGCCGCGTGGCCGCGTAACCGTCCATGACCGGCATCTGGATGTCCATCAACACCAGATCAAACCGATCGCTGCCCAGCCGTTCGAGAGCGATCTGCCCGTTTTCTGCCACCACCACCCGGACCCCCACCTCTTCGAGCAGCTCGACGGCCAATTGCTGGTTCATGGCGTTGTCTTCGACGAGCAATACGCGCATGCCATCCAGCCCGGTCGGCGCGTTGGCCGGGGTTGCCTCGGCGGGCAGTGCCGAAATCTGCGCGCGCGTTCCGAGTTCGAATGGCGCCTCGAGCGTAAAGCAGCTCCCTTCATTGATGACACTGCGTACCGACAGCCGCCCACCCATGACATCCGCCAGTCGCTTGGAAATCGCCAAGCCAAGCCCGGAGCCCCCGAAACGACGCGTCGTGCTGTTGTCCGCCTGACGGAACGGTTCGAACAGGGTTTGCAGGGCATCCGCGGCGATGCCGATACCGCTGTCGGCCACCTCGCAACGCAACCACACTTGATGCTCGCCCTCACGGCGCGCACGCAGGCGCATGGTCACCGAGCCTTGTTCGGTGAATTTGATGGCGTTGCCGACCAGGTTGGTGAGAATCTGCCGGAAGCGCAAGGCATCGCCCGAGAGCACCTCGGGCACGTCGTCGTCAATGCGCATCTCCCAGTGCAGGCCCTGCTGCACGGCGCGGTAGGCCACCACCGCCGACACGCTGTTGATGACGTCGCGCACCACGAACGGTGCATGCTCGAGCTCGAGGCGCTGGGCCTCGATCTTGGAGAAATCGAGAATGTCGTTGAGGATGCCCAACAACGACAAGGCGGCGTGATTCACCTTGTGGATGTAATCCGCCTGACGGGCATCCAGCGCGGTCTTCAGGCACTGCCCCGACAAGCCGATGATGGCGTTCATCGGGGTGCGGATCTCGTGACTCATGTTGGCGAGGAACATGCTCTTGGCCTGATTGGCCCGTTCCGCGTTGTCTTTTGCGGCCACCAGATCCGAGGTGCGCTCGGCGACCAGGGCTTCGAGTTGTTCGCGCTGCCGCGCCCGGTCACGTTCGACACGTTTGCGCTCGGTGATGTCACGAATCACCACGAGATAGCGCTGCTCGTCGTCCGCGCGCATCGGCATGCCACTGATTTCAAGGTCACGCGTCTGGCCGTCGGCGCATGCCGCCGCCCCCTCCAGCGTGACCGCCCGCTGATGTCGCATGCGTGCGCCGAGGCGACGCACCCAACGCCGGGCGCTGGGCGACAAGGCGGCCAGCGCCCGCGCATCGTTTGCTGAAATCGACGTGCCCGCGAGACGCTCCGCCGTCGGGTTCGATTGCAGCACCTTGCCCGAGGCGTCGAACACCACCAGCCCGTCGGTGACCGCGTCGAACACACTGCGCAGCAAGGTGTCGCCCGAACGCAGGCGCTGGTCGGCCATGATGCGCTCGGTAACGTCCTGCGCCACCACCAATATGCCTTGGCGGCTGCCGTCGGGGTGATACAAGGGCACCTTGGTGACATCGAGATGGCGTATGCCCACGCCGTCGACCTCGACCTGCTCGCGCACCATGATGGTCGCGCCGGCCTTCCAGGTTTGTTCGTCGCTCACCCAACCGTTTTCGAAGGTCGCGCGCAACCGGGGGAATTGGCGCGCGAAATCAAGATCGCTACATCCCTTCCAGTGTTGGTCCTGCAAACCGAACAGATCCAGGCCCTGGCTATTGACCAACTGCCAGCGCCCCTGCCCGTCCTTGAGGACCACCGCATCCGGCATGGCCTCGAGCAGCGTGGTCAGCTGACGCTCACGCTCGATGAGGCCGGTCTGCGCGACTTTGCTCGCGGTCACGTCGGTATAGGTGCCGATCAGCCGCAACGGCTTGTCGTCAGCCGTGCGTTCAATGACCTTGCCGCGATCCAGAATCCAGCGCCAGCTCCCGTTGTAGTGGCGCATGCGGTATTCGCTGGTATAGCTGTCCGCCTTGCCGTCGAGATGGGCTTGCAGCGCGTCCAGCACGCGATCGCTGTCGTCCGGGTGAATGCGTTCGCGCCAGGTCTCGAGCGCGTCACCAATGGCGTCGTCGGCGAAACCGAGAATGGCCTTGCCTCGCAGCGAAACACTCATCCGCCGCACGGGCACATCCCAGTCCCATACACCGTGATCGGCGCTCTCGAGTGCAAACTGCCATCGCATCTGCGCCATCCGCGCGTCGTGCTCGGCCTGCTTGTGCTCGGTGATGTCCGTCGTGGTCCCGACAACGTGAGTGGCATGCCCCGCTTCGTCGCGTGCGATCGCACAGCCGCAGCTCAGAATCCAGCGATAGCCCCCTTCCCGGCTGCGAACGCGCGCCTCGCAGCGCCAGGCATCGGTCTCGCCCTTGAGGTGCTCGGCCAGCGAACTGCGCACCTGGTCGATATCCTCCGGATGCACCAATGACAACCACTGGGCCAGCGTGTTTTCGACTTCCCAGCCCTCGAAACCGATCAACTCCTTGCCACTCGTGGAACACCGCACTTCGTCCGAATCGGCATCCCAGTCCCATAGGCCATGTCCCGCCGCCTCGATGGTCTCGAACCAGCGGGACTTTTCCTGCCGGGCTTCCGCCGCCTGCGCTTCCAGCCGCTTGAGCTCGTCGGCCGACGCCTCGGGGCACGCCCCGAGCTCGCCACGCGTACCGGATTCCCGGCGATAAGCCATGGCCAGCGCGACGCAGACGCACGCACCGAGCAGCAGCACGAACCATGGCGCGGGCGTCAGATGCCGTGCCACAAAGGCGCGGCTGGCATACGCCGTCAATACATGCGAGCCATCGCCGATGCGTTGGCTGTCGATGCGCTGGGCACCGTCACCCACGGCGGCGCCCTGCGCGAACGACGCGCCCGCATCGACATGCTCGACGGTGAACGACAGCCCGGACGGCGACGCGTCGCGAAGCGCCGCTGCGGGGGAGAACGCCAGAACCAACACGCCCGACCGGCGTCGCTCCGGGCCACTCACACGAGCATGGAAATAGGCCATGCCGGACGCCTCGATGGGCGCGGCCGTGTGTGCTGGCCAGTCAAACACCAGCGTTTGCGCGCCGAGCGCCGCGAGCGCTCGCGCTTTCAAACCTTGAGGATCGACCTGCGACGGCGATGGCGATGGCATCGCGACGCCGTTCGCATCCGGAACGCGGGCAGAAAAGACGGTCGGCGCACTGTCGTCGCCGGGAAACCAGACAACGACACCGCCTCGCTCGCGCCCGAACAGGGCATCCACCACAGGCCGCACGACCGCTGCGTTGCCCGATTGCGCCTGCGCAAACAGCGGAACGAGCGCGGCGATGTCGCGCGCGGCCGCCTTGAGGCCAAGATCAAGCGCCCTGGCCTGCGTGTCGAGAACCAGGCGGGCGTCGTGCTCGACGGAGCGCCACTGCGCAGCGCGCAGCTGCCAGGCGAGCACCCCACTGGCGATCAGCACCAGCACGATTGCCGCCAGCATCCAGTGCGAAGCGAATCTCATGCGAGCGGACGTTTCACCCACCAGGACGCTCTCTTTTGCGCGAAAAGCGAATCACCATCACTCCATGATCATAGCCGCAATGCCCACACGACCCACAAGGCATAATTCATGCCTACCTCCGCATCAACGACAGGCATCCATCATCCTTTAGGCATCCTGCGGTAGTGCGCGCCCGGTTTCATCACGCACCGGTCATGGCGCACCGGTATAATCCCGGCTTCTCCCAGCCCTGCGCCACGCCCCAATGGATTCCCTGCTGCTGCTCAAAGCCCTGATTCTGGGCGTGATCGAAGGACTCACCGAATTTCTTCCCGTCTCGTCGACCGGCCACCTGATCATCTTCGGCGATCTGCTCAATTACACCGACGAGAAGAGCAAGGTGTTCAAGATCGTCATCCAGTTCGCAGCCATCCTGGCCGTGTGCTGGGACTATCGGGCGCGCCTGACCGACCGTCTGGCACAAGCGGTCGATGTCACCCGGCGCTACGCGCAGGTCGAGTTCAACGAAAACGGGGTGTGGCACAGCTTGCCTCGATTCCTTCGCGAGGATTCGATCCGCTTCTGGTTCAACCTGTTTGTCGCCTTCCTGCCCGCCGCCGTACTCGGCCTGCTGTTCTACAAGATGATCAAGGCCTATCTGTTCAACCCGCTGGTGGTCGCGTCGATGCTGATCCTCGGTGGATTGGTGATTCTCTATATCGAAAAGCGCGCCTACCACCCCCGCCTCAACACGGTGGAGGAGATGGACTGGAAGGATGCGCTCAAGGTCGGCTTCGCCCAGGCCATGGCGATGATTCCGGGCACCTCCCGCTCCGGGGCGACCATCATGGGCGGGCTGATCTTCGGGCTGTCGCGCAAGACCGCCGCCGAGTTCTCGTTCTTCCTGGCCATCCCCACCATGTTCGCGGCGACGGTGTACGACATCTACAAGAACTGGGCGCAATTCGACTCTGCGGATGTGCCGGTCTTCGCCGTCGGCTTCGTGGCCTCCTTTTTCGCTGCCATGATCGCGGTGAAGGCCTTCATCAAATTCGTGTCGAACAACAGCTTCACGCCCTTCGCCTGGTACCGGATCGCGTTCGGGCTGGTGGTGCTCGCCTCGTGGGCCTTCGACTGGGTAAGCTGGAACGGCGCGTGATTCTCTACCTGCACGGCTTCCGATCGGCGCCCGGATCGGTCAAAGCCACCCAGCTACGCGCCTTCATGGCGCAGCGCGGACTCGAATCGGCCTTCTGGTGCGAGCAGCTCCCTGTCTCGCCAAGCGCAGCCATCGATCTGATCGAAGCCGCGCTCGCACGTTGCGAAACCGCGCCGACACTCATCGGCAGTTCGCTCGGCGGCTACTACGCCACCTGGCTGGCCGAACGCCACGATCTGAAAGCCATTCTGGTGAACCCCAGCGTGGTATCGCACATCTCGCTGGCGCCCTATGTCGGCCCGCAGACCAATCTGTACACCGGTGAAAGTTTCGAATTCACCCGTACGCACATTGCCGAACTCGAAGCACTCGAGGTGCCGCGCATCACCCATCCCGAGCGCTATTGGCTGATGGTCGAAACCGGCGACGAGATCCTCGACTACCGCCATGCGGTCGCCAAGTACGCGGGTGCCCGCCAGACGGTACTCGAAGGCGGCGATCATGGCTTCTCGCGCTGGGACGCGTATCTGCCACAGGTGATTGAGTTCGCGGGGCTGGCCCCCACGCCATGATCGACGAGACGCGCCGCGGCATCTTCGCGGCGATTCTGGCGTTCACGATCTGGGGCCTGGCGCCGCTCTACTTCAAGGCCATCGGCGCGGTCCCCGCGAGCGAAATCGTCGCCCACCGGGTGATCTGGTCGGTGCTCTTCCTGGCCATCCTGCTGGTGCTGCGTCGCCAACTGCCGGCGCTACGCCAGGCCTTCGGCGATCGCCGCCTGCTCGGCATCTTGTTCGTGACCGCTCTGCTTACCGGCAGCAACTGGCTGGTGTTCGTGTGGGCGGTGACGCACGACCGGGTGCTCGAAGGCAGCCTCGGCTATTTCATCAACCCACTTCTGAGCGTCCTGCTCGGCCGCCTGTTTCTGGGCGAGCGTCTGCGCCCTTGGCAGAAGCTCGCGGTCGCCGTCGCCGCCATCGGCGTGCTCTGGCGCGTCGTTGCCGTCGGGCAGGTGCCGATGATCGCCCTGTTTCTGGCACTCACCTTCGGTTTCTACGGCCTGCTGCGCAAGCGTACCGCCGTCGATGCGGTCACCGGCCTGTTTGTGGAAACCGTGCTGGTGCTGCCCATTGCGGCGGGCTGGCTACTGTGGCGAGCGAGCACGGGCGAAATCTTCTGGGGCGTGGACACGGGCGTCGAAGCCCTGCTGCCGCTGGCTGGCATCCTGACCGCCACCCCACTCATGCTGTTCGCCATGGGCGCCCGCCGGCTACCGCTGGCCACCATCGGCTTTCTGCAGTATCTGGCCCCCAGCCTGAACTTTCTGCTGGCCATCTTCGTGTTTCACGAAGACTTCAATGTCGGCCGGCTGCTTGGCTTCGTCATCATCTGGGTGGCGTTGGCGATCTACACGGTCGACCTGATCCGCGCCACCCGCACGCACCGACGCTCACCACCGGCGGTGACGCGAATCCTTTAAACTGTCGGGCTTGCTACTAGCCAGTCATTCCGATGTTCGTGTTATTTGAAGAGAGCGGTGCGTTCAAGTCCGGTACCGTTCTGGTGGACAACGACGCGTCGCTGCAGGTGGAAAACACCCACGGCAAGCGCATCAAGCTCAAGCGCAATCATGTTCTGCTGACGTTCGACAGCCCCGTGGCGGCCGAACTGCTGCCCCGCGCCGAAGCGGAGTCCGAAGCACTGGACGTCGACTTTCTGTGGGAAGTCTGCGGTGACGAGGAGTTCGGTTTCGCCGAATTCGCCGAAGAATACTTCGGCCATGCGCCCAGCACCGTCGAAGCCGCCGCCGTGCTGCTGCGCCTGCACGCCGCGCCGATCTACTTCCATCGCAAGGGGCGTGGCCGCTTCCGCAAGGCGCCGCCCGAGATTCTCGAAGCCGCGCTGGCCGGGCTGGAAAAGAAACGTCAGCAGGCCATGGCCATCGACCACATGCGCGACACCTTGCTCGAACGCCGCCTACCGGCGGAATTCGACGGCATGGTGCCGCAACTGCTCTACCGTCCCGACCGCAACCGACTCGAAGCCAAGGCCCTCGAAGCGGCCTGCGTCGACAGCGGCCTGAGCGCCGCGCGGCTGATGCTCGAATGCGGTGCGCTGGGGTCGAGCTACGACTTCCACTACGGCCGTTTCCTGTTCGACTTCTTCCCCGACGGCGAACAGTTTCCCGAGGTGCCCATCCCGACCGCGCCGGACGATCTGCCGGTAGCCGACGTACGCGCGTTCTCGATCGACGATGCCACCACCACCGAGATCGACGATGCGTTTTCCGTGACCCCGCGCGCGGGCGGCGGCTGGCGTGTCGGCATTCACATTGCCGCGCCGGGCCTCGGCCTGACGCGCGGCTCGGCGCTCGATGCCATCGCCCGCCAGCGTCTGTCCACGGTCTACATGCCGGGCAACAAGATCACCATGCTGCCCGACAGCGTGGTCGAGGTATTCACGCTGCAGGCGGGGCGCACCTGCCCGGCGGTGTCGCTGTATCTCGACCTCAACGCTGATCTGTCGGTCGCCGATCAGCACACGGTGCTCGAGCGCATTCCGGTCGAAGCCAACCTGCGCCACCACGATCTGGAGCCGGTGTTCAACGAAGACACGCTGCTCAATGGCGGTCCCGACTTCCCCTGGAAGCAGGAGCTGACGCTGCTGTGGGAACTGGCCACCATCATGGAGGCCGGTCGCGGCAAACCGGCGACCAATCAGGTGCAGACCGACTACAGCTTCTCGGTCGACTGGGGCGTGAGCACCGACGACGGCCCCGGCGCCGTGAGCGTCTCGCCCCGGCTGCGCGGCTCGCCGCTCGACAAGCTGGTGGCCGAATTGATGATCGTCGCCAACGCCACCTGGGGCAAACGGCTCGACGAGGCCGGCATCCCCGGCATCTACCGCGTGCAGGGTGGTGGCAAGGTGCGCATGGCAACGGTGGCCGCGCCGCACGAGGGCCTGGGCGTGGACTGCTACGCCTGGTCGAGCTCGCCGCTGCGCCGCTATGTAGACATGGTCAACCAGTGGCAGCTGATCAGCGTGCTGCGGGGCGACGAGCCGGTGTTTCCGCCGAAATCGCCGGAGCTGATGGAGGTGGTGCGCGACTTCGATATCGCCTACAGCGCCTATGCCGAGTTCCAGCGGCACATGGAGCGCTACTGGTGCATCCGTGCGCTGCGCCAACGCCAAGACACGACCATCCATGCCCGCGTACTGCGCGACAACGTGGTGCGCATCGACGACATGCCCTTCGTGTTCAAGGTCGGCGGCATGCCGCTGCAGGTGCCCAATGCCCACGTGGCACTGGAGATCAAGGACAGCGATCTGCTCGACGTGGACCTGCGCGCACGCTTCGTGTCGGTGTTGTCCGAGCCGACCCTCGACGAGGCCGGTTCTGAGTAGAATGCCGTCATGACGCGCAAGGCCAAGAACTCGCGAACGCACGCCCCCGCCAAGGCCGCCGCCTCGGCACGCAAACAAGCGGTGGTTCCGTCTCGTCGTGGCTCGGCCATTTTCCCGCTGGCGCTGAGCATTTCGCTGCTGCTTCACGCGATCATCCTCGCCGTCCATTTCCAGTTTCCGAACATCGCCGACAGCCTCAAGAAAGCCAGCGGGCTTGAGGTGGTGTTGGTCAACGCCCGCCACGAGAAAGCGCCGAAAAAAGCCGAAGCCCTCGCCCAGGCCAATCTCGACGGGGGCGGCAACACCGACGCCAAAGTGGTCGCCAGCACGCCGCTGCCGCCGAAGGACAAACGGCGCGAAGGTGACCAGCTCATCAACGCAAAACGCCGGGTCGAGAAGCTCGAAGCCGCGCAGCGCAAACTGCTGGCCGAGGCCAGGACAAAGAAGACAGTCACCCAGGTTGCCACCAACAGCGACACCCCGGCCGAGAAGCCACGCGAGGTTTCCGGCGTCGATCTGGCCGATAGCGCCGCCGCCATCGCCCGGCTGGAAGCCAAGCTCGACAAGCAACTGAACGAATACGCCAAACGCCCGCGCAAGAAGTTCATCGGCGCACGCACCAAGGAATACCGCTTCGCCCAGTACGTGGAAGACTGGCGCCAGAAGATCGAGCGCGTCGGCACCCTCAACTACCCCGACTCGGCGCGCGGCAAACTGTATGGCAGCCTGATGATGTCGGTGGTCATTCGCGCCGACGGCTCGGTCGCCCGCATCAACATCCACCGATCGTCCGGCCACAAGGTGCTCGACGAAGCCGCCCAGCGCATCGTGCGCCTGGCCGCGCCCTTCGCCCCCTTTCCGCCCAATATCCAGCGCGATACCGACGAGCTCGAAATCACCCGCACGTGGACATTCACCAACGCCGACGCGGTGCGCACCGAATAATTTCGCCCACCGCCGAGGTCCACCGCGGGTAACCGGTAAACTACGGTTTTCACGTGTCGAGTCGTTCCCATGGACCGTTACGCCGTCATCGGCAACCCCATCGCCCACAGCAAGTCCCCCGCCATTCATGCGGCCTTTGCCCGGCAAACCGGCCAGGCCATGACCTACGAAGCCATCCTCGGCCCCGAGCATGGCTTTGCCGACACGGTGCGCGCGTTCGCGGCCAGTGGCGGCAAAGGCATGAACGTGACGGTGCCGTTCAAACTCGACGCCTATGATCTGGCCGATCATCTGTCCGAACGCGCGCAAGCGGCGGGCGCCGTCAATACGCTGAGTTTCCGCGCCGACGGCATTCACGCCGACAACACTGACGGCATCGGCCTCATTCGCGATCTGGAGATCAATCTCGCCTGCCCGCTGGCGAACAAACACGTACTGCTGCTCGGCGCCGGCGGCGCGGCGCGCGGTGTGCTGCTGCCGCTGATTGCCGCCGGCCCCGCCTCGATCCGCATTGCCAACCGCACCGCCGCGCGCGCCACCGAACTGGCCGAGCGCTTCCGCCCGCTGTGCCAGCACACCCGGCTCGACGGCTGCGGCTTCGACGGCATCGGCGACGCCCCCGTCGACGTGGTGATCAACGCCACCTCGGCGAGCCTGTCCAGCGATGTACCACCGATTCCAGATAGCGCCTACGCCGGTTGCGAGTTGGCCTACGACATGATGTACGGCGCCCATCCGACTGCCTTCATGAACGCCGCAAGGTCGGCCGGTGCCAGCCGCGTGGCCGACGGCCTGGGCATGCTGGTCGAGCAGGCGGCCGAGAGCTTCTATCTGTGGCGGGGCGTGCGCCCGCAAAGCGGCGAGGTACTCGCCCAGCTGCGCCTTCAGCTGGCGGCCGCCACGCTTTGATCGAAGGCCACGCATGAAAGCCATCGGCCGCTGGATCGGACACGCGCTGCTCGTACTCATCGCCGCCGCGGTGCTCTACGAAGTGTGGATCTTCGCCCATGTGCTGTGGTGGCAACAGGTCAATCCGGACACCACGCGCTTCATGTCGCTGCAACTCGAAACGCTGCGGCACGATGATCCGAATACCCAGATCCGCTACCGGTGGGTGCCCTACGAGAAGATATCGCGGCATCTCAAACAAGCGGTGGTGGCAGCCGAGGACGACCGCTTCGTGGACCACGACGGCTTCGACTGGGAAGGCATTCAGCGGGCGCTGGAAAAGAACGCACGCAAGGGCAGAGCCGTCGCCGGTGGATCGACCATCTCGCAGCAGCTAGCCAAGAACCTGTTCCTCACGCCCAGCCGCAGCTATCTGCGCAAGGGGCAAGAGGCGCTGATCACGCTCATGATCGAAACCTGCTGGTCGAAACGGCGCATTCTCGAGGTCTATCTGAACGTGGTCGAATGGGGACGCGGCATCTTCGGCGCACAGGCCGCGGCCGAACGATATTTCGGCGTTCCGGCAAGCTCGCTGAACGCCTATCAGGCCGCCCGACTGGCCGTGATGCTGCCCAATCCACGCCGCTACGAGCGCCATTTCGGCCCCCGGCTGGCGGCCCACGCCGCGCGCATTCGCGCCCGCATGCATCGCTCGGAAGTGCCCTGACGGCCATCGCGCCAGGCAGGTAAAGCACGTACAATCGCGGCCACCGGCTCGTCGCCGCATTCACCATGTCCGAACCCGAAATCAAGCCCCGCGACTCGGTTCAGGATCACCTTCGAGAGGTCCAGGAACTGCTCCACCGGCAACAGCTGGTGGAATCGCTCGTCCACCGCCAGGAGGACATGCCGCGCCACGAGTTGGTCGAAGGACTGGTGCACAAGCAGCACGTTCAGGCGCTCACGCACAAGCTCGATGCGCTGCATGCTGCGGACATCGCGTTCATTCTCGAATCCCTGCCGATCGAGGAGCGCAAGTTCCTCTGGGATCTGGTCAAGGCCGAGCGCGACGGCGAGATCCTGCTCGAAGTGTCCGATGCGGTGCGCGAAACGCTCATCGAGACCATGGACCGCGACGAGCTCAAAGCCGCGGCCGAAACGCTCGACACGGACGAGCTCGCCGATCTGGCGCCCGACCTGCCCGACGAGGTCATGGAGGACGTCTATCAGGCTCTCGATCTGGAAGAGCGCGCCCAGTTGCGCGCCGCCATGTCCTACGACGAGGACGCGGTCGGTGCGCTGATGGATTTCGACATGGTCACCATCCGGCCGGACGTGCGGCTGGAGGTGGTGTTGCGCTACCTGCGGCGGTTTGTCGAACTGCCGGATCACACCGACCAGTTGTTTGTCGCCAATCGCGACGAGGCGCTGGTGGGCGTACTGCCGCTGGGCAAGATGCTGGTGAGCGACCCGGACCGGCTCGTCAATGAACTCATGATCACCGACCCGGTGGCGCTGCGCGCGGACGACAAGGCCGAAGACGCCGCCAATGCCTTCGAGCGCTACGATCTGGTGTCGGCGCCGGTGGTCACCACCGACAACAAGCTCGTGGGTCGCGTGACCGTGGACGCGGTGGTGGACTTCATCCGTGAGGAATCGGAAGCCGAACTGCTCAATCAGGCGGGTTTGCGCGAGGAAGAAGACATCTTCGCCTCGGTGCTCGACTCGGTGCGCAACCGCTGGGCGTGGCTGGCGATCAATCTGGTCACCGCCTTCGCCGCTTCACGCGTGATCGGCCTGTTCGAGGGCTCGATCGAGAAGCTCGTTGCGCTGGCGGCGCTCATGCCCATCATTGCCGGCATCGGCGGCAATTCGGGCAATCAGACCATCACCATGATCGTGCGCGCCATGGCCATGGGGCAGATCGACGGCCACAACAGCCGACGCCTGCTCAAGAAGGAAATGGGCGTGGCGCTCATCAACGGCCTTGTGTGGGGCAGCATCATGGGCCTGCTGGCGTGGTGGCTCTACGGCAACGTCCAACTGGGGGCCGTCATGACCGCCGCCACCACGCTCAATCTGCTGCTCGCGGCGAGCATGGGCGTCATCATCCCGATGACCATGCAACGCTTCGGGCGCGACCCCGCGCTCGGCTCCAGCGTCATGATTACCGCCTGCACCGACTCGGGCGGCTTCTTCATCTTCTTGGGTCTGGCGACGCTGTTCCTGATTTAGCGCGCCGTCGCGATGAATTGCGCCGCGTGCGCGATCACCGCCGGATCGCTCAGCACGCGATAGTGCCCCAGCCCCTCGGTGATCAGCGTGTCGCACCCCGGCCAGCGCGCCTCGAAGCGCGCCAGATGCGCGAAATCGACCTCGGCATCATCGCGATCGTGAATGAACAAGGCCTTCGTCGTCTCGCGCGGCATATCGCTCAGATCGTCCAACTCGGCCACCGGCCGATGACTCGCTTCGAGCCGTTCGACGAAGGACGCATGCGCGGCACGCCCCAACCCGACCCGCGCCGACAGATGGCGCACGTGATGCGCCAGCGACGCCGGCGCCGCGATCACAACCGCGCGCGTCAAACCCGGCCACTCGCGCATGACCTGCACGCTCGCGGCGCCGCCCATCGAATGCGCGACCACGGCCACGACATCAGGGACGCTGTCGCGCACTGTCTCGATGGCCGCCATGAATTCGTCGACCCGACCGGCACGCCCGCCACTCTCTCCATGCCCGGGCATATCAAACAAGGTCACCGACAGCCCGTGCGCCAGCACGGCCGGCACCCAATGCGCGAACTGCCCGGCGTAGCCGCCCCAGCCGTGCACCAGCAGCACGCGCGGCGCGTCGTCGTCACCAAAGTGCCAGGCGGCAAGCGCCTGCGCCCCCATGTCGATGGTGGCACGTCGCCCCCACGCATCGAGCACCTCGCCGGCACGACCGCGCTTGCGTGGCGGGCGCGCGAGCAAGCGCTCGGCACGCCCGGCCGTCCACGCCGGCAACAGGCGCGAACTCACGCTCACCCAGCGCCGTTGGTTCGGGGTGAGCAATTGCACACGACCGTTCGTTCTTTTAGTAAGTGAAGCTTTCATGGCGACTTGACTCCACATAGAAGGGGGGCGCGGCCGATAGACGCCGCGCCGTCAACACTCAGTGAATGAGTGGCTCTGCCCGGCTTCGGGCCACGAGTGCGGAAAACGCGCGCATCGCGCGTTGTCGGGTAATTTCGTCGTCGATCAGGCGGCCGCGATAGTAGGCCGCACACACCACGGCAAACAAATCGAACACGAACTGCTCGACGTCGAGCGTCGAGCTGAAGTGCCCTTCTTCAACAGCGAGACGAACCGCCCGGTTCAACTCGCGTTCGAGTTGCAGGAAATGCTCTCTGACAGCATCGCGCACCGGCCCCGGCCGGTCGTCGAACTCGAGCGCCGCCGCCTGCAATGGGCACCCACCGCCCCAGCCGCCGCGTTCGACCCAGGTCAGCCAATTGTTGAACAGCGCTTCGATGCGCGGCACGCCGCGCGGCGATTTGATCGCGGGAACGAATACCAGCTCGGAAAAACGGGCGGCGGCCGCTTCGATGGCCGCGATCTGCAGATCTTCGCGCGAACCGAAATGGGCGAACAACCCGCTTTTCGACATGCCGACACGGCCGGCCAGCGCGCCGATGGAGAGGGACTCGAAACCGCCCTCCGAGGCCATGGCCACGGCGGCATCGAGAATCGTTTGACGGGTGCGTGCGCCTTTGTTCATAGAAACAGATTATAGAACGACCGTTCTTTTATCAAGCCCCGCACACTCACTCGGGCATGTCGGCAAACACGCGCTCGGCCGCCGCGATGGTCGCGTCGATGTCCTCGGCCGTATGCGCAATGGACACGAAGCCCGCCTCGAAGGCCGAGGGCGCGAAATAGTGGCCGGCATCGAGCATCGCATGAAAGAAGCGCTTGAAGCGATCCTGGGACGCGGCCATGACGTCGGCGAAACACTGCGGCGGGGTCTCGGAAAAGTACAGCCCGAACATGCCACCGGCCGACTGCGCGCAAAACGCAACGCCGTGCTGGCGGGCAACTGCCGTCATACCCTCGGTCAATTGCTTCGCGCGCTCGGCGAGGCGCTCGTAGAAGCCGGCCTCGCGCACCAGCTTGAGCGAGGCCAGCCCCGCGGCCACGGCCACCGGGCTGCCCGACAAGGTGCCCGCCTGATAGACCGGGCCCAACGGCGCGATCTTTTCCATGATGTCGCGACGACCGCCGAAGGCGCCCACCGGCATGCCCCCGCCAACCACCTTGCCGAGCGTGGTCAGATCCGGCGTGATGCCAACCACCCCCTGCACACCTTGCGGCCCGACACGGAATCCGGTCATCACTTCGTCGAAAATGAGCACGGCGCCATGGGCCGTGCACAACTGCCGAAGCAGATGCAGGAAGTGGTCGCTCGGGCGCACGAAGTTCATGTTGCCGGCAAAGGGCTCGACGATGACCGCCGCGATCTCGTCGCCCTTGCTGGCAAAGGTCGCTTCGAGCTGCTCGGGGTCGTTGTAGTCGAGCACCAGCGTGTGCTTGGCAAAATCCGCCGGCACACCGCCGGACGAGGGGTTACCGAAGGTGAGCGCGCCGGAGCCCGCCTTGACCAGCAGGCAATCGGCGTGGCCGTGGTAGCAACCTTCAAACTTGATGATGGTGTCGCGGCCGGTAAAGCCACGCGCCAGACGAATCGCGCTCATGGTGGCTTCGGTGCCCGAGCTCACCAGGCGAACCATATCCAGACTGGGCAGCTGTGCACACAACTGTTCGGCCATGTCGATTTCGCCCTCGGTGGGCGCGCCGAACGACAAGCCCTTGAGCGCGGCGGTACGCACCGCCTCGACGATGTCCGGGTGCGCATGCCCGGCGATGGCGGGCCCCCAGGAACCGACATAATCGATGTAGGCCGTGCCGTCGGCATCCCACATGCGCGCGCCCTCGGCACGCTCGATGAACCGGGGAAATCCACCCACCGACCCGAAAGCGCGCACCGGCGAATTGACGCCGCCGGGAATGACTTGCCGGGCTCGGTTGAACAGGGTTTCGTTTCGACTCATGATGATGGTTCCGTCAGGCTAGGTGTCAGGGGTGGATGGCTCGAACAGTGTCGCGTAGGCACAGGCCTGGGCAAACGGATCGGGCGCATCGAAAACGTCTGAAATGACCGCGAGTTGGGTGGCGCCAGCGGACACGAGCGCCGGCGCGTTGTGCAGTGTAATGCCTCCGATGGCCACAACGCCAACATCGAAGCGGGCGCGCGCACGACGCAACAGACCGGCATCGGCGGCCACCGCTTCCGGCTTGGTCGAGGAGGGATACATGGCGCCAAAGGCCACGTAGTCCGCCCCCGCCGCAACGGCCGCCTCGGCACGTTCCCAGGCGTTGTAGCAGGACACGCCCAGCACGCGCTCGGCACCGAGCCGTGCTCTGGCGGTCGCCAGATCGCCATCGTCCTTGCCAAGGTGAAGGCCGTCGGCATCAAGCGTCAGCGCGAGCTCGAGATCGTCGTTCATGATGAAGCACACGCCCGCGTCGCGGCAGCGGCCACGCACCGCCGCGGCTTGCTCGGCGCGCGCCGCCGGCTCGAGGCACTTGTTGCGGTATTGGACGCCCACCGGCCGGGCCGGCAGGATGGCGGCAAGATGCGCAAGCAACTGCACGGTATCGGGCGTATCGGGGGTAATGAGATAAAGCCCGCACGCGCGCTGGCCGCGGCACAAACTCATTGTGGCGCCTCCGCCGTTCGGGCCCAGAACATGCGATCGGGCACCGGCGCGCCCATGCCCATGCGCAGCGCGTGCGCATCGGCCTGGTGTGCGAACTGCAGCGCTTCGCGCACGGCGGTGCTCACGTCGCGATCCTGCGCCAGCGCGGCGGCCAGCGCCGCCGACACCGAGCTGGAGAAACCGAGCGCAACGTGTTCTGCGCGCTCGAACACATCACGCTGCAACGCCCCCTCTTCGCCATAGAGCACGTGCACCACCTGCAAGCCGGGCTTGGCGCCACCCAGAAAGAGCACGCTCTGCGCACCCACGCCACACAGCAGCGCGGCCATTTCGTTGTCTTCCAGCTCCGGCTCCTCGTCGTCCATCCCGGCAGCAATGAGGCGCCGCGCCGCACTTGGGTCGAGTACGAGCACCGTTGCGTAGGGCAGCAGGAGCTCAAGCGCGGCGGCCAGATGGGCATCGTCCGGCTCGTCCTCATGCGCACTCAGGGGCGGCACGTCGAGCACCAGCGGCACGTCGTCGTAGTCGGAGACCAGTTCCGCCAGCGCGGCGACCATGGCCGCCGAGCCCGGCAAGGTAATCTTCAGCGCAGCAACCGGCACGTCTTCGAGCGCGACCCGTGCCTGATCGACAACCATGTCACACTCGAGTGAAATTCGCGCCTCGACTTGAGCGGTATCACGAAGGCATACTTCGCTCACGACGCACAGGGGATAGACACCCATACTGGCAAGCGTGACCGCATCGGCAGCAATACCGGCGACGCTCGCCGGTTCGGTCGAGGAGATAGTAAGAACAGCGGGCGGACGAGGCATGTGGTCTTTTTTGGACGACGGAAATACGGTTCGGGCGACTTGCCAAGGACGAAATACGTTAATATTTCGCGGATTTTACCACCCACACCCAATGCCACAGGCAAACGCTGCGCAATGGCCGACAACGACTACAAAACCTATATGTGCCTGATCTGCGGCTTCATCTACGACGAAGCTGCGGGGTTGCCGGAGGAAGGAATCGCGCCCGGCACCCGCTGGGAAGACATCCCCCCGAACTGGTCCTGCCCCGAGTGCGACGCCCGCAAGGAAGATTTTGAGATGGTCGTGATTTGATCACCCTCAAGATGCAAGATGATTGTCCGTTAGGAATAGGCGACGTCGTGTCTCGCGGTGTGCCACGCGCGTCGAAAACATACACGCAGGAAGGGAAATCGTGGATCTGACCGGACTCAAGGTAATGGTGATTGACGACAGCAACACCATTCGACGAAGCGCTGAAATCTTTCTCGCCCAAGCGGGCTGCCAGGTGCTGCTGGCCGAAGACGGATTCGATGCGCTGGCCAAAATTGCTGACCACCGACCGGACGTCATCTTCGTCGACATCATGATGCCGCGACTCGACGGTTACCAGACATGCGCGCTGATCAAGAAGAATGTGCGCCTGGCCGGCACGCCGGTCATCATGCTTTCTTCCAAGGACGGATTGTTCGACCGGGCGCGCGGCCGCATGGTCGGCTCCGACGAATACCTGACCAAACCCTTTACCAAAGACAGCCTGTTAAAGGCGGTTGCCGAATACGCCACCACACCTCAGTCCACCGAGTGAGTACTTAATCATGCCGATCAACAAGATTCTCGTCGTCGACGACTCCCCTACCGAGCGCTACGCCCTGAGCGAAGTGCTGCAAAAGAATGGCTTCAATGTCATCACAGCCGAAAACGGTGAAGAAGGCATCGCCAAGAGCAAATCCGAGCTGCCCGACCTCATTCTCATGGACGTCGTCATGCCCGGCATGAACGGCTACCAGGCCACGCGCACCATTTCGCGCGATGAAGCCACGCGCAGCATTCCGGTCATCATCTGCACCACCAAAGGCCAGGAGACGGACAAGATCTGGGGAATGCGCCAAGGCGCGTTCGACTACCTGGTCAAGCCGCTCGATCACGACGAACTCCTCAAGCGCATCCGCGCAATGGATTGAACCCATGGCCAAGCGCGTCAGCCTGAGAGAGTTCCAGGAAGGACTGGTCCGGCGACTTGCCGACGCCCAGTCTGCCCCCCGGCGCGACTTGCTGGGACTGAATGCCGGCAACGCCCAGTGGCTCGTCGATCTTGCTGACGCAGGCGAGATCCTTGCCGTTCCGCCGCTGGCCTCGGTGCCACTGACCCGCCCCTGGTTCCGCGGGCTGGCCAACGTGCGAGGCACGCTTTACGGCGTGGTCGACCTGTCCGCCTTTTGCGGTGGGCCTCAGACGCCCTTGGCCGGCAGCTCGCGGCTGGTGCTGATCGGTCAGCGCCACGGCGCCCACTGCGGCCTGCTGGTCAGCGGCACATCGGGGCTGCGAAGTCCCGACGACTTCGAGCTCGAAGTTGCCGACACCACTGACCACGACTGGATTTCCCGCGCGATGCGGGACACCCATGGCCGACGCTGGCAGCACATCAATGTGTTGCAGCTGATCGCCCACCCCGAATTTCTCGAGGCAAGCGCCGCGTGATTCCGCGCTTGCGACTGACTTCAACCTGTACTCGCCCATTGTGACGGAGCGAACAAGATGACCACTGCAGCTAATCCGACGGCGACCATCGCCCCCGACGAAACGATCATGGACGCGGACGTCCCGCAGCCCGCCAAGAAGGCCGCGCGTGCCGCGCGTGCCGACACACGCGGCAAACCGATGTCCGATCGACTACGCATGCTCGGTGTCGTGCTCGCCTTGCTGGTGATCGCGCTTTTCGTGCTGATCTTCCTCCAGGCCCAGCGCGCGGCGTACTCGACGTCCTATCTGTACGCCGCCGGCGAAATGCGCATGCTCTCGGAGCAGACCGCCAAAGCCGGTCAGCTTGCGCTGCAGGGCGACCCGACCGCGTTCCGCGAGCTACAAGCCGGACGGGCGGAATTTACCGACATGCTCAACGGCGTGACCAATGGCGGCGTGATCAGCGGCTCGGTCAGTACCCGCGAGGTGCCCCCCAGCCCCGAGGCTTTCGCCGAACTCCTCGGCACGCTGGCCAAGATCTGGGAAAAGACCGACAAGGACACCCAGTTGGTGCTCGGGCAGGAGAAAAACCTCACCACCCTCAGTCAGTCGGTGAATACGATTAACGACAAGAACGCGCAATTGCTCGACATCAGCGAGCAGGTTGCCGCGCTCAAGCTGCAGTCGGGCGCCTCGCCACGCGAGATCGCCACGGCCAACCGGCTGGTGATGCTGACCCAGCGGATCGCCAAGAACGCCAACGCGCTGCTCGTCGCCGACGCCATCGATCCCGAGATTGCCTTCCTGCTCGGCAAGGACACCAACGGTTTCCGCGAGATTCTCACGCAGCTCAAGGAAATGACGCCGGACTCCACGACGCAGACCAAACTCAACGAACTGGACGAGGTCGCCAACGAGAGTCTGACCGCCGTGTCGGGCATCCTGAGCAACATTCAGTATCTGGTGCAGGCCAAGCAGGCGGGCCGTCGCATCATCGAAAACGCGCCGCCGCTGTCGCAGGAAGCGCACCAACTGACCGAACAGTACGCCGCCTACTTCGGCGGTGTCGGTCTGATCCAGCTGGCGATCGCCGCGGTCGGCCTGCTCGCGGTCGCGGTCGTCATCTACATGGTGAAGGTCTATCGGGATGACATGGCGGCACGTCGTGACGAGTCGGAAGGCCAACGTCAAAGTGCTGAAGACGAACGAAACCACACCCAGCAAGCCATTTTGCGACTGATGAACGAAATGGGCGATTTGGCCGATGGTGACTTGACCATCCGAGCCACGGTGACCGAAGACATCACCGGCGCCATTGCCGACTCGGTGAACTACACGGTTGAGGAACTGGCCGTGCTGGTGCGACGCATCAACGACGCAGCCGGACGCGTGACCAGCGCGACCGAGGCCGCCAAGCTCACCTCCAACGAACTGCTCGACGCCACCCAGCGGCAGTCGGAAGAACTCGAAGAAGTGGGTCAGACGGTTCAGGCCATGGCACGCTCGATGAGTGAAGCATCGCAACGCGCATTGCAGTCCGCCCAGGTGGCCCGTCGCTCGCTGGATTCGGCCAACAAGGGTACCGAGGCGGTGGAAAACACCATCAAGGGCATGAACGAAATTCGCGAAAAGATTCAGGAAACCTCCAAACGAATCAAGCGACTGGGTGAGTCGTCCCAAGAGATTGGCGAAATCGTGGAACTGATTTCGGACATTACCGAACAGACCAACGTGCTGGCACTGAACGCCGCCATTCAGGCCGCATCGGCCGGTGAAGCAGGCCGAGGCTTCACGGTGGTTGCAGAAGAAGTGCAGCGCCTCGCCGAACGTTCAGCCGAAGCCACGAAACAGATCTCGGCCATTGTGAAAACGATTCAGACCGACACGCAAGACGCCGTCTCGGCCATGGAAAACGCGACGCACGACGTGGTCGCCGGAGCCGCACTGTCCGACACCGCCGGTCAGGCACTGGTCGAGATCGGTAGCGTGTCGGCCGAAGCCGCCGAGCTCATCGAGCAGATTTCGAATGACACGCAGAAACAGGCCGCCAGTGCAACGCGCGTGGCCGAATCCATGCGCGGCATTCAGGCCATTACCGAGCAGACCACGCGAGGCACGAAGCAGACCGCCGTGTCCATTGGCGAACTGGCCGATCTCGCCGTCGAACTGAAAGGGTCCGTGTCCGGCTTCAAGGTTTGATCCGGATCACCCGCGCCACGAGGCAGTATTCATGACTCAAGCCACAGAGCAGGATCTGGGTCCACTGACCTGGGTCAAGAGTGAAATCGACCAGGCACTGGCGCAGGCCCTTTCGGCCATCGACCAGGCCGCACAAAACGAGGAAGAGCGCGCGTCCAAGTTGCAGTTTGCACAAACGCATCTGCATCAGGCCCGCGGCGCGCTCTCCATCATCGGGCTGGATGGACTGACACAGTTCACCGACGGCCTCGACAAACTGATCGGCGAGCTGGCCCGAGGCGAGCGTGAGCTTTCCGACGACATGGCCGACTTGTGTCGCCGCGCGATTGCCGCGACGGGCAACTACCTGGACGAGCTGTCGCATGGCGCCCCCGACCAGGCATTGAGGCTTGCCCCGCTGCACGCGCGCATCGCGCTGGCGCGTGGCGCCGAGGCGCCGGGCGAAGGGGATTTGTTCTTCCCCAGCACCGATGTCCGCATCCCCAAACGGGTGCCGCCGCCCCCGCTGGCTTCGGCCGATGAACAGCGTCTGCTGCGCTGGCTTCGCGTCCAGTTCCAGCAAGGTCTACTCAACTGGCTGCGCAAGCCGGAAGATGCCGCTGGCGCCAAACAGATGCGCGAAGCCGTGGCCGGTATCGAATCGCGCCAGTCGCACCAGCAAGCCCGCGCTTTCTGGCTCGGTGCGGCCGCGTTTTGCGAAGTGCTGGCCGACGGGCACGTTCCGGTTACACCGCACATCCGTCGCATCTGCGGTCGCATTGACGCGCAGATTCGCCGACTGGTGTCCGGCACCACCCACTTTCCCGAGCGCCTGCACCGCGACACCATGTACATGGTCGCCAAGGCCCCGGCGACCTCTCCGCTCGTCAAGGCCTTGCACAGCCTCTATCGGCTGCCCACCCAGCTGCCGCCGCCGAACTCCGCGGTCAGCGAGTTGCCGCTCGGCCCCATGCTGGCCGAACTGCGCGAGCAGCTCAATCACGCCAAAGACGCGTGGGACCAGTTCGCCGAAGGCACCGCGGCGGCCCTGCCGAGCTTCGAAGAGCGCATGGGCAAGCTCGCCACCGCCAGCCGCAAACTCGGTCGACCGGCCTTCGTTCGACTGATGACCACGCTATCGGCCTTTGCACAATGGCTGCGCAAAGACCCGATGCGCGCAGGCGATGCAATCTCCATGGAAATCGCCTCGGCGCTGCTTCTGGCCGATCATGCACTCGACTCCGGCCGCGTACCCGATGCCTCGTTCTCGTCCCAGGTCGAGGACACCATCGGGCGCATCGAAGCCTGTTCCCGGGGCGAAGCCCTCGCCAGCCAGGATGCCAGCGTCTCGGCACGGCAGGCACAGGAGCGCAGCGCCATCACCCAGCTTTGCAAAGAGATGCAGTCCAGTCTCGCCCAGGTGGAGCAAACGCTGGACGCCTTCTTCCGCGCCCCTGAAAAGCGCGACACCCTTGCCGGCGTACACGGTCCGGTTCAACAAATCGAAGCCATCCTCACCCTGCTCGACGAAACCGAGGCCCACGACACGCTCAGCGACTGCGAAGCGATGATCGAACGCCTCGGCGACCCCGAGCAGGAACTGGACACCGAGCTTTTCGAACCGCTCGCCGATCTGCTCTCCGCGCTTGGCTTCTATATCGACTCGCTGGCGCGTGGCCGCCCCGAAAAGTACCACCTCACGGGCGAAGTCGAAGAACCGCCAGAGCCCGAAGCCGCGGCCATCGAACTGACGCCGGCGACCGAAGCGCTGCCGACGCAAGCCGCGGCACTGCCCCCCGAAGCCGCAGCCTTGCCGGCGGTAGCGCCGAGTGATCGCGAAGCGCGCATCGAGCACGAAGAAGATCTCCCCGAAGCGCCCGTTCCGGTGCCCGCACCGTCCTCGGAGGCCGAGCATCTGCTGGCGGCAAGCGAGGAGGAAATCGACGCGGAACTGCTCGACATCTTCATCGAGGAAGCGCGCGAAGTCCTCGGCAACATCGGGACCAGCCTCACCGCCGTACGCGCCAACCCGGCCGACAGCGAGTCGATGACCACGATTCGCCGTGGCTTCCACACCCTGAAAGGCTCGGGCCGCATGGTCGGGCTCAATGCGCTCGGCGAAGTCGCCTGGAGTCTGGAACAAACGCTCAATCGCTGGTTGCAACTGGACTGGTCGCCCAGCGACGCATTGCTCGATCTGATCGGTGATGCACACACCCTGTTCGATGCCTGGGTCGAGCAACTGGCCGGCGGCGGCAGCACCAACCGCAGCGACACCGGGCCGATTTGCGAACAGGCACAACGCCTGCTGGACGCGCAGTCGCCCAACGACGTCGGTGTTGTCGAAACGCCCGCCGAAGCCGAAGCCGAAGCCGAGGCCGAAGCCGAAGCCGAAGCCGAAGCCGAAGCCGAAGCCGAAGCCGAAGCAAGTGTTGAAGCAACGGAAGCAGAAGCAACGCCATTGGTCGCGCCGACCCTGGACGCACCCGCCGACTTCGCCAACGATACGGCGGTGGCCGCCGACGCTCAGGTAGAGACCAACCTGGATTTCTCCGACCTGGAGACCACCGACCTGTCGCTCCAGCCTGGCCTGGCCTCACTCGACTTCACCAGTCGCGACGAGCCCGCCGCGGACATGGAATCGACCGTCATCGAACCGCTCGAGCCGCTCGAAGCGCTCGACGAACCGATCGAACAGATCGACTTTCCCGCGCTGGAGGAAGAAGCACCGCTTCCCGAAATGGAAGCCCTGGCTCAGGACACCGACGCCCCCGTCGAGGAGCTCGCAGCGATTGACTTGCCCGAGTTGGACCTGCCGACGACAGAGACGGCCCCCGCGGTCGAAAGTGATCTCGCGCCGGCCGCTGCGGCCCCGAGTGACGAGCAGGCCGAAGCCGACGACGAGCCCTCAGCCGAGGCGGTTGACCTGGACGCCGCGCTCGACGCGGCGCCGGTAGCGATGGCGGAAGCAACGCCCCCCGTCACCGAAGCCCCGACAGACGAGGACACTGAGGCAACCGAAGCCACGGACGAAGCCGAACAGACGATCACCGTCGGCGGCGCGACCCTGTCGAAGCCGCTCTACAACCTGTACCTGAACGAGTCCAAGGATCACCTGGCGGTTTTGCGTCATGAGGCCGCTCAGCTGCACAACAACCCCACCCGGGTGCCGCAGGAAGACGCTGTGCGCGCCGCGCACACACTCGCCGGCATTTCCGGTACCGCCGGATTCGAATCGAGCCAGACACTGGGCCGCGCACTCGAGCACGCGCTGGCACGCTTGATGGACACCCATACGGCGCCAACGGCGGAACAAACCGCCTTGATCAGCACGGCGTCGGACACCCTCGACGCCATGGTCAGCGAAATCCGCGCCGGGTCGATGCCCTTGTCAGCGCCGGTGCTCGAAGCACAGCTCGACAGTCTCCTGCGCACGCCGATCATCGGCGAAACAGAAACCGCCATTGACGAGACCGTTTCGACGGCACCGGACGACGCTGAAGCACCGTCCGCAGTCGAACCGGAGGCAGAACAGCACCGCGACCAGCCCGCCGCCCAGCCGACGGCGGAAGCCCCCGCACAGGAGGCGACGCCGGCAGGCCTGGACGTTCAGGACGATATCGACGACCAGTTGCTGCCCATCTTTGTCGAAGAAGCGCAGGAGTTGCTCGGAGAACTCAACAGCACCTTGCGCGAGTGGCGCGACGATCAGAACAACGACGAGCATCACGCCGCCGTCGCCCGCCTGATGCATACCATCAAGGGCAGCGCACGGATGACCGGCGCGATGACCCTCGGTGAGCATCTGCACGCCCTCGAAGGCCGCCTCGAAGCGGCGGAGGAAACCTCGCCCGAACTGCTCGATGAACTCGAGCAAGGGCTGGACATCACCAGCCAGTACGTCGACCGGCTCTCGCGTGGCGAAACCACGCCTCCGGAACCCGTCGCATCGACCCCGGACGAGGCGGCAGCAGCAGCGCCAGCCGCGGTCACCATTGAAGCGGACGACAGTGCCGGCACCGCAGATAGCACCTTGCGGGTACGTGCGGCACTGGTTGACGGGTTTGTGAACGAAGCCGGCGAGATCGGTATCGCGCGCACCCGGGTCGAGGGCGAATTGCGTACCCAGCGGCGCGCCTTGCTCGACCTCACCGAGAACGTCATTCGTCTGCGCAACCAGTTGCGCGAAGTGGAAATCCAGGCCGACATCCAGATGCAATCGCGCATCGCGCAGGCCGAATCCAGGCACGGTGACTTCGACCCGCTGGAAATGGACCGCTACACGCGTCTGCAAGAACTGACGCGGATGATGGCTGAGAGCGTCAACGACGTCACCACCGTCCAGCATGCGCTGCTGCGTAACCTCGACCAGGCCGACGCCGCGCTGGTAGCGCAAAGTCGTCAGACACGCGCCTTGCAGCAAGCACTCATGTCGGTGCGCATGACGCCGTTCGACAGCCTCGCCGACCGCCTCTATCGTGTGGTTCGCCAGAGCGCGAAAGAACTGGGCAAACGCGCCAACCTCGACTTGCGCGGGGGACGAATCGAACTCGACCGTTCCGTGCTCGAACGCATCACCGGTCCGCTGGAACACTTGCTGCGCAACGCCGTGGCGCACGGCATTGAATCCGCCGATGCCCGCCGCGAATCGCGCAAGCCCGAAATCGGCCAGATCACCCTGACCGTTCGCCACGAGGGCAACGAAGTGGTGGTCGAGATGACCGACGACGGCGCCGGCCTCAACTTCGATCGCATCGCGGCGCGTGCCCGTGAAGCCGGCCTGCTGGCCGATGGCGAACAGGCCGACGAGCGTCGCCTCACCAACATGATCTTCATGCCCGGCTTCTCCACCGCCGGCGAGCTGTCCGCCGTCTCCGGCCGCGGCGTCGGCATGGACGTGGTGAAGGCCGAAACCGCATCGGTCGGTGGCCGTATCGAAGTGAGCAGCACAAGCGGGGCCGGCAGCACCTTCCGCCTCTACCTGCCGCTCACGCTCGCGGTCACCCAGGCGTTGCTGGTGCGCGCCGCGGGTCGTACCTATGCCATTCCGTCCAACATGGTGGCGCAGGTGCGCGAACTCAAACCCGATGCCCTCGAAGCCATTCAGAACGACGGCAGCACAAACTGGCAGGGGGACGACTACAACTACACCTACCTGCCACGCCTGCTGGGCGACAACCACACACAGCCCGAAGTGCATCGCTTCAACTGGGTGTTGCTGCTTCGCTCCGGCTCGCAAACGCTCGCCGTGCATGTGGATGCGCTACGCGGCAACCAGGAAATCGTGGTCAAGAAGGCCGGGCCGCAGCTGGCCCGTCTGGTCGGCTATACCGGCGCGACGGTGCTTGGCGATGGCGAGATCGTGCTCATCATCAACCCGATCGCCCTGTCTGGCGTCGCCATCGAAGTCAATGCCGGTGCGCTGAGCGATGTCACCACCAACGTCGAAGTGGCACATACGCCCACCGTCATGGTGGTGGACGATTCGCTCACGGTGCGCAAGATTTCCAGTCGTCTGCTGGAGCGCGAAGGCTACACGGTGGTCACCGCCAAGGACGGCGTCGATGCGCTCGAGCAACTGCTCGAAGACATCCCCGACGTCATCCTCTCGGACATCGAAATGCCGCGCATGGACGGCTTCGATCTGGCGCGCAACATCCGCAACGATGCACGCCTCAAGGATGTGCCGATCATCATGATCACCTCGCGTCTGGCCGACAAGCACCGCGAGTACGCAGCCAAGATCGGTGTCAATCACTACCTGGGCAAACCGTATCAGGAAGACGAGATGCTCGAACTCATACAGCAATACGCGAAAGTGTCGCACTAAGCATCTCTCGGGGCCGGTCAGACCGGCCCCTTTTTTTTGCCTGCTTCCCGACGCCTCCGGTGGCGTCGGACGGCGGTCACTTCACCGCCCGGAATCGGGCTAGCGTGCGCGCCCGCGCCAGCGCATGATCGACAATCGGCGCCGGATAGGTCTTGCCGATCGCCACACCGAGCGACTTCTGCTCGATCGGCGACAGCGTCCACGGCGCATGGATGAACTTGTCCGGCACATTGGCCAGTTCCGGCACGTAGCGGCGAATGAATGCGCCCTCGGGGTCGAAACGCCGGGACTGCGTGACCGGATTGAAGATGCGAAACCAGGGCTGTGCGTCGCAACCCGTCGACGCCGCCCACTGCCAACCCCCGTTGTTGGCCGCCAGATCGTAGTCGTTGAGCGTCTCGGCAAAGTAGCGCTCGCCCTCACGCCAGTGAATACCCAGATCCTTGGTCAGAAACGAGGCCACCACCATGCGCAGACGATTGTGCATGGTGCCCGTCTGCTTGAGTTGGCGCATGCCGGCATCGACCAGCGGATAGCCCGTCTGCCCGTCACGCCAGGCGGCAAGCCAGTCGGGCCGCTCATCCCATTTCAGCGCGTCGCATTCCGGCTTGAAACAGTGAGTCACGACATCCGGTCGATGCCACAACACCATCTGATAGAACTCGCGCCAGATCAGTTCGCTCAACCAGGTCTCGGCGCCTTGTCCGCCAACACTCAGCGCGAAATTCACCAGTTGCCGGATCGACACCGTGCCGAAGCGCAGGTGCACCGACAGAGACGAGCCTCCCTCGATGGCAGGGAAGTCGCGCTGCGTCTTGTAGGCATCGATACGCTCGCGAAAATCAGCAAACATCACCTCGCCGCCGTCCGCCCCCACCGGCAGATCGAGATCCGCCAGATTGCCCGCATCGAACCCGATCGCGTGCAGAGCCGGCAGCGCCGCCGCACCGGCCACCAACTGACCCGCCGCCGGCGCCACGGGCAACGCGGCGCAATGTTGCGGCGTCAGCGCCTTGAGCCATGCGCGCTTGTAGGGAGTAAACACGGCATAGGGCGCACCGGCCTGGGTCAGGATGTCGTCGCGCTCGAAGATCACCTGATCCTTGTAGGCGTGAAAACCGATACCCGCCGCAGCCAGCGCCTGGGCAACGGCCTCGTCCCGCTCGATGGCCTCGGGCGCGTAATCGCGATTGGCGAATACCGCGTCGACACGCAGCGCCTTGGCCAGCGCCACGATCGCCTCTTTGGCGTGATCGTGCAGCACATGCAGCACTGTCGACTCGGCCGCCGCCAGCGTGCGCAGCGCCGCGTCGAGCTGCACCACGCTGCCGTGGATGAACGCCACCCGGCGATCCGAGCGCGATGGCAAGGCCTCGAGAATGGCCTTGTCGAACACGAACACGCAGTGAACCCGCTCGCACTGAAGCAATGCATGGTGAAGCGCGGCATGATCGAAGGCGCGCAAATCACGCCGAAACCAGACCAGACCCGACTGATAGCGTTTTGGCACGCCTCGCCCTCCTCGACCTGAACGCCATGCGGACGCCCAAAGGTGTAAATTGTGCCCGAAACCTGCCCATCGGCCTGTCGGCGCTTTCCCCGACGGAACGGGCCCATTAGAATTGACCCCGACATGAATCTGACGCATCACTTTCTGATTGCCATGCCGCGCATGGATGATCCCAACTTCGCCCGCACGCTCACCTACGTGGCCGAACACAGCGAACGGGGTGCCCTTGGCATCATCATCAATCGGCCCATCGACATGGATCTGGCCGATTTGTTCGAACGGGTCGACATCGAGCTCACGGACGAATCCGTCGCGCGACAGCCGGTCTATTTCGGCGGCCCGGTCCAGACCGATCGTGGCTTCGTCCTCCACCGCCCGGCGGGCGACTGGAGCGCCACGCTGTGTGTCAACGATGAAATCGGCATGACCAGCTCGCGTGACATCCTCGAAGCCGTGGCCAGCGGCCGCATCAGCCAGGACATCCTCGTGAGCCTCGGCTACGCCGGCTGGGATGCCGGGCAACTCGAACAGGAACTGGCCGACAACGCCTGGCTGAGCACGCCGGCCGACCCGACCATCATCTTCGACCTGCCGCCGGAAGAGCGATTTGCCGCCGCCATGCAGTCGATGGGCATCGACTTCGCCAATCTGTCGGAGGACGCGGGCCATGCCTGATGCGCCGGGCGCATCGCACCATCCCGCACGGGGCACCGTCCTCGGCTTCGATTTCGGCCTGGCGCGCATTGGTGTCGCCGTCGGCGAATTCGAAACCGCACAAGCCAACGCGCTCACCACGATTCACGCAGAAGGCAACCGCGCGCGCTTCGACGCCATCGGCGCACTGATCAACGAATGGCAACCAGTTCAACTCGTGGTCGGCCTTCCGCTCGGACTCGATGGCGCGCCGCAGGAACGCACCTCCCGCTGCAAGCGTTTCGCCAATCAACTGGGCGGCCGCTACGGACTGCCCGTCGCGCTGATCGATGAGCGCTTCAGCTCGACCGAAGCCGAGCGCCTGCTCACCGACGCCGGCCACACCCACTGGCAAGCACGCAAACCCGCGCTCGACGCGGCGGCTGCCCAGATCATTCTGCAGCACTACCTGGACCACTGACCATGACCCCACTACCCGACGCAGAAGCCCTGCTCACGGTGCTGATCGAGCAAATGAAACCACACGTCTCGCCCGACACCGCACTGGTGGGTATTCACACCGGTGGCGCCTGGCTGGCGGAACGCCTCCACGACGCCCTCGGCATCACCCCGCCGCTGGGCACCATCGACGTCGCCTTCTACCGCGATGACTACGGCGAGCGCAGCCTGCATCCGCAGCTGCGGCGCTCCGACATCCCGTTCGACATGGACGGCACGCCCATCATCCTGGTCGACGACGTACTCTTTACCGGCCGCACCACCCGCGCCGCGCTCAACGAGCTGTTCGACTACGGCCGACCGGCGCGTGTCGATCTGGCCGTGCTGATCGATCGCGGCGAGCGCGAGCTGCCGGTGGCGCCACGCTACTGCGCACTCACCCTGCCCGAACCCATTGGCGCCGACCAGCGCCTTCGACTGGAACAAGCCGATGACGGCGCGCTGTCGCTGAGGTTGATCGATGCATAACCCGCAACTCAATTCAAATGGAGAGCTGCAGCACCTGCTGTCGCTCGATGGCCTGCCGCGCGAGATCCTGACCGCCATTCTCGACACCGCCGCGCCGTTCACCGAAGTGGCCGAGCGCGAAGTGAAGAAGCTGCCGATCCTGCGCGGCAAGAGCATCTTCAACCTGTTCTTCGAGAACTCCACGCGCACCCGCACCACCTTCGAGATAGCCGCCAAGCGGCTATCGGCCGATGTCATCAACCTGAACATCTCGACGTCCTCGACCAACAAGGGCGAAACGCTGCTCGACACGGTCGATAACCTGTGCGCCATGCAAGCCGACATGTTCGTGGTACGCCACGCCGCCAGCGGCGCGCCCTACCTCATGGCCGAGCATCTGCGCGCCACCGAGCGGCACGACATCCACGTCATCAACGCCGGCGACGGCCGCCACGCGCACCCCACGCAGGGCTTGCTGGACATGTACACCATCCGCCACTTCAAGCACGACTTCTCCAATCTCGTGGTGGCGGTGGTCGGCGACGTACTGCATTCGCGGGTCGCGCGCTCGCAGATCGCGGCGCTCACCACCCTCGGCGTGCCCGAAGTGCGCGTCATCGGCCCCAAGACACTGCTGCCCACCGGGCTCGACAAGATGGGTGCCCGTGTCTTCCACGACATGCGCGTAGGGCTCAAGGATGTCGACGTGGTGATGATGCTGCGCCTGCAGAACGAGCGCATGAACGGGCCGTTGCTCCCCAGCGCGCAGGAGTTCTTCAAGGTGTGGGGGCTCACCGCCGAAAAGCTCGCACTGGCCAAGCCCGACGCCATCGTGATGCACCCGGGCCCGATGAACCGCGGGGTCGAGATCGACTCGGAAGTGGCCGATGGCGCGCAGGCCGTGATCCTGCCGCAGGTCACCTTCGGCATCGCCGTGCGCATGGCGGTCATGAGCATGCTGGGCCGCAGCTGAGGACACACCCATGAAAATCCATATCGCAAACGGCCGGCTCGTCGATCCGGCGCACGAAATCGACCACGCCTACGACCTGTTCATCGAGGACGGCAAGATCGCCAGCGTCGGCCGGCAACCCGACGGTTTCACCGCCGCGCGCACCATCGACGCCACCGGCCTCGTCGTCTGCCCCGGGCTGGTCGACCTCTCCGCCCGCTTGCGCGAGCCCGGCTTCGAATACCTCGCCACGCTCGACTCCGAGATGGAAGCGGCCATGGCCGGCGGCGTCACCAGTCTGGCGATCCCACCCGACACCGACCCGCCGCTGGACGAGCCCGGTCTGGTCGAAATGCTGCGCTACCGCGCCAAACGCCTCAACAAGGCGCACATCTATCCGGTCGGTGCGCTCACCGAGCAGCTCGACGGCAAGCGCCTGTCGGAAATGGCCGAACTGGTCGACGCCGGCTGCATCGCCTTCAGCCAGGCCAACCAGCCGATCAGCGATCCGCAGGTGCTGTACTGCGCGCTGCAATACGCCGCGACCTTCGATTTTCGCGTGTGGCTGCAACCGATCACGCCGCGCTTCGCCCGCGAAGGCGTGGCCCACGACGGCGAAGTGGCCTCCCGCCTGGGGCTGGCGGGCATCCCCACGGCGGCCGAAACCATCGCACTGTTCACCTACATCGAGCTCGCCCGGCTGACCGGCGCGCGGCTGCACATCACGCGGGTGTCGAGCGCCGAGGGACTGAACCTGATCCGGCGGGCGCGCCACGACGGCGTCGACATCACCTGCGACGTCTCCATCAATCACCTGCACCTGTGCGACCTCGACATCGGCTATTTCAATACCAACTGCCGACTCAACCCACCGCTGCGCAGTCAGCGGGATCGCGACGCGCTGCAGGCGGGGCTGGTGTCCGGCGACATCGACGCGCTGTGCTCCAACCACACGCCGGTCGACGACGACGCCAAGCAGATTCCCTTCGCGGAGGCCGAACCCGGTGCCACCGGGCTGGAGCTACTGCTGCCGCTCGCGCTCAAATGGGGGCGTGCCCAGTCGCTGTCGATGTGCGACACCTTGCGCCGCATCACGATCGCACCGGCGCGCATCATTGGCTCGCGTGCCGGGCATCTGGCCGCAGGCGCACGTGCCGACGTGTGTATCTTCGACCCCGACGGCGAAACGACCGTGAGCCGCAATCAGCTGCGCAGTCAGGGAAAGAACACGCCATTCATGGGCCTCAACCTGCCGGGGCAAGTGCGATATACGCTGGTCGAAGGCAAAATCATGTTCGGCGAGCAGGATCTGGAGTGAGGCTCGAACGTGAAGGATGTCACCTGTCTTTTCGAGGACGACAACAAACTTGTTGCACTGCAACATATTTTTTGCTAGGATGCAGTTGTCTCCTCCACTAACCGAACAGGTGTGGATTCAACGCCCGAGCGCCATGTGCCTCGGGCGTTTTTTTATCGGCTTTGCGCGCGCGCTTCCTCCTGGAGCCGCAGCACACGACGCTGCACCTTGCCGGTGGTGGTCATCGGCAAGGCATCGATGAATTCGATTTCCTTGGGGTACTCATAGGGCGCCAGTTGCGCGCGCACATGCGCCTGCAAGGCCTCGACCAGCGCGTCGCTGGCACGATGACCCTCGGCAAGCACCACATAGGCCTTCACCAACGCGCCCCGGTCAGCGTCCGGCTTGGGCACGACAGCAGCGTTTGCCACGGCCGGATGCGCCACCAGACAGTTTTCCACCTCGCTCGGCCCGATCCGGTAGCCGGCAGACTTGAACACATCGTCGGCGCGCCCCTTGTACCAGAGGTAACCGTCCTCATCGCACACCGCCAGATCGCCGGTGCGGCACCAGTCACCGGTGAATTTTCCGGCGGTGGCATCGTCACGCTTCCAGTAACCGAGGAAGAACACCGGATCCGCATCGCCATGCACATCGAAGCGATTGACCGCCACCTCGCCCAGTTCGCCCGTCGGCATCACCTGACCGTCGTCGTCGATCACCGCCACTCGATGCCCCGGATAGCCACGCCCCATCGACCCCGGCCGTGCCGGCCAGTTGGCGCAGCTATTGCCCACCACGTAGTTGATCTCGGTCTGGCCGAACATCTCATTGACGGTAATGCCCAGCGCACGCTGACACCAGTTGAACACGGTCTCGCCCACGGCCTCGCCGGCGCTCATGATGGACTGGAGTCGCAGGTCGAAATGCCCGCGCGGCTCGGGATAGGCCTTCATCATGGCCTTGAGCGCGGTCGGAAACAGAAAGGTGTGGGTCACGCCGTACTCACACATCAGGCGAAACGCGGTCTCGGCCCCGAATCGGCCTGAGTAACCGACGATGGTGCGGCCGAGATACAAGGTGGGGAGCAAGGCGTCCCACAATCCACCGGTCCACGCCCAGTCCGCCGGCGACCAGAACACCGATCCGTCTTCATCGAAACCGTCCTGACTGGCGAGGAAGCCCGACAGGTTGCCGATCATGGCCTGATGCGGCACCAGAGCGCCCTTGGGCGCGCCGGTCGTGCCACTGGTGTAGATGAGCACCGCCGCGTCCGTCGGCGCGGTGGGCGCCGACACGCAGCGGCTGTCGGCCGTGCGCATACGTTCTTGCAGGTCGATGGCGCCCTCGGCGGCGCCGTCCACGCTCAGGACGGTACGCTGCGCGGCGCCGGCATCCACCAAAGCCCGCAAGCCCGCTGTGCGCTCGGCGGTGGTCACCGCCACCAACGCCTCGCTATCTTCAAAGCGATACCCGAGCGCGTCCGGCCCGAACAGCACCGACAACGGCATCGCGACGGCACCGAGCTTGAAACAGGCGATCAGCGTGATCGCCATCTCCAGCGACTGGGGCAGCACGATCGCTACCCGATCACCTTGCGCGACGCCGACGTCCTTGAGGCAGTTGGCCAGACGACTCGAGGCCTCGTCGAGCTCGGCGTAGCTCAGCCGGCGACGACGCCCGGCGCCATCCTCGTCGTGCAGCGCGACGCGCGTCGGATCGGTCGCCCAGCGGCAGCAACATACGTCGGCGATATTGAATTGCGGTGGCACATGCCAGCGATACGCGGCATGGATGGCGGCATAGCGGTCTTCGACCATGGCAGATCCCCTCCTCCAGTCGGCCGGGGATCTGTGCTCGCCCCCTGGCTCAATCGAGACGCATCAATTGCGCCAACGCATCTTCACCCAGACCGACGATGCGCACCCGCTTGGCGCGCGAGGTCTGTCCGCTCACCAATTCGACCGCAGATTTCGGCACGGCGCAATAGTCGGCGAGAAAGGCGAGCAGCGCCTTGTTGGCCTTGCCGTCGACCGGTGGCGCGGCGAGACGGATCTTCATGGCCTCGCCGTAGCGACCGGCAAATCCGCTCGTCTTGGCGCCGGGTTGAATGTGCAGCGTCAAGGTAACGCTGCCGGCATCCCCCTTCAGCCAGTCGCTCATCCGCCAAAAATCAGCGGAGAGAACACCCCCGCGATCTGCCCGATGAACATCAGCAGGATCTGCAGCACCAGCAACAACACCAGCGGAGACAGATCCACATTGGCAATAGGCGGAATGATCTTGCGGAACGGCCGCAGGAAGGGCGCCGACAAGCTGTAGAACAACGGCGCCAGCGGTGCATGCGGATTGATCCATGAAAACACGGCCGAAATCAGCACGATGCCGATCACCATATAGACCATCAACTGCATCAGCTCGACCAGGCCGACGCCCCAAACGCCCAGCAACACGCCGGCGACATTCTCGCTGAAGGGCATGCCGCGCATCACCAGCGAGGCGAACACCAGCGCCGTCTGCACCACCCAGGCGGGCAGCAGGCTGGCGATGTCGAGACCGAACATGCCGGGCAACACGCGCCGCAGCGGCTTGACGCACCAGTCAGTAGTGGCGATCACGAATTGCCCGAGCTGGTTGCGAAAGCTCACGCGTTGCCACTGCATGAAGAAGCGCGCCAGCAACATGAGGCTCAGAAAACCCCCGGCAAAATTGAGAATCAGCATCAGCAGATTGGCCAGCATGTGTCAGTGCACTCCTTGGGGCGTGTTCACAGTAGGTAAGCCGTTGCGCTCGTTGCCAAGGGGGCCGCCCTTGTCTGCCTCGCGCGCCTTGTTGCGAGCATTCATGATCATCACGCGATCCACTTTCCGATGGTGAACACGCGCTAGTCCGCGCCCAGTTCGTCACCCATGGCTTCGCCCCGGGCCCGTGCCGCCTCGACCGCACGGGCGATGATGGCGGGGAAATCGTCGGCGGCCAACGAGGCCAGCGCGGCCGCGGTGGTGCCGCCTTTCGAGGTCACCCGCTCACGCAGGGTGGCCGGCGCCTCGTCGCTTTGGGCGGCCAGCCGGGCGGCACCATCCACCGTGCCGATGGCGAGTGCCCGTGCCGTGGCCTCGTCGAAACCCAGTGCGCGGCCTGCCGACTCGAGCGCTTCGATGAAGTGAAACACGTAAGCCGGCCCACTGCCCGAAATGGCGGTCACGGCATCCATCTTCGCTTCCTCGTCGATCCACACGGTGCTGCCGACGGAGGCGAGCACGGTGGCCACCTGCGCGCGCTCCGCCTCACTCACCACGGTGGCGGCGTACAGCCCGGTCACCCCGGCGCCGATAAGCGCCGGCGTATTCGGCATGCAGCGCACGATGCGCGCGTAACCGCCGAGCCAGCGACCGATGTCGGCCGAGCGCAACCCCGCGGCAATGCTCACCACCACCTGCCGATCGAGCTTGCCGGCCAAAGGTGCCAGGGCGTCGCGCATCTGCTGCGGCTTGACCGCCAATAGCAGCACGTCACAGGCAAGCGCGTCAGCGCTCACCGCCGCATGCGTGGTGACCTTGAAATCCTCCGCCAGCGCGGCACGGCCCTCGGCACGTGGCTCGACGACGCCGATGTCGCTCGGCGTGAAGCCCTTGGCGCACAGGCCACCGATCATGGCGCGGGCCATGTTGCCACCGCCGATGAAACAAATCTTCATAGTCTTGGTTTCCAACTCAGTTCATTGAGACGCCGCACGCTGACGCACGCCGAAAATCGCCGTACCGACACGCACCATGGTGGCCCCTTCGGCGATCGCCGCCTCGATGTCGTGCGACATGCCCATCGACAAGGTATCCAGATCGAAGCCATCCGCGTTCAGGGCCTCCCTGAGCGTGTGCAGAGTGGCGAAACGCGCGCGCAACACGGCTTCGTCTTCGCTCGGTTCGGGGATGCACATGAGCCCTCGCAGGCGCACATGGGGCAGATCACGAATGGCCGCGGCCAGATCGCGCACCGCCTCGGGCGCCACACCGGACTTGCTCTGCTCTCCGCTGACATTGACCTGCACGCACAGGTTGAGCGGCGGCAGATGCGCATCGCGCTGATCCGACAAACGTTGCGCGATCTTGAGCCGATCGATCGAATGCACCCAGGCAAACGCGTTGGCGACCAGCCGTGTCTTGTTGCTCTGCAGCGGACCGATGAAATGCCATTCCAGCGCACGATCGGACAAGGCCGCCACCTTGTCGGCGCCCTCTTGCGCATAATTTTCGCCAAATGCGTTCTGCCCGGCCTCGGCCGCCTCAAGCACACACTCGGCCGGCCAGGTCTTGCTCACCGCCAACAAGCGAACGTCGTCGGGGTTTCGCCCGCATGCCGCTGCAGCCTTGGCGATGCGCTCGCGCACGGCTTGCAAGTTGCATGCGATTGATGTCATATAGGTCGCCCGGCGGCTAAAGAAATGCGTTCAAAATCCGAAAAATTATAGCATCGCGCTTTTTTCCGCCCCTCTCGATACGGACACCTCTGACCGCTCATGGATATCACCGAACTGCTCGCGTTTTCCGTCAAGAATCAGGCCTCCGACTTGCACTTGTCCGCAGGCCTCCCACCGATGATCCGCGTCCATGGCGACGTGCGCCGCATCAACCTGCCGGCCATGGAGCACAAGGATGTGCACGCCATGGTGTACGACATCATGAACGATGGGCAGCGCAAGCAATACGAAGAAGTGCTGGAGACCGACTTCTCGTTCTCGGTGCCCAATCTGGCGCGTTTCCGGGTCAATGCCTTCAACCAGGAGCGCGGCGCAGCCGCCGTGTTCCGGACGATTCCGTCGCAGGTGCTGACGCTCGAAGACCTGAACGCGCCCAAGATCTTCAAGGAAATCGCCGAGAATCCGCGCGGCATCTGCCTGGTGACCGGGCCGACCGGCTCAGGCAAGTCGACCACGCTGGCGGCGATGATCGACTACATCAACGAAAACCACTACGGCCACATCCTCACGGTCGAAGACCCGATCGAATTCGTGCATGAAGCCAAGCGCTGCCTGATCAACCAGCGCGAAGTGCATCGCGACACGCTGTCGTTCAACAACGCGCTGCGCTCGGCGCTGCGTGAAGATCCGGACGTGGTGCTGGTGGGCGAGATGCGCGACCTGGAAACCATTCGCCTGGCGCTGACCGCTGCCGAAACCGGCCACCTGGTGTTCGGCACGCTGCACACCTCGTCGGCAGCCAAGACCATCGACCGTATCGTCGACGTCTTCCCCGCCGCCGAAAAGGACATGGTGCGAGCCATGCTGTCGGAGTCGCTGCGTGCGGTCATCTCGCAGACCCTGCTCAAGACCAAGGACGGCAAGGGCCGGGTCGCGGCGCACGAAATCATGATCGGCACGCCGGCCATCCGCAACCTGATTCGCGAAAACAAGATTGCGCAGATGTACTCAGCCATCCAGACGGGCCAGAATGTCGGCATGCAGACACTCGACCAGTGTCTGACCGAGTTGGTCAAACGCAATCTGATTTCCAATTCGGAAGCGCGCCTGCGTGCGCAGAACAAGGACAACTTCCTCGGCTGAGGCCTCAACCTCGGCTGATCGGCCCGTCGCCGCGCGGCGCGGGCCATGCCAGTCACGGAGCAAGCGATGGAACGCGATCAAGCCCTCAAATTCATGCAGGATCTGCTGCGCCTGATGGTGCAGAAGAACGGGTCCGACCTGTTCATTACCGCCGGTTTCCCCCCCGCCATCAAGATCGACGGCCGCATCGTGCCGCAGTCGAATCAGGTGCTCTCGCCGCCGCACACCACGGAGCTGGCGCGCGCCATCATGAACGACAAGCAGGCGGCCGAGTTCGAGCGCACCAAGGAATGCAACTTTGCCATCTCGCCCCCCAACATCGGGCGCTTTCGCGTGAGCACCTTCGTGCAGCAAGGCAAGGTGGGCATGGTGCTCAGGACCATCCCCGCCACACTGCCCACCATCGACGGCATGGGCCTGCCCCAGGTGATGAAAGACGTGGTGATGACCAAGCGGGGGCTGTGCATCCTCGTGGGTGCCACCGGGTCGGGCAAGTCCACGACCCTGGCGGTGATGGTGGACTACATCAACCAGCGCCGCGCCGGTCACATCGTCACCGTGGAGGACCCCATCGAGTACGTGTTTCGGGATCGCCGCTGCGTCATCAACCAGCGG
>JBNKNO010000019.1:47238-50260 GCA_050293885.1 Rhodocyclaceae bacterium | reverse complement strand
AATCCGAGCACCACGATGGCCCGGCTGATAGTGCTCACACCCTGCCGCACGGTGTTGAAGTAAGCACTGTTCGCCAGGCGCAGCACCTTGGTGGTCATGGCCTGATCACGCAGGATGACACTGGCCAATCGACCGGCCGACGCCATGTCGTCAGCGATCAGACCGCGTACGCTTTCGACGGTGTTGCCGAAAGCCGGCATGTCCTGCTCGCGAATATGCACAAGCCATTCCGACAGACCTTGCGGCGCGGCACCTGGCAACGGGGGAATATCTTCGAAATCGAGTTCGGGGTTCATACAGGCTTATCGGCAGACGCACGGCCGCGCTTGAGTGCTACCGGAAAACGAAAACGGCGCCCGCAGGCGCCGTTGGATTCGGTCAGGCCAGGCGGCCGTGACAGTGTTTGTACTTCTTCCCAGATCCGCACGGACAGGGTTCGTTACGCCCGACCTTGGGTCCGGCCTCGGCCGGTTGCTGAACGCCGCCCTCGTCGGCACCGGAGAGCACGTCGTCATAGTCGGCGTGGTGGTATTGCACGTTCTCCACATCCTGCCTGGGCTCGGTGTCTTCGAGCGCTTCTTCGGTGCGAATCTGCACGGTCATGAGCAGACGCGTGACTTCGGTACGCACCTCGTCGAGCAAGGTTTCGAACAGTTCGAAGGCCTCGCGCTTGTATTCCTGCTTGGGATTCTTCTGCGCATAACCGCGCAGGTGAATGCCCTGACGCAGGTGGTCGAGCGAGGCCAGATGGTCGCGCCAGTGCGTGTCGAGGCTCTGCAGCATGACGTTGCGTTCGAACTGATGCCACGCCGCCGCATCGACATTCGCCAGTTTGGCGGCGAACTGCTCGTCGGCCGCGTTGATGATGCGCTCGACGATGGTGTCGTCGTCGATATTGGTGTCGGCCTTGACCCACTCGCCCACTGGCAGCTTGAGGCTGAATTCGCCTTCCAGCGCTGTTTCCAGCCCGGCAATATCCCATTGCTCTTCAACACTGTCGACCGGCACATAGATGCGGAAGGTGTCGTGCAACACGCCTTGGCGCATGGCGGTGACGGTGTCGGAGATATCGTCAGTCTCGAGCAGCTCGTTACGCTGCTGGTAGATGACCTTGCGCTGATCGTTCGACACGTCGTCGAATTCGAGCAATTGCTTGCGGATGTCGAAGTTGCGCTGCTCGACCTTGCGCTGCGCCGATTCGAGCGAGCGAGTGACCATGCCGTGTTCGATGGCCTCACCTTCCGGCATCTTGAGGCGCACCATGATGGCGTTGAGGCGCTCGCCGGCGAAGATCTTCATCAACGGATCCTCGAGCGACAGGTAGAAACGGCTTTCGCCCGGATCGCCCTGGCGACCGGATCGACCGCGCAACTGGTTGTCGATACGACGCGATTCGTGGCGCTCGGTGCCGATGATCTTGAGGCCGCCGGCGGCGATGACCTGCTCGTGCAGTCCTGCCCACTCGTTTTGCAGGGTCTCGATGGCCGCCGCGCGTTTCGATTCGTCGAGCGATTCGTCGGCCGTCACGGCTTCGACCTGCTTCTGCACATTGCCGCCAAGCACGATGTCGGTGCCGCGACCGGCCATGTTGGTGGCGATGGTGATCACGCCCGGGCGGCCGGCCTCGGCCACGATCTGGGCTTCCTTCTCGTGCTGCTTGGCGTTGAGCACCTGGTGCGGCAGCTTGGCCTTGGTGAGCAGTCCGGACAGATACTCCGAACTTTCGATCGATGTCGTCCCCACCAGGATCGGCTGGCCGCGTTCGTGGCAGTCCTTGATGTCCTCGATCACCGCGTCGAATTTTTCCTTGGCGGTGCGGTAGACCTTGTCGTTCTGGTCCGTGCGCGCCATCGGCCGGTTGGTGGGGATGACCACCGTCTCCAGCCCGTAGATGCTCTGGAATTCGTAGGCTTCGGTATCCGCCGTACCGGTCATGCCGGACAGCTTTTCGTACATGCGGAAGTAGTTCTGGAAGGTGATCGAGGCGAGCGTCTGGTTCTCGGCCTGGATCTTCACCCCTTCCTTGGCCTCGACCGCCTGATGCAGGCCTTCGGACCAACGACGACCAGCCATGAGACGGCCGGTGAATTCGTCGACGATGATGATCTCGTCGTTCTGCACCACGTACTGCTGATCCTTGTGATACAGCGAATGCGCGCGCAAGGCGGCATAAAGGTGGTGCATGAGCAGGATGTTGGCGGGCTCGTAGAGCGAACCACCCTCGGGCAACAGCCCGCGTTCGGTGAGGATGCGCTCGGCGTTCTCGTGCCCCTGCTCGGTCAGCAACACCTGATGTGCCTTCAGATCGACCGTGTAGTCGCCGGGCACGGTCACTTCTTCTTCCTCGCCTTCCTGCTTGCTGAGCAAGGGCGCGACATCGTTCATCTTGAGGTAGAGATCGGTGTGATCCTCCGCCTGACCGGAGATGATCAGCGGCGTACGCGCCTCGTCGATGAGGATGGAGTCCACCTCGTCCACCACCGCAAAGCTCAACGAGCGCTGCACGCGATCGCGCGCCTCGTACTTCATGTTATCGCGCAGGTAGTCGAAACCGAACTCGTTGTTGGTGCCGTAGGTAATGTCGGAAGCGTAGGCGGCCTGCTTCTGCGCCTCGTCCATCTGCGACAGGTTGATGCCGACACTCAGGCCGAGATAGTTGTAGATGTGCCCCATCCACTCCGCATCGCGACGGGCCAGATAGTCGTTGACGGTAATGACGTGCACGCCCTTGCCCGCCAGTGCGTTCAGGTAGGCCGGCAGCGTCGCCACCAGCGTCTTGCCCTCACCCGTGCGCATTTCGGCGATCTTGCCGTCATGCAGCACCATGCCGCCGACAAGCTGCACGTCGAAATGCCGCATGCCATGCACCCGGCGGGCGGCCTCTCGAACCACCGCAAAGGCCTCGACCAGCAGGCTGTCGACCGTCGCCCCCTGTGCGATCCGGGCGCGAAAATCATCGGTCTTGGCCCGCAGCTGTTCGTCCGACAGCGCCTCCATTTCGGGCTCGAGCGCATTGATGGCA
>JBNKNO010000019.1:42641-47138 GCA_050293885.1 Rhodocyclaceae bacterium | reverse complement strand
CGCGAAAATCATCGGTCTTGGCCCGCAGCTGTTCGTCCGACAGCGCCTCCATTTCGGGCTCGAGCGCATTGATGGCACGAACGGTTTTCGAATACTGTCGGATCAGCCGGTCGTTACGGCTACCGAAGACTTTCTTGAGAAGGCCAGAAATCATGTTTTTGGGGCGGCAGATCGGGCAAAATGCGAATACTAGCACGGCAGGCATGACAGACTCTTTCCAGTGAACGCGCGCCCCAACCTCATCGGATCACGGCCATGACACAACCGCTCCACCGCTTTGTCGACGCGGGGGCAACGCTCGAAAGTCTGAGCGCACATGCGGCGCGCCTGAGCCAACTGCAACGCCACGTCAGCGACGCGCTGCCCCCCTACCTCGCGGGGCTGTGCCATGTCGCCAATCTGAAGGAAAATGTACTGATTCTGCACGCCGGCAATGGCGCAGTCGCGGCCAAGCTACGGCAAGCGGCACCGCGACTGCTCAACGCGCTCGCGGCGCAAGGCGTCGTGCTGGCGGACATCAAGGTAGCCACGCGCCCCGCGGAAACCGCGCCGGCGGCCCCCGAACCGCTCAACCGCACGGTCAGCCATCACACCCAGGACGAATTACACGAACTGGCCGAACACCTACCCGAGGGTGATCCGCTGCGCGAGGCACTCGAACGCTTCGTGCGCAGCACGCGCACGCGTGAGGATTAGCGCCTGATCGCCGTGTGCGATCGCGCTCAGAACATCGGCGCGAGCAGGCGCTCGATGACCAACAGGGCGACGAACACGAGCAGGACAACCCCGCCGATGCGCGCAAAGCGCCCGGCCCAGGATTTGTAGCGGGGATTTCCGGTCAGCAGATAGAGCACAAGCGCACCACCAATACTCACGAGGGCGAGCACGGCAGCGAGTCGAATGACGAACATTCGCTTGAATCAGCCCCAGACCGGCTCGAACATGCCGGCGACACCCGGCGCGGCCTTGGTGGCGGTTTCAAAAGTCACCATTTCCCAGGCGCTTTCGTCTTCGAGCAAGACACGAAGAATCTGGTTGTTGAGCGCGTGCCCTGCCTTGTAGGCCGAATAGGACGCGAGCAGCGGATGCCCCGCCAGGTAGAGGTCGCCAATGGCGTCGAGCACCTTGTGCTTGACGAACTCGTCGCCGTAGCGCAGGCCGTCCATGTTGAGCACACGGTATTCGTCCATCACGATGGCGTTTTCCATGCTCGCGCCGAGGCCCAGACCGTTGGCACGAAGCACTTCGACATCCTGCGTGAAGCCGAACGTGCGGGCTCGCGCCACATCGCGGGCATAGGACTGGTCGGCAAAATCGACCGTCGCCGAGGTACCGGTGCGCGAAATCGCCGGATGGTTGAAGACGATCGAAAAGGTGAGTTTGAAGCCGTCGTAGGGTTCGAGACGCACCCACTTGTCGTCTTCGCGGTACTCGACGGCCTTCTTGACGCGCAGGAAACGCTTGGGCGTGTTCTGCTCTTCGAGGCCCGCGGACTGGACGAGAAACACGAACGGACTGGCACTGCCGTCGAGAATGGGAATTTCCGGCGCATTCACGTCCACATGGACGTTGTCGACACCCAGACCGGAGAGCGCGGACATCAGATGCTCGACGGTACCGACCTTGGCGTCGCCCTTCTGCAGGCCCGAGCACATGCGGGTATCGCACACGCCATAGGGGTCGGCCGGCATGCTCACGGGGGGATTCAGGTCGACGCGATGAAAGACGACCCCGGTATCCGGCGCGGCCGGGCGCAGCGTCAGCGTGACCTTGCGGCCACCATGCAGACCGACGCCGGTGGCCGAGACACAGGATTTCAGGGTTCGTTGCTTGATCATGTCCTTAAGCGAATCCGTCGCGATTCGCGGCATAAAATGGTGCCGCGCACAATTGCTTGAATTCTAGCACGTGCATGCGATTGCGCCTGTCAACGCAGACGGGCGCCCGAGGCACGAACGGGAGGCGGTCGTTCGTGCCCTGAGCGCCCGGTCGGGCGGAGCGGCGTCAGTCAGCCTGCTTGCGCAGGAAAGCCGGGATGTCGTAGGTGCCGACACCACTGGCGCTCATGGCTTCGACCGTCGTACGGCGCCCGCTGCGGATCACCGCCGGGACATCGATGTCGGCCATGCTGCCATCCATCGGGCCATAGGTACCCGTGCCCTGCACCACTTCCATGAGCGGCTTGCTGGCAACCGCCGGCTTGCCCAACCCCGTGGCCACCACGGTGACACGGATGTTGTCTTCCATGGACTCCTCGAACACGGTGCCATAGATCACGAAGGCGTCCTTGGCGGCGAAGGCGCGCACGGTATTGACCGCTTCCTTCACTTCCGACATCTTCAGCGAGCGGCTGGCGGTGATGTTGATCAGCACGCCACGGGCGCCGGAGAGCTCGACCCCTTCGAGCAGCGGACTGGCGGCGGCCTGCTCGGCTGCGATGCGCGCACGATCGATGCCGCTGGCTTCGGCGGAGCCCATCATGGCGCGGCCCATCTCGGCCATCACGGTACGCACGTCCTGGAAATCGACGTTCACCAGACCCGGGATGTTGATGATCTCGGCGATACCGCCCACGGCGTTGCGCAGCACGTTGTCGGCAGCGCGGAAGCCGTCTTCGAGACTGGCGTCGTCACCCAGCACTTCCATGAGCTTGTCGTTGAGCACCACGATGAGCGAATCGACATGGCGGGAGAGCTCGTCGATACCGCTGTCGGCCACGCGATCGCGGTTTTCGAAATCGAAGGGCTTGGTGACCACACCAACGGTGAGGATACCCATTTCCTTGGCGATTTCTGCCACCACGGGCGCGGCGCCGGTGCCGGTGCCCCCGCCCATGCCGGCGGTGATGAATACCATGTGGGCGCCGCGAATGGCCTCGGCGAGCTCGTCGCGCGCTTCCTGCGCGGCGCAACGGCCGGCTTCCGGTTTGGCGCCTGCGCCCAGCCCGGAGTTACCCAGCTGCACCTTGCCCGAGGCCAGATTACGCAACAGCGCCTGGGCATCGGTATTGGCGGTGATGAACTCAACACCATGGACGCTTTCGCGAATCATGTGATCGACGGCGTTACCGCCGGCGCCACCGAGTCCGACCACCTTGATCACGGTGCCGACCGGTTCCTTTTCAACGATTTCAAACATATGCCTAGCCTCCTTGAAAACTGACTTTAAAAAAGTCACTTTCTCGCCCGCGCCATACGGTATCTAGTATTGATGCAGCATTCTATAACTAAATAACCGAAAACGACAGGCAACTCACAAATTCATACACCCCGGCATGCCGCCGGCCTAGAAATTCCGTTCAAACCACGCTTTCACACGGCCGAAAACATGTCGGAAACTATGTGTTTCGCGCGCCTGGATACCGCGTCTGCGCTGCGCGATGCCCTCGGCGATCAAGCCCATGGCGGTGGCGTAACGCGGCTGACACACCACGTCGGCAAGTCCGCCGGCATACTGCGGCGCACCCACGCGCACCGGCAGGTGGAAAATCTCTTCGCCGAGCTCGACCATGCCGTCCATGATCGACGCGCCGCCGGTCAGCACCAGCCCGGACGACAGCAACTCCTCGTAACCGCTGCGACGCAACTCCGACTGCACCAGCTCGAACAATTCCGACACCCGCGGCTCGATCACATCGGCCAGCGCCTGACGTGAGAGCCGGCGTGGCGGCCGGTCGCCGACGCCCGGCACTTCGATCATCTCGTCCGGATCGGCCAGCGAGCTCATGGCCACGCCGTGACGAATCTTGATTTCCTCAGCCTCGGCGGTCGGCGTACGCAGCGCCATGGCGATGTCGTTGGTGATCTGATCGCCCGCCACCGGAATCACGGCGGTATGGCGAATGGCGCCCTGGGTGAATACCGCCAGGTCAGTGGTGCCGCCGCCGATGTCGACCAGGCACACGCCCAGCCCTTTTTCGTCTTCCGACAAGGTGGCGTAGCTGGAGGCCAGCGGCTGCAGGATCAGGTCCATCACTTCCAGGCCGCAGCGACGCACGCACTTGATGACGTTCTGCGCGGCCGACACTGCGCCGGTGACGATGTGCACCTTCACTTCGAGTTTCACGCCGCTCATGCCGATCGGTTCGCGCACGCCGTCCTGACCGTCGATGATGAATTCCTGGGTGAGGATGTGAAGGATCTGCTGGTCGGCGGGAATCGGCATGGCGCGTGCCACCTCGATGACGCGCTCGACGTCCATCGGGGTGACTTCCTTGTCCTTGATGGCCACCATGCCGTTGGAGTTGAAGCTCTTGATGTGGCTGCCCGCGATGCCGGTATAGACGTCGGTGATTTTGCAGTCGGCCATCAGTTCGACTTCCTGGATCACGCGCGAGATGGCGTCGACGGTGGCCTCGATGTTGACCACCACGCCGCGCCTCAGGCCGCTGGAGGGATGCGTACCGAGTCCGATGACATTGAGGCCGCCGTCAGGTCGCACTTCCGCGACGAGACATGAGATCTTCGAGGTGCCGATATCCAATCCGACAACCAGATC
>JBNKNO010000019.1:20032-42545 GCA_050293885.1 Rhodocyclaceae bacterium | reverse complement strand
TTGAGGCCGCCGTCAGGTCGCACTTCCGCGACGAGACATGAGATCTTCGAGGTGCCGATATCCAATCCGACAACCAGATCCTTGTATTCCTTGCTCATTTTTTGTTTTCCAAAGCGCGTCCCTCATCCTTGGGCAGCAGGGCGAATCCATTCGGGTAGCGCAGGTCGACAATCGCGACCTGCATCGGACGCTGCGCGAGGGCCTTGGGATAGGCCTCGACGAAGCGTCCGAGTCGTTTTTCGGCTGGTGCCTCTTTTTGATCGCGCCCCAAGCGGATCACCAAGCCGTCATCCAGCGTCAACTGCCAGGCTTCGCGCGCAGACAGCCCGACCGAGGTCAAGGCATGGCCCAAGGGGGCCAAGGTGTCCGCGAAGCGCTGATATTGCGACAGCAGGTAGGGCGCATAGCCCTCGGGGCCTGCGAACACGGGCATGTGCGCGTTGCTGGCAGCCACGAACACCTCGCCTTGCCGATTGACCAGGCGCGTATCGCCGCTGCCGGTCACCGTCCAGTAGGCGACGGCCTGATGCTCTTCGAGCCGGAGCTCGAGCGCATCGGGCCAACGCCGGCGCACCTGCGCGTGACGCACCCAGGGCAGCTTTTCGAAGGTCTCGCGGACCTTGGCCAGATCAACCGTGAAGAAGTTACCGCTGACCGCCGATCGGGCGGCGTATTCAAGCTGCTCGACGCTCACCTGACCCGGCGGCGTCAGCACAACCACTTCGCGCAATTGAAAGCCCGGGCGGTTGGCGGTCCACATCACCAGCGCGTAGCCGAGCATGGCGGCCGCGCTCAGCAGCAGCACATCCGACGCCAGATTCAACAATGCCGGGCGATGCCACAGCCCGGTGGGTGCAGCGCCCCCTGCGCCACCACGACGGGCGGGCTTATTCTTGCGGGAAGAGGGGCGCGGGCGCATGTCAACCAAGGCGAGCCATCTCCAGAATGGTCAGACACAGGTCTTCGAAACTGTAGCCGGCGACGCGGGCCGACATCGGCACCAGCGAGTGATTGGTCATGCCCGGCACCGTGTTCATTTCCAGCAGGTAGGGGCGGCCATCAGCGGTCAGCATGATGTCGCCGCGCCCCCAGCCCCGGCAACCGAGCACGCGAGCCGCCTTGGCGATCAAGGCCTTGAGCTCGGCTTCCTGCCCCTCGGGCAGCCCGCTCGGGCAGAAGTACTGGGTGTCGTCGGTGAAATACTTGTGCTGGTAGTCGTAGTTGCCGTCCGGCGCCACGATGCGCACCACCGGCAGCACTTCGTCACCGAGGAAGGGCACCGTCAGCTCCTGGCCGTCGATGAACTCCTCGGCAATCACCAGCGTGTCGAAACGTGCCGCCAGCGCGTAGGCCTCGGGCAGTTGCGATGCGTCAGTGACCTTGGTTGCCCCCATGCTGGAGCCTTCATGCACCGGCTTGACGAAAATCGGCAGGCCGAGATCGTCGGCCACGGCGTGCCAGTCGGTATCGGCCTCGAGCAGATGAAAACGCGGCGTCGGCAAACCGGCGGCCAGCCACACCAGCTTGGTGCGCCACTTGTCCATCGACAGCGCCGAGGCCATCACCGCGCTGCCGGTATAGGGAATACCGAGCAACTCGAGCAAGCCTTGTACCGTGCCGTCTTCGCCGCCCCGCCCGTGCAGGGCGATGAAGGCGCGCGCGTAGCCCTGCTCCTTGAGGACGTGCAGATCGGTCTCGGCCGGATCGAACGCATGCGCATCGACGCCACGGCTGCGCAAGGCCGTCAGCACCGCCTTGCCCGACATCAGCGAAACCTCGCGCTCTGCCGACGCACCGCCCATCAGCACCGCCACTTTTCCGAACCGCATCGTGCTTTCCTGATTCATCACTGTTTCACCTTGGCAACGGCATCGCCGGCGAAGCGAAGCCGACAACCGACCGTTTTGCCTGTGCGCAGGCTGGCATGCGCGCACAAGGTATTGATTGCCTGCTCGAGCGATGTCGCATCGGCCTGCGCATCGAGATGCAGTTGTGCGCTGTCGCGGTCGATACGCACCGCGCCATGCAGCGCGTCGCTCGATTCGAGCACCGCGGCCATATCTTCCGCGGCAAAGAGCTGCGCGATGGCCCGCGGCCCACTCAACTGCCCGGGCGCCCCGGCCGGTGTCTTGCCGTCGGCGTTCAGCCATACCCCAGCCACCATCTCGCCCGCGTGGCGGTTGCTACCCGCGCGCAAGGGGCCGATGCCGAAAGACTCGCGGCTGCGCCGGTGCGTTCGCCCACCCCGATCGAGCATGTTCACGGCCGACACGAACGGCCACACCCGATGCTCGGCGACGCCGGCATGGGTCATCAGCGCGCCACCGATCGTGCCCGGCAAACCGGCCAGCCAGTCGTAGCCGGACACGTGGTGCGTGTTGGCAAAATGGGCCACCTGCGCGCAGCGCGCACCGGCCTCGACATATAGGCCATCTTCCTCGGTGCGAATATCGTCGAGCATCAAGGTGCTCAGGATTACGCCGGAAAAACCGCCATCGCGAATCACCAGAAACGCGCCGTAACCGTGCACCAGCAAGGGCTCGTCGATGCGTAGCTGGCTCAGAAACTGGCCCGCGTCCGTCGCGTTCGCCGGCGAATACACCGTGCGCGCCATGCCGCCAACGCCCCACTCGCTCAGAGAGGCGGTGTCGACGTCGTGACGCAATGTGCCCGTGTGGTTCATTCGTCCTCCGTTGCCGCGAGCTTGCCGGGCACCGCCCCGATGGTGCCAGCGCCCATGGTCAGCACGACGTCGCCGTCCTGCACCACATCGAGAATCGTTTCCGGCATCTGCTCGACATCCTCGACGAACACCGGCTCGACCCGACCGGCGACGCGCACAGCGCGCGCCAGCGAGCGCCCGTCGGCCGCCACGATCGGCGCTTCACCGGCGGCATACACATCGGCCAGCACCAGCGCATCGACACTCGAGAGCACCTTCACGAAGTCCTCGAAGCAGTCGCGCGTGCGGGTAAAACGATGGGGCTGGAAGGCGAGCACCAGACGGCGGTCGGGAAAAGCGCCGCGCGCCGCCTCGATGGTGGCCGCCATTTCGACCGGGTGATGACCATAGTCGTCCACCAACGAGAAACTTCCGCCATTAGCGATCGCCACCTCGCCGTAGCGCTGAAAGCGCCGGCCAACGCCCTTGAAGTCGGCCAGCGCCTTGACGATGGCCTCGTCGGGCACGCCCACTTCCGTGGCCACGGCAATAGCCGCGAGCGCGTTGAGCACGTTGTGCATGCCCGGCAGGTTGAGCGTGATCGACAGTTTCGGCGCCACACTGCCATTGACCCGCACCACGTCGAAGCGCATCTGGCCGTTCTCGGCGCGCACGTTCTCGGCACGCACGTTGGCGGATTCCGACAGGCCGTAGCGCACGATCTGCTTGGACACCAGCGGCATGATCGAGCGCACGTGGGGATCGTCCTCGCACAGCACCGCCACGCCGTAGAACGGCAGGTGCTGGAGGAAGTCGATGAAGGCCTGCTTGAGCTTGGCAAAGTCGTGCCCGTAGGTCTCCATGTGATCGGCGTCGATATTGGTGACCACCGAAATGACCGGGCTGAGCAGCAGGAAGGACGCGTCGGATTCGTCCGCTTCGGCCACCAGGAAGTCGCCATTCCCCAAGCGCGCATTGGCGCCGGCGGCATTGAGCCGGCCACCGATCACGAAGGTCGGGTCCAGCCCGCCTTCGGCCAGAATGCTGGCGGTGAGCGAGGTGGTGGTGGTCTTGCCGTGGGTGCCGGCGATCGCCACCCCCTGCTTCAGGCGCATGAGCTCGGCGAGCATCTGTGCCCGCGGCACCACCGGAATGTGGCGGGTACGCGCAGCGCGCACCTCGGGGTTGTCCGGGCGCACCGCGGTGGAGGTGACCACCACGTCGGCGTCGGCCACGTGATCTGCGTCGTGTCCCTTCATCACCCGAGCGCCCATCCCGGCCAGTCGGCGGGTAGCGGCGGATTCGCCCAGGTCGGAACCGCTGACCGCGAAGCCCTGATTGACCAGCACCTCGGCAATGCCGCTCATGCCGGCGCCGCCGATGCCCACGAAGTGAATGTGTTTGACCTTGTGTTTCATTGCGATGACTCCTCGTCACCTGCCAGCACACGGCAGGCCCGGGCCACCTCATCGGCCGCATCGGGGCGGGCCAGCGCCCGGGCCGCACGCGCCATGTCGAGCAGGCGTGTTCGTTCCAGGCCGCGAAGGATACCCGCAAGTCGCTCGACGGTCAGATCGCTTTGTGGCAACAAGTAAGCGGCACCGCTATCGGCGAGGAAGCGCGCGTTTCCGGTCTGGTGATCGTCCACCGCGTGAGGCAGCGGCACCAGGATGCTGGCCACCCCGGCGGCCGCCAGTTCGGCCACCGTGAGCGCGCCGGCACGGCAGATCACCAGGTCGGCTTCGGCGTAGGCGCCGGCCATGTCATCGATGAAGGGACGCAGATCACCCTCGACCCCGGCCATGCGGTAGCTTTCGCGCAGCGCATCGATCTGCGCCGTGCCCGCCTGATGCACCACCACCGGCCGATCGCCCGGCATCGCGGCAATGGCCTGGGGCACGGTATCGTTCAACACTTTCGCCCCCAGGCTGCCGCCGATCACGAGAATCCGCAGCGCGCCCTCACGGCCGGCGAAGCGTTGTTCCGGCGCCGGCAGCGCGACAATGTCGGCGCGTACCGGATTGCCCACCCATCGGGCCTTCGCGATGACCTTGGGGAAGCCCGTCACGATGCGGTCCGCCACGCCTGCGAGCACCCGGTTCGCGAGCCCCGCCACCGAATTCTGTTCATGCAGCACCAGCGGACGCCCCGTGAGCGCCGCCATCATGCCGCCCGGAAAACTCACGTAGCCGCCCATGCCGAGCACCACATCCGGCTTGACCCGGCGCAGCGCGCGCAGTGCCTGCCAGAAACCGCGCAGCAGGTTGAACGGCAGCAGCAACTTGGCCATCAGCCCCTTGCCACGCAGGGCGCCGAAGTGAATCCACGCCGTCTCGTAGCCCTTCTCCGGGATGATGCGTCCTTCCATGCGGTCTTCGTTGCCCAGCCAGACGATGCGCCAGCCGCGCGCGCGCAGCACCTCGGCCACCGCGATGCCCGGGTAGATGTGCCCGCCAGTGCCGCCGGCCATGACCAGGAGGGTCTTCATGCGCCCCCTCCTTTCATGATCTGGCGGTTTTCCCAATCGATGCGCAACAGGATCGCCAGCGCCAGACAGTTGGCGACGATGCCCGAACCGCCGAAGCTCATGAGCGGCAGGGTCAGCCCCTTGGTGGGCAGCAGCCCCATGTTCACGCCCATGTTGATGAACGACTGCACGCCGATCCACAGGCCGATGCCCTGCGCGACCAAGCCGGGGAAGAAGCGCTCGAGGTCGACCGCGCGACGGGCGATGACGAAGGCGCGCTGCACCAGGATCGCGAACAGCACCACCACCAGCAACACGCCGACCAGGCCCAACTCCTCGGCAATGATGGCGAGGATGAAGTCGGTATGGGCCTCGGGCAGGTAGAAGAGTTTTTCGACGCTGGCGCCCAGGCCGACGCCGAACCATTCGCCACGACCGAATGCGATCAGGGCATGCGAGAGCTGGTAGCCCTTGCCGAAGGCGTCCTCGAACGGGTCCATGAAACCGAAGATGCGGTCGCGACGATACGGCGACGCCCAGATCAGCAACACGAACCCCGCCAGCGCAACGACCGCCAGCAGCGCGAACACGCGCACGTTGATGCCACCGAGAAACAGAATACCGAAGGCAATGGCGGTGATCACCACGAAGGCACCGAAATCGGGCTCGGCCAACAACAGGAAGCCGACCAGCAGAATCACCCCCGCCATCGGCAGGAAGGCCCGCTTGAAGCTTTGCATGTAGGGCAGCTTGCGCACCGTGTAGTCGGCCGCGTACAGCGACACGAACAACTTCATGGCTTCGGAAGGCTGGAAATTCACCGGCCCGAGCGGCAACCACCGGCTCGCGCCATTCACCTCGCGCCCGATCCCCGGCAACACCACGAGGAACAGCAGCACGATGCCGCCGATGAACAGATGCGGCGACATCTGCTGCCAGGCGCGCATGGGAATCTGGAAAGCGACGACACCGACCAGCGTGCCGATGGCGAGGAACACGCCGTGGCGGATCAGGTAGAAGGTCGATTGGTGGCCGGTGTAGGCCAAGCCTTCGGCGGTTGCAATCGAGGCGGAATACACCATGACCCAGCCGAACAACAGCAAGGCGACCGCGGACCAGATGAGCAGGCTGTCGAGCTCGCTCGGCTGATGCACCGCCGGCGCGCTCAGGCGACGCACGGCACGGCTGGTAACCGGATTGGCCGCGCTTTGGCGGTGGAACAGGCCGGCGAAGCCGATGTTGAGCCCGAGCTTCATAGCGCGGCCACCCGAGGCAAGGCGCGCACGGCGGCGACAAACACTTCGGCACGATGCACGTAGCTGCGGAACATGTCGAAACTGGCACAGGCGGGCGACAGCAGCACCGCGTCGCCACCATGGGCGATGGCATCGGCACGCAGCACGGCGCGCGGCAGGTCGTCGGCATATTCAACCGGCACGCCGGCATCGGCCAGCGCGGCGCCGATGCGCGGACCATCGCGGCCGATCAGGATCACGGCCCGCGCATGATCGCGCACCACCGGGCCCAGCGGCGAGAAGTCCTGCCCCTTGCCGTCGCCGCCGGCAATGAGCACGACCTTGCGCCCCAAGCCTTCGAGCGCGGCGAGCGTGGCGCCCACGTTGGTGCCTTTGGAGTCGTCGAAGTAGGTCACGCCGTCGTCGCGCTGCGCCACGGCTTCGACGCGATGCGGCAGACCACGAAACTCGCGCAAGGCCGCCACCAAACCGGGCACCGGGCAACCCACAGCTTCACACATCGCCAGCGCCGCCAAGGCATTGGCCACGTTGTGGCGACCTTTGAGCGCCAGTTCATCCATCGCCATCAAGCGCGACTGGCCACGCGTGAGATAGCCGTCGTCCAGCCCGTAATCGGACGCTTCCGGGGCGGCGTTCAATCCAAAACTGCGCGCGCCCTCGGCCAGCGTGGCCACGCGCAGGTCGTCCCGGTTGAGCACGCACACCGAGGCGTCGCTCAACAGGCGCGCCTTGGTTGAGATGTAATCGGCCAGCGATTCGTAGCGATCGAGATGATCGTCGGAGATGTTCAGCACCGCCGCCACGTCGGCCTCGAGGCGCTCGACGGTCTCGATTTGAAAGCTCGACAATTCGAGCACCCAGCAATCGGGCAAGGCCTCGCCATGCTCGAGGCGGTCGTGCAGCACGGTGAGTGTGGCCGGGCTGATGTTGCCGGCGGCCACCGCGTCCATGCCTGTGGCGGCGCACAGCGCGGCGGTCAGCGCGGTGGTGGTGGTCTTGCCGTTGGTGCCGGTGATCGCGATCACGTGGGTTTGCTCGCGCACCCCCATATCCCGGAGCGCATCGACAAATATCTGGATCTCGCCCGTCACCGGAATACCGCGCGCACGCGCCACCTCGATCAATTCGATACGCGGATCGAGGCCCGGGCTGATCGCGACCGCGTCCACGCCATCGAGCAAACAGCGCTCGAAGGGGCCGAGCACGACTTGCGCCGCCGGCGCGATGGTGTGCACCGCGTCGAGCGATGGCGGATGCTGGCGGCTGTCGGCAATACGCAAGTCGGCACCCTCGCGCGCCAACCAGCGCACGATGGCAAGGCCGGATTCACCCAGCCCAAGTACCAACACGGTTTTGCCTTGCCAGCTCATTCGTCTTTTCTCACCGCAGCTTCAGTGTCGACAGGCCAAACAGCACGAGCATGATGGTGATGATCCAGAAGCGGACCACCACCTGCGTTTCTTTCCAGCCACTCAGTTCGTAGTGGTGATGCAAGGGCGCCATGCGGAAGATGCGTTTGCCGCCGGTGGCCCTGAAATAGATCACTTGCAGCATCACCGACAGGGTCTCGGCCACGAACAGGCCGCCCATGATGAACAACACGATTTCCTGGCGAACGACAACCGCCACCGTTCCCAGCGCGGCGCCCAGCGCCAGCGCACCGACATCGCCCATGAACACTTCCGCCGGATAGGCGTTGAACCACAAGAAGCCGAGCCCGGCGCCGGCCATCGCCCCGCAGAACACGGCGAGCTCGCCCGCGCCGGCGATGTAGGGCACGCCGAGGTATTTCGAGAAGCCGGCGTGACCGGCCACGTAGGCGAAGATCGCCAACGCCGAGGCCACCATCACCGTCGGCATGATGGCGAGGCCGTCGAGCCCATCGGTGAGGTTCACCGCGTGGCTCGTGCCGGTGATGACGAAGTAGCTGAGGATGACGAAACCGCCCACGCCGAGCGGGTAGTTCACGCCTTTGAAGAACGGCACGATCAGCTCTGTCTGCGCCGACGTGTCGGCGGTCAGGCCGAGAATCAGCGCCCCCGCCAGCGCAATCACCGACGTCCACAAGTACTTCCAGCGGCTGGCCAGCCCCTTCGGGTCGCGGTGCACCACCTTGCGCCAGTCGTCCACCCAGCCCACGGCGCCGAAGCCGAGCGTCACCAGCAGCGTCACCCACACGTACAGATTGCGCAGATCACCCCACAACAGTGTGGTGATACCGATGGCGATGAGGATGAGCGCGCCGCCCATGGTCGGGGTACCGGCCTTGGTCAGGTGCGACTTGGGGCCGTCGTCGCGCACCGCCTGGCCGATCTTCTTGGCCGCCAGCCAGCGAATGACCGCCGGGCCGAAGATGAAGGAGATGGCCAGGGCCGTGAGTGCGGCCAGTACCGTGCGCAGCGTGATGTAGCCGAACACGTTGAATGTGCGTACGTCCTGCCCGAGCCACAGCGCCAGTTCAAGCAGCATGTTCTTGCTCCTTCTTCTTATTGTTGTTGTCGTCGGCGATGGCTTCCACCACGCGCTCCATGCGCATGAAGCGCGAGCCCTTGACGAGCACCACCGTGTCGGCGTCCAGCAGCTTGGTCAGCGCCGCCACCAGCGGCCCAACCTCCGAAAAGTGAGTCGCACCGTCACCGAAGTTATGCACCGCGGTCGCGCTCGCACTGCCCAACGCAAGCAGAAAGTCGATGCCCTGGCTCTTGGCATAGCCACCCACTTCGTCGTGCAGCTGCGCGCTCGCCTCGCCCAGCTCGCCCATGTCGCCGAGCACCAGTACCTTGCGTCCCGGCGTGGCGGCGAGCACGTCGATGCCCACGCGCACCGAATCCGGATTGGCGTTGTAGCTGTCGTCGAGCACGATGGCGCCGTTCAACGCCGGCTTCTGCTGCAAACGCCCGCGCGTACCGCTGTAGTCGTGCAGACCCACGATCACGTCGTCGAGATTCACCCCGGCCGCCAGACACGCCGCTGCCGCGCCCGTTGCGTTGCGTGCGTTGTGCAACCCCGGTACGCGCAGATCGCATTGCCCCACGCCCTCGGGCGTCGACAGGTGCAGGCGCACACTCAGTCGCTGCACTTCACAAACGGCACGCACATCGGCCTCGGGGGCCGTGAGCCCAAACGTCAGCACGCGGCGATTGGTATTGACACCGCGCCAGTAGTCGGCGAACGGGTCATCGGCATTGACGATCGCCACCCCGGTGTCGCCCAGCCCCTCGTAGATCGCCCCCTTTTCGACGGCAACCGCATCGAGGCCACCCAGGCCTTCGAGATGCGCACGCAACGCGTTGTTCACAATCGCCACTGTCGGCCGGGCAATGGCCGTCAGATAGCCGATCTCGCCGGGATGATTCATGCCCATCTCGATCACCGCCGCCGTGTGGCTGGCGCGCAGGCGCAGCAGCGTCAGCGGCAGGCCGATGTCGTTGTTGAAGTTACCGGCGGTTGCCAGCACCGCCTCGGCCGGATCGCAGCCTTCACGCCTCGCCTTGGCGGCAAGGATGGCCGCGCACATTTCCTTGACCGTCGTCTTGCCGTTGCTGCCGGTAATGCCGATCAGCGGGATATCGAACTGCGCACGCCACCAGGCGGCCAGCGCCCCGAGGCCGAGGCGGGTATCCCCGACCACCAGCATCGGCACATCGAGCCCCTCGGGCTTCGCTTGTGCGAAGTCCTCATCGACCATCACCGCGCTCGCGCCAGCTTCGATGGCATCGGCGACAAAGTCGTGCCCATCGAAACGCTCGCCGCGCAACGCGACGAACAGGCAGCCCGGGCTCAAGGCGCGGGTGTCGGTCTGCACCGCATCGACGCTAACCGGCGCACTCAGACGCGCGCCCATGGTGGCTGCGGCCTGGAGGAGATCCATCATGACCGGCCTCCCCTTTCCTCGCGCGAGCCCTTGAGCGCATTGCGCGCGTGCTCGACATCCGAGAACGGCAAGCGCACACCGGCAATCTCCTGATAGTTTTCATGCCCCTTGCCGGCGAGCACGATCACGTCGTCCGCCTCGGCCGCGAGAATGGCCAGACGGATGGCCTGCGCGCGATCGAGTTCGCAGACGGCGTTCTGACCGGCACCGGCCGCAACCTCGGCAAGGATGGATTGCGGATCTTCGCTGCGCGGGTTGTCGCTGGTCAGCCACACCGTGTCGCACAGGGTCGAGGCCACCGCGCCCATGAGCGGACGCTTGCCGACATCGCGATCGCCGCCACAGCCGAACACGCACGACAAGGCGCCGTGGCGTGCGTCCGCGGTCTCGCGCGCGGCCAGCAGCACCTTCTCGAGCGCATCGGGGGTGTGTGCGTAGTCAACCAGCACCAGGGGCTCACCGACGCCGCCGACAATCTGCATGCGCCCTTCCGGCGGCGCAAGGTTGGCACACGCACGCACGGCGGTCTCGAGCGACTCCCCGTGCGCCAACAAGGCCGCGATCACCGCCAGCAGATTCGACACATTGAAGTTGGCGACGACGCGCGCATTGACCGGCACGCGCTCACCCTGCCAGCACGCCGTGAAACGAATGCCGGCGTCGGTGGTACTCACATTTTCCGCCACCAGCACCTGCGCACCCGGCGCCGCCCCGGCACTCGTTTCCACCAGGGTGTAGCCGGTCACCGGCGTTCCACCGGCCACCATGCGGCGGGCCAGCTCCACGCCAAACACATCGTCGAGATTGACAATGGCACGCCCGACCCCCATGGAAAACAGATCGGCCTTGGCTTCGGCATACGTCTGCATGTCGCCGTGATAGTCGAGGTGATCGCGGCTGAGGTTGGTGAACACGGCCACGTCGAAGCGCACGCCATTGACCCGCCCCTGATGCAAGCCGATGGACGACACTTCCATGGCGACCGCCTCCGCGCCACTGTCGCGAAATTGGGCGAGTGCGCGATGAATTTCCGGCGCGTCAGGCGTGGTGTGCTGCCCGGCATCGAGATGGTCCGGATAGCCGGTGCCCAGCGTACCGATCACGGCGCATTTGGTGCCGCACGCACCCAGGGCGCGGGCAAGCCACTGGCTGACGGTCGTCTTGCCGTTGGTGCCGGTCACGCCGGCCATCCACAGCGCTTCACTCGGACGCCCGTGGACCACATCGGCCAGATAACCACCGAGTGCGCGCACGCGTTCAGCCGACTGCGCGGGCACCGGCAACGCGGGGCACGCACGACCATCGGCGGTATCGAACACCACCGCGCTCGCCCCGGCCGCGATCGCCTCGCCAACGAAGTCGCGCCCATCCACGCGCAGACCCGGATAGGCAAGAAACAGGTCGCCGGATGCAACGCGACGGGAGTCGGCAGTGACCCCCGTCGGATGAATTCCGGCTTCGTGAAACGCGTCGAGAAGGGTCGTGGCGAGTGCGTCCGTCACATATGCTCCCTGGCGGTTGGTGGCGCCTCACCCGTCTGGGCCACCTGCACCGGGGTGATCGGCGCATCGGGCGGCACCGACATCGCTCGCAGTGCGCCCGCCATGACTTTGGAAAACACCGGGCCCGCCACCTGACCGCCGTAGTACTGCTTGTTGCGCGGCTCGTCGAGCATGACCGCAATCACCAAGCGCGGATCGCTCGCCGGCGCGATGCCCACAAAAGAGGCAATGTATTTATCGGTGTATTTGGCACCTTCGAGCTTGTGCGCCGTCCCTGTCTTGCCCGCCACCCGGTAGCCGGCCACGCGCGCCTGCGGCGCGGTGCCGCCCTCGTCGGTCACCATTTCCATCATCGCGCGCACCTCGCGCACGGTTTGCGGCGAGAACACGCGCTGCCCCGTCAGACGCGGCGCTTCGGCGCGGGTCAGCGTCAGCGGCACCAAGTCGCCATCGCGCGCAAAGGCCAGGTAAGCGTGCGCCAGCTGCATCAGGCTCACCGAGACGCCGTGCCCGTAGGCCATGGTCGCCTGCTCGATCGGCCGCCACGTGCTTGCCGGACGCAAACGCCCGCTCGCCTCACCGGGGAAGCCGACACGCAACGGCGAGCCGAAGCCCAGGCTATCGAACATCGACCACATTTCCTTCGGCTGGAAGTTCATGGCGACGCGCACGATGCCCACGTTCGACGATTTCTGGATGACTTGCGCGACCGTCAGCAATCCATGCTTGTGGGTGTCGCTGATCGAGGCGTTGCCGATGGTGAGGCGCCCCTCACCGGTATCGATCACGGTATCGAAGCGGACTTTGCCGGTTTCCAGCGCCAGCCCGGCGATGAAGGGCTTCATCACCGAACCGGGCTCGAAGGTGTCGGTGATCGCGCGGTTGCGCAGTTGTGCGCCGCTCAGCGTGCCCCGATTATTCGGGTTGAATGTCGGCGCGTTGACCATGGCCAGCACCTCGCCGGTGCGCGCATCGAGCACCACCACGCCACCCGCCTTCGCCCGATGCGTCTTCATCGCCTCCTGCAGCGCAGCGTAGGCCAGATACTGGATCTTGGCATCGATCGACAGCGCGATGTCCTTGCCTTCCTGGGGCTTGCGGATCGATTCCACGTCTTCAACAATGCGGCCACGGCGATCCTTGATCACCCGACGAGAACCGGGCTTGCCGGCCAGTTGCGATTCGAATGCGAGCTCGACGCCTTCCTGCCCGCGGTCGTCAACCCCGGTAAAACCAAGCACGTGCGCCATGACCTCGGCGCCCGGATAGTAGCGACGATATTCGCGGTGGTCGTGAATACCCGGCAGGTTGAGGCCCTCGACCTTCTTCGCCACTTCCGGCGACACCTGACGCTTGAGGTAGGCAAAGTCCGTGTCACGTGCCAGCTTGCGGTTCAGTGCGCGCACATCCATGTCGAGCAGGCTCGCCAGTTCGCGCGACTCCTTCGGCTTGAGTTTGGCGTCACCCGGAATCGCCCAGATCGAACGCACCGGCGTGCTGGCCGCCAGCACCGTGCCATGACGATCGGTGATCTTGCCGCGGGTGGCCGGAATTTCCAGCACGCGGGCATAACGGGATTCGCCCTTGGCCTGCAAGAACTCGTCGTTCACGCCCTGCAGATAGCCCGCACGCGCCACCAGCGCGAACGAACCACACAACAGCGCCAATAAAACGACACGGGGCCGCCAGACGGGCAGCCCTTTTTCAAGCAATGGGTTGTGATTGAAGGTCACACTTTTACGCTTCTTCATGTTCCCCCCTCGATCACGAGGATCTGCTCGATCGATGGCGCCTGCATGTGCAAGCGCTGCCGCGCAATCTTTTCGATTCGCACATGCGCCGCCCAGGTGCTTTGCTCGAGTTGCAACTGTCCCCATTCCACTTCGAGCTGCTGCATGTGCGAGGTCTCGCGCTCCAGCGCGGTATGCAATTTGCGCGACTGATGCTGCGCCGCCACCACCCCCAATGCGCTGAGCAACGCCAGCGTCACGAGCATCACGTCGACACGAACCATCCCGACCTGATTCGGGAACAGCGCGCCGAACCGTGGCCCGCCCATCCGTCGGGCCGTCCCAAGGGCGGGCGCTGCCCCCCTGGGGGGCAGCGAGCGGATGCGAGCGTGGGGGCCGTCCACCTCCCGCCGGGCCGCCCCAAGGATGGGCGCCGCCCCCTTGGGGGGGTGAGGCAGGAGTTTCGCGAAACACCGCTTCGCGCCTGTCGAACGGGTCGGCTGTGCAAAGCCGACCCTTCGCGAACATTGAGAGCGTGGGGGCCGTCCGTTCATCACGCCGCCTCCGTGCGTTCAGCCACACGCATCACCGCGCTGCGGGCACGCGGGTTGGCCGCCACTTCGCGGGCACTGGCGCGCATGGCCTTGCCTACCAGACGCAGCGGCGGCGCTGGCCGATCGGCTTCGCGCACCGGCAAGCCCTTGGGCAGCGGCGGCGGGTTCGAACCGTCGCGCATGAAGCGCTTGACGATGCGATCCTCGAGCGAGTGAAAGCTGATCACCACCAGCCGACCGCCCGTCGTGAGCCGCGCCACGCACTGCGGCAACACTAGCGACAGCTCTTCAAGCTCCGCATTGATGAAAATCCGTAGAGCCTGGAAGGTGCGCGTCGCCGGGTGCTGCCCCGGCTCGCGCGTGCGGACCGCTTTCTCCACGAGTGCGGCAAGTTGTCCAGTGGTTGTGACAGCCCCCCCTGCCCGAGCAGCAACAACCGCCTTTGCAATCGCATGAGCAAACCGTTCTTCCCCATAATCCCTGATCACCTCGGTGATTTCGCCGACGTCCGCCGTCGCCAGCCATTGCGCCACGGTGCGTCCGCGGCTGGTATCCATGCGCATGTCAAGCGGAGCATCAAAGCGAAAGCTCATGCCACGCGCAGCCTCGTCGAGCTGAGGTGAAGAAACCCCCAGATCGAGCAACACTCCATCCACCCGCTCGACACCCACGGCGTCGAGCGAATGCGCCATGTCGCTGAACGGCGCATGGATCAAACGGAATCGTGAATCGTTGATCGCCGCACCCGCCGCAATGGCGGTCGGATCACGGTCGAAGGCGATGAGCCGGCCGGCCTCGCCCAGCCGCGACAGCACCGCACGGCTGTGCCCACCACGGCCGAAGGTGCCATCCACGTAGCAGCCATCGGGCCGGATCGCGAGTGCCTCGACGGCCTCGTCGAGAAGCACGGTGACGTGTTCGGTCGCGATGTTCATAGGGCCAGATCCTCCAGCCCCGGCGGCAGCAGTTCGGTGCCCATGCCGAACATGGCCTCCTGCTGTGCCTGCCAACCGGCGTCGGACCACAGTTCGAAATGCGAGCCCTGCCCGACCAGCCAGACGGTCTTTTCCAGTTTGGCGAAGCCGCGCAACTCAGGGGCGACCAACACCCGCCCGGAACCATCGAGTCTTTCCTCGCGGGCAAAACCCACCAGCAAGCGTTTGAGCATGGCCGAACGCTGCTCCAGGCTGGAGCCGGCCAACACCTTGTCTCGAATGGGCTGCCAAGCCTCAGCGGGGTAGATCAGCAGGCAGCGATGGGGGTGCGCAGTGACGACGATATCGCCACCCTCGTCGGACAGCGCACCCCGATGCCGCGCAGGGATCGCCAGGCGACCCTTCGCATCGAGATTGAGCGCTGCTGCGCCTTGGAACATTGAACCCCCCGGAACGGACTGGAAGAGAGCATTTGGTACACTCTCTCCCACATTTGTGCACTTGAGCCCACTTTAGAGCAAAGAAAAACCCCGGTCAAGCCAGGGAAACAATGCTTTTGCTAATGGACACAGACACTTATGCGTACGCTCACGCACGGGGACGCGAAACGTTTCTCCAGTCAAATCAATGACAACGGAAAGTTCATGAAGGTAATGCCGCAACAGTGGCAGCGCGCGCGGCCCGAAAGGTGGGGCGCAGTGGGAGAAATCACGCTGAAAGGGGGAAAAGTGGGAAGTTCGCCGATAAGCCGGGTTCTGTCGAATGCCCTTGCGGGCATCGGGCAGTCATTCCTCTCGGCGACGCGTTGCCACGCCGCTCAAGCAGCCTACCCGGGAGCGACGCGAGCCACGTCATTGCCCCCCTATTTGGCCTTGCCCCGGATGGGGTTTGCCTTGCCGTCCGTGTCACCACGTCCGCGGTGAGCTCTTACCTCACCATTTCACCCTGACCCGACACCTGTGGTCGTCGGCGGAATCTTTTCTGCTGCCGGGTAATGCCTGCTCGGGTTGCCCCACCGCAAGCGGCACAGGTCACAAAACACTACCCGGTCGCCCCTTCGGGCGACACTTTCCGTCGCTTTGGCTGAAAAACAGTTTATGGCGCCCGGCCGTTAGCCGGCATCCTGCTCTGCGGGGCCCGGACTTTCCTCGAAACACTTGCGTGCGTCGCGACTGCCTGGCGAACTTCCCGGCGCGGATTATAGCGCTTCGACTGCCCGTCCGCGCCATCCATGAACGGGCACCGGCAGCCGCTTGCCCAGCGGGCGGAACTGCGCGACGTCCGCATAGTAGTCGCGCCGGGCATTGTCGATCACGACACCGGGGATACCGAGCAAGGGCAAGGGCGCAAACGTTTGCGGCGAGAGCGAGGCATCCCTATTGCCCAGCGTGTGCGCCAACCAGGCGTCGACCAGCGCCACCTGATCCGCCACGGGCGCATGAATGACGCGATCGGGCACCGACAGATACAAGACCTTGGCGCACAGGCCGGGAAACGGCGCACGCAGCTGATCGTAGGTGGCGTGACCAAACAGGATGAAGCGCGTACGGGCGAGCAGATGCGCACGCGACTGCCAGAACACTTCGCTCCATGCATGGTGGGCCAAGCCGTCGAGCAGCTCGGGGGCCGCGCCCATCACCACCATGCCGCATTCGTCAAACTGGGTGAGCGCATCGCGCACGGCGCCTCGAGCCTTGCGTCCCATGGCCCGAGCCAGCGCGAGTTCGTGCATGTGCCGCGCGTTGAGCGCGGCCTTGGCACGGGGAAAACTCGCCCATACCAACGCATTGAAGAAGTCGTGCCAGTTTTCCGGCCGCGTCGCCACCTCGCCGGCATCGAAAACGGCATGCTCATAGGCAATATCGGCCTTGCCCGGCGGCACGAAACGCACTGGTGCGCCTTGGCCGCTGCGCACCTCGCCGGCCGTGTCGCTGACAATCCGGTTGAGTTCCACGAGTGAGGGCAAACGCAGGCCGGCCGCGCGCAAGCCGGGCGCCAACGGCGCATACAACGGGCGCGCCGCCAAGGCAGCGGGTTGCAGACATTCGGGGACGGAATTCATTGCGCGGTGGCGGTGGCAGCGGCAGCCTTGAAAACCATGACACCATCGCGCATCAGGAAGGTGCCCACCTGCGCGCCGGGCGGCTGCGCGGGCGGATCGTTCCAATCCTGCACCAGACATTTTTCGGTACTGGCCAGATACCAGCGACGCCCCTGGTTGAGCGCCCACAGCTGATAGCCCGCTTCATAGATTTCCATGGCCGGCCCCTGCGCGTTGCCGGGCCAGATGGCCACGCGCCGCTGACACTTCGGCAGCCGCGCGACCACCACCGCCTGCTCGACTTCGTCCGACCAGAACCAGCGCTGCTCGCGCACGAGCATGAGCGCGTGCTCCTTGCCGTCGATCACATAGGCCGTGGCCGAATTCTCGCAGCCGGTCAGCAGCAGCGCCAACAGAGGGATAAGCCAAAGACGACGGTCAAACTTCATACGTTCAATCAGTCCAGTTGCCAGGCGATGTGTCCGCCGGCGCGCAACGGCACGAGCGGATCGCCCTCGAGATAGTCAATACTGGCGGGCACCGGCCATTCGCGCTGACGCAAGGTGATGGTGTCGATGTTGTGCGGCAGACCGTAGAAGTCCGCACCGAAATGGCTGGCAAAACCTTCGAGTCGATCCAGCGCGCCGGCCGCATCGAAAGCTTCGGCATACAACTCGATGCCCGCGTGCGCGGTGTAGCAACCCGCGCAGCCACACGCGTTTTCTTTCGCACCCCGTGCGTGCGGCGCCGAATCGGTGCCGAGGAAGAACTTGGGGTTGCCCGAAATCGCAGCGGCCACCAGCGCCTCGCGATGCGTCTCGCGCTTGAGCACCGGCAAACAATAGTGATGCGGATTGATGCCGCCAGCGAAAATCGCGTTGCGGTTGAGCAGCAGGTGATGCGCCGTGATGGTGGCACCCACGTTGCCGCCCGCCTCGCTTACAAACTGCGTCGCTTCGCGGGTCGTGATGTGCTCGAAGACGATGCGCAGCGCCGGGTAGTCTTTTGCCAGTGGCGCCAGCACACGATCGATAAAGATGCGCTCGCGATCAAAGATATCAACGTCACCATGGGTCACCTCTCCGTGAACACACAACACCATGCCCGCCTTTTCCATCTGCTCGAGCACCGGGCGCACCTTGTCGATGTGGGTGACGCCGGCATCCGAGTTGGTGGTCGCACCCGCCGGATAGAGCTTGACGGCATGCACGAAGCCACTCGCCTTCGCCCGATCGATTTCATCCGGCGCGGTGTTGTCTGTCAGATACAACGTCATCAAGGGGTCGAACTTGAGCCCCACCGGCACCACCGCGAGAATGCGATCACGGTAGGCAGACGCCTGCTCGGTGGTGACCACCGGCGGGCGCAGATTGGGCATGATGATGGCGCGCCCGAAGCGGCGCGCGGTGTCGGGCACCACGGCCGCCATGGCGGCGCCCTCGCGCACATGCAGGTGCCAGTCGTCCGGCCGGGTGATGGTGAGTATTTGCATGATCAACCTCGAATTACGTTGGCCCGGATTATATCGACCGGCGCGTTCTGACGGTCGCATAGATGCGGCTCAATCCCGGCGCTCCTTGAGTTCCAGCGCACGCTGATACAACGCGTTCTTCGACGCCCCGGTAACCTCGGCCGCCAGTTTGGCTGCGGTCTTCAATGGCATGGCCTCGAGCAGCAAGGCCAGTGTGCGCTCGGCATCGGCCGACAAGCCGGTTTCCGGCGGTGCGCCGGTGACGATGAGCACGAACTCACCGCGCAGGCGGTTACTGTCTTCGGCAAACCAGGCGGCCGCCTCGCCCAGTGGCAGGCGCACGATCTGCTCGAAACGCTTGGTGAGTTCGCGCGCAATCACCAACTCGCGCGCCGCGCCGAACACCGCAAGCATGTCGGCCACGGTATCGGTGACCCGATGGGGCGCTTCGTAGAACACCAGCGCATCGGTTTGCGCGCTCAGCGCCTGAAGTCGCGCCTTCCGGGCGCCGCTTTTCGGCGGCAGAAAACCCACGAAGTGAAAACCGCCCGCCTCCAGCCCGGCCACCGACACCGCGGCCGCCACGGCGCTCGGCCCCGGCACCGGCACCACCGGCAGCCCGGCCTCGCGCACCCGCGCCACCAACCGCGCGCCGGGGTCGGAGACGCCGGGCGTTCCCGCATCGGACACGAAGGCCACCTGCTCGCCGCCCTGTAGCCGCTCGATGATCTGGGTCGCCGCTTTGTGCTCGTTGTGCTCATGCGCGGCCATCAATTTGGCCGAAATGCCATGCGCGGAAAGCAGTTGCTGGGTGTGGCGCGTATCTTCGGCCGCAACCACGTCCACCGCCTTGAGCACGGCCAGCGCGCGCAGGGTGATGTCCTGCAGATTCCCCATCGGGGTGGCCACCACATACAATGACGGCGTCGTATTCAGAACAGAGGGTGTCAGCGACATGCGGGCAATATTCGAAAGGCTCAAGCGGCTTATTGTCCGCCCGGTCGCCGGCGTGGGGCAAGCCGACGGCGCACGCGCCGAAGCGAATGCGGCCCGCTGGCTGGCCGGCCACGGACTCAAGACGCTTGAACGCAACGTGCTGTGCAAAGGCGGCGAGATCGATCTGGTCTGTCGCGACAAGCACACGATCGTGTTTGTCGAAGTGCGCATGCGTCAGCGAAACGACTACGGCGGCGCCGCTGCCAGCATCACGACTGCCAAGCGGCAGCGTATCGTGCTGGCCGCCCGGCACTGGTTATCGGGCCAACGACGAACCGCGACGCCGCCTCAATGCCGATTCGACGTGATGCTCATGGCACATGCCGACGACGCCCAGCCCGAGTGGATTCGCAACGCCTTCGACGCCGACGCTAGAGTGTAACGAAGCGATTCGGTCAGCACAGGCGACGGACGGCCACATGCTAAAATCGCCGCTCGATTTTCCCCGTACCTCGCGTGCCGAATGGATCTTTCCTCCCGCATTTCCGACCAGTTCGAGCAGAGCATCGCCACCAAGCGCGCCGCCGCCGAGCTGATGGTCGCACCGCTGGCACAGGCGATCGACCTGATGACCGGCAGCCTCATGAACGGCGGCAAGATCCTCGCCTGCGGCAATGGCGGCTCGGCGGCCGACGCCCAGCACTTCGCCGCCGAGCTGGTCAATCGCTTCGAGATGGAGCGCCCGCCGCTGGCAGCCATCGCGCTGACCACCGACAGCTCGACACTGACCTCGATCGCCAACGATTACCACTACGATCAGGTGTTCTCGAAGCAGGTGGCGGCACTGGCCCACCCCGGCGACGTGCTGCTGGCCATTTCCACCAGCGGCAACTCGCCCAACGTGATCGAAGCCATGCGCGTCGCCCATGAACGCGAAATGCACGTGGTCGCCCTCACCGGCAAGGGCGGCGGCCAGATGGCTGAACTGCTCGGGCCCGACGATGTCCATTTGTGCGTTCCATCGGAGCGCACCGCCCGTATTCAGGAAGTGCACCTGCTCGCCTTGCACTGTCTGTGCGACGGTATCGATAGCCTGTTACTTGGAGTTGAATAATGAATAAAGGTCTGCGCAGCACCGTGCTCGCACTCGTTGTCTCCGCGGCTGCGGCCCCGATCCTGCAGGGATGCTTCCCGGCCGTGGCCACCGGCGTCGGCGCCGGCGCCATGATGGCCGCCGACCGTCGCAGCTCGGGCGCCTATGTTGAAGACGAGGGCATCGAATGGAAGGCCAGCGCACAAATCAAGGAGAAGCTCGGCGATCTGGTGCACGTGAATGTCACCTCCTACAACCGCAACGTGCTGCTCACCGGTGAAGCCCCCAACGAAGCCGTCGTCAACCAGTTGCCGGGCATCGTCGCCGCCGTGCCGAACATTCGTGGCATCACCAACGACGTGAAGGTCGCCGGCCACAGTTCGCTCACCTCGCGCAGCAACGACACGCTCATCACCTCCAAGGTGAAGGCGCGCATGATCGATTCCGACGCGGTGCAGGCCAACCTCATCAAGGTCGTGACCGAGTCCTCGACCGTATATCTCATGGGGCTGGTCACCCGCGGGGAAGCCGACGCCGCCACGCTGGTCACCCGCACCACCAGCGGCGTTCAAAAGGTCGTGCGGGTGTTCGAATATGTCGAACCGACCGAAGCCAAGCGGCTCGACCTGCTCCGCCGCGACAACTGAGCTCGGGTCACAACAAAAAGGGCCGCCCCTGTTGGGTGGCCCTTTTTGTTGCGCGAAACAATCAATCGCCCAAAGCGTCCAGCAGTTTCTGATGAATACCGCCAAAGCCGCCGTTGCTCATCACCAGCACATGATCCCCGGCCTTCGCCCGGGCCACCACCGCCGCCACCAGCGCGTCGATATCGGTGTGCACATCGAGCTTTTCGCCCAAGGGCGAGAGCGCGCCGGCCACATCCCAATCCACGCCGCCGGTGTAACAGAACACCGCATCCGCCGCCTTCAAGCTTTCGGGTAATTGCGCCTTCATCACCCCCAGTTTCATGGTGTTCGAGCGCGGCTCGAGTACAGCCAGAATCCGTCCGCTCGCCTCGCGCTTGCGCAAGCCGGCCAGCGTCAGTTCGATGGCCGTCGGGTGATGGGCGAAATCGTCATAGACAGTCACTCCCCGGACCGTACCGCGCACTTCCAGGCGCCGCTTCACCCCGCCAAAGCGTGACAATGCCTCGATCGAGGCCGCGGGCGGCACACCCACGTGGCGGGCGGCCGCGACCGCCGCCAAAGCATTGAGCAGATTGTGCTCACCGGCCATCGGCATGGCGACCTGGCCCAGCGCTTTGCCCGCCAAGGCAAAGTGGCCGGTGCCGTCGGCATCCAGCGTCGCCGACCAGCCCGCCTCACAACCGAAGCGCTCGAGTTCCGACCAACAACCGCGTTCGAGCACCCGATCCAGCGCCGGCGCCTGCGCGTTGGCGACAATCCGCCCGCTGGCAGGCATGGTGCGCACCAGGTGATGAAACTGGGTTTCGATGGCCGCCAGATCAGCAAAGATATCCGCGTGGTCGAATTCCAGATTGTTGAGAATCGCGGTACGCGGCCGGTAGTGCACGAACTTCGAGCGCTTGTCGCAGAAGGCGGTATCGTATTCGTCCGCCTCGATCACGAAGAAAGGCGAGTCGGTCAACCGCGCCGACACACCGAAGTTAGACGGCACGCCACCGATCAGAAAGCCGGGGTTCAGGCCGCCGTCTTCGAGCAGCCAGGCCAGCAGCGAGGCGGTTGTCGTCTTGCCATGCGTGCCCGCCACGCCCAGCACCCACTTGCCCTGCAACACATGCTCGGCCAGCCATTGCGGCCCGGACACATAGGGCGCGCCGGCATCGAGCATGGCTTCGAGCAAGGGGTTGCCACGCGAAATGGCATTGCCGACCACGAACATGTCCGGTTCGAGCGCAAGCTGGCTCGCGTCGTAACCGCTGGTGAGCGCAATACCCTGCGCTTCGAGCTGGGTGCTCATCGGCGGATAGACGTTGGCATCGCAACCGGTGACGGTATGGCCCGCGGCCCG
>JBNKNO010000019.1:14746-19935 GCA_050293885.1 Rhodocyclaceae bacterium | reverse complement strand
TGCCCCTGCGCTTCGAGCTGGGTGCTCATCGGCGGATAGACGTTGGCATCGCAACCGGTGACGGTATGGCCCGCGGCCCGCGCGAGCAGGGCCAGCCCGCCCATGAAGGTGCCACAAATACCCAGAATGTGAATGTGCATGCGCGCTCCATCGCATCGACCACACCCGGATTCAGGATTGCGGGCGGCCGTGTAGAATGGCCCGGATTCTAACGGCGATAGGGGACAAGCGCATGCCAAACCGTGCCCATGGTTTTCGTTCCGGTCATCTTCGCCAGGAAATTGCCGCTGCCGCCGCCCGCATGATGGCCGAAGACGGCATCTCGGATTTCGGCTTCGCCAAGCGCAAGGCAGCGCGCCAGCTCGGCGCCACCGACGCCGACACCCTGCCCACCAACGCCGAGATCGAAACGGCGCTGCGCGAATACCAGGCCATCTATCAGGACGAAGAGCAGGACGAGCGCATCTACGCCATGCGCTGCGCCGCGGCCGAGGTGCTCGAAATGCTGTCGCCGTTTCGCGCCTACCTGACCGGACCGGTGCTCGACGGCACGGCGGGCCGCTACGCCGAGGTGGATATCGACGTCTTCGCCGACAGCGCCAAGGATGTGGAGATCTTCTTCCTCAACCAGGATCTGCGCTACGAGCACCGCGAACCGCGCAAGCTCACCCACGACACCCCCGAAGCCATTCTTGTTTTCGAATGGGACGACATCCCCATCCGCCTCACCATCTTCGAGTCGCGCGCCGAGCGCCGCAGCAGCATCGAGCGCGCTCGCCTCGAAACCGTTGAAAAACTGCTCGCCGACAGCCTGTCTACACCATGAAGTCCTTCCCCAAACCCCTGCTCTACCTCATCGTCGCGGTGTTGGCCGCAGCCGCCGGCTACTGGACCAGCCGTGGCAGCGGCGGCATTGCGCTGGTGCCCCGACTCGATTCGAAAGCAGCGGCCGACGGTCAAGCAGACGCAGTTTCGCCGCAGGCTGGCAAGAAACTGTATGCGCTGCGCTTGCCGGATGCCGACGGCGCCTTTCACGACCTGAGCGCGCTTCGCGGCAAGATTGTGGTGGTGAATTTCTGGGCAACCTGGTGCCCACCGTGCCGCCGCGAGATCCCCGATTTCGTCGAGGTGTACGAGGCCCATCGCGAGCAAGGCGTTGCCTTCATCGGGTTGAGTATCGACAAGCCCAAACCCGTCGCGCAGTTCCGCGACGAAATGAAGGTCACCTACCCGCTGCTGATCGCCCATGCGGACGTCCTGCAACTGGCCGCCGAATTGGGCAACCATTCACAGGCGCTCCCCTTTACCGTGATCCTTGATCGCGACGGCACGATCCGCCATCTGGCGCTGGGCACCTTGAGTAAATCGGAACTTGAAGGCAAAATCCGGGCGCTGATGTCTTAAAAGGTCACCGCACTTCGCACGAGAGCTGCTGGACAAAATGTAGCGAAATGCGGCAAACTTGCAGCCATGACGCCGAAAAAACGCACCAAAAAGGCGCAAAGCGCTCAGGCCGACAGCACCCTCATCCTGGTGCTGCACGGCCCGAATCTGAATCTGCTCGGCACGCGGGAGCCCGACGTGTACGGGCACACCACCCTCGCCGACATCCATCAGGTCATGGCAGACCGTTGCGCGGTAGCCAATGTCCGGCTCGAATCCTTCCAGAGCAATCACGAAGGCGAGTTGGTGGATCGAATTCAGGCAGCGGGCGCCGAGGGGGTGGATTTCATCATCATCAACCCCGCAGCCTATACACACACCAGCGTTGCCATGCGCGACGCACTGGCGGCAGTCGCCATTCAGTACGTGGAAGTTCACCTATCGAACATCCACGCACGTGAGCGCTTCCGCCACCACTCGTATTTTTCCGATCAAGCCGTGGGCGTGATTTGCGGACTAGGGGCCGATGGCTACCTGGCGGCACTCGATTTCGCCCTCAACCGGCTCACTCAAGATTAAGCGCCGGCGCCTTCTCGCCCGCGACTATTGGAGATTTGAATGGATCTGCGCAAGCTGAAGAAACTGATCGACCTCGTCCAGGAGTCCGGCATCTCGGAACTGGAAGTCACCGAAGGTGAAGAAAAGGTCCGCATCGCCAAGACCCTGGCCGCCCCGGCCGCCATGACGGTTGCCGCGGCACCGGCTGCGGTCGCACAAGTTGCCGCCGCCCCGGCCGCCCCGAGCGCCGACGCGCCGGCCGCCGAAGACGACCTGCCGCCGGGCAACGTGGTCACATCCCCGATGGTCGGCACCTTCTATCGCGCCTCGTCCCCGGGCTCCGACCCCTTCGTGGAAGTGGGAGACAGCGTCTCCGACGGCACCCCGCTGTGCCTCATCGAAGCCATGAAGCTCATGAACGAAATCGATGCTGAAATATCCGGCACCGTGAAAGCCATCCTGGTCGAAAACGGCCAGCCGGTCGAATACGGTCAGCCCCTGATGGTGATTGGCTGAACGGTGTGAGCCTCACGCCCCCATCTCACCTCCACCGGATATAAAAACCGCATGTTCGACAAGATTCTCATTGCCAACCGCGGCGAGATTGCACTGCGCGTGCTACGCGCCTGCCGCGAGTTGGGCATTCGTACCGTGGCAGTACACTCCGAGGCCGACACCGAAGCCAAGTATGTCAAGCTCGCCGACGAATCGGTGTGTATCGGCCCGGCATCTTCGACCCACAGCTATCTCAATGTCCCGGCCATCATTTCGGCGGCCGAGGTCACTGACGCCGAGGCCATTCACCCCGGCTACGGCTTCCTGTCGGAAAACGCCGACTTCGGCGAGCGTGTCGAGCAATCGGGCTTCGTCTTCATCGGCCCGCGGCCCGACACCATTCGCCTGATGGGCGACAAGGTCAGCGCCAAGGACGCCATGCGGGAAGCCGGCGTGCCGTGCGTGCCGGGCTCCGACGGCGCACTTCCGGACGACCCGAAAGAGATCGTCAAGATTGCCCGCCAGGTCGGCTATCCGGTCATCATCAAGGCGGCCGGCGGCGGTGGCGGGCGCGGCATGCGCGTGGTGCACACCGAGGCCGCGTTGATCAACGCCGTCACCACCACTCGCAGCGAAGCCGGCGCCGCCTTCGGCAACCCCGTGGTCTACATGGAAAAGTATCTGGAAAATCCACGCCACGTGGAAATTCAGATCCTCGCCGACGCACACGGCAACGCCGTCCATCTGGGCGAGCGCGACTGCTCCATGCAACGCCGCCATCAGAAAGTCATCGAAGAAGCGCCGGCCCCCGGCATCGACCGCAAGCTGATCGCCAAGATCGGTGAGCGCTGTGCCGAAGCCTGCCGCAAGATCGGCTACCGCGGTGCCGGCACCTTCGAGTTCCTGTACGAAAACGGCGAGTTCTACTTCATCGAAATGAACACCCGCATTCAGGTCGAACACCCGGTCACCGAACTGGTCACCGGTATCGACATCGTGCAGGCGCAAATCCGCATCGCCGCCGGCGAAAAGCTGTGGTTCAACCAGAAGCAGGTCGTCATCAAGGGGCACGCCGTCGAGTGTCGTCTGAACGCCGAAGACGCGTTCAAATTCACGCCCAGCCCCGGCCGCATCACCAACTGGCACATGCCGGGCGGCCCCGGCATTCGCGTCGACTCGCACGCCTACAACGGCTACATGGTGCCGCCGCACTACGACTCCATGATCGGAAAGCTCATCGCCTATGGCGACACGCGCGAGCAAGCCATGCGCCGCATGCAGATCGCGCTGAGCGAGGCCGTCGTCGCCGGCATCAAGACCAACATCCCGCTGCACAACGAACTGGTGCGTGACCAACGCTTCCTCGAAGGCGGCACCAGCATTCACTATCTGGAGCGCCGCCTGGCCGAGCGCGCCACCTCGGAGAATCGCTGACGACCATGTGGATATCGGTCACGCTTCACGCCGACGCCAATCGCGCCGAGGTGCTTTCCGAAGCACTGATGAGTCATGGCGCGGTCTCCGTCAGCATTGAAGACGCCGATGCCGGCACCGACGCCGAACGGCCGCAGTTCGGCGAGCCCGGCATGCTGCCCACCAGCCTGTGGGATCACAGCCGCGTCATCGCCCTGTTCGACGCCGACGCTGACCTTGCCGCCGCGCTCGCCACCGCCGCCGGCGAAGCCGGCTTCGATCAGGTGCCCCGCTTCACCACCGAAGAAATTGCCGATCAGAACTGGGTGCAACTGACACAATCGCAGTTCGACCCCATCCGCATCACCGACCGCCTGTGGATCGTCCCCTCCTGGCACGAAGCGCCGGACGCCGATGCGATCAACATCGCGCTCGACCCCGGCATGGCCTTCGGCACCGGCTCCCACCCGACCACGCATCTGTGCCTCGAATGGCTCGAAGAGACCGTCACCCCCGGGTGCTCCGTCATGGACTATGGCTGCGGCTCGGGCATTCTCGCCATCGCGGCGGTGCGTCTGGGCGCCGGCAAGGTAATGGGGGTGGATATCGACGACAAGGCCGTCGAAGCGGCACGAGACAATGCCTCGCGCAATCTGGTCGACATTGATTTCGCCCTGTCGAGCCAACCGGTCGACGGACAGTTCGAGCGTGTCGTCGCCAACATCCTCACCAATCCGTTGTGCGTGCTTGCGCCCGCGCTGTGCGCACTGGTCGCCCCCGGCGGCCGCATTGCCCTGTCGGGCATTCTGGAAACACAAACCGAGCAAGTAATCGAGGCCTACGCGCCATGGATTGCCCTGCGCGTGGGCAAATTGCGTGACGGATGGGCCCGCCTGGAGGGCGAACGGAGATGATGCGCACACGCTGCCCCGCCTGTCAGACCGTGTTCCGCATCACCTCGGAGCAACTCCGGGTGCGGCAGGGCAAAGTGCGTTGCGGCCACTGCCGGCACGTGTTCAACGCGCTGGACACGCTCGAGGCAGACGCATCGACCACCGACACGACGGCTGCCCCCCTCACCCCCGGCGAGCCGTCCGTGCCGACGCCGGTCAGCACCAGCGTCTTCATCCTCGAAGAGCGCTCCAGCGCCACCGGCGGTTTCACCGCCCCACCGATGTCGAATGAAGAAACCACCGGCTACGCGTTCGACATGGGCCACGCGGACACCCCCGCGACGGAAAATATGACAACGGAACCCGAGCCGGAACCCGAGCCGGAACCCGAGCCGGAACCCGAGCCGGAACCCGAGCCGGAACCCGAGCCGGAACCCGAGCCGGAAC
>JBNKNO010000019.1:14493-14649 GCA_050293885.1 Rhodocyclaceae bacterium | reverse complement strand
AACCCGAGCTGACATTCGATCTGGAATCCGACCTCGAGACCGAGGTGGAATTCGATCTGGAAACCGGGCTGGAGTTCGAACTCGAACCGGAAGAGGCGATCGCGCCCGCGATGGAAGAATCCGTTGCGCCGGAATGGGAGCCCACGCAGGCGCCGC
>JBNKNO010000019.1:11497-14397 GCA_050293885.1 Rhodocyclaceae bacterium | reverse complement strand
TGCAGACCGAACCAGCACTCGAAACCGAGGGCGAAGCGTCGGACCTGCCCGCAATTGAGGAGGCACCTGCGGCGGAGGGCGTCGCGGCACCGGAGGAGATCATCGATTCAGGGGCCGACACCGTCGTCGGGGGCTTCCGCGCGCCGTCGCTCGAAGAGTTCGAAGCCACCTTGGGCAATCCGCAGTCACTGGACCAGTTCACCCACGAGGAAGTGCATCCACAGGAAACGGATGACACGCTGGATTTCGACACCAGCTTCGAGGACGCCCTGTCGCCCGACGCCGATTTCGCGGTCAAACTCGATGCCCCGCGCGAGCTAGAACTTCCCCCAACCTCGCCCGAAGAACCCGGCAACGACTACACCGAGTTCATGCTGGAGATCGACGAAGGGGACGATACGGCTGACAAACCCGGGCCGCTGCCCGCAGCCGATGCAGACGCCGAAACCCCCGCTGACGCCGAGGAAGCCACCGTACCCGAATCCCCGCGCAGCGTCTTTCCCGACGCAGACGCCGATGTCTTCACCATCATGGAAATCGAGCCGGAGTCGGCGTTCGCCTCGCCTGCCGACGAAGAGCCGGCCACCGCACAACCGACGCCCCCAGCGGCCCGCGCGGCGCTCGACGCACTACCTGAGCGCAGCAGCGGAACGCCTTGGGTCACCGGTCTGCTGGCCGGCGTGTTGATCGCCCTGCTGATCGCCCAGATCGGCCTGTTCTACCGCAATGAACTGGTGCAAGCGATGCCGGGCCTTCGCCCCTTCATCGAGACGCTGTGCGCCAACATCGGATGCAGCATGGATCTACCGCGCGACCCGCAAAAGATCAGCATCGAGGCGTCTGACCTGAATCGTCTGCCGGATCAGGAAGGCGTCTTCGTGCTCAGCGCGACGCTGACCAATCGCGCCGACGTGGCACAAGCCTATCCCCACCTGGAGCTCACGCTCACCGACGCCAACGACCGCCCGCTGATTCGCAAGGTGCTGTCGCCCCGACAGTGGCTGGGCGCGATTCCGGGCGACGAGGGATTTGCCGCGGGGTCGACACGGGAGGTGGAAGTGAATTTTTCCGCCAACAACGTCAACGCCGCAGGTTATCGGCTATACGCCTTCTATCCGTAACACGGATGACATCCGCAGCCCCGAGACTCGCTCTTTGACTCAAACTGCGGCGGTTTCGCCGTAACGCCCATCGCCACCGAGGACCCCGGCACCGCCATGCAGCCTCCGGACAATTCAGCTCACGAAAGCCCCTTCAAGGGCACCACCGGCCTGCGCCGGATCTGGAACGCGTTCAAGTACTCCCTGGCCGGCCTGCGCGCTGCCTACCGGCATGAAGACGCCTTTCGCCAGGAGTGCCTGCTCACGGCGATTCTCATCCCGATTGCGCTGTTTCTCCCCGTCAGCGGCCCGAACAAGGCGCTGCTGATCGCCTGCGTATTGCTGGTGCTGGTGGTGGAGTTGATGAACTCGGCGGTCGAAGCCGTGGTGGACCGGGTCTCGCTGGAGCGGCATCGCCTCGCCAAGCGCGCCAAGGACATCGGCAGCGCCGCGGTGCTCATATCACTGCTCAATCTGACGGTGGTGTGGGTGCTGGTGATTTTTGGCTGACGCCAGCGCCCGCTCGAGTTAGTCCGAGGAATCTGCGCCGACGACGTTCATTGGCGGGTTGGATTGACCAAGACAACCCGGCATTCGGCCTCACCGCCTCGCGATTCGGCCTGTCGAGCGCCGGGCTTCGCTTCGCTCAATCCAACCGCCGCGCCACCGGGTGGCGCGGCTGAAAGGCCGGATGAATCCGGCCGCGGCCTCCGCACAAGGCGCTGCCGCTCAGCGCGTCACCCGCATGGTGCTGCCGTCCTGCAAAATCCGCACACGCTGGCCCGGCTGAAAGTCTTCACCCGCATCTTCCTGCACGATCGCCATGTGCGAACCGTTGTCGAGCCGGACCGTAACTTCCACGCCCTGAGAGCGGGTCACGCCCTCCTCGACCGCCGCGCCGGCAATACCACCCGCCACTGCACCGAGCACCGCCCCCACCGCCGAGCCTTTGCCAGACCCGACGCTGCTGCCGGCAATGCCGCCAACGGCCCCACCAGCGACCGTGCCGATGTTGCTCTTGGTGCCCTCGAGCTTGACGAAGCGTACCGACTCGACGGTGGCGTACTTGACCACCATGGCACGACGGGCCTCGCCGCGCGAGTAGGTGTCGCCCTTCAGGCTGCCGGCACAACCGGCCAGCCCGAGCAGAGCGACCGCCGAGAGCGCGAGCGCGCCGGCTCGGGCGGAACGAAAAGCGATTTGTTGCTTCACCATGGTCTTTCTCCAAAAGCTGCCGCATAGCGTGCAGCGATATCTTCCCGCTTCGGCGCGTGATTCTGGCCACCGCGCTGGGCAATCTTCAAACTCCCCATTACCGAAGCCAAGCGCCCGGTGCTCTCCCAGTCCATGCCGTTGGCGATGCCATAGAGCAGTCCTCCGCGGAATGCATCACCACAGCCGGTGGGATCGACCACCTCATCTGCTTCAACGCACGGGATGTCGATTCGTTGTCCATCCACATGAATTTGCGATCCCTTGGCACCGCGCGTGACGATCAGCGCCTTCACTTCTTCGGCGAGGCGCTCAATGCTCCGGCCGGTCTTTTCACTCATCAATTGCGCTTCGTAATCGTTCAGCGCGCAATAGGTCGCCATTTCCAGGCACGCCATCAACTCGTCGCCCGAGAACATCGGCAGCCCCTGGCCCGGATCGAACACGAACGGGATGCCCGCCTCGGCGAACTGCCGGGCATGGCCCAGCATGCCGTCGCGCCCGTCCGGCGCCACGATGCCAAGCGTGACGCCCTGTGCGTCTGTGACTGCGTTGTGGTGGGAATGGTTCATCGCCCCCGGGTGGAAA
>JBNKNO010000019.1:0-11399 GCA_050293885.1 Rhodocyclaceae bacterium | reverse complement strand
CGCCACGATGCCAAGCGTGACGCCCTGTGCGTCTGTGACTGCGTTGTGGTGGGAATGGTTCATCGCCCCCGGGTGGAAGGCGGTAATCTGGTTGTCGTCCAGATCGGTGGTGATAAAGGCCTGCGCGGTAAAGGTGCCCGGCACCTCGCGCACATACTCGCGGCTCAGGCCCAGCGCGTCGAGTCGCTGATGGTAGGGCCCGGCATCGTCGCCGACGGTTGCCATGATGAGCGGATCGGCTTCGAGCAGCTTGAGGTTGTAGGCGATGTTGCCCGCACAACCACCAAACTCGCGACGCATGTCGGGCACCAGAAATGCCACGTTCAGGATGTGAATCTGCTCCGGGAGAATGTGTTCCTTGAAGCGATCATGGAACACCATGATGGTGTCGTAGGCGACCGAACCGCACACGAGAATGGACATGGACCTTACCGTTGAGTGAGTCAAACGGTAATTATATGCCTCCGGCGTCGAGCCCGCGCTCGCGCGCCAGCTCGACGCGCACCTCGTGCCGGGTCACGACCGACTCCATCACGCCCGCCAGTCGCGCGGCGATCGCCTGCCAGTCGGCGTCGATCACACTCTCCCGCGCGCGCTCACGCATCCGTTGCAGCGCGGCGCGGTCGACTTCCACCGCCACCACGGCCTCGCGCACAAACGCATCGCCATCGTCCATGGGCGCCAACCAGCCGTTAACGCCATGCACGATGCGTTCAGCCGCCGCTGCGTAGTCGAAGCCCACCACCGGCAAACCGCTGGCCAGCGCCTCGGTAGTCACGTTGCCGAAGGTTTCGGTCAGGCTGGGAAACAGGAACAGATCGGCCGACGCATAGTGCGCCGCCAGATCTTCCCCGGTGCGCATGCCGGCGTGAATATGCGACGGATAGCGCGATTGCAATGCCGCCTTGGCCGGACCATCGCCGACGAACAGCAGCCGGCAATCCGGCTGGCGCGCCAGCATGGCATCGAAGGCCCGAATCGCCAGGTCGAGATTCTTCTCCGGCGCCACGCGTCCGACCACCGCAGCCACCCGCGTTTTTTCACCGACGCCCCACTGCGCCCGCAGCGCCTCGCTGCGACGCTCGGGGTTGAACAGCGCGGTATCGACACCGCGCGCAACCACATCCACGTGGCGCACGCCCTTGCGGTGCAATTCGTCGGCCAGTGCCCGCGTCGGCGCCAGACAGACCTCACCCTTGTTGTGAAAGCGCTTGAGGTAGGCTTCGACCGGCTGTTTGATCCAGCCCACCCCGTAGTAGCGGCTGTAGCTGTGAAAATTGGTGTGGAACTCGGTGATCGCCGGGATTTTCAACTTGCGCGCCGCGCCAAGCGCCGACCAGCCCAGCGGGCCTTCGGTCACGATCTGTACCACGTCGGGCCGGCACACCGACCACAATCGGGTGAGCACCTTGCGCGCCGGCAGCCCCATCTTGAGATGGTTGTACTTCGGGATGGGAATGCCTCGTGCCAGCACTTCTTCGAAGCGGGTGTCGCGCGCCGGCGTGTCGTCCGCCCCCTGACGCGGGCGTACCAGCGACACGATATGGCCGAGCCGCAACAGCCCCTCCACCAACCGGCCGGTCGTCATGGCCACGCCATTGACTTCGGGTGGATAGGTTTCGGTCACCACCGCCACGCGCAGTTGGCGCTTGGCCTGGGCAAACTGTTCGAGGGAAAGCGGTGTCTGTTCCATCGCCGCGCATGCTGGCCCGACGAGGCGACAAGGGAATGACCGCCACATGACAAGTCGATGACAGGCAGCTTTTCACGGTCGACGCGCGGCGTCACCGCAACGTCACGCGGATGTCACGCCGTCGCAATCTACCGTTTCTAGAGTGCAGTCATCAAAAAAACGAGGACAGCACCATGCTCGAAAAACGCCTTGATGGCGCCACCCGCCGCCGCCGCAACCTTCATGTCGGTCTGGCGACCTGCGAGACGGAAATTCTCGAAGCGCAAAAACTACGCTATCGCGTGTTTGCCGAAGAGATGGGCGCCAAACTCAACGCCCGCACACCGGGCGTCGATCGCGACATCTACGATCCCTTCTGCGAACACCTGATCGTGCGCGACGAAGACCAGGGCAGGATCGTTGGCACCTACCGCATTCTGTCACCCGAAGCCGCCCGCCGCGTCGGCGGCTACTATTCCGAAAACGAATTCGACCTCACCCGTTTGCAGCATCTGCGCGGGCGCATGGTCGAGATCGGCCGCTCCTGCATCGATGCCGAGTACCGTTCCGGCGCCGTCATCACTTTGCTGTGGGCGGGCCTGGCCCGCTACATGAAGGAAAACGGCTACGACTACCTGGTCGGCTGCGCCTCGGTCAGCATGTCCGACGGCGGCCACCTCGCGGCCAGCCTGTATAATCAGCTCAAGGACAAGCACCAGTCGCCACTGGAATATCGGGTGTTCCCGCGCACCGCGCTGCCGCTCGACAAACTCAATGGCGACCTGCCGGCCGAAGCACCGCCGCTCATCAAGGGCTATCTGCGCGCCGGCGCCTGGATTTGCGGCGAACCGGCCTGGGATCCGGATTTCAACACCGCCGATCTGCCCATCCTGTTGCCGATGGGCCGGCTCGACGGCAAGTACGCCAAACACTTCATGGGACGCAAAGACTGAGCACGCCAACCCCAACCTCACGCGCGCGCCGGCTGTGGCGCTACACCCGACTCGCCCTGCACCTGCTGCGGGGCGTTGTCACTTCGGCGCTGGTCTTCCCGCTGCTGTCATTGCAAACGCGCGGCCGGATTCGCCAGCGCTGGTCACGCAAGCTGCTGCACATCTTCGGTCTGCAGCTCGAGATCGGCGGCGACGCGCTGATCGAGCGCGGCTTGCTGGTGGCCAACCATGTGTCGTGGGTAGACATCTTCGTCATCAACGCACTCACGCCCGCGGCCTTTGTCTCCAAGGCCGACGTGCGCCAATGGCCGCTCATCGGCTGGCTCGCCGCCGTCAACGAAACCGTCTTCCTGCGCCGTGGCAGCCGCGGCCACGCGCGCATCATCAACGATGAAATCGCCCGCTGCATGCAAGCGGGGCGCCATGTGGCGCTCTTCCCCGAAGGCACCACCACCGATGGCAGCCACGTGCTGCATTTCCACGCCGCGTTGCTGCAACCGGCCATCCTCACCGGCCACCCGATTCAACCGGTCGCGCTGCGCTACCGCACGCCCGACGGCGCCTTTACCCGCGCCGCCGCCTACGATGGCGACCTGAGCCTGGGCGAATGCATCGCCAGCATCATGGCGACCGAGCGGATCATCGTCCATGCGGACATCGCGCCCGCCATCGACGCTTGCGCCGGCCACCGGCGCGAGATCGCCCACGCGGCGCACACCGCGATCGTCGATCGTGTCGTCGAAACGAAAGAGATTGAAAAAGACGCCCCGGCAGCGTCGCTTGCCGCCTGAGGTTCAGCGCCCGGCTTCGCGCGATTCGACCTGAAACAGCGCGCCATCGTCCAGCCGATAGGCGCTCAGACGGCCGCCCCACAGGCAACCGGTATCCAGGCTGACCAAGCCCGGCACCATGTGCAGCCCGAGCGCGGACCAATGGCCGGTCAGCAAGGTATGCGAAGCATGCGAGCGCGCCGGCACATCGAACCAGGGCATGCCGCCCTCAGGCGGATTGTCAGGCGAGCCCTTGTGCTTGAATTCCATCACGCCTTCCGGCGTGCAGAAACGCATGCGCGTCATGGCGTTGACGACGCAGCGCAGACGGTCGTGGCCGGCCAGCGCATCGGACCACCGCGCCGGCTCATTACCCGCCAGATCCGCGAGCAGCGTGTTGCGCTGCGGGCTGCGCAGTTCGGCTTCGACCTCGGCCGCCAGCACACGCGCCTCGTCCACCTGCCATTGCGGCAACAGGCCCGCATGCACCATCGCGAATCCGGCTTCCACGTGCATGAGCGGCTGCGCGGCAACCCAGTCGAGCAAGGCATCGACATCCGGCGCATCGAGAATCGGCTGCAAGGTATCGTCCTTGCCCCGTTTGCGCCAGCCCGCCGCCACCATCAGCAAATACAGATCGTGATTGCCCAGCACGACGCGAGCCGCGTCGCCAAGACCACGAATGAAACGGAGCACTTCAAGCGACTTCGGGCCACGGTTGACCAGGTCGCCCACGCACCACAAGGTGTCACGCGCCGGGTCAAAGGCGATCTCGTGCAGCAAGGCCTGCAGCGAATCGAAACAGCCCTGGATGTCACCTACCGCGTATCGCGCCACACTCGACCTCAGGACGCGCGCTTGATGGCTTCTGAGCCGTCGTGCACCAGCTTGAGCTCGGGCTTTGCGCCCATCGGCGTGTACTCCGGCACCCAGCGTCGCAGCCCCTCGCGCACCGTCTCGTCACTCACCGGCTGCGGCTGATCCAGCCAGGCCGTCAACGCCTCGAGGAACCCCGCTTCGACCGGGCGGGAACGGGCAATGCGCAACTTCGGATGCGGCGTGTCACGCGTCTGTTCGGCATCGGCGAGCAACTCTTCGTACAGCTTCTCCCCGGGGCGCAGGCCGGTGAATTCAATGCGGATCTCGTCCTCGGCGTAGCCCGACAAACGAATCATGTTGCGCGCCAGATCGACGATTTTCACCGGCTCGCCCATGTCCATCACGAACACCTCGCCACCGCGCCCCATACTCGCCGCCTGCAGCACCAGTTGCGCTGCCTCCGGAATCGACATGAAAAAGCGGTTGATGTCCGGGTGCGTCACCGTCACCGGCCCGCCCCGCGCGATCTGCTCCTGAAACTTCGGAATCACGCTCCCCGTACTGCCCAGCACATTGCCGAAGCGCACCATCTCGAACTGGGTTGCCCCCGCCGGCTCCTGCAGCGCTTCGCACACCATCTCGGCCAACCGCTTGGTCGCCCCCATCACGTTGGTGGGATTGACTGCCTTGTCGGTCGACACCAGCACAAAGCGCTCGGCGCCGTGGCGAAGCGACACCTGCGCCACCCGCATCGTCCCCAGCACGTTGTTGCGTACTGCCTGCCAGGCATTGTCCACCTCCATCAGCGGCACATGCTTGTAGGCGGCGGCGTGGAACACGATCTGCGGCCGCCAGTTCGAGAACACCTCGTCAATCCGCTGCGCATCCTTGACGTCGGCGATGACCGGGGTAATCGCCGCACCCGGCGCCAACTCGGACAGATTTTGCTCGATCGAGTAGAGCACGAACTCGCCAGACTCCACCAACACCAAGCGCGACGGCGCGAATTTCACCAACTGACGACACAATTCGCTGCCGATCGAACCGCCGGCGCCAGTCACCAGGACGGTCTTCCCCTCCACCATGCGCCGGACATCTTCGGTCTGGATCGAAACCGGCTCACGCCCCAGCAGATCCTCGATTTCCACCGGGCGCATGACATTGATGGCCACCTTCCCACTCATCAGATCTTCCAGCCCGGGCACGGTAAAGGTATGCGCCCCGGCCCGCACCGCCAGATCCGCCGCACGCGAGAGCGCATCGCCGGCCGCCGAAGGCATGGCGAGAATGACGTGCTGGGCTTTGAACTCCTTCAATACGTCCGGCAGATCGTCGATCGCCCCAGCAACCGCGCAGCCATACAACTCCAGCCCACGCTTTGCCGGGTCGTCATCAACAAGGGCCACCACCCGCCAGTCGGGGCTGCGTTCGAGCTCCCGGACCAGCATCGCGCCGCCAGTCCCAGCGCCAACCACGACCACAGGCTTGCCCGAAGCCCGCAAGTCACCATAGAGGCGGTGTTCCTTCCACATCCGCCACGCCGCACGGCCTCCGCCCATGATCGTCAACAACAGCAAGGGATAGAGCAGCGCCATCGACCGCGGGATGCCTGGCAGGGTCCGGTCCACGGCCAGCATGGCAAGAACGGCCAGCGAAGACACTCCCACCGCCTTGAGCACCCGTTTCAGATCGGGCAGGCTGGCGAACACCCACATACCGCGGTAAAGACCCGCCCAGCGGCAGGCGGCGGCGTGCACTCCCAACAGAATGGCCAAACTAACGGAAAACTTCAGGCCGTAGCCTGTCGGCCATTCGAAGTTGAAACGCAGGGCAAAACCCAGCGTCCAGGCGAGGGCTGCAGTAAAGAAATCGAATAGGACAATCACTATCGAGCGGGTTAACATATCGTCTCGTCAGTCGGTCTGACATCTGGGTCGTTACTGTCTGGAGTATATAGTCATGGACGCGTAGTACTCACTCACACCGACTGGAAAGCACAGTTGTGTGCGTCAAGTTGTGCAATTTGCTAGATCCGACGTCTCCCCGGTTTGAGTAGCACCCGGGGCAGTCCAACCCAAGCGCAAAGGAGTCTAGGAAATCCGGGGCGATTCAATCCTGCCGAATCCGGTCACCACGGCCTGCGCCTGTGACCGTCTTGACGATGTAGATGAAGTACGCCGATACACCCAAATCCACTAGCATGCGCGCATCTGTATCGGCAAGCAGCCGGGGGGTGGACATGTCTATTCCGTTGATTTGCGCCAAGCCAGTGATGCCAGGGCGGGCGGAGAAGACGCCTCGTGACGCACGCTCTTCAATCAGCTCGTGCTGACTGAACAAACAGGGGCGTGGTCCAACCAGACTCATCTCTCCTCGGAGCACGTTCCACAACTGCGGCAGTTCGTCCAACTTGGTACGCCGCAAAAAGGCGCCCAAGCGGGTCACTGCCGCAGGGCTGGCCAAATGCGTCGCAACCGATTGCATATCTGGGCGCATGGTACGGAACTTCACCAAGGTGAATGGTCGTTGATGCCACCCCACGCGTCTCTGCCGGAACAGTGGAGAGCCTGTGTCAAATAGGCCTATCAAGAACAGAAGAATCATCAAAGGCAAGGCAAGCAACAACCCAATACCTGCGAACACGATGTCTAGAGCGCGAAGCATCACGCACCTGCTTTGGTTTTGCGATACCACCGTGCAGTGGCGGCAAGCCCCGTCTGCATGGTGTATCGGGGTCGCCAGCCCAGCTCTCCCCGTACAAGCGTGGTATCCGCCGTCAGAGAGCAGAGCAAACGATCGACTGCGCCCTGTTTGCCAAGCGGTCCGCAAGCCCATCTCATCCACGACACTGGAACTGGCACTAGAAGTGGCGCGCGTCCTAAAGCGGCGGCGATTCGACGAATTAGCTCGGGTGTGGACACGTCATCCCCGTCACTGATCAGAAAGGTTTTACCGGCGGCCTTGGAGTGAGTGAGACACAGTCCAATGACATCAACCAAGTTGCCCAGGTAGATCAAACTGCGCCGATTCTGGATGGCGCCTAATGGCAAAGGGCGTCGTTTATCGATGGCCTCCATCAGGCGAAGAAAATTGCCTTTGACGCCTGGCCCGTACACCAAGGGCGGGCGGAGAACTACGATCTCCATTCCCGTCTCTTCAGCAATCTGCCAAAGGTGTTGCTCGGCTTCCCATTTGGAGATCGCGTAAGCATCGGCAGGCCTCGCCAGATCTATACCGCGGTACGGTTCGTCTTTACCTTCGCCCAGCACCTTCAGCGTGCTGACAAAGATGAAGCGCCTCACCCTATGATGGGCACACTGACGCGCCAAGTTGGCGGTCCCCAATGTGTTGACTTGTGTGAACCGAAAATCTTGAATCTCAGTTTCACCGCCCGTCATGGGCACCAGGCCGGCGAGATGAACGACCGCATCGATACCTTGGCCTAAAGTCTCACTCCAGTGAGTACTTTCGCTCAGATCGACTGACATTTCCGAGGGCGTGGTTGATGTGCGTACAGCCCGAACAACTTGGTGCCCACCGTGCTCGAGAAACGAACACAGAGCCCTGCCGACGAGGCCATTCGCGCCGGTCACTAATACTTTCAAGAAGAAAAGCTCCTAGGGAGTCTCCCCCAATGCTTCCAGAAATACCGCGCCATGCTTGCAATGTGCCACGTCAGATAACGCAACCTCCTACGGCTTGTGCGGCGTGCGTCGTGAATGACCTGTGCTTTTGGGCAGGCCAGAACCGGCCGCCCCGCGTTCCAAAGCCGAACACAAATATCCACATCCTCGTAGTACATGAAAAACTTTTCATCAAACCCCCCGACAGCAATGAAGTCCTCAGCACGGAACAACATGAACATGCCCGCTGCCCATTCAGTTGCGAATGCCTCCCCTCCTAGCGAAAATGGATAAAGACCATTATCACGACCCAACAGCTTTGCCACCAGCCCTAACAACGTAGGGAAACGGCGAATACTGTCTTCAACTTGCCCAATAGGACTAAGCACTGCAGGGGCTACTACTGCCGATGATTTGAGCGCCATCTCTTTAATGAGAGGAGGAAAAGGATTTTCTGGCAAGGAAATGTCAGGGTTCATCACGCAAAACCACTCGCCCCTTGCGCGGCGGAAGGCTGCATTATGATTGGCGCCAAATCCTTTGGGTTGAGAATTTTCGATCACTTCTACGGGAAACTCAAAACAATCTGTATTAAACGGAAACGCCTCAGGCACATTCTTTGTAAGAAGAACTTCAAAAGATACTTTAGAATGCAAACGAACCAGGTCTTCAATAATTCGTACAAGCAGATTTGCTTGGTTGTGACTAACAATTGAAATAGAAATTAGAGACATTATCAATTTTGATTATTTCGTACAACCTGCCACCCATTGCTCAGCAGGCGTCGAAAACTCCGAAAAGCACGGTAGGAGAATCGATAGATAAGCCGGTGCGCACTCAACTGAACTTCAGCCCATGCCGCCCACTCATCAAGCCGGGGTATGAAATTGCTAGACATTTCTGGAACAGGCAAATAAAAAGAATCTAGATCATGCAGATATGAATTCAATATTTCAGGGCGGTGGTAAAATTCATATTGCTGACGAGACAAGACCCTTTCACGATCAAGCCTTTCAGGATTCAGACCTGCTAAATGCGCCAGTAGATCGTCAGGATCAGCCCATCGAAATGCTTCAGGGTAAGCCAACTCCAAACCACTCAAAACCCTTGAATACATGTGCTCATGCATGATTACGGGCACACCGGCGCCCATTGCCTCAACCAGAGTTAATCCAGCCCCATAAGGAAACGATGCAATGTAAACATCGACCTTATGTTTCTGCAGGGCGCTCCATACACTGGGGACCCAGTCAATGTAAATAAAACGGTTTTTTTCAATCCCCTGTTTACGCATTTGGCCGTAAATTCGGCGAAGTGCCCACGGCGTTAATCTGCCAATGTGAATATGCCGGCCTCCTGTTGCCTTCAACACGCGCGGTATGGTGTCCACATAGCTGACGTAGTAAGGAATTTCAACTTTATTGGAACGCGCCGCCGTAGCCGTAGTTAGTGCCGCGCCCTGCATGAAGTCAGTTGTCAAAGGTGCGCACAGTTTGTCTTCGAAAGTCAGTGGAAGGTAGCGATTATCCACGCCCAATTCATTTCGACAACAGTGAAACCCCATCGGATGAAAGTCGATATGGGTAAGGTGGCTCAAGTGAACGCCAAGACAAAGATGATGATCTCCGTGATGGCAGAAACTTCCTTTTAATTTCAGTTCGGGCACAATCGCTGCAACTGAAACACTATCCTGATGATGGTTAAACAAATATACATGCGCAGGTCGAATACTCAGCAACGTCGATTGCACCCAACTCAATCGTGTTTCAAAGTTTCCTCCCAGGGACTGAACAAAGCGAACATTCTCAACTTCGGAAAACAAATTCAGAAAGAAGTCTTTATCCGACGGTCCGCCAACCTCGGTTGACAGTATCAAATGATCCTTTTCTGGCTGAGCCCGTATGAAGTCCTGAACCAGTCTCGAATGGCCACCGGATCGCTGCAGTCGGCTGACCAAGTAAACCACGGTTTCACGTTTGTTGGAATCTAGCCCAATGTCCTCTTGCAAAGCAGCCAACCTGGCAAGGCTATGCTGGCCTATACGCAAGCACAATTGATCCAAATCCCGCGAACCGAATACCTGTGCTGTACAGACAGGATCAGTCACTACTCGCTCGACAAAATAATGTATGCTCTTCAAGGCAAAATCAATTTTGCCATGCTGAAGTGCAGTTTCAATCTTGCCTTTTAATGCAATGATCGACCAAGAGGAGTTGGAATTTAACCTCACGTTTTTTTAGTTCAGCGAACCAGGAATTTCGATACAGAGCCCGCGGAGATGCTGGCGCCACCACCGGCCTCATCGAATCGCAGCAATTCGACCAGATCGACGGCTGCATCGCGTACTCGCTCCGGTGGGTTCCACATCAGTACGTCCAGAATTGACAAGCCTGGCACAAAGTCGTAACCCGGCGTGGAATAGGTGAAGTCGCCGAACCGAGTGAAGCGTAAATCGATACCGTGATCAGTAAAATCAGCAGATCGAAACAACTCTCGCCCCCCAATCGGGTTTACGTAGCAAGTGGCGCCCAGAGCGCGCGCAATGAACGGCGCCCAGTCGCCAGGCCCCATCCGGTCTGGAAAATCCAGCCCAAGGCCCGAACAGATACGATGGTGAAACGGGATATCGAGATAGGCGCAAACCGCCGACAGTCCAGCAACATTGAGGGCAGTCAGAGAGTCGTCCATAGCTGTCTCGAACGTCGAGTCTACAATGCCAAGTACCGCATCGTAATGCGGCGCCCGCTTTCGATAGTGGCTCAGCTTGCCGCGCAACGATTGGTGAAAGGCTGCAGAGTCGGCCACCCTCGCCTCGTATATTTTCATGTGCGTCGAAGAGGTGACCAACGGCACACTAACGTAGTGCCAGCCTTCAGTCGGGTGCAGGATGCGGTTTCGGTTTATCCAGGACTTTCGGGCGTATTGTGTGACGTCGAAGACAACCCACTCATCCGTCGCCGCGATTAATGCGAAATGCCCGAGGTTAGGGAAGAAATAGGGCTGCATTATCCCCAGTCGCATCAGAGATGCCTCGGGATTCGAAGGGCCAGATCGCCTGCAGCGGCCTGTGCGCGGGCGATTATATCGACAATGCGGACGGCGTCCGCAACTTCCAGCCGCGCACCCAACGGCAGCTGCAGGCCTACTGCGCACAGCCGTTCGGTCACCGGCAGACGCGCCGCATCGGCCTCCGCCTCCGTGTCGAATCCAGCCGACCGGTGGACGCCTGGATGGAAATACCGCCGAGCGATGACATTCTCTGCCTGAAGCAGTCTTAAAAGCTGGTCACGCGTAAGCCCAAACTCTAATGGGTCCAAGGTGCAGGCGGCGTATTGGTAATTGGAAGAGCTCACGCTTGCTGGATGTAAAATTCGGATACCTGGAATACTGGCAAGGTTCTTACTGTATGCGTCGAAGAGCGCCTTGTTGCGGGCCTGGATTGCAGGGTAGTCCTCTAGACTCATAAGCGCAATTGCCGCTTGGGCTTCTGACATCCGCCCGTTCGAGGTCTTTACGACTGGTACCGCTGGCCCCGCACCATAGCTACTGCGAATGTTGCGCA
>JBNKNO010000018.1:38322-55958 GCA_050293885.1 Rhodocyclaceae bacterium | reverse complement strand
AGACTAACCCATACGAAAACCCCGTACTCAGCAGAGTACGGGGTTTTTTTATTGGAAAATTTGTTGGAAAAGAAGAAACTCCGTTTGCCCGCCCATTTCAGGAAGCGTTGCTCCTCGTCAGCGAATCCGCGATCAAAAAAAGAAAGCCCGGAATACCGGGCTTTCGTCTTTCGAGTACGACTCTCGCTCATTCCACAGTGACGGGGATCTTCCCAATCTTGGCTTGCCACTCTTTCGGGCCGGTTCTATGAACAGATTCGCCTGATGAGTCCACCGCGACGGTGACGGGCATGTCCACGACGTCGAACTCGTAAATTGCTTCCATGCCGAGGTCGTCAAATCCGACCACTTTCGCCTCCTTTATGGCCTTCGAGACAAGATAGGCTGATCCGCCGACAGCCATCAGGTAGGCCGCTTGGTTGTCCTTGATCGCATCAATCGCGACTTGTCCGCGCTCGGCTTTGCCGACCATTGCAATCAGGCCGGTTTGCTCGAGCATCATGCGTGTGAACTTGTCCATGCGGGTTGCCGTGGTTGGGCCGGCGGGTCCGACGACTTCGTCTCTTACCGGATCGACCGGGCCGACGTAGTAGATAATGCGGTTCGTGAAGTCGACAGGGAGCGGCTCGCCCTTTGCGAGCATGTCCTGAATGCGTTTGTGCGCTGCATCGCGGCCGGTGAGCATCTTGCCATTGAGCAGCAGCACTTGGCCTGGCTTCCAGGCTGCGACTTGTTCCTTGGTCAGTGTGTCGAGATTGACGCGAGTGGCTACTTCGGTATCCGCTTTCCAGGTCACGTCGGGCCAGTCTTCGAGTCGGGGCGCTTGCAAGTGGGCAGGGCCGTTGCCATCAAGTTCGAAGTGAACGTGACGGGTCGCGGCGCAGTTCGGGATCATGGCTACCGGCAGCGAGGCGGCGTGCGTGGGGTAGTCGAGGATCTTGACGTCGAGGACAGTTGTCAATCCGCCGAGGCCCTGAGCCCCGATGCCCAGTGCATTGACCTTTTCAAACAGTTCGAGACGAAGTGCTTCAACGCGCGTGAGCTCCGCGCCGCTGGCCGCCTTTTCCTGGAGTTGCTGGATGTCCACGTGATCCATGAGCGATTCTTTCGCCAGCAGTACGGCCTTTTCCGGGGTGCCACCGATGCCGATGCCGAGAATCCCCGGGGGGCACCAGCCCGCGCCCATGGTGGGAAGTGTCTTGAGTACCCAGTCGACGATGGAATCCGAGGGGTTCAGCATGACCAACTTGGACTTGTTCTCGGAGCCACCACCCTTGGCGGCGCAGGTGACTTCAAGCGTGTCGCCGGGAACGATTTCGTAGTGAACGACGGCGGGGGTGTTGTCTTTGCTGTTCGTGCGCGCGCCAGCGGGGTCGAGAAGCACGGATGCTCGTAGTTTGTTGTCCGGGTGTGTGTACGCGCGACGGACGCCCTCGTTCACCATTTCTTGTACGCTTAACGCGCTATCCCAGCGAACGTTCATGCCCACCTTGAGGAAGACGACGGCAATGCCAGTGTCCTGGCAGATCGGCCGGTGCCCTTCGGCGCACATGCGACTGTTGGTCAGAATTTGCGCGATGGCATCCTTGGCCGCAGGAGATTGTTCCCGCTCGTAGGCGTCCCCCAAGGCTTGAATATAGTCCAGCGGATGGTAGTAGCTGATGAACTGAAATGCGTCCGCGATGGACTGGATGAAATCTTCCTGCTTGATCGTGCTCACGATGGACTCCCTCATTTTCAATGGCTTGCGAACAAATCGACCGTGGACACGCTCGGGTGCCTCTCGATGGGACTTGCAGCCAACGCGTCGGAATTCTAGCATTCCCCCATGGATGCAGCGTTTACGCCGTTTAGCGCTTCTGTCCTGTGTAAGTCCTGTGTAAGATACAATTTCTCTAATAACAACAATCAGCAACGTCCTCGCGCTTGCAGAAGATGCAGGGAGGAGCGTGAACGGACGGGCGCAACAAGACATCAAAATCAGAAGTCCGATTCATTGAATTGAGGAGAGGTACGTTATGTCCGAAAATGCCCAGAAGCTGTATTACCCGCCCGAGTCGCTGGTCAAAAATGCAGCCGTCCCAGGCATGGAGGCCTACCAGGCCCTAGTCAAGCAAGCGGAGGAAGATTACGAGGGATACTGGGCAAATCATGCCCGCAAGCTGCTTGACTGGCACAAGCCGTTCAACACGGTGCTGGACGAGAGTGAAGCCCCGTTCTTCAAGTGGTTCCCGGATGGCGAGCTGAACGTCTCCTACAATTGCCTGGATCGTCAGGTCAACAATGGATTGGGCGACAAGGTTGCCATTCTGTTTGAGGCAGACGATGGCAAAGTCACCAAGGTCACCTACAGTGATCTGCTGACCCGTGTATGCAAGATGGCCAACGCGCTCAAGAGCGTGGGCGTCAAGTGCGGCGATCGTGTGGTCATCTACCTGCCGATGTCCATCGAAGGCATCGTTGCGATGCAAGCTTGCGCCCGTATCGGCGCGACCCACTCGGTGGTGTTTGGCGGTTTTTCCGCGCAGTCCTTGCGCGACCGACTGGAAAGTTCCGGCGCCGTTGCGCTGATCACGTCGGACGGGCAGTTCCGTGGTGGCAAGGCATTGCCGCTCAAGCCGATTGCCGACGAAGCGCTGTCCATGGGTGGTTGTGACGCCGTCAAGAGTGTGCTGGTGGTCAAACGCACCGGTGGCGATGTGAATATGGTCGAGGGTCGCGATCAATGGGTCGATGATGTCATGGCTTCGCAGCCCGACACCTGCGAGCCGGAATGGGTCGGTGCCGAGCACCCGCTGTTCCTGCTCTACACGTCTGGTTCCACGGGTAAGCCGAAGGGCGTTCAGCATTCAAGTGGTGGCTACCTGCTGCATGCCATCCTCACCATGCAGTACACCTTCGATATCAAACCCGACGATGTTTTCTGGTGTACGGCCGATATCGGCTGGGTGACCGGACACACCTACATTGCGTACGGACCGCTGGCTTGTGGTGCGACGCAAGTGGTCTTCGAAGGCGTGCCGACCTATCCGGATGCCGGCCGGTTCTGGCAGATGATTCAAAACCACAAGGTCAGTGTCTTCTACACGGCGCCGACAGCGATTCGCTCGCTGATCAAGGCGGCCGATGCCAACGAGAAAATTCACCCGAAGCAGTACGACCTTTCCAGCCTGCGCATCATGGGTTCGGTCGGCGAGCCGATCAACCCCGCCGCTTGGGAGTGGTACCACAAGGAAGTTGGCGGCGGCCGTTGCCCGATCGTCGATACCTTCTGGCAGACGGAGACCGGCGGTCACATGATCACCCCGTTGCCGGGCGCAACGCCGCTGATTCCGGGTTCCTGCACCTTGCCGTTCCCGGGGATTCAGGCAGCAGTGGTCGATGAGACCGGTACCGAGGTGCCGTGGGGTCAGGGCGGTATTCTGGTGGTCAAGCGCCCGTGGCCGTCGATGATTCGTACCGTATGGGGCGATCCTGAGCGTTTCAAGAGTTCCTACTATCCGGATGACTTCCAGAACAAGCTGTATCTGGCTGGCGACGGCGCGATTCGTGATGCCGAGAGCGGTTACTTCACCATTACCGGCCGTATCGACGACGTGCTGAACGTTTCGGGTCACCGCATGGGTACGATGGAAATCGAATCTGCGCTGGTGGCACACGAGAAGGTGGCCGAAGCGGCGGTGGTGGGTCGTCCGGACGACACCACGGGTGAGGCGATTGTGGCCTTTGTGGTGCTCAAGGGCGCACGCCCGACGGGTGACGAAGCCACGGCCATGATCAAGGAACTGGCCGCTTGGGTGGGCAAGGAGATCGGTCCGATCGCCAAGCCGCGAGACATCCGTTTCGGCGAGAATCTGCCCAAGACGCGTTCGGGCAAGATCATGCGTCGTCTGCTTCGCCAGCTCGCCAAGGGCGAAGAGATCACGCAAGACACCTCGACGCTGGAAAATCCGGCGATCCTGGATCAGCTCAAGGGCTAAGCCGGGATGGCGGGCGACCCTGTGGGACAGCAGGGCGCCCGTACAGAACAATGGAGGGACCTGACCCAAGAAGTCAGGCAATAAAGAGGAGACAAAGGCGCGGCAACGCGCCTTTTTTTTGACCGCCGCGATGCCCCAAGCGCGTCGGGGGAGACGGATTGCGATGACAAGCATCCAATCACTTAGGTTCGACCATGCGTAAGGCGTTGGCAAAGCAGCGTCTGGTGGCTTGCTCCCTGCTGGTGGCGTTGCTTTTCAACGCGCCCTTGCTGTGGCTCGTTGACGCGGAGCGCACCGTTTTCGGTGTGCCCGCGCTGTTTTTCTACATCTTTTGCGTATGGGTGCTGTTCATCGGCGTCCTCGCATGGGTTGTCGAGCGAGGCTGAGCATGTCCGGCGGACTGATCATCGGCACCTCGTTTGTCTATCTCGGCCTGCTGTTCGTGGTCGCCTTGTACGGAGACAGGCGCGCCGACGCGGGCCGTTCGATTATTGCCAACCCTTGGGTCTATGCACTGTCGATGGCGGTGTACTGCACGGCCTGGACCTACTATGGCAGTGTCGGACGCGCTGCCACGGGGGGTGTCAGCTTTCTGCCGGTCTATCTGGGCCCGACACTGGTAATGGGTGTGTGTTCGCTGGTGCTGGTCAAGATGGTGCGCATCAGCAAAGCCTATCGCATCACATCGATTGCCGATTTCATCGCCTCGCGCTACGGCAAGAGCCAGATGTTGGCGGCGCTGGTGACCTTGATGGCCGTGATCGGCATCGTTCCCTACATCGCGTTGCAGCTCAAGGCAGTGTCCAGCGAGTACGGGTTGCTGACCGGGACGCAGGGGGTGGCGGGCAGCGACTGGTATCGGGATTCCGCGTTGTACATGGCGCTGGCGCTGGCGGCCTTCACCATGATCTTCGGGACACGCCATCTCGACGCGACCGAGCGTCATGAGGGATTGGTGGCGGCGGTCGCGTTCGAGTCGGTTGTCAAACTGATTGTCTTCCTGGTGCTTGGCGTCGTCGTCACCTTCGTGCTGTTCGATGGCTGGGGGGATATCGCCCATCGGGTGAGCGCATCCCCCGAGCTGGCGTCCTTGCTGAGTCTCGAGCACGTGGGCAGCGCGGCGGACTGGGCGGCGCTGATGCTGCTCTCGGCGCTGGCATTTCTCATGTTGCCGCGGCAGTTTCAGGTGGCGGTGGTCGAAAACGTGGATGAGCGCCATCTGCAACGGGCGTCCTGGTTGTTTCCCGTCTATCTACTGCTCATCAACGTGTTTGTGCTCCCCATTGCACTGGGGGGCGCGCTCACGTTTACGTCGGAGGTCGATCCGGACTCCATTGTGTTGACCTTGCCCTTGTCGGCAGGCTACGACTTGCTGACGCTGGTTGTGTTCATCGGTGGATTGTCCGCCGCCACCGGCATGGTGATTGTCGAGACCATCGCGCTGTCGACCATGGTCTGCAACGACTTGGTGATGCCGGTCTTGCTCTCCAATCCGCGTTTTCGTCAGCGCGCACCGCAGGATCTGTCAGGGCTGTTGCTGTGGATCCGGCGCGGCGCCATTGTGGTGATCCTGGTACTTGGCTACGTCTATTTCCGTCTCGCGGGCCAGGCCTATGCGCTGGTTTCCATCGGTCTGATCAGCTTCGCCGCCGTCGTGCAGTTTGCGCCGGCCCTGCTCGGCGGCATGTACTGGCGCGGCGCCACCGGGCGTGGAGCGATGGCCGGGCTGATGGCGGGCTTCCTCGTCTGGCTCTACACGCTCTTGCTGCCGTCGTTCGCCAAGAGCGGGTGGCTGCCGATGGAGTTCGTCAATTCGGGCATTTTCGGTATAGCCGCACTCAAGCCGGAAGCCTTGTTCGGGATGGCCGGCGTCAATGCGACCACGCATGCATTGTTCTGGAGTTTGCTGGCAAACATCAGTTGTTTCGTCGGCGTGTCGCTGTGGCGTACGCCGTCGCCGGTCGAGGTTGGCCAGGCGGGCTTGTTTGTCGACATTCTCGAACGAGATCCGGTGGGGGCCGCGCGTTTCTGGCGCGGGCAGGCAAAGATCGGTGATGTGTGCGCATTGCTCGCCCGTTTTCTCGGTGCACGGCGGGTGCAGGAGGCGTTTGCCTCCTATGCCAAGCGCAAAGGGGTGGCACGCGTTGAGGAGCTCGATGCCGATGGCGATGTGGTGCACTTCGCCGAAATTCTGCTCGCGGGCGCCATCGGCAGCGCGTCGGCGCGGGTCATGATCGCGTCGGTGGTCGAGGAAGAGGCGCTCGGGCTCGAAGAGGTCATGGATATCCTCGATGAAGCCTCCAAGGTGCGGGCCTACTCCCGTCAGCTGGAAGAAAAATCGCAAGCGCTCGAGGCGGCGACCAAAGAACTGCGTGCGGCCAATGAACGGCTCAAGGAGCTGGATCGAATGAAAGACGATTTCATGTCGTCGGTCACGCATGAGCTACGCACGCCGCTCACCTCGATCCGCGCCTTGTCTGAAGTGCTGTGCGACGATCCGAAGATCGATCTGGGATATCGGCGGCGTTTTCTCGGCATCATCGTGAAGGAAACCGAGCGATTGACGCGTCTGGTCAACCAGGTGCTGGATCTGGCGAAAATCGAGTCTGGCCACGCGCAGTGGCACGAGACCGAAGTCGACCTGGCAGAAGTGATTCGCCATGCCGCGGATACGGCCGATCAGTTGATGCACGAGCACGGCGCCAGGCTGGAGATGGATCTGCCGGACAGCGTGACGCCACTCTATGTCGACCGCGATCGACTGGTTCAGGTGATGGTGAATCTGATGGCCAATGCCGCTCGTTTTGTGCCTGAAGGTGAGGGTCTGGTGCGGGTCGCTTTGCGCCAGACCGATTCGACCGTACAGGTGGACGTGGCCGACAACGGCCCGGGTATTGCGGCCGAGGCGCAGGCAGAAATCTTCGAGCGCTTCCGTCAAGCCAGCGGCAGCGGGGGCAAACCGACCGGCACCGGCTTGGGCTTGCCGATCAGCCGGCAAATCATCGAGCATTTCGGTGGGCGTTTGTGGGTCGTCAGCGAGCCAGGCAAGGGGGCCGTTTTTTCGTTCGAGCTGCCATTGACGCTGGCGACCAAGAAAGACGTCAGCGGGGATGCGCAAGGGCCGCAATCAATGCCGTAAAATGCATGAGAGGGGGAGAAAATATGACAGAAAAGAAAAAGATTCTGATCGCGGATGACGAGGAAAACATCGTCATTTCGCTGGAGTTCCTCATGAAGCGTGAGGGCTATGAGGTATCGATTGCGGTGGATGGCGAAGAGGCGCTGGCGCGGATTCGCGCGGATGCGCCCGACCTCGTGCTGCTCGACGTCATGATGCCCAAGAAGAGCGGGTTCGAAGTTTGCCAGGAGGTGCGCGCCGACCCCGCGCTGTCGGGCACGCGGATTCTCATGCTCACGGCCAAGGGGCGCGACACGGAAGTCGCCAAGGGACTTGCGTTGGGGGCGGACGGCTACATGACCAAGCCGTTTTCCACCAAAGATCTGGTCGAGCAGGTGCACACGCTTTTGGGAGCGGCCGAATGAGCCTCAAGGGGCGTATGTGGCTGGCCGTGCTGGCGGCGTGCTTGGCGGTGTTGGTGGCTTTTTTGGCGACTGGCTGGGTGTTGTGGGCCGACCTGTCGGAAGAAGAGCGCGCGCTTGCCGAGCCGATCCTGTCGCCGCGTAGCGGATTGCTCGGCGCCATGGTGGTGTTGGCCATGGTCGGCGCGGCGGCGGTCGTGCGCGATGTGCATCGGCGCTGGGTCGCCGTGCCGGCGCGCCTGGCCGAAGATGCCCGCACACTGCTGGCGGCGGAGCCGACTCGCCGCTGCACGGCCGAGGAGGGCAGCGCGGAAACCCGGCAGTTCATCGACATCATCAATCAGCTGGCCGATCAGCGCCAAAGCCTTCAGGACCATGTGGAGTTGCGTGTGTCCGAGGCGCGCCGCACGGTGGAAGAGGAAAAGAACCGCCTGGCCGCGCTCATGTCGGAGCTGACCCAGAGCGTGGTGGTGTGCAATCTGGATGGCCGGATTCTGCTCTACAACAATCGCGCACGTACCCAGTTCCGGGCCTTGTCCGATGCGCCGGGCGCCGCGGGGGGATGTGAGCTCATTGGCCTGGGACGTTCGATCTACACCGTCATGGACCGCTACCTCATCGCCCATGCGCTGGAAAATATTCAGCACCGCCTGCGCAAGAGCGCGGCTCAGCCGGTGACCAACTTCGTGACCACGACGCGTGCCGGGCAGTTGCTGCGGGCGCAGATGGCGCCGGTGCTGGGTTCGGCCGACGACGGCGGCGAGCGGCCCATCTCCGGCTTCATTCTCATGCTCGACAACATCACCAAGACGATCGAGAACGAAGCGCGGCGCGACGAAATCCTGCACACGCTGACCGAGGGCAACCGGGCGGCGCTGGCCAACGTGCGTGCGGCGGCAGAAATGCTCGACTACGAGGATCTCGACGATGCGCTGCGCGATCGCTTTCGTGGCGTGATTCGCGACGAGGTGCAAGCCATGAGCCAGCGGCTCGAGCACAGCGCCACGGAATTCGCCGATTCACTCAAGGCCCGCTGGCAGCTTGAGGAAATGCTCGGGTCAGACTTGATTTCAGCGGCCCAGCGGCGGGTGGAGCGGCGGCTGTCGTTGCGCACCAAGGTGGAGTCGGTGGACGAGGCCTTGTGGGTCAAGGTCGACAGCTTTTCTCTGCTACAGGCCGTGACCTATCTGGCCAGCCGCTTGTCCGACGAATTCGAGATTCGTGAGCTGCGCTTCCGCCTCACCGGCAGCGGGCGTCTGGTGCACCTCGACCTCATCTGGTCGGGTCAGGCGATGAGTACGGAAACGGTGATGAACTGGGAGCTGGAGCCCATGCGCTTTGCGGGCGAAAACAGCCCGCTCGCCGTGCGCGATGTGATTGCGCGGCACAGCGGCGAGATGTGGCTGGAACGCGAGAAGGTGCGCCACCGCGCGTTCTTCCGTATCGCCTTGCCCTCGGTGGCGCCGCAGCAGGAGCTGGAAGAGGCCGACGTCTATTTGCGTAGTGAAAGCCGTCCCGAGTACTACGACTTCGATCTGTTCTCCTGGTCTGAAAAGGTGCATGCGCTCGACGATCGCCCGCTGACCGAGATGACCTACACCGTCTTCGATACCGAGACCACCGGTTTGAACCCCTCCAAGGGGGACGAAATCATCCAGATCGGTGCGGCCCGGGTGTTCAACGGCAAGCTGATGCATAGCGACGCCTTCGAGCAACTGATCGACCCGCAGCGCAGTCTGCCGCCCGAGTCGTCGAAAATTCATGGCATTACGCCGGAGATGCTGGTCGGACAGCCCACCATCGACAAGGTGTTGCCGGCGTTTCACGCCTTTGCCGAAGACACGGTGCTGGTGGCGCACAATGCCGCTTTCGACATGCGCTTCCTGCAACTGAAGGAAGAGCGCACTGGCTTGAAGTTCGATCACGCCGTGCTCGATACCCTGTTGCTGTCGGCGGTCATTCATCCCAACCAGGATAGCCATCGACTCGAAGCGATTGCCGAGCGTTTCGGCGTCACCATCATCGGTCGTCACACCGCCATGGGCGACGCGATCGTCACGGCCGAGGTGTTCCTCAAGATGCTTCCCTTGCTGGCGGAGAAAGGGGTGCATACCCTCGGCCAGGCGCGGGAGGCCGCCGAGAAGACGTATTACGCGCGACTCAAATACTAGCGCCTGTTCTCGGCGATCGAATCGAAACCGTGAGCGCGCAATGATCGACAACCGCCCGGAACTTGTGGACAGTGACGCGGCGGCCTTGCGCTGGCGGACAGGGAGTGCAGTGGCACATGCCGACTGATTCTGGCTTTACACAGCAACTGCGACGCTACTACGGCTGGTACACCGGCAGCTTCATCGGTTTTGTGCTGCTGCTCGCCGTTGGTGAGCACCTCGGTTTGTCGCAGCGGGTCATCGGTCACATGTTCCTCTTTGCCACCATTGCCATCTATGCCGGCATTGGCGTCATGAGCCGCACCGCCGACGTGGCCGAGTACTACGTCGCCGGTCGGCGTGTACCAGCGGTATTCAATGGCATGGCCACCGCGGCCGACTGGATGAGTGCCGCCTCTTTCATCGGCTTGGCCGGCACGCTGTATTTTTCCGGCTTCGAGGGGCTCGCCTTCGTCACCGGCTGGACGGGCGGATACGTACTCGTCGCCTTGTTGCTCGCGCCTTATCTGCGGCGCTTCGGGCAGTACACGATCCCGGATTTTCTCGGCGCCCGTTACGAAGGCAACTTTGCCCGCGTCGTCGGTCTTGCGGCCACTATCCTGGCCAGCTTCGTTTATGTGGTGGCGCAGATCTACGGTGTCGGTCTCATTGCCAGCCGCTTCGTCGGTGTCGAATTCGAGATTGGACTGTTCGTCGGCCTGGCCGGCATCCTCGTGTGTTCGTTTCTGGGCGGCATGCGCGCCGTGACCTGGACCCAGGTCGCGCAGTACGTGATTCTCATCATCGCCTACCTCACACCGGTGGTGATTCTTTCCTACAAGATCACCGGCGTGCCGGTGCCGCAGGTGGTGTATGGCTCGGTGCTCAAGAAACTCGGCGAAAAAGAGCAGGCGCTGAGGACCGATCCCGTCGAGATCGACGTGCGCCGACAATATCGCGCCCGCGCCGACGAGTATCAGCGCAAGATCGACCACCTGCCGCAATCGATGGACGCCGAGCGCCGCATCATGCACGCGCATCTGAACGAATTGCGCATGGGCGATGGCGGCGCCCGCGATGTCGCGCTCGCCGAGCGCGCGCTTCGTGACCTGCCGCGCACCGAAGACGACGCACGCGAGCAGTGGCAAGCGGCGCGCGCACGCGCACTGGAACGATCCACGCCACCGCCCGCGCACGCGCAGGCATTTGCCGCCGATACGCCCGAGCAAAGCGACATCGTGCGCCGCAACTTCCTCGCGCTGGTGTTCGTGCTCATGGTCGGAACGGCGGCTTTGCCGCACCTGCTCATGCGCTACTACACCACCTCTGGCGTGTCCGAGGCACGCCGGTCGGTGCTGTGGTCGCTGGGGTTCATCACCCTTTTGTTCATTACCGCGCCGGCCTACGCGGTGTTTGCCAAGTGGGAGGTGTACAGCAATCTGGTGGGTAGCAGCATCGCCTTCCTGCCCGACTGGGTCGCCTCGTGGGGCAAAGTCGGCATGGTGAGCGTTGAAGACCTCAACGGCGACGGTGTGCTGCAACTGGCGGAACTGACTCTCAATACCGACGTCATCGTGCTGGCAACTCCTGAAATTGCCGGCTTGCCCTACGTCGTCTCCGGGCTGGTCGCTGCCGGAGGACTGGCGGCTGCGCTGTCGACGGCCGACGGTCTGTTGCTGACCATCTCCAACGCCCTGGCGCACGACTTCTACTTCAAGGTGATCAATCCTCGGGCCACCACCCAGCGACGGTTGGTGATCTCAAAATCGCAGTTGCTGCTGGTGGCTGCGGTGGCGGCCTGGGTCGCGTCACTGCGGCCAGACAACATCCTGTTCATGGTCGGCCTTGCGTTCTCCATTGCGGCCTCGGCCTTCTTCCCCGCACTGGTACTCGGCATCTTCTGGAAGCGGGCCAACAAGTGGGGCGCCATCGCCGGCATGCTCAGCGGGCTGGGCGTGACGCTTTACTACGTGGCGCAAACGCACCCGTTCTTCCATGGCAGCATGGCCAACGCGTGGTTCGACATCGATCCCATCTCGGCCGGTGTGTTCGGCGTACCGCTGGGGTTCATGGCGGTGGTTGTCGTGAGCGTCCTGACGCCGCCGCCCTCCGTCGAAGTGCAGGCGCTGGTCGACTTCGTCCGCTACCCGAGCCCGGGCGCTGTCGACCCGGCGAGAAGCCTCTGAATCTCTCCGAAAGGGGTTCATTTCGCCCGCGATTCTGCTAGAATTCCGCCTCTTCCACGGAGAGGTGGATGAGTGGTTTAAGTCGCACGCCTGGAAAGCGTGTTCAGGGTAATACCCTGACGCGGGTTCGAATCCCGCCCTCTCCGCCAAATACGCGAATGCCGCCGGTCTCGATGGAGACGGCGGCATTCTTTTTTTGCGCGTTTGCGCGCGGTGTTATCCGCTCAATTCGCGGTGCAGTGCGCGCGCGGCATCGGCGAGCGCCTGCGCATCGGCTTGTAGCGCATTGAATTGCGCGGCCACCGTGGCCATATCCTCGCGTTTTGCCGCGATTTCGATTTCCCGGGCATGCGCTTGCGCGGTATTGCCGGAGATGGCGCCGGCCACGCTCTTGAAGGAATGGGCGTGGCGGTGCGCATCCTTGATTTGCCCGTTTTCGATGGCCTCCCGAAGCGCGTCGATCAGGGATTCCCATTCGTTCAGGTAGCTCTCGAGTGCGCAGCAAATCAAGGGCACGTCGGCGTCGTAGCGTCGTTCCAGCGAGGGGCGGTCGAGCACCGTGCCTGCGGTTGGTGGCGCTGCAACCGACTCGGGCGTGGGGACCGGCGCCGGCGAGGGGGCGTCGGCGCTTGAATGCAGCCAGCGACTGAAGGTGGCCTGCAAGCGGGCCATGTCGATGGGCTTGCTCAGGTAGTCGTCCATGCCCGCATCCAGGCATTTGATCCGGTCCTCGGTAAAGGCGCCGGCGGTCAAGGCGATGATGGGGAGGTGGGGCGCGTCGTGTTGACGGCCCCAGGCGCGAATCTGGCGTGTCGCTTCGAAACCGTCCATGATCGGCATCTGGCAATCCATCAGGATCAGCGCGGGTTCGACCTCGCCGGAACACACGGCGCGCACCGCTTCCTGGCCGTCGTGTTTGATGCACACCTGGAAGCCTTGCCGTTCGAGCATCGATGTGATGACCTGGCGGTTGGTGGCGTTGTCTTCGACCACAAGAATGCGATGCGAGTCGGCTTGTTGGGCGCTCCACTGCCGCGTCGCAGTGCGGTCGGGTTGTTCGGTTGCATGGTCGACGTGGCGCACCGAGGCCGTGAACCAGAATGTCGAGCCGGCGCCTTCCGTGCTGTCGACGCCGGCGTCGCCATCCATCAGGTAGGCCAGCCGGCGAACAATCGAGAGGCCAAGCCCGGTGCCACCAAATCGCCGCGTATTTGATTCGTCTACTTGGGAGAAGGGCTGGAACAGCCGTCCCTTGTGTGCCTCGGCGATGCCGGGGCCAGTGTCGCTGACGGTGAATCGCAGCGTCGTTGTGTGCGCGTTGTCGTCGATGATTTCTCCGTCAATCTGCACGCTGCCTTGGTCAGTGAATTTGACCGCATTGCTGACGAAGTTGGCGAGCATCTGGCGAATCCGGGTTGCGTCGCCTTCGTAGCGGGCCGCGTTTGGGCCGTGCCAATGCGCGTTCAACGTCAGGTGCTTCTGCTTGGCGGAGGCCTCATAGAGCGCAGCGACTTCCTTGATCAGTGTGCCGGGGGAAAACGGCGTGGGGCGTAGCTCGAGTCTTCCCGCCTCGATCTTCGACAGATCGAGAACGTCGTTGAGCAAGGTGAGCAGGGTGTTCCCCGAGTCGAGAATGGTCTGAACGTATTCCTGTTGTTCGTGCTCGCTCAGGCCGGGGATCTGCAGCAACTGGGCCATGCCCAGCACGCCGTTCAGCGGGGTGCGCAACTCATGCGACATGATCGCCAGGAACTGGCTCTTGGCCTGATTGGCACGTTCCGCGGCCTCCCGAGCGTCGACCAACTCCGTGATGTCGACGCGAAAGCCGACGATATGGCCGGTTGGTGTCTTGCGTTCGTAGATGCGCACCCAGCGGCCGTTGCCCAAGGGTTGAACGAGATCCGTGTTGCCCGATTGGTGTGCCGCGAGGCGCTCCTTGATCCATGCCTCGACGCGCCCTTCGGCCTCGAGGTACTGACCGCGCTCCGCACCGTAGCGGAGGATGTCCTCAAAGCGGACGCCTTGGCGGATCATGGGCGCCGAGGTCTGGTACAGCTCGCGGTATTGCTCATTGCAATAGACCAACCGGTCGTCGGCATCGTAGATCACGAAGGCTTCACCAATGGCGTCGATGGCGTTGCGCAGCAATTCTTCGCTACGTGCCAGGGCTTCGTTCTTGTCGCGGATTTCTTCGGTCTGTTGTGTCACCACCTGGCCGATCAAGACAGCTCGGCCGGTGATGCCGAACAGCAGAATTTGCACGAGGGCCGCCAAACTCATACCGCCGGCGCCGACCAGCCAGGCCACCAAGGGGCGGTGGGTTTCCTGATAGCTCGCGGTCGGGCGAACGCTCAGTTCCCACATGGCAACACCGAACTTCACCGGGGTGAGCCAGTGGCGCTCGTTTTCTGCTGTTTCGCCGCTGGAGCGATAGAGTTGTTGTTGCGCTGCCGGCGCCTTGGCGTCACGCAGCTCAAACTCGAGTCCCGGGATGTAACCGTCACGCGTGGCGATTTCAATCAGACGGGAGGCGTTGATATCGGCCACGACGAAACCCTTCGCTTCCGGAGAGGCGCCGAGGTGGCGGCGGTCATGGATGGGGGTCAGTGCCACGATGCCCGTGGCCGCCGATTTGCCGGTCAGTACGAGCGCCGTTGGCGAGCTCAGTGCCATGCTGGCTGTGCGGCTCGCCTGTTCGATGGCGGCTGCACGATTCGGCTCCGACAGGAGGTTGAAGCCCAGCCCTGCTTCGTTACCGGCTGCGGGGGTGATATAGCCGAGCGGGATATAGCGATCCTGTGGGGCAGCGGACGTGAGTGCTTCTTCCGCGGTGCGCTCGGAAATCCGGAAATCGGCCTGCGTCAGCTCACGTGCCATGCGCCGCTCGAAATCGGCGCGCTGGGCGCGTCGAACGACCGGGGCGAAGCTCAGGGCACTCAAGTCGGGATTGGCTGCCAGTGTATTTTGCGTCAGATGCGAGAAATCCGAATAGGGTATGTTCGGGTTCAGCTCAATGACGCGCGCGAGCGAGGAGAGAATTTCTCGATGGCCGGCGAATCGCCGTTCCAGCAGCAAGGCAAGACGCTCGCTGTAGGCCCGGATCGTGTTGACTCGGGTGCTTTCCTCCCAGCGGGCGGTGGCGTAGAACACCGCGGAGATGGTCAGCAGTGCGATCAGCATGGGAAGCGCGATGGTGCGCATGCGTTCCGTCCACGCGCGTTGACGACGCATCAACCAGACGAGTGTCAGTGGCGCAAAAACAAAGACGCCGATGGTGTCGCCGACGTACCAGTTCCACCAAGTGAAGCCGACCTGGCTGGTCGAGATGGTGCCGGAGACGAGCAGCGTTGTGGTGCCGACCGACGCTGACACGATGCAGGCAACGGCGCCGCCGAGGGCCATGAAGCTGAGACATTCGCGCTCGGTTAGCAGTCGGTCCCACGAGATACCCTGACGTTTTCGTACCAGCCACTCACCGAAGGCGGCTTGCAGATAGGCGCCCAATGCCAGACTGGCGGCGAGCGCCAGCGTGCCGGCGGTCAGCTCGTTCTTCCACGTGTACAGCGACACTTCCATGAGAAAGGAGCCGAGCCACACGCCGGGGAGCAGGCGACGTCGCGACCACAGCGCAACCGCAAGCGCGAGGCCGGCGGCTGGGAAAACCGGGCTGGCGTAGCTGGGCGGGATGGCCATGACCAGACCGATCCAGCCGAGCATGGCGTAGACCAGGGCCAGCGTAAGAATGCCCCGGAGGTGCGCGCGAATTCCGGATAACACGGGGGTGCCGCCTAGTGCGGTGGGTGTCTTGTGATGACGGGCATGAACGTATTACGGGCCCGCGTCACGATTCTTGACGGCAAATCATGGGGTGTCGCGACGCGACAAGCGTGGGTGCGGCGACTGAACGTGTCAGCGCGCGCCGGTCGAGGCTGTTCAGGTACTTTCGTTCAGGTGACGGCGAACCGACAGTGCCGTACCCAGCCAACCGAGTGCGACAGACACCGCGAGCAGGGCGGCAACCTGTTCGGCATTGGCGCCGCCCAGCGAGAACACCGCACCGTAGGCCTTGGCCAGCTCCTCGACCGGGGCGCGCAGCAGTGACACGCCGGTGGCAACGATGCCCCAGGCAATCAGCCCGCCAAGCAGCCCTTGCAGGCAACCCAGCCAGTAGAAGGGGCGGCGGATGAACTGGTCGGTGGCGCCCAGCAGGCGGGTGACCTCGATCTCGGCCCGCTGGGTGAGAATCTGCAGGCGGATGGTATTGAAGGTGATGATCACCAGCGCCGTGGCGAGCAGCACGGCAAGCAGGGAAACGCCGAACTCCGCCAGTTCGAGCAGGGCATGCAGACGTTGCACCCAGGCGGCGTCGAGCTGCACATGTTCGACCTTGGGCCAGGCGCTGAACCGCGCCTTGAGCGATTCGAACAGCGCCGGCTCGTCGCTGGCGGGGGTAATGATGAAGGCGTGCGGCAGCGGGTTGTCCTTGAGGCCGTCGAGCACGTCCGACAGGCCGTTGGCCGCCAGTTGGGCCAGCGCTGTGTCGCGGGAGACGAACTGGAAGCCGGTGAGATCTTTCGATTCACGCAGTTTGGTTTCGATGCGCTTGACGTCGTCTGCGCTCGCATCGAGTGACAGATACACGCTGATTTCCGGGCTGCCGGTGACTCCGCGCGCGAGCGAGGCGACGTTGTCGACGAGCACGAAGCCGCCGGCTGGCAGCGCCAGCGCGATGCCGACCACGAGTGCGGACAGGACCGTGCCCAGCGGTTGGGCCAGCAGCCGCCCGATGGCGTGAGCCACCGCCTTGCGGTGTTGATAGAGCCACGCTCTCATGATTCGGCCCCTTCGACCAATCGGCCCTGATGGAGCACGAGCCGACGCGGCCGTGTTTCGGCGAACAGCGCCGGGTCGTGGGTGCACACGATCACGGTGACGCCTACCGACTTGAAGGATTCGAACAGCTGGGCGATGTCATGGGCGTAGTCGGCATCGAGGTGGGCGGTGGGTTCGTCGGCGATGAGGATGGCGGGGCGATTGGCGATGGCGCGGGCGATGGCCACGCGCTGCTGTTCGCCGCCGGACAGGCCGATCGGCATCTCCTTGCCGCGTCCGCCGAGGCCGACGCGTTCGAGTGCGGCGTCGACGCGGCGACCCGCATCGGCCGGCGACAGACCGGCGATGACCAGCGGCAGCATCACGTTGTCGAACACGTTGCGGTCGTACAGCAGCCGGTTGTCCTGCAGCATGAGGCCGAGGCTGCGGCGCAGGTAGGGGATGGACTGGCGCGGCAGGTGGCTGACGTCCTGGTTGTTGATGAGCACGCGGCCGGCGCTGGGGCGCTCGATGACCGGAATCATCTTCAGCAGCGTGCTCTTGCCCGCGCCGGAATGGCCGGAGAGGACCACCAGTTCGCCATGGCGAAGTTCGAAGCTGACATCGGTGAGCGCTTCGTGCCCGCCCGGGTAGCGCTTGGCAACGTTCTCGAAAACGATCATGCGCGGTTTTTCTGTGCGTCGGATTTGGCGAACAGCGCGTCGACGAACTCACGCGCGTGGAAGGGGCGCAGATCGTCGATGCTCTCACCCACGCCGATGAAGCGCAGCGGCTTCGGGCACTGGCGCGCGATGGCGGCGAGCACGCCGCCCTTGGCGGTGCCGTCGAGTTTGGTGATGACCAGCCCGGTGACCTTGACCGCGGCATCGAAGGCTTTGACCTGCGCCAATGCGTTCTGGCCGATGTTGGCATCGAGCACCAGCAGCACTTCGTGCGGGGCGGTGGCG
>JBNKNO010000018.1:11116-37933 GCA_050293885.1 Rhodocyclaceae bacterium | reverse complement strand
GGCGGTGAGTTCTTCGATCAGCGCGGCCTGCAGTTCGTCGGCGGTTTCCAGCCGATCGCGCTTCCAGCGGGTGCGCAGCGCGTCGATGAGGTGTGCCGTGGCGTCCAGACCGCAGTCGGCCATGATCAGCGTGCTTTCGAGCTCTTCGAGCAGATCTTCGTCGATCTTGCGCAGGCCGAACATGCCGGCGAGACCACTGCGGGTGCGCGACAGGCCTTGTTTGAGACGGTCGCCCCAGCTGAGTTTGGCGGGCGCGGGCACAGGCTCGGGGCGCGGGGGGATCTCGGTGGGCGCACTGTGGACGACGACCGGGGCGGCTGCTTCGGGGCGCGGCGGCTCGTTGGGCTCGGAGGGTGCCGGTTCGGTGGGCGCCACCTCGGTCTGGGCGGTACTGATATCCTCCGGATCAGCCTTTTTCTCTTCCGCTCGCGGCGGTGTTTCTTGCTTTGGGGATTTCTTGAAGAAACCAAACATGGCGTTTCGAGTCACAGAGGTGGAGTGCCGCTTGGGCCGGCTGGCAGCGCCGGCGGCGAGCGGATACCATGGCTCGCCGTCCGAACACCGGACGAAGCGCAAATTTTATCAGATGCAGGATGTGTGCATGAGATTGCAATCGCTTCAATATCGTCGATCGATGGGTTCCCGCGGGGGCTTGCTTCGTTTGTGGGCGGTTTCGATCGTCGGCCTGATGGTAACGACATCGGCGCTCGCCAACCCGTTCGAGACGACGCTCGACAACGGTATGCGGATAGTCGTCAAGGAAGACCGGCGCGCGCCCTCGGTGGTGCACATGGTCTGGTACAAGGCGGGCGCGATGGACGAGGTCGATGGCAGTTCGGGCGTCGCCCACATGCTCGAGCACATGATGTTCAAGGGCACCGAGAAGGTCGGCCCGGGCGAATTCAACAAGATCGTTGCCGGCGTGGGTGGGCGTGACAACGCCTTTACCAGCTATGACTACACCGCTTACTTCCAGCAAGTGCCGGCCGACCAGTTGCCACGCATGATGGGGCTGGAGGCGGATCGCATGCATGGGCTCAAGCTCACCGACGAGGATTTCGCCACCGAGCTCGAGGTCGTCAAGGAAGAGCGGCGCATGCGTACCGACGACAAGCCGCGATCGCTGGTGTTCGAGGAGCTCATGGCGACGGCGTTTCATGCCGACCCCTACCGGCGGCCGGTCATCGGCTGGATGGCCGATCTGGACAACATGACGGCGGAAGATGCCCGGCGTTGGTACCGTCATTGGTACGAACCGCAGAACGCCACTGTGGTGGTGGTGGGCGATGTCGACCATCAGGCCGTGTTCGATGAGGCGAAAAAGACCTACGGAAAAGTGGCGGCCGGTGAGCCCCTGCCGGTTCGCCCGCGCATCGAAGAGCCGCCGCGACGTGGCGAGCGCCGTGTGACCGTGCGCGCGCCGGCCGAGTTGCCGTATGTCGCCATGGCCTGGGCAACGCCCACCTTGCGCAATCCGGCGGACGATCGCGATGTGTATGCCTTGCAGGTGCTCGCGGCGGTGCTCGATGGCTACAACGGCGCGCGGCTGTCGCGCCACGTGGTGCGCGACGCGCGGGTGGCGGTGTCGGCGGGGGCCGGCTACGACGGGGTCGGCCGTGGTCCCTCCTTGTTCTACCTGGACGGTGCGCCGGCAGCGGGCAAGACCGTGGCCGATGTCGAGGCGGCGCTGCGTGCCGAGCTGGCGAAGATCCAGACCGACGGCATCGCCCCGGACGAGTTGGCCCGCGTGAAAACGCAGGCGGTCGCCAGCCGGGTGTACAAGCGCGATTCGCTCATGGGGCAGGCCATGGAGATCGGCCAGCTGGAGGTGATCGGCCTGTCGTGGAAAGACGAAGCGGCCATGCTCGACGGCATCCGCAATGTGACGGCCGAGGAAGTCAAGGCGGTGGCCAACCGCTACTTTTCCGATGCGCAACTGACGGTCGCCGTGCTCGATCCGTTGCCCATGTCGCAGGCGCGACCGAAGCCTGCTGCCACGCCTACCCGTCATAACTGAGAGCGCCCTGCATGTTCGTCAATCGCTTCAAATCGTTTGTGCCCGCCCTGTGTGTGTTGTTGAGCTTCGCCGCCGCGCCGGCGTGTGCTGCGGTGAACATCGCGCAATGGCGCTTGCCCTCGGGGGCGCATGTTGCGTTCGTCGAAACGCACGCCTTGCCGATGGTCGATATTCAGGTCGATTTCCCGGCCGGTAGCGCCTACGCGCCGGCCGCCAAGGCGGGACTCGCCGGCATGGTGGCGGGGATGCTCGACGCCGGTACGGCGGAACTCGACGAAAACGCCCTGGCCGATCGTTTTGCCGACATCGGCGCCCAGTTCGGCAGCAGCGCCGGGATGGATCGTGCCTCGGTCTCGGTGCGCACACTGTCGAGTGACAAAGAGCGTGAGGCGGCGGTGGCGCTGCTCGATACGGTCATTCGTACCCCCGCGTTTCCCACGGCCGTGCTCGAGCGCGAACGCGCCCGTGCGATTACCGGCCTGCGTGAGTCGGAGACGCAGCCGGGCTATCTGGTCGAACGCAATTTCATGGCCGCGCTGTACGGTTCGCACCCCTACGGGGCGGCGGCGAGTGTCGATTCTCTCAAGGGCATTGCGCGCGACGACCTCGTCCGTTTCCATCAGCGCTACTACGTCGCATCGGCGGCGCATGTGAGCATCGTTGGCGATTTGACTCGTGAACAGGCGGACCGGATCGCACGGCAACTGACCGACAAACTGCCGGTCGGCACCCCGCCGCCGCCGCTCACTTCGCCATCGGTGCCCGAGGCGCGCACGGTGCGCATCGCCAACCCGTCGGCGCAGGCGCATGTGGCCATCGGCATGCCGGGCTTGAGTCGTGTGGATCCTGACTACTATGCGCTGGTCGCCGGCAACTATGTGCTGGGCGGCGGCGGCTTCGTCTCGCGGCTGATGAAGGAAGTGCGCGAGAAGCGCGGCTTTGCCTACAGCGTGTATAGCTACTTCGCGCCGCAACAAGTTGCCGGCCCGTTCCGCATCGGATTGCAAACACGCGGCCAGCAGGCCGACGAGGCCATTGCCGTGGCGCGTGACACCCTCGCCGAGTTCATCGCCAATGGCCCGACCGAGGAAGAGCTGGCGGCGGCCAAGGCGAATATCGTCAATGGTTTTGGTCTGCGCCTCGATTCGAATGCCAAGCTGCTGGGCTATGTGGCGGTGATCGGTTTTTATGGTCTGCCGTCCGACTGGTTGGAGATTTATCCGCGCGCCGTCTCGGCGCTGACGGTCGAACAGGTGCGCGATGCTTTCCGCCGTCGCGTGTTGCCCGGTCATCTGGTGACCGTTGTGGTCGGTGGCAGTGGTGATGCGGCCCTGGCGAGCGGGAAGACGCCTTGAGTCGTGTGCGCATCACGGGTGGGGCGTGGCGATCGCGTCTGCTGAATGTCGCCAGTGCCAGTGGTTTGCGACCGACGCCCGACCGGGTGCGGGAAACCCTCTTCAACTGGCTGGGGCAGGATCTCGCTGGATGGCGCTGTCTGGACCTGTTTGCGGGCTCCGGCGCACTGGGGTTCGAGGCGGCCTCTCGTGGGGCGGCGAACGTCGCCATGGTAGAGTGCAACCCGCGTGCGTTTGCGCTGTTAAAGCAGCATGCTCAAGCACTTGGCGCAGATCGAGTGGAGTTGATACGCGGCGATGCGCTAAAATTCGCCGCGGCCGCGTCGCAAGCCTATGATCTGGTGATGCTTGATCCGCCGTATCACCAAGGCTGGCTTGCGCGTATCGAGCCATGGCTCGGTACGCTGCTGATGCCCGATGGGCGGCTCTATGTCGAGGCGGAAGTGCCATTGCAGTCGCTCGGCGACTTCGTTGCGGTCAAGTCGGGGCGTGCCGGCCAGGTGTGCTACCAGTTGATGGAGAGGCGGCAAGCATGATGAACGGCACGGTGATGTACCCAGGCACCTTCGATCCGATGACCCGTGGTCATGAGGATCTGGTGCGACGCGCTGCACTGCTGTTTCCACGCGTGATCGTGGCGGTGGCGGCGAGTGCCGGCAAGGGGCCGATCTTCGATCTGGAAGAGCGTGTCGAGATTGCCCGGGAAGTGACGGCAAGCTACGGCAACGTCGAGGTGCTGGGTTTCAGCGGGCTGCTGATGGACTTTGTGCGTAGCCAAGGGGCGCGCGTGATACTGCGGGGTTTGCGCGCGGTCTCGGATTTCGAGTACGAATTCCAGATGGCCGGCATGAACCGCAAGATGTTTCCGGACGTCGAAACCGTGTTTTTGACGCCGGCCGAAGAGTACATGTTCATTTCCGCCACCATGGTGCGAGAGATCGCGCGTTTTGGCGGAGATATCGGACAGTTTGTTCAGCCGTCAGTGAAAGAACGCCTGCGGTTGAAATTGAGTCGAATGAAACAAGGAGAGGATTGAGCCATGGCCCTGATGATTACCGACGAGTGCATCAACTGTGATGTGTGCGAGCCGGAATGCCCCAACAACGCGATTTACCAAGGGGATGAGATCTACGAGATCGACCCCAACAAGTGCACCGAATGCGTGGGGCACTTCGATGAGCCGCAGTGCCAGCAGGTCTGTCCGGTCGACTGTATTCCGCACGATCCGGACCGCGTGGAAACGCAGGATCAATTGATGGAGAAGTTCGTCAAGCTGACGCAGGGCTGATCGCGGCGAGGCGACGACACAAAAAAGCGAGGCGCCTGGCCTCGCTTTTTTGTGTCTTGCACTTACGTTCAGGCGGCGAGGATGTCTCCGCCGTCTTGCGTCGCGCCCTCTTCGGTATCACCCAGCGAGGCACGAATATCCTGCGCGAGGTCGGCGAGCTCTTCGCGAAGCCGGTTCAGCGCATCGTCTTGCTGTTGTAGTTCGACGATCCGGTCTTCCAGCGTGTCGGTTGCCTGGTGGATGCGCTTGACGCTTTCAAGGCGCCGCTTGAGCTGCAGTTGGTACTCCCGCACCTGCGTTTCGAGCGGCGACATGACAGCACGCAGCCAGTGTTCGACATCGCGGTTGGCCACTTCGAAAGTCCGGCGCGCCTGGACGGCGACGGTCTCGAAGAACTTTTGTGTCAGCGTGTGCTTTTCGGTGGTGACCAGCGAGAGCGTGGTGTTGAGCTGCTGATTGAAGGCTTTTTCCAGCTTGTTGATTTCCTGCTCGTAGCGCAGGGTGGAAAACCCGGCCGGCGGCGTGAGCTTGAGGCCATGCTCCACGGAGAAGCGCTTGTACATGGCGCCGAGCATGCCGGAAATCTCGCCGACTTCCTCGGATGACTTGTGCAGATTGCCGCGCAGGTGATCGAAGAAATTTGTCATCGCCTGGCGCAGACCGCGCGAGAACGTCGATTCGAGCATCGCCTCGCGTGTGCGGCGTGTCTCATCGCGCAGGGCATCGAGCCCCAGATGAGAGAGCAGGTTGTTGGTCAGATTCGAGAAGACGCTGCGCACGGCGTAATACTTCTTGAGGCCGGCTTCGAATTCTGCTTTCTCGGCGCGTACCTTGCGCATCATGTATTCGATGACGTTCTGGTTCTTGCCGCGCAGGTCGGTCAGTTCCTTGAGCTGCTCGCGCACGCCGCGCTGGCGGGAGGCGAGCAGTTCGTCGGCGTGAAGTGCCAGATCGTCGGTTTCGGCAAGCGTCGAGGTGCTCACGATCTTCTGCTTGGCAGGCAAAAGTTCGCCCGTCAGTGCCGATTCCAGTTCGACGAGTTGGCTGCGCTCGAGCAATGCCTGGTCGTTCTGGATGCGCGCCAACAGCGCTTTCTGTGCAGAGATCGGGAAGATGTGGCTGCTATCGAGTTTCAGGTCGTGCGAGACCGACGCGACTTGCCGGTCGATTTCGTCGTGAATGCGTGTTTCGTCGCGCAGGCCGTCCCACAGGCTATCGATCTTGTTGAGCACGACCAGCCTGCCCTCTTCGCGCTGGCCGGCGTTGACGTAGTCGCGCCACACGGCCATGTCGCTTTGCGTGACGCCGGTATCGGCCGCCAGAATGAAGAGGATGGCGTGGGCGTTGGGCAGCAGGGAGAGGGTCAGCTCGGGTTCGGCGCCGATCGCGTTCAGGCCCGGGGTGTCGAGAACCACCAGCCCTTGTTCGAGCAAGGGGTGCTGGTAGTTGATGATGGCGTGGCGCCAGCAGGGCACGACGACCTCGCCGGCTTCGTCGGGCTGCAGTCCGTTCTTGCCCTCTGCGTCGATGAGGAAGCCGAGGGACTCGGCCTCGTCCTTGCTGACCGTCTTGGTCTCGCCAACACGCGCCATCGCTTGCTGGAGCGCGGTCGTGGAGCCGATGTCCAGCTCGTGGCTCGACCAGATGTCCAGATGGCGTTTGAGTTCGCTGACCGTGGGGTAATCGCGACGGGTTTCGATGGGCAGCAGGCGAATCTGCGGGGTGTCGCCCGGCGTCCACTGCAACTCGGTCGGGCACATGGTCGTGCGCCCTGCGCTCGAGGGCAGCACACGATTGCCGTAGTCGGAGAAGAACAGCGCATTGATCAGTTCGGACTTGCCGCGCGAGAACTCGGCAACGAACGCCACGGTGAGCTTGTCTTCCTGCAGCCGGTCGAGCACGTATTGCAGGCGTAGATCGCCTTGTGCGTCGCCGATCTCGTTTTGGTTGAGCCAGTTGCGCAGCAGACCTACCTTGCGGGTAGCCTCCGCACGCCAGCGACTATATTCCGAGAATTGATCGATCAGTCCCATGATGTCCTCGCCGGCGTAATAAGGCCGGGCACGTTCTTATCCCAAGCTCCCAGCATAGCGCCGAGCTATTGATACTCCAAGCACCGCGGCATATTGCCGACCGGGAGGCCGACTCGGGACGACGAACGGTCGTGTTGGCGTCGCCGCGCGAGGCACAGCGTGGTTTTGCCAGGTGTTCAAGGTATTCCGCAAGCGGGCTCACCGCCGTTGGCAGTGCGTACAGTAGAAGCTTGAGCGCTGTGCGATGACCTGTTTGACGATCGGGTGTTCGCAGTGCCGGCACGGCTCGCCATCGCGCGAATAGACGAAGTACTGCTGCTGAAAGTAGCCCGGCTGGCCGTCGCTGCCGACGAAGTCGCGCAGGCTGCTGCCACCGGCGGCGATGGCATCAGTCAAGGTGGCGCGAATGGCCTCGGCGAGTCGCTCGCAGCGGGTGCGGCTGAGTCGTCCGGTGTCGGCCAGCGGATGAATGCCGGCGCGAAACAGGCTTTCGGACGCATAGATGTTGCCGACGCCGACGATGCGGTGGCTGTCCATGATGAAGCTCTTGATGGGGCGGTGAATATTGCGCGTCGCCCGATGCAGCCAGCGGCCGTCGAACTCGGCAGACAGCGGCTCGATGCCGAGCCGGGTGAGCAGCGCGGGCGGTGGGCTGCCGGCGGCAAGCCAGAGCATCAGGCCGAAACGGCGCGGGTCGCGGTAGCGCAGCACGCGTTCGCCAAAGTCGATGTCGACATGGTCGTGTGTGCTCGGTGCGGTGCCGGCGGGCACGATACGCAGGCTGCCCGACATGCCGAGATGGACGAGCAACTGGCCGGCGCCAAAGTCGAGCAGGAGATATTTTGCGCGCCGCGTGACGGTGGCCAGTTCGAGACCGCACAAGACGTCGGACAGATGCTCGGGCACCGGCTGACGAAGTTGGCGCTGGCGCACGTGCACGGCCGATACGCGCTGGCCGGTCAGGTGCGGGCCAATGCCGCGGGCGGTGGTCTCGACTTCGGGCAACTCGGGCATGAAATGCGGTCGTGTGGCGCAAAGCGGTTATTGTACGGCGGCTGCTTGCTTGCCCGGGCTAGGCAAACTCCCTAACATGCAGCGAACCGATCCGGCAAAACGCGATCCAACTGCTCAGACAGGATGGTGGCGGGGCCGGTAAGGACTGGCATCGTCGCAAAATCGATGCAACGCAGGTTGTATCCCAATGGATCGGAATCATGGTTTTTGTTCCCAAACTCAGGCGAGTCGTCGCCGTATTGCTGGCGGTTGCGATGGGAGTCGTCGCGCCGATGGCGTCTTCGGCGGATTCGGCGGCCGATGCAGAGGCGCTACGCCATCCTGGCCAGGAGCTCACGCCGCAAATCGTCTACGAGATGCTGTTGGCCGAGATCGCCCTTGCTCGGGGGCGACTGGACTACACGCTGCCGCTGTATGAGCGACTGGCGCGTACCACCAAGGACGCGCGCATTGCCCGGCGAGCTACCGAGATTGCCCTTTACGCACGGCGCATGGACATGGCGCAGACCACCGCGCGTATCTGGGCTGATGCTGATCCGTCCTCGGAAGACGCGCAGCGCGTGCTGGCCGGATCGATCGCCGGGTTGGACATGCCTGTCGAGAAAATCGAGATGCGGCTGGCCGAATCGCTGGCCAAGTCGGGCGACCGCTTGCCCGGCGCCTTGCTCGGACTCAATCGTGTGCTTGCGCCCGTCAAGGACAAGACGAAGGTGCGCAAGATCGTCGATCGCGTCACCGAACCCTATCTGGACATGGCCGAGGCACATTTTGCGCGTGCGCACGCGGCATCCGGTGCGCGCGATCTGGTCGCAAGTCTTGCGTCGTTGAACGAGGCGCTCGCACGCCGCCCGGACTGGTCTCAGGCGGTGTTGCTCAAGGCGCAGATTCAGCAGACGGAGCAACCCGACGAAGCGGTCGGCACGCTCGCCACCTTCCTTGAAGCCTATCCGGACGACGTCGATGTGCGTCGCGGCTATGGTCGTGCGTTGTTGGGCGCGAAGCGCTACGCCGAAGCGCGCGCTGCCTTCGAAACCGTGATCAAGGCGGAGCCGGACGATCAGTCCTCGCGCTACGCGACGGCAATCATTGCGCTGGAGATGGGGGATGTCGACGTCGCCGAAGGGCATTTCGACATCCTGAGCAAGGCCGGCTACGCCGATACCGATGCACTGGAAACCGGACTGGGGCAGGTTGCCGAAGCGCGCGGTGACACCAAGGCCGCCATCGGGCACTACGATGCGGTCCAGCATTCGCCTCGGCACGAGCGCGCGCAATTGCGTGTTGCGCAGTTGCTCGCACGCGCGGGCGATCTGCCCGGCGCACGCGCCCGTTTGCGGGCACTGGGCGACGACGACAAGAGCCGGGCGGGCTATCGGCTGGTCGAAGCGCAACTGCTTCGCGATTCGGGTCATCCGGAGGCGGCCATGATCGTGGTGGACGAAGGCTTGAAACTGGTCCCCGACGATCCGGATCTGCTGTATGAGTCCGCCATGCTGGCCGAAAAGCTCAATCGGCTCGAAGCGATGGAAGGGCGGCTGCGGAAGATCATTGCGCTCAATCCCGACTACGCGCACGCCTACAACGCGCTGGGTTATTCGCTCGCGGATCGCGGCGAACGTCTGGACGAAGCCGAGCGACTCATCCGCAAGGCGGTCGACCTTCGACCGCAGGATCCTTTCATCATGGACAGTCTTGGCTGGGTGCGATATCGGCGCGGGGATTTCCAGTCGGCGCGAAGCATTCTGGAAAAGGCCTACCACTTGCGCCCCGACCCCGAGATTGCGGCCCATCTGGGCGAAGTCTTGTGGGAGATGGGGGATCAGGACAGCGCGCGAGAAACCTGGCGTGCGGCCGCCAAGGCGCACCCGGATAACGGCAGTCTGGCTGCCGTGATGCGTCGCTACGGTCAGCAGTGATGCGGCGGGTCGTGATCTTGTGCGCGGCGGCGCTGCTGACCGCCTGCGCGACCACGCCTCCGCCGCCGTCTGTTCCCTTGGTGTTTCGGTCGGTGCACTCGCATTTTCAGGTAGGTGGCCGGCTGGCAGCCCAGAATGGCGAGCAAGCCTTGCACGGCAAATTCACCTGGCAGCATGCGCCCGAGCGCGATCAGTGGGATTTCTTCTCGCCCTTGGGTCAGGTGGTGGCACGTCTGAACCGCAATGGCCACGTCGCGACACTGGTGACAGCCAACGGGAGCGAAATTGCCGAGCCCATCGCGTCCCTGCTGGCGCGCATGCTGGGCATGGCGGTGCCTGTGGATGCGCTGCCGCGCTGGGTGCAGGCGGGTGTTGCCGCCAGTGAGGATGTCCGCGAGTTCGACAATATCGGCCGCCCCGCGCGGATTGTCGACGACGGCTGGCAGGTGCGCTATCTGGCCTATGCGTCGCCGGCGCCTGATGCGCGTCCGCGCAGCATCGAGGTGTCGCGGGGCGAGGCGCGCCTCAAGCTCGTGATCGACACCTGGCAGTGATGCAATCGCTCGTCGACTGCCTCGCGCCGGCCAAAATCAACTTGTTCTTGCATGTCGTCGGGCGTCGCCCGGATGGCTACCATCTACTGCAAACGGCGTTTCGAATGCTCGACTGGGGCGATCGATTGAGCTTCGCCCGTCGCGACGATGGCCGTATCCGGCGACTCACCGATGTTGCCGATGTCCCGGCGGAAACGGATCTGGTGGTGCGTGCCGCGCAGGCACTGCAGTCGTGGGCCGGGGTGCCGTTCGGCGTCGACATCTCGATCGACAAGGTGCTGCCGATGGGCGGTGGGCTAGGGGGCGGAAGCTCCGATGCGGCGACCACGCTGCTGGCCCTCAATCAGCTATGGGGGATTGGCGCGTCGCGTGACGATCTGCAGACGTTGGCGCTGCCCCTTGGTGCGGACGTGCCTTTTTTCGTGTTCGGCGAAACGGCTTTTGCGGAGGGCGTGGGCGAGCGGTTTACGCCAATGACAATGCCCGCGAGTTGGTACGTCGTGGTGGCCCCGGGGGTCTCGGTGCCGACACGTGACATCTTTGGCGCAAAAGAGTTGACGAGGAATTCCAAACCCATCAAAATAGCGGACTTCGCAATGAGCGCGACACGAAACGATCTGGAGCGTGTGGCGCGGGCGCGATACCCGCAAATCAGCGATGCGATCGACTGGCTGGATGCTTACGCACCGGCGCGAATGACAGGCTCTGGAGCCTGTATTTTTTCGGAAGTCGAAAGCGAGCGGAAGGCAAAAGACATTGCCCGGCAATGCCCCGAAAAGTGGCAGGCATGGGCGGTCAGGAGCCTCGAAGTGCATCCGTTGCACGCTTGGGCGGGGTCGGCGTAGCGAACGATTTTTTGGGGAGTCGCCAAGTCGGTTAAGGCACCGGATTTTGATTCCGGCATTCGAGGGTTCGAATCCTTCCTCCCCAGCCAGTAGAGAGTCGGGCAGGCATCATGCCTGCCCGATCTGTTTTTGCGACCGTGACTTGATCGGCATCGGAGAAGCGACATGGCTCATGGCAGCCTGATGGTGTTTACCGGAAACGCCAACCCGAAACTGGCCGCAGACGTCGTCAAGCGTCTGGGCATCTCCCTTGGTGCCGCAACGGTTGGCCGTTTCTCCGATGGAGAAGTCAACGTCGAGCTGCTCGAAAACGTCCGCGGCAAGGACGTCTTCGTACTTCAGCCCACGTGCGTGCCGACCAACGAAAACATCATGGAACTGGTGATTCTGGTCGATGCGCTCAAGCGTGCGTCCGCGGGCCGCATCACGGCGGCCATTCCCTATTTTGGCTATGCCCGCCAGGACCGTCGTCCGCGATCGGCCCGGGTGCCCATTACCGCCAAGGTAGTGGCCAACATGTTGCAGGCAGTCGGTGTGCAGCGCTTGCTGACCATGGACCTGCACGCGGACCAGATTCAGGGTTTCTTCGATATCGCGGTCGACAACGTCTATGCCGCGCCGGTGCTGCTGAACGATCTCGACAAGCAAAAGCACAGCGATTTGATGGTGGTCTCCCCCGACGTTGGCGGGGTGGTGCGTGCCCGTGCTTTCGCCAAGCGCCTCGAGTGCGATCTGGCCATCATCGACAAGCGCCGTCCGAAGGCGAACGTGTCGGAAGTGATGAACATCATCGGTGAGGTCAAGGACCGCACCTGCGTGATCATGGACGACATCGTCGATACAGCCGGCACCTTGTGCAAGGCGGCCGAGGCGCTCAAGGAGAACGGTGCCAAGCGCGTTCTGTCGTATTGCACGCATGCCGTGTTGTCCGGTGCTGCCGTGGCGCGCATCAACGATTCGGCGCTCGATGAACTTGTTGTCACCGACACGATTCCGCTCAGTGACGAAGCGCGCGCCGGTGGCCGTATCCGTCAGGTGTCGGTGGCCTCGCTGCTGGCCGATACCATCTTGCGTATCAGCAACGAAGAGTCGGTCAGCACGCTGTTCATGGAATGATTTTTGGGCCGGCGCCCATCCGGGGCCGGCATTTGTGATGAGTCTGGCTGGTCGCGGTCGGACTCGAATATTGGAGTTGTCATGAGTCTTGAATTCAATGCTGAAAAGCGCGATGCCAAAGGTACGGGTGCGAGCCGCCGCCTGCGTCGCACCGGTCGTGTCCCGGCCATCATCTATGGTGCGGAGAAAGACGCACAACAAGTGACCCTGGACCACAACGAGATCTACCACCTGCTGCGCAAGGAGGCCTTTCACGCTTCCGTGCTGTCGGTGGTTGTCGATGGCAAGAGCGAGTCCGTGGTGTTGCGTGATACCCAGTGGCATCCGTTCCGGCAGCAAGTGCTGCACCTGGACTTCCAGCGCGTGAAGGCCGGCGAAAAACTGCACTTGAAGGTGCCGCTGCACTTCGTGAACGACGAGGATGCGCCGGGCGTCAAGCTGCAGGGTGGTCTCATCACCCACGTGATGAACGAAGTGGACGTCGCCTGCTTGCCGAAGGATCTGCCGGAGTACCTCGAAGTCGACCTCAAGGACATCGAAACCGGCCAGTCCATCCACGTCTCCCAGATTGTTCTGCCGAAGGGCGTTGAACTTGTGTTGCATGGCGAGGACGATCCGGTCATCGTGACGTGTGCCGCGCCGCGTGGTGGTGTTGCCGCTGAGGAAGAAGCTGAAGGCGGCGAGGAAGGCGCAGGCGAAGCCGAAGCATAATTCGGACGACGCTGGAGTCCAGTCGCATGTCAACAACGTCGCGACCGGCGCCCAAACTGATTGTCGGCCTCGGGAACCCCGGGGCCGACTATTCCGAAACCCGGCACAATGCCGGGTTTTGGTTTTGTGAGCGCCTGGCCGCGCGCGATCGGGTGGTGTTTCGCCCCGAGAGCCGGTTTCATGGGCTTGTGGCGAAAAGTGCCCGGGGCGCTTGGCTGCTGATGCCCGAGACCTTCATGAATCGCTCCGGCCAGTCGGTGGGGGCTTTGGCCCGTTTCTACCGCATCGCGCCGGAAGAGATTCTCGTGGTGCATGATGAACTGGACCTTCCCCCCGGGCAGGCGCGCCTCAAATTCGGTGGCGGGCTTGGTGGTCACAATGGACTGAAGGATATTTCGGCTCACTGCGGCACACACGACTACTGGCGCCTGCGCATCGGCATCGGTCACCCGGGGGATCGCAATGCGGTGGTCGGTTTCGTGCTCAAACGGCCCAGTCGCGATGAGCAGGCGCTGATCGACGAGACCATCGACCGAATACTGGCCGCGTGGCCCGATATCGAGCGGGGTGCGTTTGACGCGGCCACTCAGAAAATCAACGCGCGCGTGGCGCGCAGCAAGGAAGCAAAATGAGCCTGAAATGCGGCATTGTGGGCCTGCCCAACGTCGGCAAGTCGACGCTGTTCAACGCGCTGACCAAGTCGGGCATCGAGGCGGCCAACTACCCCTTTTGCACGATCGAGCCCAACGTCGGGATCGTTGAAGTGCCGGACGAGCGGATTGCGGCCTTGTCCGCAATCGTCAATCCGGAGCGCGTGCAGCCGGCCATCGTCGAATTCGTCGACATCGCCGGCCTGGTGGCCGGTGCCTCCAAGGGTGAGGGGCTGGGCAACCAGTTCCTGGCCAATATCCGCGAAACCGATGCGATCGTGAACGTGGTGCGCTGCTTTGACGATCCCAATGTCGTACACGTCAATGGCCACGTTGATCCGATCGCTGATATCGAAACCATCGTGACCGAGCTCGCCTTGGCCGATCTGGCGGTGGTCGAACGCACCCTCAACCGCGAGGGCAAAAAGGCCCGTTCGGGCGGAGACAAGGACGCGAAAAAGCTGGTCGAAGTGCTTGAGCGTTTGCTGCCCCACCTGAATGAAGGTCGCCCGGCACGTACGTTTGATCTGTCTGACGACGACAAGAAGATCCTTCAGCCGCTCTGCCTGCTGACGATCAAGCCGGCGATGTACGTCGCCAATGTGCTCGAAGACGGTTTCGACAACAACCCGCATCTGGACCGTCTTCGCGAGCACGCCGCACTCGAAGGCGCGCCGGTCGTGGCGGTGTGCGCCAAGATCGAGGCTGAATTGGCCGATCTGGACGACGACGACAAGCAGGCGTTCCTGGAGGATCTGGGGCTTGAAGAGCCGGGGCTGAATCGCCTGATTCGCGCCGGTTACAAACTGCTGGGCCTGCAGACCTACTTTACGGCCGGGGTGAAGGAAGTGCGCGCATGGACGGTGCCTGTCGGCGCGACCGCCCCGCAGGCCGCCGGTGTCATCCATACCGATTTCGAGCGCGGCTTCATCCGTTCGCAGACCATCTCCTACGACGACTTCATTGCCTGCAAGGGCGAAAGCGGCGCCAAGGAGGCCGGCAAGATGCGGGTCGAGGGCAAGGACTACGTGGTGCAGGACGGCGACGTCATGCACTTCCTGTTCAACGTCTGACGGTTCGGCGGGGCGTGCGGGGCAGCTGCCTCGCGGTGAGGCTCAGCTGACGGCGTCGGCGCGAGAGGACGCCCCGGCACCGATTGCCGACAGCGGCAAGGGCGACTCGCCGTGGGCAACATGGCGGCCGCCGCCTTGGCGTTTGGCTTGATACATGGCGGCGTCCGCCTTGGCGAGCAGCGCGCGCGCCGTCGTGCCGTCTTCCGGGTAGAGGGCCAACCCGACACTGCCGCCGAGCATGTAGTGGCGTCCACCGGCGTCGACCGGGGCCGCGAGCGACGAGGTGATCTTCTCGGCGACCAGGCTGGCTGATTCGGTCTCGATGTCCGGCAGGATGACGACGAATTCATCGCCCCCGAGGCGGGCCACCGTATCGCTGGCACGAATTGCCGCTTGCAGACGGCGCGCCACCGAGACCAGCACCAGATCGCCAACAGCGTGGCCTGCGCTGTCGTTGATGATCTTGAAGTTGTCCAGATCCACCACCATGACCGCGAGGCGCTGTTTCCGACGCGCCGCTTGCGCAATGGCCAGATGAAGCCGATCGTCGAGCAGTCGTCGATTGGGCAGACCGGTGAGGGTGTCGTGGTAAGCCAGTTGGCGGAAGCGCTCGGTGCCTTTCATCTGTTCCGTGACTTCGGAACCGATGCCGTGGTAGCCGGCGAATTTGCCGTCGGTGTCGAAGGTCGGGTTGCCGCTCATGGAGAACCAGCGCGCCTCCTCGTCAGCCGCGTGCATTTGCCAGATGAAGTCGCGAAACGGTTCGCGCCGATCGATCTGGCGCTGCAGGCCGGACCAGGCCTCGGTGCTGACGCCGCCGATCTGCGCCAGCGCGCCGAGCGCATGGCCATAGAGCGCGGATGACAACGCGGCCCGACCGAGCCCCGGGCCGCTCAGGTGGGTAAAGCGCAGGCTCGTGTCCCACTCCCAGTACCAGTCGGAGGTCAGGGTGATGAGGCGGCGATAGCGTTCTTCCGAGGCGTGCAACGTCGCTTCGGAGCGCATGCGCGAGGTCAGATCCTGACCAATCCAGACAATGCCTTTCTCGAGGTGCGCGGCGTCGACCGGATCGGCGTTGAATTCCACCCACAGCAGTTCGCCGTTTGCGCGACGGATCTGCACTTTGGTGCGGAAGGTGAGGCCGCCCGCCATCACGGTGCGGGCGCGCTGTGCATGGCGACGCCATTCGTTCGGGTCGGCCAGCCATTGCCACAAGGGGCGGCCGATGACTTGTTCGGTCGGCTCGCCCACCAACTCGGCGAAGCGCTGATTGCATTTGAGCAGCCGGTCGCCTCGCGTGAGCATGATGGCTTCGGCAGTGCTCTCGAGAATGATTCGCTGCTCTTCGGCCAGCGTGTCACTGGTGAGGCGTTGTGCGAGGGTGGTTTTGAGCGTGTGATGAAACAACTCGTGCAACACGCCGAGCATGACGGCAAAAACGCCGGCAGCGATGGCCGCATGGGGCATGGCCGCAGGTGGGGTGGCGGCCAGCACCGCGATGACGGGGCCAAGTGCCGGGACGATGAATGCGAAGAAGGCGGGGCGGCTCGGCGCCAGCACGCCCGTACCGCCCAGCGCGCAGACCCCCAGCACCATGATGATGATCACTTGTGCCGTACTGCTGGACGAGAAGCCGCCAAGCAGGGGCAGCACGCCCCACAATGCGCCGTGGTAGAACGCGTTTGCCGCAAAGCAGCCTTCGAGACGGGTGATCGCGCGGGCGTCGTGTGCCCAGCGTGCGCTGACGCGCACGAGGTAGATCGAGGCGAGCATGCCGGCTGCGATGGCGCCGGCCCAGCCCAGGAGCACGGTCCCCGACATGTACGGCATCAGCCAGGCCATGGCCGCCAGCGCGCCCGCCAGGCCCGCGACGATGCCGGTACGCAGGTTCATCGCCAGCAGAATCAGGCTTTCTGCGTGTGTGCGTAGTGCGATGCGGCTGTTGTTGAAGGTGCCGTTTTCGCGTCGGGTCGTCAGTCGATCCATGGAGGCAAAGCAGGGCAGGTTAAGATCAGAAGTGTCTGGCCAGTATCGCCTCGGGTGAGGTGATTGGGAATTGGACAAAGGTCATAGGGCGTGCGCAAGCTGACGAAAGGTCGGTTGTGCGACGCGCTGCCCGGAAACTTCATTTGACGATGTGACATGAAGCACGAATTACCATCGGTGCCGGTCGGGCGTTTCGCACCCACGCCCAGCGGCCCGCTGCATTTTGGCTCGGTGCTCGCCGCCGTGGGCAGCTATCTCGATGCCCGATGTGCGGGCGGTCGGTGGTTGGTGCGCATCGACGATGTGGACGCGCCGCGCGCGGTGCCGGGCGTGGGGGCGGGTATCTTGCGCACCCTTGAGCGGCTCGGTTTCGAATGGGATGAGGCGCCGGTGTGGCAGCAAGACAGAACCGAGGCCTATGAGGCTGCGCTCGCGCGCCTGCAGTCGGCGGGGCGTGTGTATGGATGCGCCTGTACGCGAAAGATGCTGGCCGAAGCGCCGCGCGCCGCCGATGGCTCGGCGCGCTACCCGGGGACGTGCCGTGACGGTTTGCCCGATGGGGCGGCGCCGCGCGCCTGGCGTTTTCGGGTGCCGGCGGGCGTCACGGTGTTCGACGATCGTATCCAGGGCACTGTCAGCGAGGATGTGGCCGGCGAGGTGGGTGATTTCATCCTCAAGCGCGCGGACGGACTATTTGCCTACCAACTGGCGACGGTGCTCGACGACGCCGATGCGGGTGTGACCGACGTGGTGCGCGGCATCGATCTGATGTGCTCCACGCCGCGACAGATTGTCTTGCAGCAGGCGCTCGGCCTGCCCACGCCTCGCTACGCACATCTGCCAGTGGTGGTCGATGCCATGGGGCAAAAGCTCTCGAAACAGAGTTTGGCGCGCGCCGTCGACGGGTTTTCGCCCACGCAACTCATTGTCGATGCATTAAGCTGTTTGGGACAGGCGCCGCCCGCGTCCTTGCAGGGTGCGGCGCTGGCCGAGGTGTGGGCATGGGCGCATGCGCATTGGTCCATTGCCGCCGTGCCACGGAACAAACAGGTGCATTCGAGGCGTGACTATGATCGATGATGCGGACGGATTGCGGCGTGTGCTGGTGAACACGCGCACCATTGCGGTGGTGGGTTTGTCGGCCAAGTGGCATCGACCGAGCAATTTTGCGGCGCGCTACATGCTCGAACGTGGCTATCGGGTGATCCCGGTCAATCCGGCCTACGCGTCGGTGCTTGGCCAAACCTGCTATCCGAGCCTGAGTGACATTCCCGAACCGGTGGACATGGTCGACTGCTTTCGTCGCGCCGACGAGATGCTGCCCCTCGCCGAGGAGGCCATTGCCATCGGCGCGCGTTGCCTGTGGATGCAGCTGGGGGTGATCAACGCCGAGGCGGCCGCCCGTGCGCAGGCGGCGGGTCTGGATGTGGTCATGGATCGCTGCGTGAAGATCGAGTATGCGCGCCTGTTTGGCGGGCTCGGTTGGTTTGGCGTCAATACCGGGGTGATTTCGTCCCGGCGTCCACTGCTGCCGCCGCGCGCGTCATAAGCCCTCGCGGCCCTTGCCGTATCCGCTGATGCCTACCGCCAGCCGCACCAAGCCGTAAGCCATCCAGCGCAGCGCGCGGGCGAACGGTGTTTTCTTCTGCCAGCGATCGCGTGACAACGGTTGCGCGCCTTCGCGCATGGCCCGTTCGATGCGTGCACCCAGCTCATCGGCAAACTGCGTATCGCGCACGATGACATTGCCCTCGCGCGCCAGCAGCAGGCTGAACGGGTCGATGTTGCTGGAGCCCACGGTGGCCCAGTGGCTGTCGATGATCGCCACCTTGGCGTGCAGATAACTGCGCTGATACTCGACGATCTTGATGCCGTGGTTCATCAGCGACGGATAGAGTGCTTGCGTCGCGTAGTGCTGTAGCCGGTATTCGATCTGACCCTGCAGCAGGATGGTGATCTCGACGCCGCGCTCGGCGGCCTCGATCAGTGCTCGCCGAAAACGACGTCCCGGCAGAAAATAGGCATTGGCGATCAGGATGCGTCGTCGCGCCTTGCCGATGGCCTCCAGATAAGCGTCTTCGATATCGTGGCGATGGCGCAGGTTGTCACGGATGACGAAAGCTGCGCTCGTCTCGCCGGTCGGCATGCCCTGCGGCAGTGCCGTGTGGGTCAGCCGGGCGCGGCGCCTGAAGCTGGCCCAGGCGACCAACTCCCACAAATGGCGTGCCGTGGCGTGAATGGCGCGCAACAGCGGCCCTTCGATGCGCAAGGCGTAGTCGTGGCGGGGGTGTTCCGGAATCGGGTCGGGAAAGTCATAGGCCAGATTGATGCCGCCGACGAAGGCGACTTCCCCGTCGACGACGGCAAGTTTTCGATGCAGGCGGCGCAGGCGGTGTCGGCGTAGTGACCAGGCACTGATTTCCTGCCGATAGACCAGCAATTGCACGCCCGTCTCGCGCACCGCCTTGCCATGTTCGGCGATGAATGCGCGGCTGCCGAAACCGTCCACCAGCATGCGCACGGCAACGCCGCGCCCGGCGGCTCGCCGCAGGGCCGCGAGCATGCGGCGTCCCACGATGTCGTACTTGAGGATGTAGGTTTCGAGGAATATTTCGTCGCGCGCAGCGTCGATGGCGGCTTCGAGCGCGGGGAAAAACTCGGCGCCCGTCTCCAGCAAGGTGAGCCGATTGCCTTCGGTGAAATGCGGCCAGAGCTCGCTGTGCGTCATGCCGGCAGACGCAGATCAGCGGTCAGTGCGGCATGGTCGGAAATGCGGGACCATGGCGGGCCGCAATGCACGGCGCAGTGCGCCACGTCCAGCCCGCGCACATAGATGCGGTCGAGGCGAAAGACCGGGAAGGCGCTCGGGTAGCTGCGCGGCGGCCGGCCTCCCGGGCTGAACACTTCGGTCAAGTTCAGATGGGCGAGCAGGTCGCGCGGCGCGTGGTTGCGCCAGTCGTTGAAATCGCCGGCGACGATCATCGGCGCATTGCCCGGCGCCAGCGCGTCCATGCGCCGCGCCAGCGCCTCCATCTGACGCCGTCGGCTACCGGCGAACAGCCCCAGATGAACACAAACGCAGTGAATGGGGGGCGAATCCGGTGCGAACTCGATCTCGCAATGCAGCAGGCCGCGGCGCTCGAAGCGGTGATCGGAGACGTCCTGATTGTGTGTACTCAGGATCGGGAAGCGGCTCAGGATGGCGTTGCCGTGGTGGCCGTGATCGTAGATGGCGTTGCCGCCATACGCCGCGGAGGGCCAGATGTCGCGCGCCAGAAACTGGTGCTGCGGCTCGTTGGGCCAGTCGGCATGCCGACTGGCATGGCCAAAGTGGAGCCCCTGCACCTCTTGCAGAAACACGATATCCACGTCAAGTTGTCGCAGCCGTTCGCGCAGTTCATGAATCATCATGCGACGATTGAACTGGGAGAAACCTTTGTGGATGTTGTAGGTGCAGATGCGCAGGCTCATATGAAACGGACTCGCCGCCGCTGATAGAGTTGCCTACCGATTTATATAACAGAAGCCGTGGCGCGAATACACGCGCTTGGGTACATCGACCCTCGCATCGCGGCGTTCATTCCGATTCGGTTGGCGCGCCGCATTGAAAACGGCGCCCGCAGGCGCCGTGTTGCCGGTGCGATGCGGGCTCAAGAGACGGCCAGCATACGATCGAGCGCAACCTTCGCCATCTCGGCCTCGTGCGCGGGCACGGCGATGCGATTGACGACCTTGCCCTCGACCAGATTTTCCAGCGTCCACGCGAGGTGTTGCGGGTCGATGCGCTGCATGGTCGAGCACATGCACACCGTGGGCGCCATGAATTCGACGATCACGCCGCGCGCCTTTTCTTCTTCGGCAAGGCGATTGACCAGGTTCAGCTCGGTGCCGACCAGCCAACGGGCGTTGTCCGGGCCGGCCTTGATGGTGTTGATGATGTACTCGGTCGAACCGACGTAGTCGGAGGCCTTGCATACCTCGAGATTGCTCTCCGGGTGCGAGATGACGAGGCCGTCGGGGTGCTGCATGCGCCAGCGGCGAATGTGGGTTTCCTGGAACATCTGGTGCACCGAGCAGTGGCCCTTCCACAGCAGGATCTTGGCCTTCTTGATCTGTTCGGGCGTGAGGCCGCCGTATTCCAGGTCTGGATCCCACACCACCATGTCCTCGAGCGGGATGCCTTTCTTGAAACCGGTCCAGCGGCCCAGGTGCTGGTCGGGGAAGAACAGCACCTTTTCGCGGCGCTTGAAGGCCCAGTCGAGAATGGTCGGCGCGTTGGTGGAGGTGCACACGATGCCGCCGTGCTCGCCACAGAAGGCTTTGAGGTCGGCGGCCGAGTTGATGTAGGTGACCGGGGTGATGAGCTCATCCGGCGTCTCGAGTACTTCGGTCAACTCACGCCAGCAGCGCTCGACCTTGGCGAGGTTGGCCATGTCGGCCATCGAACAGCCGGCGGCCAGATCGGGCAGGATGGCGATCTGCTTGTCGCTGGACAGAATGTCGGCCACCTCGGCCATGAAGTGCACGCCACAGAACACGATGTACTCGGCGTCGGTGTCGGACGCGAGCTTGGCCAGTTTGAGCGAATCGCCGGTGAGGTCGGCATGCTGGTACACGTCGGCGCGCTGATAGTGATGGCACAACAGCACGGCCTTGTCGCCGAGCTTGGCGCGGGCGGCACGAATGCGCTCCTGCGCCTGTGCGTCCTGCAGCACGTTGAACTGGTCAAAACTGATGGGGGCCACTTCCATGGAATGTCCTTGTGTTCAGGTGGGCGATGGTCAGACCGCCCGAATGCCGCGCTGGTTCCAGCGCTTCATGAGGATGCTCGCGTGCCGGTATCAGCCCTGGTGCCAGGGCAGCCCGGCTTTGCGCCACCCGCCGATACGGTTGCGCTGGCCGTTGGCGTCCTTGTCGCCTTCGAAGCCTTCGAGCACGTTGTAGCAATCGGCGTAGCCGTTCTCGGTCGCCAGTTTGGCGGCGTTGCCGGAGCGTGCGCCGCTGCGACAGATGAACATCACCAGCGCCTCGGGATCGACCTGTTGCTTGAGCTGGGCCATGAAGTGCGGATTGGGCTGGTTGCCGGGATAGCTCATCCACTCGATTTCCGCCGCGTCGGGAATGCGGCCGACCCAATCCCATTCGGCGCGGGTGCGCACATCGACAAGGCGCGCGCCGGGCGCAAGTTGCCACACTTGATGGGCCTCGGCGGGCGTCAGCGCGCCTTCGTAGGGGAGGTTGAGGTCTTCGGCGCGTTTTTTTGCCAAAGACAGAATGTCGGTCAATGTTCCCATGCGGGCGATCCGGCTAGAATGGCGGACTCACAAGTATACCGATTCGGTCATGACTGGCGAAGCCAAATCCCTACGGTCTGTTGACGACGACAGCGCACGCTCGGCCAAGGTGCAGCGTGTCGCGCTGGTCGCCATGGCCACCAATTTCGTGCTCAGTGTCGTGCAGCTGATCATCGGCATCATGGGGAATGCTTTCAGCCTGGTGGTCGATGCCGCGCATACCTTCTCCGATCTGCTCACCGACGGGCTGGTGTTGCTGGCTGCGCGCAAGGGGGCCGATCCGGCCGACGACGAGCATCCCTACGGCCACGAGCGCTTCGAAACGGTGGTTTCGATGTTTCTCGGGATCGTGCTCATGGGGGTCGGCACCGGCTTTCTGTGGAGTGCCGGTGCCCGCATCCAGTCGGCCGATGTTCTGCCGCCGCTGCATCCCATCGCGCTGTGGATGGCCCTGTTTACGCTCGCCGCGAAGGAGGGCTTGTTCCATTTCACGCTGCGCGCCAGCCGTCGTCTGTCGTCCCGCATGCTGGAGGCCAATGCCTGGCATGCGCGCACCGACGCGGCCTCCTCGCTGGTGGTGGCCATCGGCATCGGCGGCGGCTTGCTCGGCTATCGCTTCATCGAGCCGCTGGCGGCCGCGCTGGTCGGTTTCATGATTCTGCGCATGGGCCTGTCGCTGGCGTATGCCGCTGTTCGGGAGCTGGTCGATACCGCGGTGTCGAAGGAGTTGGTGGCCGATATCGAGCGGACCATCGGTGCGACGCCGGGGGTCATCGATGGGCACGAATTACGTACCCGGCGTATGGCGCATCGGGTGTTGTGCGATGCGCACGTGCAGGTCGATCCGCGCATCACGGTGTCCGAGGGGCATCACATCGCCGAGTCGGTTCGGCGGCGGGTTTGCAACGGGCACCCGGAGGTTCATGATGTGCTGGTTCATGTGGATGCCGAGGACGATCTCGATCATCTCGAACTGCCCATGGCCAAAGTGCCGGATCGTGCCACGCTGGAGAGCCGTGTGCGAGACATCCTCGGCCGCGAGTTGCCTGCACCGGATCGCGTTCTGGTGCATTATCTTGGCGGTCGTGTCGAGGTCGAGGTGTTCTTCCCGCTCGATGTGTTGGCGGCGGCCGTTGATCCGGCGCAGCTGGCTGAACGAATCCGTGTCGGGCTGTCGAGCCGGCCGGAGGTGCGCAGTTTGCGCGTGCACGGCACGGTTGCACCATAGTCGTGCGCGCCAGTTTGGTGCGCACCAGTTTGGTGCTCATGAGTGCGAAAAGTTGTTATTGGGAGCCCCGCCATGGGGCGACTTCCTCTGATTTGTCGGTGATCATGCCGTGGCATGATCCCTGCTTTATCAGAATCCGCTGATTGCCGTACACGGCAAGCTATTGTTTCTAACTACAGCTCATCACGAGGAGTGGCCATGAGTCCTGAGAATGTCATGAAGATGATCGAGGAAAACGAAGTTCGCTTCGTTGACCTGCGTTTTACCGATACCCGCGGCAAGGAGCAGCACGTTGGGCTGCCCGTGTCCGCCTTCGAAGAAGAGCACTTCGAGCACGGCCACCCGTTCGACGGCTCCTCCATTGCCGGCTGGAAAGGTATTCAGGCGTCCGACATGATCCTGTTGCCCGAGGCTTCCTCGGCGTACCTCGATCCGTTCTACGACGAATCCACCCTGGTGCTGACCTGCGACGTGATCGAGCCGTCCGACGGCAAGGGCTACGACCGTGACCCGCGCTCCATCGCCAAGCGCGCCGAAACCTACCTGAAGAGCTCCGGCGTGGGTGACACCGTGTACTTCGGCCCGGAACCCGAGTTCTTTGTTTTTGACTCGGTCGAGTGGGGCGTCGACATGTCCGGCGTCTACAGCAAGGTGATTTCCGAAGAAGCTGCCTGGTCCACCGCCGAGAAATTCGACGGCGGCAACACCGGTCACCGTCCGCGCGTGAAGGGGGGTTACTTCCCCGTCCCGCCGGTTGACAGCCTGAACGACATTCGCGCAGCCATGGTGCTGGCGCTGGAAGCGTGTGGCGTGCCTTGCGAAGTGCATCACCACGAAGTGGCGACCGCCGGCCAGTGCGAGATCGGTACCAAGTTCAGCACGCTGACCCAGCGCGCCGACTGGACCCAGGTGCTCAAGTACATCGTGCAGAACGTAGCTCACCAATATGGCAAGACGGCCACCTTCATGCCCAAGCCCATCGTTGGAGACAACGGTTCGGGCATGCACGTCCACCAGTCCATCTGGAAGGACGGCGAGAACCTGTTCGCAGGCAATGGCTACGCAGGCCTGTCCGACACCGCCCTGTACTACATCGGCGGCATCATCAAGCACGCTCGCGCCCTGAACGCCATCACCAACCCGTCGACCAACTCGTACAAGCGTCTCGTGCCGCACTACGAAGCGCCGACCAAGCTGGCCTACTCCGCCCGCAACCGTTCCGCTTCCATCCGTATTCCGCACTCCGGCAACCCGAAGGGCCGTCGTATCGAAGCGCGCTTCCCGGATCCCATGGCCAACCCGTACCTGGCGTTCTCCGCGCTGATGATGGCTGGTCTCGACGGTATCCAGAACAAGATCCACCCGGGCGATCCGGCCGACAAGAACCTGTACGACCTGCCGCCGGAAGAGGATGCAAAGATCCCGACCGCATGTACCGGCCTGGAAATGGCGCTCGAGACGCTCGACGGCGATCGCGAGTTCCTGACCCGTGGCGGCGTGTTCTCGAACGACTTCATCGACGCCTACATTGCGCTGAAGATGGAAGACGTCAACCTGCTTCGCATGACGACCCACCCGGTCGAGTTCGACATGTACTACAGCCTGTAATCCGAAACCGGGTTTCATGCGTTGGAAAAGGACGGGCAATGCCCGTCCTTTTTTCGTTTGGTGCCAGTGGCATTCGGCGCACAATGGTTCAGCGGTTGATACACTTTGGCCGCACGTATATTCAGGACATGCCAATGAAATTGCTTTCCGCTGTCGCGCTCATGCTTGCCAGTACGCTCGCCATGGCTGACGTCTACAAGTGCGTGGAGACCGATCCGGCGACCGGCGAGCGCAAAGTCACCTACACCAATGATCGGAAAACGCGTGGCTGTGAGCGTCTGAGTCAGGATCTGCCCGTGTCATCGGTACCCGGGGTGCGAACCCCCAAGGCGCCGCCGCCGGCCGCGTTCCCAAAGGTCAGTGGCGATGATCAGCGCGAGCGCGACGCCGGTCGCCGCAAGATTCTCGAGTCCGAGTTGCAGACCGAGGAAAAGGCGCTTGAAGAGGCGCGCAAGGCGCTGGCCGAAGAAGATGCCGTGCGCTATGGCAACGAGCGCAACTATCAGAAGAAGCTCGACCGTCTGAAACCGTTTCAGGAGAAGGTCGAGCAACATGAACGCAACGTCGAAGCGCTCAAGAAAGAAATCGGCAATCTGTAGCGAGCCCGCGGCAGTAACTGGCGTATATCTTGCTCGATGTTACTGCCCATGAATTCGACACCTGAACCGAAATACGCGCCGACGCCGAAGAGCCCGCTCTTCGCCGGCCTCGATCTGCTCTCGACCGCGGTGTTGCTGGTCGATGACCAACTCGTGATTCGCTACATGAACGCTGGCGCCGAAAACCTGTTCGGTGTCAGCGTGAAGCGTTTCGCGAACCAACCCCTCAACGCCCTGCTGGGGGACGCCAACCCGCTGGGGCCCGCACTCGACAATGCCCTGAACAACAATTGGAGCTATACCGGCAAGGATCTGCGCATGCACATGCCGGGGGGCACCGAAACGCTCTATCTGGATTGCACTGTCAGTCCGGTCGAGGCGCCGGGGGTCAGTCTCCTGTTGGAGTTTCGCCCGATCGAGGCGCAACTGCGCGTTACCCGCGAAGAGGTCCTGCTGCAGCAGCAGCAGGCCAATCGGGAGTTGATCCGGAATCTGGCGCACGAGATCAAGAATCCGCTCGGCGGCATTCGCGGCTCGGCGCAGTTGCTCGAGGGCGAACTGGACGACCCGCAACTGAAGGAATACACCCAAGTGATCATTGCCGAGGCCGACCGGCTTCAGGCGCTGATGAAGCGACTGCTGGGCACCCACGCCGTCATGCATCCGGCGCCGCTGAACATTCATGATGTCGTCGAGCATGTGCGCCGTCTGGTGTTGGCCGAGTTTCCGGGGCTCACGGTGGTGCGCGACTATGACACCAGTCTGCCGGACATGACCGGCGATCGGGAGCAACTCATTCAGGCGGTTCTCAACATTGCGCGCAATGCCGCGCAGGCCGTCAATGGTGAGGGCGAGATCCGTTTTCGCACGCGTGCGGCGCGAAAGGTCACGCTCGCAAAGCGCAGACACAAACTGGCACTCGAATTGCAAGTAATCGACAACGGTCCGGGCATACCCGATGACATTCGGGATCAGATTTTCTACCCGCTGGTGTCCGGCCGTGATGGAGGGAGTGGTTTGGGCCTGTCGCTGGCGCAAGGTTTCATTGAACAGCACCAGGGAATGATTGATGTCGACAGTGTTCCCGGCCGAACGTGTTTCACCCTGCTGCTGCCTGTCTCGGGTCGTTCATGACCTCGAACGGGGCGTATGCACCAAAATAGTGCAATAAATAATGGAAACAGTCTGGATTGTCGATGATGACCGCTCGATTCGCTGGGTGCTTGAAAAAGCCCTGGCGCGCGAGAATATTTCGCACCGCAGCTTCGAGTCGGCTGACGAAGCGGGGGCTGCGCTGGCGCAGGTTTCGCGACCGCCGAAGGTGTTGGTATCCGACATTCGCATGCCGGGTGAATCGGGGCTGTCGCTGCTGCAAAAGGCCAAGGCGCGTTTCCCCTCGATGCCGGTCATCATCATGACCGCCTACTCCGACCTGGACAGCGCGGTCTCCGCCTTTCAGGGCGGCGCGTTCGAGTATTTGCCCAAGCCCTTCGATCTGGAGCAGGCCATGGGGCTGGTGCGGCGTGCCAT
>JBNKNO010000018.1:0-11047 GCA_050293885.1 Rhodocyclaceae bacterium | reverse complement strand
GCCGTCCATGCAGGAAGTGTTCCGCGCCATTGGCCGGCTGGCGCAATCGCACGCGACGGTGCTCATCAACGGCGAATCGGGTACCGGTAAAGAACTCGTCGCTCGTGCGCTGCACCGCCACAGCCCGCGGCGCGAAGCCCCGTTCATTGCCATCAACACCGCCGCCATTCCGCGCGACTTGCTCGAATCCGAACTCTTCGGTCATGAGCGCGGCGCCTTCACCGGCGCGACGGCGCAGCGGCGCGGGCGTTTCGAGCAGGCCGAGAACGGCACCCTGTTTCTCGACGAAATCGGTGACATGCCGGCCGAGCTGCAAACCCGCCTGTTGCGGGTGCTGTCCGACGGACACTTCTATCGTGTTGGCGGACACCAGCCCATCAAGGCCAATGTGCGGGTGATTGCCGCCACCCACCAGGATCTTGATGACCGTGTGCGCGATGGTCTGTTCAGGGAAGATCTGTATCACCGGCTCAACGTCATTCGTCTGCGTCTGCCGCCCTTGCGCGAGCGTCGCGAAGATATCCCGCTGCTGGTGCAGCACTTCCTGAAGAAGAGCGCGCGCGATCTGGAGGTCGAGGCGAAGCGCATTTCCGCTGGCGCATTGCGACATCTGCAAGGCCAGACCTTTCCCGGCAACGTTCGCCAGTTGGAAAATCTGTGTCACTGGCTCACGGTAATGGCGCCGGGGCAGGTGGTCGAGGTCGCGGATCTGCCCGTCGAGTTTCGTGAGCCTGCCGCTGCCGACAGCGCTGGCGGTGGGGATTGGTGTGCCGCGCTCGGGCGCGAAGCGGACCGCATGCTCGGCACCTCGCCTGGCGAAGTGTATGAAAAGCTCAACCGTGCCTTTGAGCGAACGCTGATCGAGCGCGCGCTGGAGAACACCGGCGGGCGCCGGATCGAAGCGGCGCAGTTGCTCGGGATCGGGCGGAACACGATCACACGCAAGATCCAGGAGCTCGGGCTCGATTCGCCGCGAGAGGACAAAGACGCCGCCGGCAGCTGATGTTCAGGGCCGCGCGAGCGGACCCGCATGTGCGCTGCGACAGGCGCGTGAATCGGCCATAATGCCGTTTTCACGCGTTCGTCACACATCGCCCTCGTGACTGCTGTTCCCTCATTCATGGACCACGACACCCTGGTGGCCGCGCTCGGCCGCGAGGCGGCTCACTTCGCGCTCGACCTGCGTGCCGAGTGTGCTTCGTCCAACAGCGAACTGGCGGCGGCCCGGTTCGACACCGACGCACGCGTGCCCGTGCTGGTGTGTGAGCGGCAGACGGCCGGGCGTGGCCGACGCGGCCGTGCCTGGTTGGCCTGGCCAGGCGCCAGCCTGACCTTTTCGGCGCGCTGGCGCTTCGCCGCCGCGTCGTCGGCGCCGGCCGGCTTGTCGCTGGTGGCGGGGCTCGCGGTGGCTGACGCGCTGGCGGCCCTGGGCGTACCCGGCATCGAACTCAAATGGCCGAACGACATCCAGATTCACGGTCGCAAGCTCGGCGGCATTCTTCGTCGAGCTGTCGCGGACGGGCGAGCATCTCGATGCGGTGGTCGGGATCGGGCTGAATCTTGCCTTGCCCGACGGCGCACGCGTGCCCGACCGCCCCGATGTGATCTCCCTGGCCGATGTCATGGAGGGCGCACCGAGCATCGAAGTTGTCTTGGCGCAGGTGTTGATTCGTCTGCGTCGCTTGTTCGACACCTACGCAAGCGCGGGCTTCGCAGTCTTTGTGGACGCGTGGAACCAGCGCAACGCCTTCGCCAATCTGCCGGTGGAGCTCATCGGTGAAGCCGACGCCATCGCGGGTATCTGCCTCGGCGCCGATACCGATGGCGCCTTGCGTGTCCTCACCGATGCCGGCGAGCGCCGTGTGCTGGCCGGCGATGTTTCCTTACGGATGGCCTCATGAATTTGCTGCTCGACGTGGGCAACTCGCGACTCAAGTGGGGCGTGGCCGAGGGCGGGCGTTGGCTCGCGCAGGGCGCGTTCGCGCACGAAGAGGCATGGGATTTTGCGCGTGTGTTGCCGCCCCCCGGGCAGATCGGCGCTGCGCTGGGCGTCAATGTGGCGGGCGAGGCGGCCATGGCGCGCCTCGACGAAGACCTGGCGCCCTGGGCGCTGCGTGTCGCGTGGCTGCAGCCCACGGCCCAAGCCTGCGGCGTCACCAATCGTTATGCGCTTGCCCAACTGGGCGCCGACCGCTGGGCCGCGGTGCTCGGTGCCTGGCATCTCCACCCGGCGGCGACGCTGGTGGTGACCGCCGGCACCGCGACCACCATCGACGTCTTGCAAGGCGACGGCGTTTTTGCCGGCGGGCTGATCGTGCCGGGCCTCGAATTGATGAAGCGCGCACTGGCCGGCAACACGGCCCAGCTGCCGTTTGCCGACGGCGAACGCGTCGCCTTGCCGACCCGAACGGTCGACGCCATTCACATGGGGTGCCTGCACGCGCAGGCTGGCGCCATCGAGCGCATGTTCCGCGAAATTGCCGAGGCGCCCGATGCCGTGTGTCTCATCAACGGCGGTGCCGCACCGGTGATCGCGCCCTTGCTGGACATTCCCTGCCGCCTTGTGGACAACCTGGTACTTGAAGGGGTCGCGGTCGCCGCGACGGCGCGCGGCTTTCGATGAGCCCATGAACCGGCTAAGATGCCCGCCGGACGGCCGAAAAATCGAATCGCCGGGCGAACCGGCGAATGACAAGTCAATCATGAGCACGTGGTGCGGCAGTCGCAGCAACGGGCTGGGTGCATGAGGTAACACCGTGGTGTTTGCGCGTTTTCTCATCATATTGCTGATACTCATCAATCTGCTGGTACTCGCTGCCTGGCAGGGATGGATGGGGCAGGGCGGCGACCAGGGCGAACCCCAACGCCTGACCAACCAGCTGCACCCGGACAAGATCGAGCTCCTCGCCGAGCGCCCAGCGGCGGCGCCACCCGCGCCAGTGCCAGTGCCGGACGTCGCGCCGTCCGCCGACGTGCCGGTGAGCGAGTCCGCGGCGGATTCACTCGAACCGCCCGCGGTGGAAGTGGTGCGCACCGACGCGTCGGCTCCCGTGCCAGCCTCCGAGGTGCCCGCCATGCCGGCCGAGCAGGCCGATACGGTGAATACTCCACTGCCCGCCGATGCGCCGCCGGCGTGCATTGCATTTGCCGGTTTGAGCGACGAGCAGTCGGCCCTGCTGATGGGCGACGCACAGACGCGGGTCGGGTTCGATGCGAAGGACTTTCCCTCGGTCGACGTCACCTCCTGGTGGGTGCACATTCCTTCGCAGGGCAGTCGGGAAGGGGCCACTCGCAAGCTGGCCGAGCTGCGCAGTCAGGGGGTGAAGGATCTTTTCATGGTCGGCGAAAAGGGCGCGCACCCGTATGCGATTTCGCTCGGCTTGTTCAAGTCGGCGGAATCCGCCGCCGAACAGCAGCGGCGCCTCGAGAAAAAGGGAGTGATCGGCATCGCGATTGAAGAGCGCGGGCCGGCCAGCCATCGTGTCGAAGTGCGTGCGCCGGCGGAAATGCTCACCGGCTGGGCGAGCGATTGGAGCGGTCGTCTGCCCGAGAGCAAGCGGCTGGACTGTCGCCCGTGAGCCGGGTGCCGTGGGTCGTCGGTTTGACCGGCGGCATCGGCAGCGGCAAGAGTGCCGCGGCTGACCGCTTTGCCGAACTCGGCGCGGCGCTGGTGGATACCGATGTGATCGCCCATCAGCTGACCGCGCCGGGGGGCGAGGCCATTGTCCCGATTCGCGCCGCCTTCGGTGATGAAGTGGTGACACCGGCCGGCGCGCTGGACCGCGCCGCCATGCGCGCCCGCGTGTTCGACGCGGCCGATGAACGCGCCCGGCTGGAGGCCATTTTGCATCCGATGATTCGTGCGCAAAGCGAGCGTGAATGCGCGCAGGCGGATGCCCCCTACGTGGTGATGGTGGTGCCGCTGCTGATTGAGTCCGGTGACTTTCGGACGCGTTGCGCGCGCATTGCCGTGGTCGATTGCCCGGAGGATATTCAGGTCGCGCGCGTGCGGGCCCGATCAGGGCTGGATGAGGCGCAGATTCGCGCCATCATGGCGGCGCAAGCCTCGCGCCAGACGCGTCTGGCGGCCGCCGACGACATCATCGACAACAGCGGTGACCTGGCCGCGCTCCACCGCCAGGTGGATCGCCTGCACGCACGCTATTTAAGACTGGCAGGTGCCTGAAATCACTGTGATATCATCGCCCAGATTACGGGGGAGGCCACTTTGAACGGGCGCGTGCGGTGATAGATTTCGAGTATCCACTCAACGAGCGCATACGAACACTCCTCCGGCTTGAAGATCTATTTGCCCGTGTCGGGCACTTTCAGCGCGGTGATTCGCCTCTCGACCACCATCAGGTGCTGCTTTCCATCTTCGAGCTGCAGGAAGTGGCCAGCCGTGCCGATCTCAAGGTCGATCTGGTGCAGGAGCTCGAGCGCCAGCGCCAAACGCTGCTGGCGTTTCGCGACAACCCCGATATTTCCGAAGAGGCGCTTTCCGGCGCACTCTACGAAATCGAGCAGGCGTCCTCCGGTCTGCTGTCCGTGCCCGGCAAGATCGGCCACTATCTGCGCGAAAACGACTGGCTCATGAGTATTCGCAGCCGTGCGGCCATTCCCGGCGGTGCCTGCCAGTTCGATCTGCCGTCCTACCATTTTTGGCAGGCGCGCGACGCCGCGGCCCGGCGCCAGGATCTCGAAGGTTGGTTGCGTCCGCTGATGCCGATTCGCGATGGCATCAATATCGTGCTGCGCTTGTTGCGCGCCAGTGGTCGGCCCGACATTCAACTGGCGCAGCGTGGCATGTACCAGGTGATGATGGGCGGGCGAAAGATGCAGATGGTGCGCGTACGCGTGGTCCATCACGCCCAGGCGGTGCCTGAAATCAGCGCCAACAAATATGTGCTCAATGTCCGCTTCATGACGCCCGAAACGAGCGGGCGACCGCGTCAATGCGAGGGTGACATCGAGTTCGAACTGACGCTATGCAATCTCTGAACTTCACGTGAAAAATTCCCAAGACTCCGTTCGCATCGTCAAATGTCCGACCTGCAAGTCGGACGTCGAATGGCGCCCCGAGAACAAATTCCGCCCCTTCTGCTCCGAACGCTGCCGCCAGATCGACCTCGGCGCGTGGGCCTCGGAGTCCTACCGTATCCCGGCGGCCAAGCCGCCCGACGGGATGTCGGAGGAATTCAGCGACGAGTAGTTTCCTTGCCGCGCAGAGCGTTTGGCGTTGCATGCCGAGGCATGTGCCGACGGCTCACAGCAGAAACAGTGTCGCCAGCCCCAGAAACGAGAAGAAGCCGACCACATCGGTCGCGGCCGTGAGTACCACGCCGCCGGCCAGTGCGGGGTCGATGTTGAGCCGTTCGAGCGCGAGTGGCACCAGCGTGCCGGCGGTGGCGCCGGTGAGCAGGTTGAGCATCAGCGCGCAGCCGAAGACGATGCCCAGTTGGGTGTTGCCGAACCAGGCAGTGGCCACGATGGCGACCACCACCGCCCAGAAGCTGCCGTTGAGCAGGCCGGAGGCGACCTCGCGGAACAGCAGCTGCATGGCATTGCCGCGGCCGATCTGGTCGAGGGCGATGGCGCGGGTGACGAGTGTGAGCGTCTGGTTACCGGCGACGCCGCCCATGCTGGCGACCACCGGCATGAGTACCGCCAGCGCGACGATCTGATCGATCGAGCCTTCGAACAGGCCGATGACCCAGGCGGCGACGAAGGCATTGATCAGATTGACACCCAACCAGACGGCGCGCCGGGCGGCGTTGGAGAGCACCGGCGCGAACAGGTCGGTGTCTTCACCGAGGCCGGCGCGACGCATGACTTCGCCTTCGGCCTCGGCGCGCATCACGTCGACCACGTCGTCAACGGTAATGCGCCCGAGCAGTTCGCCCTGCTCGCCGACGACCGCGGCGGAAATCAGGTCGCGATCCTCGAACAGACGCGCCACGCGGGTATCCGGCGTGTCCACCGGGATGGCGGGCGCCTCGGTGTCCATGATTTCGCTGACGATGGTCTTCGACTTGAGCGAGACCACATCGCTGAGCTTGAGTACGCCCAGATAGCGGTTCTGGCGATCGACCACCATGAGGCTGTCGAGGTGTTCCGGCAGACCGCCTTCACGCCCGCGCAGCACGCGCAGGTAGCGCAGCACCGCCTTGAGACTGACGTCGCCGCGCACGGCGGCGGCGTCGGCGTCCATGAGGCCGCCGGCGGTGTCGTCGGCATAGCTGCGCACCGCCTCGTAGCGCTGGCGGCGCTGTACGTCCATGGCGCGCACCATGGTGTCGACAACGGACACCGACAGGTCGGCGTCGAGGTCGGCCAGTTCGTCCATTTCGAGCGTGGCCAGGGCGGCGAGTAGCTCGATCTGCGCGGCTTCGTCGATCAGTTGCTGGCGCACCGGGCGTGCCACTTCGATGAGCACCTGACCGCGGTCGGTGGCATCGAGTCGATCCCATAGCTCATGGCGCAGGTCGCGCGGCAGGGCTTCGACGGCGTCGGCGATCATGGCCGGGTGCCATTGGGCGAGCAGGGCGGCGACGTCGGCGCTGCCGGGGTGCTCGAGCGCTTCGTGCAACTGCTCGCGGGCTTCGTCGGTGGTGAGTTGCGCGTCGCTGCTCATGGAGGCGTCATGCCGTCCAGGCGCCACGAATGGCGGCAATGCCGTGGGCGCCCGCGGCGCGTGCTTGCGGCATGTCGGCGGCGCTCAGTCCGCCGATGGCAAACACCGGTAGCGGCAGGTGTTCGCGCAGATGCGTGAATGCCGACCAGCCAATGGCCGGGCGGTCGGGGTGCGATGGCGTGGGCAGCACATGCCCGAGCACGGCGTAATCGAGATCGAGCGCCGCAGCCGCTTCAAGTGCCTCGCGGGTGTGGCAGGCGGCGCCGACCCATTCGAAGTCGGGGCGCCGGCGCGTGGCCTCGAGCTGGCGACCCGACAGGTGCAGGCCGTCGGCGCCCACGGCCTTGGCCAGTGCGGCATCGCCGTTGATCAGCGCCAGTGCGCCCGCGGCGTGGCAGCGGCGGGTGACTTCGCCGGCGAGGCGTTCGCGTTCGCCGGCATCGAGTCCGTTGTCGCGTACCTGGACCAGGCGCACGCCGCGCGCGAGTGCGGCATCGAGCGCGCTCAGTTGGGCGTCGAAGCCCATCTGCGCGGCATCGGTGATCGCCATTTCGCGCGGCAGGCGCAGGGCTTTGAGAATGGCCCCGTTGGCCGGCAGCATGGGATCGACGCTCAGCGCGTCGGCCCGTTGCCATTGCAGTGCGCTATGCACGTGATCGTTGATTTCGCCTGACCAGGCCGGCACTTCGAAGAAATGCAGGCGCACGTTGGCGTGTTCATAGTCGTGCTCGCGCATCAGCCAGGGCCAGCAGGTGTGGGCGGTAATGCCCAGTTCCTCGTCCAGCTCGCGGATCAGCGCGGCGCGGGCATCTTCGCCCGCCTCCACCTTGCCGCCGGGGAACTCCCAGTAGCCGGGGTAGAAGGTGCCCGGCGCGCGCTGGCCGAGCAGAAAACTGCCGTCCGGGCGGGTGATGACGGCGGCGGCGACCTCGACGCGCTTCTTCATTTGTGGCCTCGCGTGGCGTGTCGGCCGGCGTAGTCGCGGGCGAACTGCCAGGCCACGCGACCACTGCGCGAACCGCGCATGAGCGCCCATTGCAGGGCTTCGATGCGCGCCTTGTCGATCTTCGTTGTCGTCACGCCGAATTCCGTCAGCCAGTGCTGGACGATGTCGAGGTAGGCGTCCTGGCCGAACGGGTAGAAGGACAGCCACAAGCCGAAGCGCTCGGACAGCGAGATCTTCTCCTCGGTCGCTTCGCCCGGATGCACCTCGCCGTCAATGTGTCTGGCGTCGAGGTTTTCGGCGTGGTACTCGGGCATCAGGTGCCGCCGGTTGGAGGTGGCGTAGATGATGACGTTGTCGGGCACGGCCGCGAGCGAGCCGTCGAGCACGCTCTTGAGCGCCTTGTAGGCGGGCTCGGCGTCTTCGAAGGACAGATCGTCGCAGAACAGCACGAAGCGCTCCGGGCGAGGGCGCACCAGCTCGACGATCTCGGGCAGATCCATCAGATCCTGCTTGTCGACCTCGATCAGCCGCAGCCCCTGGTCGTGATAACGCGCGAGCATGGCCTTGACCAGTGACGACTTGCCGGTGCCACGCGCGCCGGTGAGCAAGGCGTTGTTGGCGCGCCGGCCACGCACGAATTGCCGCGTGTTGGCATCGAGGCGTGCGACCTGATCGTCAACGTCCTGCAAGTCCTCGACGCGAATCAGGTGCGGATGCGGGATGGCTTCGAGCCGCGCCTGGGCGCTCCGGCGCAACCAGCGGAAGGCGATGGCGCTGTCCCAGTCGGGGGGCGTGATGGGGGCGGGCAGCCAGGCATCGAGCCGGTCGAGCGTCTGCTCGACCCGTGCCAGGAAGGCGGCCAGATCAGCGGTCTTTTTGCTCATCTTCGGAGTTCTTCTTGCGGGGCCAGGTGGCCCAGACAATGATCAACAACAGGCCTAGCGCAACGCCGGCCTCCAGTGCAATGACCCACATGGGCGGGTGTCTCCATTCGGATTGGGGGTTCAGTCGCGGCCGGATGTGGCCCGCCGCTATACTGGCAAATCCTGCTCGTCCGAGTTTAACCCGGATAGTTCACCGGGCCGGCTTCGCGTGCCGGGAAAGTCACGTGTTCGAACGACTTTTGCGCGATCAGGATAAGATCCATGTCGGACCATCCACCTGCGTGGGTGCGGGCGGCCGGCTTGCGGCGTCTTCGTCCATCCACAATTCGACTCGCCATCATCCCACGGCCCGATCAACTATCCGGGTTACTGATCCGCTCCCATGTCCTTGCGCCTGTTTGCCCGCCTTGTCCTCATCGGTCTGTCCGCTTCTGTGATCAGTTGCGTCACCCAGCCGCCGCCTGAGTGCCCGCCTTGTCAGCAGCTTCCGCCCGTCGCGACGCCGACGCCGACGCCGGAGCCCCCCCCGGTGGTCACCCCGACGCCGCCCGAGGTCACGCCAGCGCCAGCGCGGTTGCAAGCTGCGCGCTGGGCCGATTTGCCGGGCTGGTCAGTCGATCGGCTCGATGCCGCCTGGCCGGCGTTGCTGCGTTCCTGCAAGGCGCTCCAGAACGATGAACGCTGGACCCGGGCCTGCGACGCGGCGCGTGTGCTGGGCGATCGGCCGAACCGCGCCACCGTGCGCCGCTATTTCGAATCGGGCTTCGTGCCCTGGCAGGTGGTCAATGGCGACGGCAGCACCGAGGGCTTGGTGACCGGTTACTACGAACCGCTGATTCGCGGCAATACGAGGCGCACGCCGCTCAGTGCCTGGCCGATCTACGGTGTGCCGGACGATCTGATTACCGTCGATCTGAGTGCGGTGTATCCCGAGCTCAAGAACATGCGTCTGCGCGGCCGCCTCGACGGCAATCGGCTGGTGCCGTACTGGACACGTGGCGAACTGGCTGCGCAGGGCGCGCAGGTGCGCGCGCCGGTGATCGCCTGGGCCAACGATCCGATCGAGCTGTTCTTCCTGCAGGTGCAGGGCTCGGGGCGCATTGCCATGCCCGACGGCACTTTCCTGCGCATCGGCTATGCCGATCACAATGGTCACCCCTACAAGTCCATCGGCCGCTGGCTCATCGAGCAGGGCGAACTGACGCGCTCGCAGGCATCGATGCAGGGCATCCGGCACTGGGCGCGCACGCATCCGCAGCGGCTGCAGGCGTTGCTCGAGCAGAACCCCGCCTTCGTGTTCTTCCGCGTGCTGCCGGCCGGCGACGACGGCCCGCTCGGTGCGCTTGGTGTGCCGTTGGTGGCCGAGCGCAGCATCGCGGTCGACCGTGGGGCCGTGCCGCTGGGCGCGCCGGTGTTTTTGGCGACGACCGAACCCAACAGCGCCAAGCCGCTGCGGCGACTGGTGATGGCGCAGGATACCGGCGGCGCCATCAAGGGCGGGGTGCGAGCCGACTACTTCTGGGGCTTTGGCGACGCGGCCGGGGCGCTGGCCGGGCGCATGCGCCAAAAGGGTGAAATGTGGGTCTTGCTACCGAAGGACTGGGCACCGAGATAATGCGCCCGGTTCCTGTGCGCGCACAAAAAAGGTGAATGCTTGTGCGAAGAGCGCCCCGATATGGGGCGCTTGGTCGCATCCATTTGGTGCCCGTGTTTTGTAAGCTATTGTTTTAAAGCAATTCGTTCTGTTGGCACGTGATCTGCTAAATGCTCCCCTATTGTGCAAAACGGAGCATTCTCATGGAGCAGTTCAAAACGTCCAGCGACGTTCTTTTTGTCTTGTTGGGCGCCATTATGGTGCTTGCCATGCACGCCGGCTTCGCCTTCCTCGAAGTTGGCACGGTACGCAAGAAGAATCAGGTCAATGCCCTGGTCAAGATTCTGGTCGATTTTTCGGTGTCGACGCTCGCGTACTTCTTTGTCGGCTATGCCGTTGCCTACGGCGTCAGTTTTTTCGATAGCGCGCAGGTGCTCAACGAGCGCAACGGCTATGAGCTGGTGAAGTTCTTCTTCCTGCTCACCTTTGCCGCGGCCATTCCCGCCATCATTTCCGGCGGTATTGCCGAGCGCGCACGGTTCTATCCGCAGCTGGCGGCGACCGCGCTGCTGGTCGGTTTCGTCTATCCGTTCTTCGAGGGCGTGATCTGGAACGGTAACTACGGATTCCAGGGCTGGCTCGAAGCCAGTTTCGGCGCGGCCTTTCATGACTTTGCCGGCAGTGTGGTGGTGCATGCGGTGGGCGGTTGGGTCGCGTTGGCGGCGGTGCTCTTGCTGGGCGCGCGTCGCGGGCGCTATCACAAGAGTGGCGCGATCGCGGCACACCCGCCTTCCAGCATTCCGTTTCTCGCGCTGGGCGCGTGGATTCTCACGGTGGGCTGGTTCGGGTTCAACGTGATGAGCGCACAGACGGCCGAGGGCATCAGCGGTTTGGTGGCGGTCAACTCGCTCATGGCGATGGTGGGCGGCACGCTGGCGGCGCTGGTGCTGGGCCGCAATGACCCGGGCTTTGTGCACAACGGCCCGCTG
>JBNKNO010000017.1:0-56462 GCA_050293885.1 Rhodocyclaceae bacterium | reverse complement strand
CACAACGTCAAGCGCTTCACCGGCTCGCTCGAAGGCCACACCGGCAGCCTGTTCTACTACATCATCGCCCTGCCCCTGCTGCTGCTGCCCTGGATTGGGCCGCTGTTTGCCGCCTTGCGACGCGTGGTAAATGACACGGGGACCGGCGTGCGGCGTTTCCTGTGGATCTGGGCGCTGTTCGTGGTGGTGTTCTTCAGTCTGTCCGGCACCAAGTTGCCGCACTACGCCTTGTACGGCGCCACTCCACTGTTCCTGCTGATGGCCGCGCATCGCGACGGACTCAAACGCGCCTGGCCGCACCTGATTGCGCCGACGGCGCTGTTCGCGCTGCTGCCGCTGTTGCCAGCCCTGTTCGGGTTCCTGTCGACGACCGAGGCCGGCAATGCCTTCTATCGCGCGCAACTGGCCGGCGCCATGGATCAGGCGGGCGCGCTCTACTACCTGACCACCATCGCCTTGCTGGCCGGTTGGCTGGCGCTCGTGGTCTTTGCACGCATCACGGTCTGGCAAAAGCTGGCCATCGGCGCGGTGGCGCAAGTCATCGTGCTCGCGGCGCTGATTGTTCCCTACCTCGGTCAGCTCGTTCAGGGGCCGGTCAAGGCGGCCGGCCTGTTCGCCCGCACGCTGGCCGAACCGGCAGTGCGACTGCGTTTCGACGCGCCCAGCTTCAGCGTCTATGCGCAGGCTGTCACGCCACGCACCGCGCCCGAACCGGGGCAATTGGTGGTGACGCGCATCGACCGCGTTCCCGCGTCGGGCTTCGACGTGCTGTTTGAGGAAGGCGGCGTGGTGGTGTTGCGCCGGCAGATGCCGTGACCGACGCGCGCTCGCGCTTTGTGTCCCTGTTGCTGTTGTGCATCGGGCTGACGGCCTACCGCATGTGGGTCGTCAAGCATCTGGGCATCGACCCGTATGTGGACGAAGCCCAGTACTGGACCTGGTCGCTCTCGCTCGAATGGGGCTACTACTCCAAGCCGCCCATGATCGCCGCCTTGATCGCGTTGAGCGAAGCGGCGTTCGGCCACAACCTGCTGGCGCTCAAGCTGCCGGCGTTCGTGTGCTATCCGCTGACCGCGTTGGTGTTGTACGCAATCGGGACACGGCTGTTTTCACCGCGTGTCGGCTTCTGGTCGGGCATGGCATTCATGACGATTCCGCTCGTCGCCGGTCTCGGCCTGTTCGTCTCCACCGATGCCCCGCTGCTGCTTTTCTGGGCCATCGGGCTATATGGACTCATCCGCGCCATCGACTCACGCCAGTGGCGCGACTGGCTGCTGGTCGGCGTCGCGTTCGGTCTGGGCATGCTCACCAAATACACGATGGCGGCGTTTGCCGGCTCGGCATTCCTCGTGCTGCTCGCGCACGAGAACGGTCGCCGACAAATGCTCACGCTCAAACCGTGGATCGCGTTTGCGCTGGGCGTCGCGCTGTTCGTGCCGAACGTGCTGTGGAACATCGACAACGCCTTCCCGACCTTCCGCCATACGGCTGAAATCACACGGCTCGAATCGCGCGGCTGGGCACCGGACGAATTCGTCGAGTTCATCGGCGCACAATGGATTTCCTTCGGCCCGCTACTGTCCATCGGCTTGCTATGGGCCATCCTGCGCATTTCCCGCCTTTGGCGCGATGCGGGCTACCGGACGCTGTTTCTCATGGCACTACCGTTGCTGCTGTTGGTGAGCGCGCAAGCACTGACCGGTCGCGCAAACGGCAACTGGGCCGCGCCGGTGTTCGTCGCCGCCAGTGTGTTGGTGCCGGCTTTTTCGATCGAGATCGGTCGTCGTCGGCTCCTCCTCATAGCGGTCGCAACAAACTTTGTTCTGGTGGCCGCCGTGTATCACTGGCCGGAGTTGGTTCGTCTCGCCGGCACCACGCTCACCGCCAAGTCAGACCCCTTCAAACGCGCCCGTGGCTGGGCTGAACTGGGCCGGCAAGTGGCGCCCTTCGCCGAGGCGCATCCGCAGGCCATTCTCGTGGGCACCGACCGCGAGATCCTGGCCCAACTGATTTATCAGCTGCGTCCGCGTGCCTGGGCGAGCTGGAATCCCGATGGGCGCGTGATGGACCACTACCAGCTCACGACCCGGTTGGTGCCGGGCGATCCCCGCCCGGTGCTGTTTGTCTCCGAGAACAGCAACATCGACGATGTCGCTGCGCGTTTTACGTCGATGACGCCGCTCGGAGCGGTCAGCGTGCCGGTCTATCCCAAGCTCGTCAGGCAGCGCTATCTTTTCCTGCTGACCGGCTTCAAGGGTTACAAGTAAAAGAGGCTGCCATCGGCAGCCTCTTTCAGATCCAACACTAATCGATTCAGCGCGGGGCGAACAACCCGCGCACGGCTTGTTGCAGATCGGCCGGCAACACAACGAGCTTGCTGTTCTCCGATTCGCCCAGATCCTGCAGCGCGCTCACGTACTTCTCGCCCAGCACATATTGAATCGGCGCCGGGTTGTCGCCCACGGCGCTGGCGATGCGGCGAATGGCCTCGGCGGACGCTTCGGCCAGCATCACCTGCGCGCTGGCGTCGCGCTTGGCGGCTTCGAGGCGGGCCTCGGCTTCGAGCACCGCAGACTGCTTCAGGCCTTCCGCCTTGGTCACCATAGCCTTGCGCTCACGCTCGGCGGCGGCCTGCATTTCCATCGCTTGCTGCATGGAGGGCGACGGATTGATGTCCTGGATTTCCACCGATTTGACCGTCAGCCCCCAGTCGATGGCCTCGTCGGCGATGCTCTCGCGCAGACGCGCCTTGATCTTGTCACGCGAGGACAACGCCTGATCCAGCTCCATTTCACCGATGATCGAACGCAGCGTCGTCATGATGAGATTTCGGATCGCTTCGGCAAAGTCCGTGACGCCGTAAGCCGCCTTGACCGGATCGGTGACCTTCACGAAGGCCACCGCATTGGCGCGGATCACCGCGTTGTCGAGCGTGATCACCTCCTGCTCCTGCACATCGAGGATGATGTCCTTGGTGATCAGCTTGTAGGCGATGTTGTCGAAATATGGAATGACGATGTTCAGGCCCGGCATCAAGGTGCTCTGGTACTTGCCCAGCCGTTCGACCACCCATTCCTGCCCTTGCGGCACCAGCCGCACGCCCTTGGCAATGGTGATGGCCACGAAGACCAGCACCGCGATCATGACGATCAGCACATCCGACATATTGTTGGTTTCCTAGTGAGCTTTTTTAACCTGAACGAAGTTGCCTTCGACGGAGACGACACGAACGCGTTCGCCGGCGGCGATTTCCTCATCGGCGCGACACTCCCATTGCTCCGCGCCAAGCACCGGCTTCTGGAAGCGCACCTGGCCGGGCTGAAAGGGCGCGACCGCGGTCGCCAACAGCCCCATCTCGCCAACGACCGAGGCAGTCTGGCCCGAGCGCGTGGTGTGTCGATCGGTGCGAAAGACGCGAAACCACAGCACGGTCATGGCAACGGACGCGGCGGTCCACAGCACGACTTGCGCCGTGAGCGACAGCGCCGGGGCGACGATCATGGCCAGGCCGACCAGAATGGCGCCGATACCGAACCAGATGATGAAGAATGCAGGCACAGCGAGCTCGAGCAGCATCAGCACGATGCCCACCACGACCCAGTGCCACCAAACGAGATTGAGCATCGCGTTCAGCCGTTGCTACTGGCGCTGGACGATGCGTCGGTGAAATCGACGACCTTCTTGTCCGCTGCGGCATCGACGTCTTCGGTCTTTTCGAGTTTGCCATCGACCGACGCGCCGCAATCCATCTGCAACTGACGGTAGGTGATATTGCCGGTGACACGCGCGTTGGGTTGCAGCTCGAGAAAATGCCCCACCGACAAGTCACCGATGATGGTGCCGTTGACGACGGCATCATGGGTTTTGACACTGCCTTCGATACAACCGTGTTCGCTCAGCACGAGCAAGCCGCGCTCGTCATCCTTGTTGATGACATTGCCATTGACGCGACCATCGACCCGCAATCCCCCCGAAAAGATGACATCGCCAACGACTTCGACATTGTCCGCAATCAGGCTCGAGAGTTTGTTGATTTCAATCGATGCAGATGCGGCCCGGGCCTTTTTCTTTCCGAACATGCGTTCCCTCCGAATACTGGATGTTGTGCGTTGCAAGCGGTAGCGCGCGAGCGCGCTGCTGCGCTGAAACTATGATGGTTTGTTCTTGGTTTTCTTGAAGAAATTGAGCTCTTCCTTCAAGCGCGAGACTTCGCCATTGAGCTGTTTGATCTGGTCTTCCAGCTCACGTTGCGTGGCCTTCTCCATTTCGCGCTTGAGTTGAATTTCGTCGAGCTGGGCTTTCGTGCCTTGCAGTGCCGAGGCGATACGGGCGTTTTCAGCTTCCAGCTCGGAGACGCGCGCCGCCGGTGAGAACATGCGATCGACGTAGTTGAGTCCCAAATACCCCAAGCCGGCCAGCACCAAGAGTACGAACGCAACCCTCAACCAGTGGCGATAGGGTCTGGCGTTTTCGAGAACGAAAGCCTGGGTGGAGAGTTCCACCGTGCTGGAGCGATTCCCGAACATGCTCACGACGCGCCGCTCAGGAGCCAATCAGATAATGGGCGGGATTAACGAATTGACCGTTCTCGAGAATCTCGAAGTGCAGATGAGGTCCGGTAGAACGACCGGTGGTGCCGACGACCGCAATGCGCTGTCCGGGGCTGACGACATCGCCGGCTTTGACGAACATCTTGTAGGTGTGCGCATAGCGCGTCACCAGGCCATTGCCGTGATCGATCTCGATCTTGTTGCCGTAATCATGATGCCACGCAGCCTTGATGACCTTGCCGCCGGCACTGGCATAGATCGGCGTGCCCTGCGGTGCAGGGAAGTCGATACCGCTGTGGAAGGCACGACGCCCGGTGAATGGGTCGTAACGGTTGCCGTAGTTGGAACTGCGGCGTGAGGTACGTACCGGATCACGACTGGGGAACAGCATGTGGGCCAGTTTGCGTCTTGATGCCGCATCATCAATGGACTCGAACGCCTGGTCCAGCACCGCGAGCTGGCGTTCGATGGCCTCGATGGTGGCTTCTGGAGAGTCGCCGCCAACATCGGTATCGAGCGACAGACGCGCGCCCAGCGGCGGAATCATCGGACCGCCAAGCGAACCGCTCTTGCTGTCATCCGCGGTGTCATCGGAAGGCATGGACTTCTTGAGGCGCTTCTCGAACGCATTGATGACGCCAATGCGTTTGCCGAGGGTTTCCGCTTCCGACTCGAGGCGGAAAAGCCGGCCCGACAACTGACCGAGCCGATCGATGAGGAACTTCTCTTCCGGCAGGCTCGCGTCATCGTCCTTGGCGAGTGGGTCGACAACAACGGCTGCGGACTCGGCGTCCCCACTGGGGGCCAGCCGGTATCCGATCCAGACGCCGCCGACGAGTGTCAGCACCAAGGTCGCCGCAACACCGGCAACCAGTGTGTGCTTGTGAATCGCGCGCACCTTGGTTTGCGTCAGCGTCTTGGCGGAGTGAATCACGAATGCCATCCGCGTATTACTCCGTATTGTCTCGTTCGTTATTGTCGTATGCGGCGCGCAAGCGGCCGCATGGCGAAAGCGATAATGTCATACCGCGCGCGTCGCGTCTTTGCGCTGGCGCAAAGCCATCGAAAAACCGCACGAGTCTATCACTTGCTGCATAGAAATAGAAACGACAAGGGGGCGCCCATCTTGAGCGCCCCCTTACATCATTTACATTTTCGCCGAACGAAAGCCTATTGCTGCTGATGCGCTGCGAGCTTGAGCCAGGTATCGACCACCGTATCCGGGTTCAGCGAAATGGTCTGGATACCTTCATCCATCAGCCATTCGGCGAAATCCGCATGATCTGACGGCCCCTGTCCGCAGATGCCAACGTACTTGCCCATCCGGTTTGCTGCACCGATGGCCATGGACAGCAGTTTCTTGACAGCGGCATCACGTTCGTCGAACGCGTGCGCGACCAGACCGGAGTCGCGGTCGAGACCGAGCGTGAGCTGCGTGAGGTCGTTCGAGCCAATGGAGAAACCGTCGAACACTTCGAGGAACTCTTCGGCCAACAGCGCATTGGACGGGATCTCGCACATCATGATGAGTTTGAGATCATTGTGGCCGCGCTCGAGGCCGTGACGCGCAAGCAGGTCGACCACTTCGCGCGCTTCTTCCACGTTGCGCACGAACGGCACCATCAGCTGCACGTTGGTCAGGCCGAGCTCGTCACGCACCTTGCGCATGGCGGCGCATTCGAGCTCGAAGCAATCGCGGAAGCTGTGCGCGATGTAACGCGACGCACCGCGGAAGCCGAGCATGGGGTTTTCTTCTTCCGGTTCGTAGATGTCGCCGCCAAGCAGCTTGCGGTACTCGTTCGACTTGAAGTCAGACAGGCGCACGATGACCGGCTGCGGATAGAACGCCGCACCGATGGTGGCCACGCCTTCGACCAGTTTTTCGATGAAAAACTCGCGCGGCGATTCGTAACCGCGCGAACGGCGCAGGATCTCGTTGCGCAGGCTGTTGGGCACCTGGTCGAGCTCGAGAATGGCCTTCGGGTGAATGCCGATCATGTTGTTGATGACGAACTCGAGACGCGCCAGACCGACTCCGCCGTTCGGAATCTGCGCGAACTCGAAGGCCAGTTCCGGGTTGCCGACGTTCATCATCACCTTGACGGGGATCTCCGGCAGGTTGCCGGTATCGGTGGTGATGACCTCGAAATCGAGTTTGCCGCGATAGACGTAGCCGGTATCACCCTCGGCGCAGGAGACCGTCACCGAATCGCCTTCCTCGAGTACCGAGGTCGCATTGCCGCAGCCGACGATGGCCGGAATGCCCAGCTCGCGCGCAATGATGGCGGCGTGGCAGGTACGGCCGCCGCGGTTGGTGACGATGGCGCTGGCGCGCTTCATCACCGGCTCCCAGTTCGGGTCGGTCATGTCGGTGACCAGCACATCGCCCGGCAGCACGCGATTCATTTCGCTGGCATCGCTGATCACCCGAACCGGGCCCTGACCGATCTTCTGGCCAATGGCACGGCCATGGGCGAGCGCCTTGCCGTATTGCTTGAGGCGGTACTTCTCCATCACGTGGCCGCTCTGCTGGCTCTTCACCGTTTCCGGGCGGGCCTGCAGGATGTACAGCTTGCCGTCTTCGCCGTCCTTGCCCCACTCGATGTCCATCGGGCGCTCGTAGTGCTTTTCGATGATGACCGCGTAGCGCGCGAGCTCCAGCACATCTTCGTCCGACAGCGAGAAACGATTGCGATCGGCTTCGGGCACATCGACGGTGCACACCGATTTGCCGGCCGTCTTGTCGGCGGTGAATTCCATCTTGATGAGTTTGGAACCCAGGTTGCGGCGAATGACCGCCGGGCGACCTTGCGCCAGGGTGTCCTTGTGCACGTAGAACTCATCCGGGTTCACCGCGCCCTGCACCACCGTCTCACCCAAACCGTAGGAGGCGGTGATGAACACCACGTTCTGGAAGCCCGATTCGGTATCGAGCGAGAACATCACGCCCGAAGCGCCGGTGTCGGAGCGCACCATGCGCTGCACGCCGGCCGACAAGGCCACGTCCGCATGGGCGAAACCCTTGTGCACGCGATAGGCGATGGCGCGGTCGTTGTAGAGCGACGCGAACACTTCCTTCATCGCGTGAAGGATGTTTTCGTAGCCGTGAATGTTGAGGAAGGTTTCCTGCTGACCGGCAAAGGAGGCATCCGGCAAATCCTCGGCCGTGGCCGAGGAGCGCACCGCAAAGCTGCCCTCGCCTTCCGCGGTGATCTGTTCGTAGGCGGTCTTGATTTCCTCTTCGAGCTTGGCCGGGAACGGCAGGTCGATGATCCACTGACGAATCTGCGCCCCCGTCGTGACCAACGCGTCCACGTCATCCACGTCCAGCGAATCGAGTGCGGCATTGATCTTGTCGGCCAGCCCCTGATGGGCAAGAAATTCGCGATAAGCGTCGGCTGTTGTGGCAAAACCACCCGGTACGCGTACACTTGACGGCAACTGGCTGATCATCTCGCCGAGCGAGGCATTCTTGCCGCCGACACTTTCGACGTCCGACATGCGCAGTTCTTGAAAGGGGATGACGTAACGAGTCATAACTGATCTTCCGGATTGAATGATGTAATAACTGAGTTCCGCTTTATAGGCGAAATGTTGCTATGCCGCAAAGCAGGGTTAACCCAATGATCGCACAACACATCAACTGATGAACGACAACAAATCACGCACCGTATTCTTTATCTCGGACGGCACCGGCATCACCGCCGAGACGCTCGGCCACAGCCTGCTGGCCCAGTTTCCCGAAATGCGTTTCAAGCAGGTACGCATGCCGTTTACCGATTCGCTCGAAAAGGCGCGCGACTGCGCGTCGAAGATTCGCGACGCGGCACGCAATGATGGCGCCCGCCCGGTGGTGTTCGACTCGCTGGTCGATTCTGAAATCCTGGCGACCGTTCGCCAGGCCGACGCGCTGTTTCTCGACTTGCTCGAGCGCTTCATCGAGCCGCTGGAGAACGAGCTGGGGATCAAATCGACGCATACCGTCGGCCGATTCCACGGCATCACCGACAGCCTGGACTACCGCAACCGGATCGAAGCCATCAATTTCACCTTGGCGCACGACGACGGTGTCTCGCATGCCGAGCTCGACACCGCCGATGTGATTCTTGTTGGCGTATCACGCTCCGGCAAGACGCCGACGAGTCTCTATCTGGCCATGCAATTCGGCGTCAAGGCGGCGAACTACCCCTTGATTCCGGAAGACTTCGAGCGCAACAAGCTACCCACCGAGCTGCACAAATATCGGCGCAAACTGTTTGGTCTCACCATCGGCCCCGAGCGTCTGTCGCAAATCCGTCAGGAACGGCGGCCCGACAGCCACTACGCCTCACTGGAAAATTGCCGCTTCGAAATCGAGGCGGCGCAACGCCTGATGCAGCGAGAGCACATTCCATGGCTCGATTCCACGGCACGTTCCATCGAAGAGATATCGACCAAGATCATCCAGGAAATTCATCTGGACAAGCGCGGCTACTAGCGCCTGCTCTCAGAGGATTCACGCTGAGGCAGTGTACAATGCGCCGCCCTGCAGCATCCGGCCCGGAATACGACAATGAAACGCACCCGCATCCCCCGACGTGAAGGTCTTTGCAGCGACGCAGAACGTCTGGTCTGGCTCGCCAACGGACTGGCCGAATCCGGCAACCGGGCAGAAGACCGATTCTGGGAGCAGCATCTCACTTCGCTGATCGACCACCTGCTCGACGGTGGGGATGAGACGCCGATCAACGATGCCCTCGATTTTCTCTTCAGCGGCAATACGACCGCCTACGACGAGTTGGCGGATTTCGTCGAGTCGCGCGCCGAAAATGCGAGCCGCCGTACCGAGGACATGGACATCATCCTGACGGCCGCCCCGCTGCTCGCGTGGTCGCGTTACCGCATTCCCGCCACCGTCATCCCGCCGGCCGTGCTTGCCAACCTGCGCGTGCATCTGCAAGCCCATGTGCTCGCCGACGGCGTCAAGCTCGCCCTGTCCAATTTTCTCTTCAGCCCGGACCACCTCCCGGTCGGCTATTGCAACACGGCACGATTTGCCGACTCGCTCGGCGAAGCCGCGCTGCGCGATCAGGATCTCGACATTGATACCAGCGAGTTGCCGGAGAGCGCGCACTTCCTCTCGGACACGCGTTATCTGCTGTTCGCCGTCGCCGTGCCGCGCGGTGCCCCGATGTTTCGTTGGCAGGAGCCCGGCGGCGAGCGCGAGCATTCGCTGGCCCAATGGCGAAGCCAGGGCGGCGCCTGCCTCATGCCGCTGCTGGCGGGCTGTGCCGTCGATGTTGTGTTACCCGACGCCTACTTTGCCGCCTCGCGCCGTGCCGACCGCGAAAGCCGCGCCTATGCGGTGCGTGCGTCGGTGGCCTTTCTCAGCACCACGTTGGCGGTACCGGCGGGCGATCTACGCGCAATCGTTGCGCCCTTCCAGGATCGCAAGGTCGAGGAATACCGCATTGGCGTCACCGTGCGCGACAACGACGCCGTCGTCCACGGCATTGTCTGGCCGCTGCTCGGCGCCGAAGACGACAACGTCGATGTACCCGCCCAGATCGAGGCGACCTTGCGCGAATGCGGCGTCACCGACATCGAGATGCTCGACCACCACTTTCCGCTCGAATACTGCGACGACTGCGGCTCACCGCTCTACCCCTCCCCCGAAGGCGAAGCGGTGCACGCGGAGTTGCCCGAAGAAGACGCCGCCCAGATTCCGCGGCATTTGCACTGAAATCACGCCCCGGCGCCCGATCGCGCACCGACTACGTACTATCAACAATTGAGCGGAATCACATCGACGTATCTAGTCCACCCCACAAATAGAATCGCTTCCGCCCGGCGGAACGACAACGGGAGACATCGATGCGGCGTTTTGGATTCCAGCTTCTATCTTGCCTGGCGGCCGTTGCGCTGCTCGGCGCCTCCGGCGCATTCGCCGCCGACATCGTCATCGGTCAGGTGGCGCCATTTTCCGGCACCTTGGCGCCCACGGGCAAAGGCGTCAATTTGGGGGTGCGGGCCTACTTCGCACGCATCAATGCAAAGGGCGGCATTCGCGGCAGCAAACTCAAGCTGGCGACCCGCGACGATGGCTACAAAGTCGCCGAAACGCTGCGCCAGACGCGCGATCTGCTCGCCAAGGAAAAACCGGTTGCGCTGATCGGTTTCGTCGGTACCGGCAACACCATGGCGCTGCACAAGGAAGGGATTCTGACAGCGGCGAAAATCCCGCTCGTGGGCGTGCGTTCAGGGGCGCTCGCGTTGAGAGAACCGACTCCGGCCTACATCTTTCACACGCGCGCCAGCTACGCTGCGGAGGCACAGCGCATCATCGGTCAGATGAAGAGTATGGGCCTGCAACGAATCGCCGTTTTCCATCAGGACGATCCGTTTGGACAGGATGGGCTCGAGGCTGCGAAAACGCGCCTGGCCGCCGCAGGCATGAACCTGGTAGCGACCGGGAAGTACAAGAAAGGCACCACCGACGTCGCCGACGCGGTCAAGATCATTCACGCGGCGGACCCCAATGGCGTGATCATGGTGTCGAACACCGCGGCCAGCGCGGCCTTCGTGAGCGGGATGAAGACGGCCGGAAGCTACGCGCTGATGGTCGCGCTGTCAGTGACCGCCGGACCGCAGGTCGCCAAGCGCATCGGGCCCGAAATGGCGCACGGTCTGGGCATCGTTCAGGTGGTGCCGCAGCCCGACTCGGAGGCGGTGCCGATCAACCGAGATCTTGCTGCGGATCTCAAGCGCCTCAACGCCGGTGTCGCACCCAATCACACGATTCTGGAAGGCTATTTGATGGCCAAGGTATTGGTCGAAGGTATCCGCCGTGCGAGTGCCACGGACAGTGCTTCCATTGTGGCGGCACTCAACAACCTGGGCACCTTCGATGCCGGCGGCGTGACGATCCGCTACCGCCCTGACAATCACGACGGATCCGGCTACACGGACATCTCGATCCTGAATCGTGCGGGCCACCTGCTACGTTAGATCGGCGGCCGTTTCGTCGGCTACCTCATGCACGGCAGTGCGCAGCAGAAAATCATGCACGATGGCGATCTGGGTTTCATCCAGCAGCATCGGCGCATGGCCCACGCCCGGCACTTCGACCAGTTGCGCCTTCGGTCCTCGACCGGCCATTTCCAGCGCCGTTTCGTGCAGCAGCAAATCCGATTCGGCACCGCGAATGATCATCGTCGGGCAGGTGATGGCGTCGTAGGTCGACCACAGATCCACGTTTGCCACCAGCGGCGTGGTGCGGAAGGGTTCGGCCAGACCCGGATCGTAGATCATGGTGTAGCCGCCTTCGACCGGCTTGATGGCATGCTCGGTCAGGTGGGTCCATTGGGCATCGGTCAAAGGGCCAAACGGCGCGCTGACTTCGCGAATATAGGCTTGCGCCGCGGCCTTGTCGGGAAACACCGGTGAATTGCCCACGTACTCGGCAATCCGGCGAATCGAACCGACCGTGATCATCGGCCCGACATCGTTGAGCACCAGCCGCGTAATCGGCGAGTTGGGCATCGATGCGATCAGCATGCCGATCAGCCCGCCCATCGAAGTGCCCACCCAGTGCACGTGTGGCACGTCGAGCCGGGCGATGAGCGTGATCATGTCGCCCACGTATTGCGGAAAACCATAGTCGCCCTTCACCGGCAACCACTCGCTTTTGCCGCGCCCGACGACATCGGGGCAGACCACGCGATAGTCCGCCGCCAACGCCCGCGCCAGAAAATCGAAATCGCGGCCGTTGCGGGTCAGGCCGTGGGCACACACCAGCACCTTCGGGTTTGCCGGGTCGCCCCACTCGGTATATGCCATGCGATGCAGCCCGTGGGTGCCGGCACACTGCACCGTCCGCTCGCGCATTTCGGTGTGGGACGGCGCATTCAGCCAGCGCCCGATACGTTTAAACCAGCTCATGCTTGATGTCCGAAATTGAGTCTCAAGCGGCCGAGCATACACCGGGGTCATGGCGACGTGCGATGCCAGTAGCGTCGATGCGCGCTGGCCCACGATGCGATGTGCGCACCATGCGAATCGAAACGCACGTCGATCGAACCATCGTGCGCCGTATTCCACACGTGCGCGCCCGACGCCGCCCAGCGCGCTTCCACCTCGCGCGCGGGATGTCCGTAACCGTTGTTGAAACCTGCCGTGAAGATGACATGCTGCGCCGACACGGCATCGACAAACGCCTTGCTCGACGACGATTTGCTGCCATGGTGAGGCGCAACGACGACATCGGTCGGTGAGAGTCGCCCGGCGGCGCTCAGACGCGCTTCGACTGCGCGTTCGATGTCACCGGTGAGCAACAAGCTGCCGTATTCGCCGCTCACCCGCAGCACGCAAGAGCGGTTGTTGTCCTTCGCGTCCACGACCGAATCGAGCGGATGCAGCCATTCGAACCGAACCGCGTCCCAACGCCATGTTTCACCACCCCGACAGGTCGAGGTCGGCACGCCGGGGAAGATCACACCGACACCGGTGCTCACCTCATCGGCTGGAATCGCGGCGAGAATGCTGGCGGCGCCCCCGGCATGGTCGCTGTCGTTGTGCGAGACGACCAGCTTGTCCAGGCGCGCAATACCTTGATGCCGAAGCACCGGCACCACGATACTTCGGCCGGCATCGCCACCGCGGTAATAAGCACGCCCGGTGTCGTACAACAGCGTGTGATGCGCCGTGCGCACAAGCACCGCAAGCCCCTGCCCGACGTCGACCACGCGCGCATCGAAGTCGCCGAGGGCAGGCGTCGGCGGCGACCACGTCATCGCCGGGAGCCACAGGAGCAAGCCGAAAACTCGGATCGGTGCGCCGCGCGGCAACAGGCACACCAAGGCACCGAACCACGCCAGACACAGCAACGTCAATGGTGGCACCGCCGCGCTCCAGGTCGCGAGCGGGGACGACGCCAGCGCGTCGAGCACATGCATCAACACGCTCAACACCCCGCCCGCGACATCGAGCAGCCACGTCAGCTTGAAGACGAGCGCAACGAGTATCGATGGCACAACCACCAGGCTCACGACCGGAATCGCCACCAGATTGGCCACCGGCGCAATGAGCGAGAGCTGGCCGAAAACCGCGAGCAACATCGGCGCCGACAGCAAGCCGATGGCCCATTGCGCACGCACGAACTGCATCGGTCGCGAAGGGCGCCCCACCCGACCGCCAAGTACCAGCACCAGCGCCCCGACCGCTCCGAACGAGAGCCAGAAACCGGCCGACACGACCGCCCAGGGATCGACCAGCAACACACCCAGCAACGCGAGCAGGAGGACGCGCGCGACCGGGGGGCGTCGGGCGCGCCACAACGCCACGGCGGCGACGGCAAGCATGAGCACGGCGCGCATGACCGGAATGCCGAAACCGGCCAGCGCGCCATAGGCGAGCACAACTACCATGCTGCCGAGCACGGCCGCGCGTTGCGACGGCAGGCGCAAGGCAAGACGCGGCACGCGGCGCCACAGGGCGGAGACGATACCGGCCGCGAGCAAGGCGACGATCGAGACATGCAGGCCGGAGATCGCCATCAAATGCGCCGTGCCGGTTGCACGAAAGGTGTCCCACTGCGCATCGCTGATGGCCGATTGATCGCCGATGGCAATGGCAATCAATGCGCCCGCCATGGGCGGATCGGCGTGCGCCCTGATCCATGAGCGCAGCGCGTATCGCGTGCCGTCGATGGACGGTGCGCGCGGGTGCTCAAGCAATCGTCCCTCGCGCACATAGCCCCGGCCACCGATATTCCGCGCGAAATACCATCCCGCATGATCGAATCCGCCTGGATTGAACAGGCTCGTCGGACGACGCAGGCGCACGCTCAGCGACAGTCGGTCTCCCGGCACCAGCGCAACGGGCCGGGTGTCGCGCTTGCGGTCGGCGTACCAACTCAGCGCCAAACGTGCGGGCAGCGCTGCTGCGTCGGGCATTGGTGCGGGTACAAAGAGAAAGCGCACGCCGCCCTTCACTTCCTCCGGCAAGCCGGTCACCGTCCCCCGGAGGGTGACCGTTTCACCGTCGAGCGCTGGCGACAGTCGGTCGGCCATGCGCTCGTGGGCGCGAATCGTCGTGTACGCGACGCCGATCGCCAGGCCACACGACAGCGCAACGAGCAGGTGCAAGCCATGCGAACGCATTCGCCAGTGCACAAGGGCGGCAACAACCGCGGCGACGGACACGAATTCAATCGGCACCAAGGCAGCACTGTTTTGCACGATCAACGCGCCGCCAAAGAAGCCGAGAATGAAGGACGTCATGGCGCCGAATACTAGGCGCATGCAATGCTTATGTCATCTTGCTTCGACAGCAAGCGGCATCACTTGCACAGGCGTTTCGCTACAATCGACGCAACCATGCGCAAGTTTCTCAAACACAAGCTGCCCGACGCCGAGCTGGTTCGCGCCAACCGCTGGTTGCGCCCCCTGTCCGGCACGCTGCTGCATCCGCGTCTGTGGCATCTGAACCGCCACTCGGCCGCCGGCGCGGTTGCCGTCGGACTGTTTTGCGGCTTGATTCCGGGGCCGTTCCAGATGCTGGGCGCCGCCGTCGCCTGCGTCGTTTTGCGCGTCAATCTGCCGCTGGCACTGATCACCACGCTGTACACCAATCCGTTCACCATCGTCCCCCTGTACCTGGTGAGTTTCACCATCGGAGAATGGGTGCTCGGCAACGGGCGTGACTTTACCCCGCCGCCAGAACTGGGCGGCGCCGGCTTTCTGGCCTGGATCGATGCGCTGCTCGCGTGGATGCTCGGGCTCGGCGCGCCCCTTGCACTGGGGCTGGTGATATTGGGCAGCGCACTGGCCGTGCTGGGTTATCTCGGCGTGCGCGCGGCATGGCGCTGGCACCTCGTACGCGCGTGGCACGCAAGACGCGATTCACGCCGCTCAAACGGTTGAATTCCAGACGCAACCGGCCGGTCGCTATCTGACGAGCGCGCCGTCCTCGAGCATCAAGGTCTCACCGACGCGCTGCGCCAGCACCGCGTCGTGCGTCACGATGACAAAACTCGTGGCGTGCGCTTCGTTCAATTCGAGCATGAGATCGAATACCGCCGCCGCCGTCTTGCTGTCGAGGTTGCCGGTCGGCTCGTCGGCCAGCACGCACGAGGGCTGCGTGACCAAGGCCCGCGCGATGGCGGCGCGCTGACGCTCTCCGCCCGACAACTCGCCCGGCGTGTGGTCGAGCCGGTGGCCAAGGCCGACGCGCTCGAGCATCTCGACCGCCCTGGCCTCTGCCTCCGCTTTTGCCAACCGCCGGATGTACAACGGCATGGCGACGTTTTCGAGGGCGGTGAATTCCGGCAGCAAATGATGGAACTGATAGACGAAGCCCAGATGCACGTTGCGCAGCCGGCCACGCGCCGCTTCCGAGAGCGTGGAGAAGTCCTGCCCGGCCAGTCTGACAAGGCCGGCGCTGGGGGTGTCGAGTCCGCCGAGCAGGTGAAGCAAGGTGCTCTTGCCCGAGCCCGACGCGCCGACAATCGCCAGGCGTTGCCCCTTGCGAACCGACAGCGATACCGCCTTGAGAACGTGCACGGCGTCTTCACCTTCGCGAAAACGCTTGCTCAAGCCTTCGCAGGCGAGCACGGATTGCGCCGAATTACTCATAGCGCAAGGCCTCCGCCGGATTGACGCGGGCCGCGCGTCGGCTTGGATACCAGGTGGCGAACACCGTCAGCGAGAAGGACACCGAGGTGATGAGGATGACGTCGGAGGCGAGCACTTTCGAGGGCATTTCGTTGATGTAGTAGATCTCTTTGTTCCACAAGGAGGTGTGCAGCAGGGCTTCGAGCGCGGGGATGACCACATCGAGATTGGTGGCCAGTGCGATGCCGCCCACCACGCCGGCAACCAGCCCGACCAGACCGATGATCGCGCCCTGAAGCACGAAGATGGCGAGGATGGACATCGGGCTCGCGCCGAGCGTGCGCAGGATGGCGATATCGGCGTATTTCTCCTGCACCACCATGACCAGCGTCGACACGATATTGAAGGCGGCGACCATCACGATCAGAAACAGGATGATGGTCATCATGGTTTTTTCGAGCGCGACGGCGCGAAAGAAGTTGGCGTGCGTGCGCGTCCAGTCGTTGAGCAGGACGTCGGGCGGGAAATCGACAGCCAACTGGCGCACAACGCGTGGGGCGGAAAACAGATCGTCGAGCTTGAGGCGCACGCCCGACACCTTGTCGCCCATGCGGTAAAGCACCTGCGCATCACGCATGTGGATGAGCGCCAGCCCCGAATCGAACTCGTACATGCCGGCTTCGAAGATGCCCACCACGGTGAATTGCTTGACCCGCGGCAGCACCGCGGCGGGCGTCACCAGCCCTTGCGGGGCAATCACCGTCAGCTTGTCGCCCACGCCGACACGCAGTGCCTGCGCCAGTTCCCGGCCGAGCACGATACCGAAACTACCGGGCTTGAGGTCGTCGAGCGATCCGACGCGCATGTTGCGGGCAAAATCGGCGACCTGCTCCTCTTCGGTCGGCAACACACCGCGCACCATCGCGCCGCGCACGTTCTGATCGAATCCAAGCATGCTCTGCGCCTGCACGAAAGGCGCGGTCGCCATCACCGACGCATTCTTGCCGGCCTGCTCGGCAACTTGCTGCCAGCGGCTCAACTGACCGCTCACGCTGGTGATCTGGGCATGCGACGCCACGCCGAGGATGCGCGTGCGCAGTTCTTCCTGAAATCCGTTCATGACCGACAGCACCGTGATCAGCGCCGCCACCCCGAGCGCGATCCCCAGCATCGACACCAGCGAAATGAAGGAAATAAAGCGATTGCGCCCCTGCGCTCGCTTGCGCGAGCGGGTGTACCGCAGACCGATGAGTGTTTCGTAGCGCATTGGGCAGCCGCCCCGGAATCGTCGAAGGCGCCATTGTGCCCAATCCTGCGAGACAACGCGATTTGGCGTCGGCTCAACAGATACTTACCAATCGATGCCCTGAGGGGCAGACCTCGCGTGATAAAATCGCGCCTTGTCCGCCCACCCAAAAATCATGAATCTGCATCTGGTCATCCCGGGTTTGCTATGGCCCAGCGAGCACGCCCGCGGCTATGCCGACACGCTCGCCCTTCCCGCGCTGACCATGCTGCTCGGCCGTTCCCAGTGCACCCGAACCACCCCGGCAACGCCGGAATCGATGCTGCGCGCGCTGTTCGGCGTCGACGAGCGCGATCCGGCCGATGCGGCCTTGCGCCGTCTGGGCGAAGAGGACGGCTTGCGGGTCACCGACCCCTTGCTGTGCGCCGACCCGACGCATCTGCACTTTGCCCGCGACCACCTGCTGCTGGCCGACGCGACCGACCTCGACATCTCCATGCGCGAAGCGCAGACGCTGGTTGACAGTCTGAACGCCGATTTCGCGGATATCGGTCGCTTCGAAGCGGTCACGCCAACGCATTGGTATCTGTCCCCCCAAACCGACTCGGAGGTGCGTTTTGCCGCGCTCGGCGAAGCCACCAGCCGGCCGATGGCGAACTTCATGCCCGAAGGCCCGCATGCGCTCGCCTGGCATCGCACCGCCAATGAAATTCAGGTGTATCTGCACAATCACGCGCTCAACGCCGCGCGCGAAGCACGCGGTCTGCGGGCGATCAACAACATCTGGTTCTGGGGCAATGGCGTGTTGCCCACGTCGCTCAGCGCACCGGCCAAGACGCTGGCGATGCATTCGTCGCAGGCGCGCGGTCTGGCGCGTGCAGCGGGCATCGAGCCGCTCGACGTCGGCACCTATCGCGATTTGCCGGCCACCGACGCCGCGCTGATCGAACTCGACACGCTGCTCACGCCCAGTCGTTATCTCGACGTCGAACGCTGGCAGCAGGCACTCGAGGATCTCGAGCGCGACTGGTTTTTGCCCATACGCGACGACTTGCGCGCGCGCAAGCTCAAGTCCGTCACGCTGTCCCTGCCCGACGAGCGCGGCAGCCGGCGCTTGACGCTCACCCCCGCCCGTCTGCTGCAATTCTGGCGTAAAGTCGAGTCCCTCGAAGCGTTCACCATCCTGCAACAGTTATGACCCGAATCGCGCCCCGCACGATCGACTCCAGGATCGCGCGCCGCCTCGCCGACGAAGGCCTTCACCCGGCGCTCGCCCGCATCTACGCGGCGCGCGGCATCCGCAGCGCCAGCGACCTCGACGACGCCCTCACCGGCCTCATCCCGCCGGACCGCCTGATGGGCACCCCCGAAGCCGCGATCCTGCTGGCCGACGCCATCGAATCCGGCGCACGCATGCTGATCGTGGCCGACTACGACTGCGACGGCGCCACCGCGTGCGCCGTCGGCGTGCGCGGCTTGCGAGCCATGGGCGCAAACGTGGACTACCTGGTACCCAACCGTTTCGAATATGGCTACGGCCTGACGCCGGCCATCGTCGAACTGGCGGCCACGCGCGAGCCCGAACTGATCATCACCGTCGACAACGGCATCGCCAGTGTCGAGGGCGTGGCGGCGGCGCAGGCACTGGGCATCAGCACCCTGGTCACCGACCACCACCTGCCCGGCGAGGTGCTGCCCGAGGCCGATGTCATCGTCAATCCGAACCAGCCCGGCTGCGATTTCCCCAGCAAGGCGCTGGCCGGCGTCGGCGTGATGTTCTACACCCTGCTCGCGCTGCGCGCCGAGATGCGCGAACGCGGTGCGTTTGCCGATGGCAAAGGCCCGAATCTGGCAACGCTGCTAGATCTCGTGGCACTCGGCACGGTCGCCGACGTGGTGCCGCTGGACCGCAACAACCGCATTCTCGTTGCCCAGGGGCTGGCCCGCATGCGTGCGGGCAAGATGTGCGCCGGCATCAAGGCGCTGTTCGCCGCCGCCGGGCGCGAACCGGCCCGCGCCAGCACCTTCGACATGGGCTTCGGCCTCGGGCCGCGGCTCAACGCCGCCGGGCGTCTGGCCGACATGCATCTGGGCATCGAGTGCCTGGTGTCCGACGACATCGCCCATGCGCTCAACATCGCGCAGGAACTCGACCGCCTCAACCGCGAGCGCCGCGCCATCGAGGCCGACATGCAGGCCGACGCACTGGCCACGCTCGACAGCGTCGATCCGGGCGAACAATCGAGCATCTGTCTGTTCGAGCCGGACTGGCATCAAGGCGTGATCGGCATTGTCGCCGGTCGCATCAAGGAGCGTTTCCACCGTCCGGTGATTGCCTTCGCGCCCGGCGACGACGGCGAAATCAAGGGCTCGGGCCGCTCCATCCCCGGCCTGCATCTGCGTGACGCCCTCGATCTGGTCAGCAAACAGGCGCCTGATCTCATTCTCAAGTTCGGCGGCCATGCGATGGCGGCGGGCCTGACGATTCGCGCAGCGGATTTTGAACGATTCCGGGCCTTGTTCGACACCATCGTCACCGCGCTGATCGACCCCAAGGATCTGACCCGCCGCGTCGAAACCGACGGCGCGCTCGAATCCGGCTACATGACGCTCGACATGGCACGTGCGCTCGAACAATCGATCTGGGGTCAGGGCTTCCCGGCACCGGTGTTCGACGACGTGTTCACGGTCGACAACCAGCGCCTGCTCAAGGACAAGCATCTGAAACTCGCCCTGCGCAAGGGCAGCGCGCGCTTCAACGCCATCTTCTTCAATCACGCCGAGCCGGCCCCGCCCAGCGTTCGCGCCGCCTACCGCCTGGCGGTCAACGAGTACAACGGGGTGTCGTCGGTACAACTGATGGTCGAGCACCTGGAACCGGCATGACCCAGAAACTCAAACTCACCGTGCGCGCCATGGTGGACGACATCATCGCCGTCGGCCCCGGCAAGATCAGCCTGCTCGAATCGATTGCCGACAACGGCTCCATTTCGGCCGCTGCGCGCACCATGGGCATGTCCTACGCTCGCGCCTGGCGGCTGGTCGACGACATGAACCGCTGTTTCGCCAGGCCGCTGGTGGTGACCGCCAGTGGTGGCAAACACGGCGGCGGCGCCAAAGTGACCGACGACGGCAAGCAGGTATTGCGTATTTTTCGCGATATGGAGGCCGAAGCACGCGCGGCCGTACAGGCCGGCTACAAGGCGCTCCAGCCCTTGTTGCGCGAGTCACTCGAGGCAGAAGTTTCCTGAACGACACCGCAAAGCACGTCCGCCTGTAGAGGCATTGGCGCCCTGCCAGGCTACACGCCGCGGCATTGCTGCGATCTGACAATCGCGTCGGATTGTGTCTTGCGCAAGCATGCGCATCAAGTTGTGCTCCATTTCGGCCGTTAATCACGCGTGCCCCGTGAACCGAATGGATTTTTCTTGTCGCCCATGCCCGCCTCGAACCCCGATCATGCCGCACGGCTGGGAATCGCCCTGCAATGCCAGGCCGCGGTCCTGTCGCGTCCGCTGCTGGGTGAAGCGGCCACCACGCTGGCGACCGAACTGGCGAATGCACTTGCGCTGGAGTTTGTCAGCGTCGCATTACTCGACGACGGCCGAACGGTTGTGGTCGGCATGTCGCATGGCGACGGCGCGATCGTGCGCACCGCGCCGGTCGGACTGATCGACGCCATCAACGAAGCCATCGACCAAGCCTCCATCGTGCAGGCGGCGGACGATTCGGGCGATGCGCTGCAGGTACGCCGCGCCCATCAAGCCTATGCGAGTGCGCATGGCGTGCACATGTGTTCGGTCCCGTTCGAACGCGACGGACGCGTCATCGGCGCCATCTCGATATGTGCCGCCGTTGAAACGCCATTGGTGGCACAGGACATTGCACTGATTCAGCAAATCGGCACGATGGCAGCGCCGGTGCTCGCGCGCCTGCGCGAAGACGGCGCCCCGATACACAAGCGCCTGATGCGTGCCCTGCGTGGCACGCGGCGCACGAGCCCGGCGCAGCGGCGCGGCGCGCTCGCGGCATCGCTGGTGCTGTTGGCGGCGCTGTTCATACCGATGCCCAACAGCGTGCACGCCGATGCGCGCGTCGAGGGCGCGGTTCAGCGTGTCATTGTCGCGCCCACCGACGGCTACATTCGCAAGGCCTTTGCGCGCGCGGGTGACGAGGTTCGCGAAGGTCAGGTGCTGGTCGAACTGGTCGATCGCGACCTGCGCATCGAGCGCCGCAAACTCGCCAGCGAGGTGGCGCAACACCAAAACGCATTTGCCAGCGCACTGACGCTCGCCGATCGCGGCCAGATGGTGATCCACCGTGCGCGGCTCGAAGAAGCCCGCGCCAGGATCGAATTGGTCGACCATCAACTCGAACGCGGTTTGATCCGCGCGCCGATGGGCAGCGTGGTGCTCACCGGGCAGCTCGATCAGGCCGAGGGCGCGCCCGTCGAACGCGGCGAAGTGCTGATGACGCTGGCGCCCAAGGATCGTTATCGCCTGATCGTCGAGGTCGACGAACGCGATGCCCGCCTGTTGTCGCTGGCGGGCCGCGGAAAAGTCGCGCTCAGCGCCCTGCCCTACGACCCGATCGAATTTTCCATCACGCGCATCATGCCGGTGGCCGAGCAACGCGACGGCCGCCACTATGTCGCGGTCGAAGGCGAACTGCGACATCCGCCCGGCGCGGTCGCGCCCGGCATGCGCGGCATCGCCCGCATCGGCCTGGAGCCGTCGCCACTGCTCGCCCAATGGACGCGCCGGCTACGCCAGTGGCTGGGGCTCAAACTGTGGTCCTGGTGGGGCGCATGAACGAAGCGCTGTTCAGTCCGCTTTGGCATGAAGTCGCCACGCTGAAACCGGCCTTTCGCCTGTCGGTACACCGCCGCCGGCTTCGCGCGCGCGGTGAAATCTGGCATGTGCTGTGGTCGGACGAATCGCACACCCAGTTGCGCATCAACGATGCCGCCTGGCGCCTGATCGGGCTGTTCACCGGGCAACATAGCGTCGATGAATTGTGGCAAGGCGTGTGGGCACGCGATGGAGAAGCCGCGCCCAGCCAGCCCGAAGTGCTCGAATTGCTCGAACAACTCGACCGCGCCGGTTTCATGCGCAGCGACAGCATGCCGGACTTCTCTGCCCGCTATGAAGAGGCCGCGCGTCGTGCCGGCTCGTCGCGACTGGCGGCGCTCAATCCGTTGTCGGTGCGCGTGCATCTTTTCGACCCGTCCGCCTGGCTCGATCGCCTGTCTGCGCGCCTGCCTCATGCGTTCGGACTGCCTGCGCTGATTGTCTGGCTGACGCTCGTCGGCATCACCGCGCTGATGGCCGCCGCCGATCTGCCTGCGCTGTCGAACGCGCTGGCCAACGGTCTGAGCGCGCCGCGTTTCGTGTTCATTGCCTGGGTGGTCTATCCGCTCATGAAGGCCGCCCACGAACTGGCGCACGGCGTGGCGATTCACCACTGGGGCGGTCGCGTGCATTCAGCCGGTTTCACGCTGCTCGTGCTGGTGCCGGTGCCTCACGTCGATGCCGGCGCTGCCAGCACCTTTTCTCGCCACCGGCGCTTCGTCGTCAGTGCTGCCGGCGTCATGACCGAACTGCTCATCGCGGCGTTCGCGTGGTGGGTGTGGGATAGCGTCTCGCCCGGACTCGTGCAGGACATCGCACTCACCGCCTTTTTCATCGGCGCGGTGTCATCGCTGCTGTTCAACGGCAACCCCTTGCTGCGCTTCGACGGTTACCACATGTTCACCGACGCGCTCGACCTACCCAATCTGGCAAGTCGCAGTCGTCGTTGGTGGCTGACGGCCATTGGCCGGCGTGTGTTTGCCGCACCGCTTCCACCGCTGCAGATCAGTCGCGGGGAAGGTCTCTGGCTGTGGCTGTACGCGCCGGCCAGTGCGATTTTTCAGCTCGTCATCGGTGTTCGCATCGCACACTGGATCGCCGGCTATTCGCCGATTCTCGGCATCGTGGCCCTGCTCGGCCTGGGCTACGCCGTGATCGTCGCGCCCGTGTGGCGTAGCGTTCAGCACTGGCGCGCGCACGATCGCAGCCACACACGATCGCCCACGCGACGCCGGCTATGGCTGGGCGCGGCGCTGCTGGCCGGCTTTGTCGCGGCCGTGCCGCTCCCCTCCGCCACGCTCGCGCCGGGCGTGCTCGACCTGCCCGAACATGCCCGCCTGCGTGCGCAAACGGCGGGATTTGTCGAACAACTGCTGGCCAAGGATGGCGACACCGTCGCGCCCGGACAGGCCATTGCGGTGCTCGACGACCCGGATCTGCGGCTCCGGCACCAGACCCTGCGCGCCGAACTCGACGGCCTGAGCGCACGACGCTACACCGCGCTGCTGTCCGACCCCAAGGCCGCCAGCGATCTGATCGAATCCATCCACGCCACCGAGTCCGAACTGGCCGAGGTGCAGCGACGCATCGACGCGCTCACCCTGCGCGCCGCGAGCGCGGGGCAGTTGGTGATCGCCCATGCGACCGACTTGCCGGGCGTGTGGCTGCACGAAGGCGACACCCTGGGCTACGTGCTGGGCGACGCCCCGCTGGATGCGCGCGCGGTGGTGCCCGATCGTGTCGCCGCCCGCGTGCGCGCCGCGTCAAAGGCGGTGGAAGTGCGCCTCGCGAGCCAGGGAGAGGCTTTGCCGGCGCACGTTGGCAGCATGTCGGCGGGGGCTCAACAAACCCTGCCCAGCCCGGCCTTGTCGGCTCGATTGGGCGGCCCCGTCGCCGTCACCGGCGAGGCGCACGACGACGTGCGCAGCATCGAACCGCTGTACGAGGTGCGCGTGCGCCTCGATGGACCACGCACGGGATGGATCGGCGAGCGCGTGTGGGTGCGCTTCGCCCATGCGCCCGAACCGCTGCTGGTGCAATGGTCGCGCGAAGCCCGCCAACTGTTGTTGCGTTGGTTCAACGGCTCGGGGGTGGCATGAGTCTGCTTCGCCTCCCCCTCCTGATGCCGCGTTTGATGTCGCCGGCACGCAAGCCGGACCGCCATGCGCTGCTGGCGATGGACGGGCTCTCCATCCTGCTGCGCCGGCTCCGCCACGCCGGTGCGCGATTGACGCCGCATCGCGCCGCCGCCGACCAGATTGCGCAGCGCCTCGCCGGCCCATCGACACCGTCGGATACACACCGCTCCCCGCTTGATGTGCTCACACGGGTTGCCGAACAGGCGCATGCCACGCTCGGGCTGCAGGCGCATCCGGTGCAGTTGGCCGCCGCCCACGCGCTGCTGTGCGGGCGGTTTGTCGAAATGGCCACTGGCGAAGGCAAGACGCTGGTGGTCGGGCTGGCCGCCGCGGCCGGCGCCTTGAGCGGCCACCGGGTGCATGCCATCACCGCCAACGATTACCTGGTGGCGCGTGACGCGGCCACCATGGCACCGCTGTTCGAGGCCCTCGGGCTGCGCGTCGGCCACGTCGTCACCAGCGCGTCGCCGCAAGCGCGCGCGCGCGCCTACGCGGCCGACATCACCTACGTCACCGCGCGCGAACTGGTGTTCGACGCGCTGCGCGATTCCGTCTCGCACCCGCGTACCGGCGACGCGCTGGTCGATGCCACACGACGTTTTGTCCATCGCGCCGAGGTAGCCGCCGCCGTCGCCCACCAGGACATGGCGATCATCGACGAAGCCGACAGCGTGTTGATCGACGATGCGCGCGTTCCGCTCGTGCTGTCACGGCCGCTCGAATCCGGCGCGGATGCCGACGCGTTGCAAGCCGTGATGTCCGTCGCCCGCGCCTGTGTGCCCGGTGAAGACTTCGAGCAGGCCGCGCAGCGCCGGCAGATCACGCTTCGCCCCGCCGGGCAAGCACGGGCAAACGCCCTGCCCGGCGAGCCCCGTCAAAACGCGCTGCGCCTGACACAGGCACTGGCCGCGCTCCATGCCTATGCGCGCGACGTCGATTACCTGGTGCGCGATGCGCAGGTGCACATCATCGACCCCCAGACCGGCCGTCTCGCACAAGGCCGCAGTTGGTCGCAAGAGCTGCATCGATTCATCGAATTGAAGGAAGGCTGCCCGCTCGGTCGCGAAACCTGTACCGCGGCGCAGATGACCTACCAGCGTTTCTTTCCGCGCTACCGCCACCTGTGCGGCATCAGCGGCACGCTGGTGGAAGCGTCCGCCGAACTGGCGGCCATTTACGATCGCGCCGTGGTGCGCGTTCCCACCCACCGCCCGGTGCGACGCACGCTCGACGAATGGAGGCTGTTCGACAGTGGCGACGCCATGGACGCGGCCTGTGCGGCACGCGCACGACAGATGCAGCAAGCCGGTCGCGCGGTGCTCATCGGCACCGACTCGGTCGCCCATTCGCGCCGCCTGTCGGCCTGCCTGGCGGCCGCCGGCATCGGCCATCGCGTGCTCGACGCGCAAAGCGATGCCGACGAAGCGCACATCGTCGCGCACGCCGGCCGTAGCGGCGCGGTGACCGTGGCCACGCGCATGGCCGGGCGCGGTACCGACATCGCGCTCGACGACGCGGTGCGCGCGAACGGCGGGCTGCACGTGATCTGCGCGCAACACAACCCCAACACCCGCATCGACCGCCAGATGATCGGCCGCTGCGCACGCCAGGGCGACCCCGGAAGTGCGGAGCAGTTCCGCGCACGCGACGCCGATGCCCTTCACACTCTCGGGATGTCGTTCGCCTCGCGCCTGCCCGACTGTCTGTGGATGAAGCGTTTTCGACTCGCCCAGTGGCAACTGAGCACGCGCGAGCGCGCCGACCGATTGAACATGCTGCGGTTCGACCAACGGCAACACCGCCGCCACGCCTATCGCGGCCCGGGACACTGACGATGAAGTACACACCATTTCTTCGACTGAGCATGTGGCTGACGACGGCGCTGTTCGCCCTCGCCGCCTCGGCCCAGAGCAACGCCCCCATCGGCTGCCTGATTCAGGCGGACGACGAAGCGCAGGTCGGCAGCGCGGTGACCGGCGTCATCGCCTCGATCGCGGTCGACCGCGGCGATGTGGTGAAAGCCGGCCAGATCATCGCCACCTTGCGTGACACCGTCGAGCGCGCGCAGATCGACGTGGCGCGCACGCGCATGCAGATCGAAGCCGACATCCGCGCCGCCCGCGCCAACCTCGATCTGGCCGCCGATCGCCTCAAGCGCGCCCGCGACCTGCATCAGAAAGCCTTCATCTCGGCGCAGGCGCTCGAACAGGTGAAAGTCGAGCATCGCGTCGCCCAGCAACGACTGCGCCAGGCACAAGACCAGCAGCAGATCTCGCGCCGCGAGCTCGAACTGGCCGAAGCGCGGCTCGGCGAACGCGTCATTCGCAGCCCCTTCGACGGCATCGTCACCGATCGATACCTGTCGGTCGGCGAGCGCATCGAAGACAAGGCCTTGCTGCGCATCGCCCGCGTCAATCCGCTGCGTGTCGAACTGGTGCTGCCCAACACCCTGTATGGCGACGTGCGCCCCGGCATGTCTGCCGACATCACCGCCGATCTGCCGGGCTTGTCCGTGCTCACGGCCCGCGTGGTGAAAGTGGACAAGGTCATCGACGCCGCCAGCAATACCTTCCGCGCGCGCCTGGCGCTGCCGAACCCCGACTACCGCATCCCTGCCGGCCTGCGCTGCACCGCGGCCTTTGTCGATCGCCAAGCGCCGGCCCACGCCGCACCGGCCAGCTTGCAACCCACCGCGCCGCGCAGCTTGCGGCTGGACACCGGCTTGCCGCGCTTCGAGCGCGGGCCGCGCACGCGGATGTGAGCAAGGCGGCATGCGCGCAACTTTCCATCGACTGATTCGACGCCTGGCACCGCCGCCCATGCCGGTGCGGCGGCGGCCGGTGGCCGAAGCGCTGGAACCGCGCCTGCTCTATTCGGCCGACGCGCTCCCGGTCGACGCCTGGGCACCCGATGCGATGAGCCAGGACGTGCGCCTGATCGAGCCCACGCCGCTGGCCGCGCCGAGCGATGAAAGCCTTGCCGTATCGACCGAAACCCTGATCTTCATCGACGCCAGTTTGCCGGATGCCGACCGTCTGGCGGCCGATCTGCTGCGCGATGCGCCGGATGCACACATCGTGTGGCTCAACGCCGACAACGGCGACGTCATCGACCAGATCGGCGAGGCGCTGGCGGCGCGCACCGAGGTGAGCGCCATCCACCTCGTCAGCCACGGCAGCGACGGCAGCATTGTCATCGGCGACCAGCTCATCGACGCCGCCACGCTGGAAGCGCGCGCCGCCGATTTTGCCGACTGGCAAACCGCGCTGTCCGATCAGGCCGATGTGCTGATCTATGGCTGCAATGTCGCCGCCACCGATGCCGGCCAGACCTTTGCCCGCCGGCTGGCCGAACTCACGGGTGCCGACGTGGCCGCCAGTAACGACCTCTCCGGCACCGGGGGCGACTGGGTACTCGAACGGGTCATCGGCAGCATCGAGGCGCAGACACTCGGCGCCAGCCAATGGATCGGCACGCTCACCGTGACGCCCGCGACGGGCGACATCGACCTCAACACCAACGTATCGAACAACCAGCGCAATGCCGACGTCGCCATGTTCAACGACGGCGCCTGGGTCGCGGTATGGCAGGACCAGAACACCAACGACATCACGGCGCGTCTCTACCAGGCCGACGGCACACCGACGACCGGCGAATTCCAGGTCAACCTCGACGTCGGCGGCAAGGCCACGCTGGCCAGCGTGGCCACCGACGGCAACAGTACCTTCGCGGTGGCGTTCACCAGCGACACCACCGGCAACAAGGACATCTACGTACGCCTGTTCGATCTGGCGGGCAACGCCATCACCGGCGATATCCAGGTCAACGCGGGCGAAGAAAGTGGCGATCAGGATGCGGCCAGCATCGCCATGAACGACAACGGTCAGTTCGTCGTCACCTGGGAGGGCAACGGCACCGCTGACGCTGATGGCGTCTATGTGCGCAAGTTCAACAGCGACGGCAGCGCGGCGGGCGCAGTCATGTTGGTGAACGAGACGACGGGCGGATCGCAGAAGCATGCCGATGTCGCCATGCGACAGGATGGCGGCTTCGTGGTCACCTGGCTCGACACCGGCAGCGGCAACCGCATCATGGCGCGCCGCTACGACGCCGCCGGCACGCCCGGCAGCGAATTCGCCGTGCGCGATTCGAGCGCCGACAAGGACAATCCGGCCATCGCCATCGACGGCGACGACAACTTCGCCATTGTCTGGTCGGAATACACCAGCGTTTCCATGGGCGATGGCATCTGGCTGCAGCGCTACAACGCCGACGGCAGCCAGAACGGCTCACGGCAAGTGGTCAATACCGTGCTGCTCAAGGACCAGAACGAGCCCGACATCGCCATGACCCGCAACGGCGACTTCGTCGTGAGCTGGACCGACGACACCCACGATGGCGACAAGCGGGGCATCTTCCTGCGCGCCTATGTCGGCGGCAGCCCCGATACCGGCGAAGTGGCGGTCAATGGCTATATCTCCGGCGATCAGCTGCGCTCCGCCATTGCCGTCAACGACGCCGGCAAAATCGTCGTGGCGTGGGACGGCAAACGCAGCGGCGGCAACAACGACGACGTCAGCGCGCGCATGTTCGACTGGCCCGAGGGGATCGCCCCCAACACCGCGCCGACACTCGACACCAGTGCCAACCCGACGCTCGACAACGTGCTCGAAGATGCCGCCGCGCCGGTCGGCGCGGTCGGCACCTTGATCAGTGACGTCATCAGCCTCGTCGGATCCGGTAGCGGGCCCCAGAACGTGACCGATCCGGACGCCGGTGCGCAAACCGGCATGGCGCTGGTGGCCGCGGACGATAGCCAGGGGAGTTGGTATTTCAGCATCGACGACGGCGCGAGCTGGACCGCCATCAACGCCGGCACGCTGAGTACGGCCAACGCCCTGCTGCTGTCGGCCGACAGCAAGACGCGCGTGGCCTTCGTGCCCGGCGCCGACTACAACGGCGTGTTGCCGAGCGCGCTCACCTTCCGCGCCTGGGACCGCACCACCGGCAGCAACGGCAGTTTCGCCGACACCAGCAGCAATGGTGCCGACACCGCCTTCAGTACCGCCATCGATACCGCATCGCTGACGGTCACCGCGGTCAACGACGTGCCGGTGGTCGTACAAAACCAGCTCACTCTCACCGAGGGGCAAAGCGTGGTTCTCGCCACCGCAGACCTCAGCGCCACCGACGTGGAAAGCACGGCCACCGCGTTGAGCTATTCGGTGGTCAGCGTCAGCGGCGGCTTCTTTGCCTTCAACACCGCGCCGGGCACGCCCATCGTCGCCTTCACGCAGCAGCAGATCGACGATGGCGACGTGCGCTTTGTGCACGATGGGGGTGAGGCCGCGCCGAGCTACACGCTCAACGTGTCCGATCCCGATGGCGGCGTATCGCTCGATTCAAGCGCCACCATCACCTTCACCAACGTCAACGACGCCCCGGTGCTGGCCGCCACGCCGCTGGTGTTCAACACCGCGCAAGGCAGCGGCGCGCCGGTCGGCGCGGTCGGCTATCGCATTTCGGTGGGCATCTCCCTGGCCGGCAGCGGCAGCGGCCCCGAAAACGTGACCGACCCGGACGCCGGCGCCGTCGCCGGTTTCGCGTTCACGGCGGCGGACGAAACGCACGGGCTGTGGTATTTCAGCCTCGACGACGGCGCCAACTGGCAGTTGCTCGATCTGGCCGGATTGCCGGCCGGCGACGCCCGGTTGTTACTCGCCGACGGCAGCACCCGGCTGTATTTCCAGCACACCGACATCGCCGTCGGCACCTTCACCAACGCGCTCACCTTTCATGCCTGGGACGGCACCTCGGGCAGCAACGGCGGCAGTGCAAACCCCTTGCCCGGTGGCGGCAGCAGTGCGTTCAGCGTCGCCACCGCTACCGCCGACCTGTTCATTTCCAGTTCCAACACCACGCCGGTGCTCAACAACGCCATCACGCCCACGGTGATCGCGACCGAGGACGCACCGGCCCCCAGCGGCGTGGTCGGCTTCACCATGGCCGAACTGGTGTCGCTCGGCAGCAGTGGCAGCGGGCCGCAAAACGTCACCGACCCGGATAGCGGCGCGCTCACCGGCATTGCGCTGACCGGCACCAACACACCCAACGGCAGTTGGTGGGTGAGCACCGACAATGGCGCCAACTGGAGCGCGCTGCCCGGCGGGCTGTCCGACAACAACGCCCTGCTGCTGGCCAACGACAGTGCCACGCGGCTGTACTACCAACCGGCCATCGCCAACGATTTCGGCAGCATTGCCAATGCCTTGCAATTCAGGGCCTGGGATCAGTCGGCGGGCGCCAACGGTTCGCTGCAGGACACCACCATCGGCAATGCCTTCAGCGCCGCCACCAGCTTCGCGACCCTCGATGTGCAGGGGGTCAACGACGCGCCGAGCATCGACACCAACAGTTTCACCATCACCGAAGGCGGACAGCTCGTGCTCGGCGCGGGCAACCTGTCGGCCAGCGATGTGGAAAGCGCGCCCGCGGCGCTGACCTACACGGCCTCCGCCGTCACCGGCGGGCACTTCGCGCTGATCGGCACGCCCGGCACGCCGATCACCAGTTTCACCCAGGCGCAGATCAACGCCGGTCAAATCCTGTTCGCGCACGACGGCGGCGAAGTCGCGCCGAGCTTCGATCTGAGCCTGAGCGACGGCACCGACGCGGTCGGCCCGGTCAGTGGCGTCATCGCCTTCACCCCCGTCAACGATGCCCCGTCACTCACCGCCAGTGCGCTGGCGACGCTCTCGCTGGACGAAGACGCCGGCGTCCCCGTCGGCGTGGTGGGCGCACCGGTGTCGGCGCTGGTGAGCCTGAGCGGATCGGGCAGCGGTCCGCAAAACGTGGTCGATGCCGACGCCGGCGGGCTGACCGGCATCGCCATTACCGCCGCCGACACCAGCAACGGCAGTTGGTACTTCACCACCGACAATGGCACCACCTGGCAGGCACTGGGCGGCGTGTCGACCACCAGCGCACGCTTGCTCGGCAACCAGGCCGGCACGCGCCTGGCTTTCGCCCCCAACGCCGACTACAACGGCACCACGCCCGCGGCACTGAGCTTCGTTGCCTGGGATCAGAGCAGCGGCGCGCAGGGTGCCCTCGGCGACACCACCACAGGCACCGCGTTCAGCGCTGCGAGCGATACGCTGACGTTGATCGTTCGCGCGGTGAACGACGATCCGCTCACCGCCCCGGTCAATCTCGGCGCCATCGCCGAGGACGGCAGTCGGCTGATCACCCAGGCCGATCTGCTCGCCGGCAGCAGCGATCCGGACGGCGATGCGCTCGAAGCCGTCTACCTGACACTCACCGGCGGCAATGGCACGCTCGTCGACAATAGCGACGGCACCTGGACCTTCACACCGGACCCCGACTGGAACGGCGCCGCGAGCTTCTCGTTCGATGTTGATGACGGCACCGCGCGCACCGCCAACACGGCGAGCCTGAGCGTCAGCGCGGTCAACGACGCACCCGTGGTGAGCGCGGTCGATCTGGGCACCGTGACCGAAGACACCTCGCGGCTCATCACCCAGGCCGATCTGCTCGCTGGCGCGACCGACGTCGAGAACGATCCTCTGGTGGCGCAGAACCTCGTGGTCGTCACCGGCAGCGGCACGCTGATCGACAACGGCAACGGCACCTGGACCTACAACCCGTCCGCCAACGAAAACGGTTCGCCAAGCTTCGCCTTCGATGTCACCGATGGCAGCGCAAACACGGCCAACACCGCCAGCTTTGCAATCACGCCGGTCAACGACGCGCCCGACATCGCCTTGAACACGCTTACGCTCAACGAAGGCCAGACCGTGCTGCTGGGGGCTGGGTCGCTGATCGGGAACGATCCCGACACTCTGCCGGGCTCGCTCACCTACACCGTGAGCGCAGTCTCCCAAGGCTACTTCGCCACCGTATCGACGCCGGGCACCGCGCTCACGAGCTTCACCCAGGCACAGCTCAACGCCGGTCAGATCGCCTTCCATCACGATGGCGGCGAGCTCGCGCCCGCCTATTCGCTGGTGTTGTCCGACGGCGCGCTGAACTCCCCGCTGTCGAACGCGACCATCAGCTTCACCAATGTAAACGACGCCCCCACGGTCGGTAGCTTCAACGATCAGAGCATCACCGCGGGGGGCGGCTTCGGGCCGCTGAACTTCACGATTTCAGATATCGAGACCGCGGCGGGTGCGCTCACCGTGTCGGTCAGTTCCAGCGAGCCCGACGTCATCCCGGCCGCCGCCATCGTCGTCAGTGGCACTGGCGCCAATCGCAGCATCGAGATCGTCGGCCCGCATGCCGGCACGCCCGGCGTGACCACGCTGACGGTCAGCGTCAGCGATGGGACGACCACCACCACCCGCAGCTTCGACGTGTTCGCAAGCGGCGCAGTGGCCGACGAAGCCGTTGCCGGCAGCAGCGCGTCGAAAGCGCAAAAAGACAACACCGTTCAGTCCATCGAAGCGCCCCCCGACGCACCGGCCGAGATGCTCGAGGCACCGCCCGTTCCGCGCGCCGTGTTGGCGAGCGCACCACCGCCGCTGGCGCTGTTGGGTGATGATCGCTCGCCGGTCGACGCCAGTGCACCGCCCCCCGTGCGCGAACTTGTCGAGCCTGAGCGCGAGCACAGCGCGACCAACTTCCTCGGCACGCGCGTGAGCCTGCCGGCCACGGACATGCTCGCGCTCTACTACGCCACCGTCGCCCAGAGCCCGGAGAGCACGGCCGGACAGATCAGCCATGCGCTGCGCGAGGAAACCATCGAACGCGCCTTCGAGCAACTGCGCGAGAACGCCGACCAGGACGAGCAGTTTGCACAGGCCACGGTCGGCGTCACCGTCGTGACCGGCGCCGGGCTCACCATCGGTTATGTGGTCTGGCTGATTCGCGGTGGCGTGCTGCTCACCAGTTTGCTGACGACCATGCCGGCCTGGCGGCTGCTCGATCCGCTGCCGATCCTCGGCAACGCCGGGGCCGATGACGACGAGGACGACGACTCGCTCCAGTCCATGGTGGCTGGCACCGACAGCCCCCCTCGCAAGCCGACACCTGAAGAGCCCACCGCCGACGGGAGCGCCCCCTGATGGGCAAACTCGGCGCCAAGGCGCATATCGCCATCGGCCTGGCCTTTCTGGTCGCCAGCGTGATGCTCGCGGCCGAATTCCTCGGCCTGCTGCCCGACCGTGCCGGCGCCGTGCGCAGCGGCCGGATTGCACTGGTGGAAACGCTGGCGGCGGCCTCGGCAGAACTGGGCGCGCGCGGCGACATCGAACGTTTGGCGCCAACCCTGCGCCTGGCCGTGAAGCGCAACGAAGACATGCTCTCCGCCGCGCTGCGCGCGCGCGACGGGCAACTGGTGGTCGAGATCGGGCCACACGCGACTCACTGGCAGCTGCGCCTGCAGGACGCATCGACCGATGCCGACTTCCAGGTGCCGATCATGGCCGGGCGCGATCGCTGGGGCACGCTCGAAGTGCGTTTCACGCCGGTCTCGCCCGATAGCGTCATCGGCTGGCTGATGCATCCGGTGGTGGTGCTGGTGGGCTTCGTGTTCTTTGCCGCGCTGTTTGTTTTCTACTTCTATCTGGGCAAGGTGTTGCGCCATCTCGATCCGTCCGGCGCGGTGCCCAGCCGGGTACGCAACGCGCTCGACACCTTGACCGAGGGCTTGCTGGTGCTCGACCGCAAGCAGACGGTGGTACTCGCCAACCGTGCCTTCGCGCGCTTCGCCGGGCAGGAGTCGAGCGCCCTGCTCGGAGTCGACGCCGCCGCGCTGGCATGGACCGACAACACCGGCGAGCTGCTCGCCCGCGACGCCATGCCCTGGGCACGTGCCTTGCTCACCGGCGAATCGCAAGTCAACAACACGGTGTGTCTGCGCGGCGCCGATGGCGCGATGCACACCTTCCAGATCAACTGCGCCCCGGTGCTCACGCAGAGCAACAAACCGGGCGGCGTGCTGGTCAGCCTGGACGACATCACGGCCCTTGAGGAGTACAGCCACGAGCTCAAGAAGGCCAAGAACGACGCCGACGCGGCCAACCGCGCCAAGAGCGACTTCCTGGCCAACATGAGCCATGAGATCCGCACCCCGATGAACGCCATTCTCGGCTTCACCGAAGTACTTCGCCGCGGCTATTCGCATACCGACGCGGCGGCGCGACGCCACCTGAACACCATCCACGCCAGCGGCACCCATTTGCTGGAGCTGATCAACGACATCCTCGATCTGTCGAAAGTCGAATCCGGCCACCTGGAGGTCGAAAGCATCGACTGCGCGCCGTATGCGCTGGCGCATCAGGTGGTGCAGGCGATGAGCGTCAAGGCGCAGGAAAAGCAGGTCGCGCTTCGGCTGGAGGCCGACGGTCTCATCCCCGAAACCATTCAATCCGACCCGGCACGGCTGCGGCAGATCCTCACCAACCTCGTCGGCAATGCGCTCAAGTTCACCGACAGCGGCTCGGTCACCGTGCGCCTGGCGCTTGAGGCCGACGCCGACGCCCCGCGGCTGCGCTTCGATGTCATCGATACCGGCATCGGCATCACGCAAGAGAAAATCGCCGCCGTGTTCGACCCCTTCGTTCAAGCCGACAGCAGCGTCAACCGCCGCTTCGGCGGCACCGGCCTGGGGCTGGCGATCAGCCGTCGGTTTGCCCACGCGCTGGGCGGCGACATCGTTGCCACCAGCGCACCGGGTCAGGGCAGCACCTTTTCCGCCACCGTCGCCACCGGCGACCTCGAAGGCGTGCGCATGCGCGATGCCGACGCGCTGCAAGACACGACCGAATCCATCGAAGAGGCCACCCACACGCGATGGGCCTTCCCCGCGAGCACACGCATTCTGGTGGTCGATGACGGTGACGAAAACCGCGAGCTGATTGCCACCGTGTTGCGCGAATACGGTGTCACCCCCGACGAAGCACAGAACGGTCAGATCGCCGTCGACAAGGCGCGCGCAGCGAACTACGACATCATCCTGATGGACATGCAGATGCCGGTAATGGACGGCTTTACCGCCACCCGCAGCTTGCGTGAGGCCGGCTGCACGACGCCCATCGTGGCGCTCACGGCCAATGCCATGCATGGCTACGAACAGGAGGTGATCGCCGCCGGGTGCACCGCCTATCTGACCAAACCGGTCGACATCGACGCGCTGCTCTCCACCGTCGCCGGCATGGTCGGTGGCCGGCGCGAGCGCGCCCGGGCGCAGGCCGCCGAACCGACGTCGACACCGACACCGACGCCGACCGACGCCGCCATCCACTCCCGCCTCGCCGACCATCCGCGCATGCAAGCCATCGTCGGTCGCTTTATCGCGCGTCTGCACGAGACCCTGCCCGCGTTTGCCAAGGCGCTGGCCGAAGGGGATTTCGCCGAACTCGGACGACTCGCACACTGGCTCAAGGGCGCCGGGGGCACGGTCGGCTTCGACCTGTTCACCGAACCGGCAGGCGAGTTGGAGCTCGCGGCGAATGACCGCGACCGCCCGGCGTGCGCGCGATACCTGTCGGTGGTGACCGACTACGCTACCCGACTGGTGCTCGCCGCACCGCCCTCCGGGCAGGCGCAAGCCGTTGAACACCGCCCCGCCACCACGTTTGCCGACGCCGCGAGTCGCGAGGCGATTTGCTCGACGCTCGCCGGCAATGCCCGGCTACACGGGGTGATCACCAAGTTCATCGCGCGCATGCAGCGCCAGGCCCCCGAGTTCGAGGTGGCCTTGAAGGCACGGAACTTCGACAGCCTCGCCGCACAGGCGCATTGGCTCAAGGGCGCGGCCGGCACCGTGGGCTTTCATCAATTCACAGACCCGGCCAATGCGCTGGAAGTCTCGGCTCGCCAGCAGGATGTCTCGGATTGCCATGAGGCCTTGTCGGCGGTGCTCGATCTGACGTGTCGAATGCGCGCGCCAGACATCGCTGAAATAGCGCAAACCGACCCCGCCGGTGACATTGTTTGACATTCAAGTATCTTCAGGAATTGCCGTCAAATACCCACGTACGAATCCCCTGATCACGTCGTGCCACGATAACCACGAGACAATGCCCGCTCCTCACGAATCGATTGACTTGACCGACGACACCGCACGTGCCTCGGCACCGCACGCCGCGGCGGGGATGAGTCACGCGTCGATCATGCTCATCGACGATGAGGAGATCACGGTCGAAGTGCTGCAGATGTTTCTCGAAGAGGCCGGTTACCAGCACTTCATTCCCTGCATCGACTCGCGCGAAGCCTTCCTGACGATCGAGCGCGAACGCCCGGATATCGTGCTGCTCGATCTGATGATGCCGAATGTGGACGGCTTCGAGATTCTTGCGCACATCCGCGCGGACGAGCGCTTCGAGTATCTGCCGGTGGTGATTCTCACCTCCTCCACCGATGCGCAGACCAAGCTGCGCGCGCTTGAAATGGGCGCCACCGACTTTCTTGCCAAACCGGTCGATCAGAGCGAACTCGTGCTGCGTGTGCGCAACACCCTGGCCGCCAAGGCCTATCAGGACCGCCTCGCCTATGTAGACCGGCTCACCGGCCTGCCCAATCGCCACATGATGCTCGACCGGCTCGAATGGGCCATCGAACATGCAAAACGCTATGACCAGACCGGCGCCCTGCTGCATATCGACGTCAGCCGCTTCCGCCATTTGAACGACATGCTGGGGCCGGCAAAGGCCGACATGCTGCTGCAACAGATTGCCGACCGTCTGGACGAAGTGAGCCGCACCAGCGATCTGCTCAGTTCGCGCACGGGCGGGAAGATGAGCAGTTCGCTGGCACGCCTCGGCGGTGACGAGTTTTCGCTGCTGCTGCTCGGCCACTTCAAACCCACCGCCGTCGCGCGCATCGCCAAGCGCATCCTGTCGCTGATCAACGAACCGTTCGATATCGACGGTCAGGAGTTGTTCGCCTCGCTGTGCATCGGCATCGCCCTGTTTCCGCAGGACGGCGACGACCTCGACACCATTCAGCGCAACGCCGCAATCGCCGTGCGCTCCTTGCAAGGCAACGACACCAACGCGCATGGCGCGTTCCAGTTCTACGCCGACGAACTCAACACCCGAAGCCACCATCGCCTGAACCTCGAAACCGAGCTACGCCGGGCGCTGGACAGGGATGAATTCGAACTGTTCTATCAACCCCAATATTCGATCGCGGGCGACAGCATTGTCGGCATCGAAGCGCTACTGCGCTGGAAACACCCTGATCGCGGCTATGTCTCGCCGATCGAGTTCATTCCGGTCGCCGAAGAGCTCGGCTTGATCTTCGATCTCGGCCAACGGGTACTTACCCGCGCCTGCCACCAGATGCGACTGTGGGAGGAAGCCGGCATGGAACCCGGCTGCATGTCGGTGAATGTGTCGGTACAGCAGTTCCGCCATCCGAGCTTCGTCGAATCGGTACGCGGTGCGCTGGCCTACTCCGGCATCGCCCCCGAACGGCTCAAGCTCGAGATCACCGAATCGTTGCTGGCGGTCAATGTCGAGCAAACCGCACTCATGCTCGGGCGTTTGCGCGAGATCGGCGTGAAGATGTCGATCGACGACTTCGGCACCGGCTACTCGTCGTTGTCCTACCTGCGCTCGCTGCCCATCGACGAACTGAAGATCGACCGCAGCTTCCTCGCCGACGTCGAAACCAGTGCCGACAGCGCGGCCATCGTTCGCGCCATTCTCGCGCTCGCACACAGCCTCGACATGAGCGTCACCGCCGAAGGGGTGGAAACGCCGGGGCAGCTGACCTTCCTGCACGCACACAACTGCGATGCGTTCCAGGGCTTTCTCTACAGCAAACCGCTCCCGATCAGCGAACTCGAACGCCTCCTCCCGAAGACGCAACCGCCACTACGCCTGTCGAACAGCTGAGCGGTCCGCAGCCCCCCTTTACTGCCTGATGCGCGTCTGACCATGCGCCCGGCGCGCCGACTGGCCGGTATCGCCGTGGCGGGTATTGGACATCCGTGCCAGCGTGGTGGCCACGCGATGGTTGATCGAACCTTGCGCGATGACGCCCTTGCTGTCCGGCGCCCCGGCCGGCATGCCGGTGAGCACGCTCATCGCCTCATCGACGTTGCTGACCGAATACACATGAAACTGCCCCGCCTCGGCGGCGGCCACCACATCCTCCCGCAGCATCAGATGGCGCACGTTGGCCTCGGGGATGACCACCCCCTGGTCGCCGGTCAGGCCGCGCGCGAGGCACAGCGCGAAGAATCCCTCGATCTTTTCGTTAACCCCGCCAATCGCCTGCACTTCACCGAACTGATTGACCGAACCGGTCACCGCGAGCGACTGCAAGATCGGCACGTCAGCCAATACCGACAGCAAGGCACACAATTCGGCCAGCGACGCCGAATCGCCCTCCACCGGGGAGTACGACTGCTCGAACACCAGGCTGGCCGTCAGCGACAACGGTTTGTGGCGCGCAAATCGCGAGGCAAGAAAGGCCGAGAGGATGAACACGCCCTTGGAATGGAGCGAGCCGCCCAGATCGGTCTCACGCTCGATATCGACCACATCCCCTTCGCCCACGCGCGCGGTGGCCGTGATGCGCATCGGATGCCCGAAGTGCTCGCCCGCCAATTCGATCACCACCAGCCCGTTGATCTGCCCGGCCCGCGCGCCCGCCGTCGACAGCAGCACGGTGCCGTCGAGCATGGAATCGAGCACCAACCCCGGATAGCGGTCGTAGCGCCGACGGCGCGCCGCCAGCGCCTCGCGCACATCGTCGCCACGCACCCGCGCGACGCCCGCGCGACGGGCGGCGAAATCGGCTTCGCGCAGGGTATCGGCCAGTAGCCGCGTTTGCAGCGACAGTCGATGAGCATCGTCGGTCAGGCGCGCGCCGTGCTCGACCATCGCCGCCAGCGCGCTGGCGTCGAACGGCAACAACTGGGCACCGCGCGCCAGGGTCGCGAGCAGCCCGATGAAATGCTGCTCGTTGGCCGGCGTGCGCGGCATGTCGTCGTCGAAATCGGCGACCACCTTGAACAGCTCCGCAAAGTCGGCGTCGTAGTCGTTGAGCAGATGAAAGCTGTCGCGATCGCCGATGAGCACCACTTTGAGGTCGCACGGCACCGCCTCGGGTTCGAGCGTGAGCGTGGTGTTCCAACTTTGCGCCTCGGCCGGCGGCTCGATGCGAATCAGGCGTGCGCGCAAGGCGCGTTTCAAGCCCTCCCACGCGAACGGCTGCGCGAACAGCCTATTGGCGTCGAGCAGCAGATAGCCGCCGTTGGCCCGATGCAGGGCACCGGCGCGAATGAGGTTGAAGTTGCTCACCAGCGCGCCCATGCGCGACACGTGCTCGATGCGGCCGACCAGATTGCCGAAGCCCGGATTGTCCTCGGACACCACCGGCGCGCGCTGCCCGCCGTCGTGATCAACCAGCAGATTCACCTGGTAGCGGTGATAGCGCAGTGCGGTTTCATCCTCGTCGGCGGCCGTTTCCGGATCGTCCGAACTGAGCCAGTCCTGACCATTGTCGAGCAGGTCCGCCTGGATGTCGTTGAGCAGCGCAACGATCTGCGCCTGATCGGCGTACTGCGCCAGCAAGGGGCGCAGCAGATTGGAAATGGTCGGCTCCAGCGCCTGACGCACGGCGCGGTCGATGGCCGATTGCAGTTCCGCCCGCCACTGCGGGAAGCTATCGAGCAGCCCCTGCAAACGCTCCGTGTAGCCATCCACCTTGGCCGAGATGGCCTCACGCGTATCCTCCGGCAGCGCCTCATAGGCTTCGGGGGACATCGGCTGGCCGTTGTCGATGGGCGCGAACACGAAGCCTTCCGGCGTGCGCAGCAAGGACAAGGCATCGGCCTCGCTGGCGTGCCCCAGCTCGCGCAAGGCGCCTTCCTCCCGCTTTTTGTGCGCGGCGTCCAGCGCCTCGATGCGCGCGAGGTGGTTCTCCGCGTTGAGCGCCGCATCCACGGCCGGCCCGATGGCACGCAGCAGCGTCGCCATGTCCTGCTTGAGTCGTGCGCCCATACCGGCCGGCAGCTGCAACAAGCTCGGTTTGAGCGCATCGTCGAAGTTATGGACGTAACACAGATCGGGCGGCACCGGACGCGCCGCGGCCGCCTCGGCAATCAGTTGGCGCACCGTCACATGACGGCCGCTGCCCGATTCACCCATCACGAACACGTGATAGCCGGGCTGCTCCATCGCCAGACCGAACGACAACGCCTCGGCCGCCCGCGCCTGGCCAGGCATCATCGCCATGGGGGTGAGTTCGGAAGAATCGTCGATACCGAGCGATTCCGGTGTGCAGCGGGTACGCAGGCGTTCGATGGACAAAGGAGACGGGCTTTGCATGGGGGTCGTTTTCGCCATGGACGAGTCAGTGAGCAGACGATCATCTCGCGCCTGCCGGTTCTGCACAACCGTTGGCCGCGGCAGGCGATCGAGACACCCGCTCGAGGCGCCGCGAGCGAGCGCCGATCAGGTACAATCCCGGGCTTTGCCGAACCTACGGAGCACGACTCATGGACGCCGAACGCATCAACACCATCGCCGACACCCTGCGCGACCTGAAGCGTCGCGGGCAAGAACTTCGGAGGTATCTTTGACTACGATGAAAAAGCATCGAAGCTCGAAGAAGTCAATATTGCGCTAGAGGACCCGGACGTCTGGAACGACGCCGCCCACGCGCAGGAACTGGGCAAGGAAAAGAAGCTGCTCGAAGGCGTGGTGCTGACGCTCGATGAGGTGGCACAACAGTCGGGCGACCTGCTCGAACTGTTCGAGATGGCCGAAGCCGAGGACGACGAAGACACCCTCGAAGCCATCGAAGGCGACATGCAGGCGCTGCAATCGCTGGTCGGCGATCTGGAATTCCGCCGCATGTTTTCGCACCCGATGGACGAAAACCCCTGCTTCATCGAAATCCAGGCCGGTGCCGGCGGCACCGAAGCGCAGGACTGGGCCGGCATGCTCGAGCGCATGTATCTGCGCTACTGCGAACGCAAGGGCTTCGACACCGAACTGCTCGAAGAGTCCGAAGGCGAAGTGGCCGGCATCAAGAGTGCGACCATCAAGGTCAGCGGCGAGTACGCCTACGGCTTTCTGCGCACCGAAACCGGCATCCACCGGCTGGTGCGCAAGTCACCGTTCGACTCCAACGCGCGCCGACACACCAGTTTCTGCTCGGTGGTGGTGTTTCCGGAAGTGGACGATTCGATCGAGATCGACATCAATCCGTCCGACGTGCGCACCGACACCTACCGCGCCTCGGGTGCGGGCGGTCAGCACATCAACAAGACCGACTCCGCCGTGCGTCTGACGCACGAGCCCAGCGGCATCGTCGTGCAGTGCCAGAACGACCGCTCGCAGCACCGCAACCGCGACGAAGCCTGGAAGATGCTCAAGGCGCGCCTCTACGAGCTCGAACTGCGCAAGCGCCAGAGCGAGCAGCAGGCCGTCGAAGACGCCAAGAGCGACATCGGCTGGGGCCACCAGATCCGCTCCTACGTGCTCGACCAGTCACGCATCAAGGATCTGCGCACCAACTACGAGGTCGGCAATACGCAGGCGGTGCTCGACGGCGATCTGGGCGGCTTCATCGAAGCGAGCCTGAAGCAGGCCGTCTAAGCCGCGCGCATCGATGACCGATCAGGACTTCGCCGACTACCTCGCGCCGGGCTATGTGGCGGACGACGTGCCGGAGCTGTCGGCACTGGCGGCCGCGCGCCCGGTGGTGGGCACCTTCATCTCGCTGTTTCGCGGCAGCGAGGCCGAGGTGTTGCTGCGCCTGCTGGTGCTGCGCGAGATCGGCCACGATGCCGACAGCCCGCGCTGGTCGCCGGATTCATTGCGGCGCCGCTTCGCCTATCTCGACTCGGTCAAGCTCGAAACCGTGCTCAAGCGCCTGCGCGAGCACGATCTGCTCAACTTCGGCGACGACGGCCACTATCACCTGTCTGACCCCGGCCGTAACGCCGTGGCCGCGCTCGGCATGCTGCTGCGTTTCGACGAGGCGGAAGACGCCGAACTGGGCTTCCTGACCGCGCAACTGGCCGGCCTGCAGGCCACCGGCAGTGTCACCGCCGAAGCGCTCGGCCATCTGCTCTCCAAGCTCAACGACCTCACGCTGCATTTCGAGGATGCCATCGCCTCGGGCTCCGAGTTCCGCATCGTCGAATCGCGCCAGCGCCTGTCCGCCAACGGCAAGTGGCTCGATCGTGGCACCGACTTGTTGCGCAACCTGCTTGCCGATCCGGACGCCACCTTCGACGTGGCGCGCATCGCCCAGCGCATCGGCCTGGCGCAATCGCGTCTGGCGCGTGTCGATGCCGCCTTCCAGCGTGCGCTCAACAAGATCGAGACGCAGCGCGTCACGCTCGGCAGCTCCGGCGTGTCGTCCAGCGACGTCGCCGCCTGGCTGCGTCACCGCGATGCCGCCGCACTGGCCGAGATGGCCCTCGCCGCCATCACCGACACACCGAATCTGCGCCTGCTCGCCGGCGGCCACGAGTTGCTCGACCGCGCCGAAGTGGCCTTGTGCGACATCGAACGCAACACCGGCCTGCACGCCGCCATGCCGCCGCCCGACACCGCCCCGGCCGCCGACCGGCCGGAAGAGGAAGACCTGCGCCTGCTCACCCACTTCACTGGCCGGCTCGGCGCGCTCTCCGAAGAGGCGCCCTTGCACGAGATCGTGGCCGGCGGCGGCTTCGGCCAGGCGGCCTATCGGCTCTCCCTGCTCGCCTTGCTGGCCGACGCACAAGGCGGCAACGCCGAGGGGCCGGTGGGACAATTCATGCAGTTGGCGATGGACGTGCATTTCGACGACACGCTGGTCGACGTGGGCAGCGACGAGATCGCCCGCATGACCCGCGGCGACGTACGCCCGCGCATCGCCCCGACGACCGATCAATCCGGCTGACAGGAATCATGGAACACGACATTCGCGCCCTGACCGCCCGCCTTATCGCGCAGCGCTGGCTCCCCCGCAAAGACCCGATGGTGCGCCGCGCGCTCATCGACGAAACCTTTCGCGCGGAGCTTGAAAGCCGCCTTGCCAGCGTCGGCCTGCACCTGCTCGACAACCCCTACGCCGCGCACGTGGCCGTCGGCCTCACGCCCGAAGCGCTCGAACCCACCTTCGGCGCCGGACGCGAATACCAGTCGAGCAACATGGGCCTCACGCGCGACGAGATCGCCCTGCTGGTGGTGCTGTGGGCGCTCATCATCCTGCCCAAGCGCGAGCGCCAGGTGACCCGCCAGAACCTCGCCAACGAAGGCCAGGAAGAGCTCTTCGCCAGCGAACAGCCGGTCGCCCACGGGGCCGAGGTATCGGCAGGTGTGTCGGAAGCCTCGCTGATCGCCGACTTCGGCCCGCGCCTGGGGGGCAAGACCAAGGTGCGTAATTTCATGCTCGGCAAACTCGCGCGGCTGGGTTTCATCGAGCGGCGCAACAACATGATTCTCGAAGGCCCGCTGCTCGACGTGGCGCTCGACTACCGCCTGATGGCCGATCGCATCATCCACGGCACGCTCGCCGAAGTGCTGGCCGACGCCGGCCATCCGCTCCCCGAAGCCGACGCATTCGCGCTGGCCGAGGCCATGGATGCCGACACCGATTTCGATCACGAGGAGGGTCCCGTATGAGCACACGCCACCTTGCATGCGCCGCCATTGCGGCATTCGCGCTGGCCGCGGCCGCGCCTGCCAACGCCTTGAGCGGTGCGCGCGCCGGTTCCGAGCGCAGCCCCGCCTCATCACGAAACTATTCCGACCAGACCTGCAAACGCCTGCACGACAGCGTCCGCCAGCTCGACAAGCAGCTCGAGAAAGAAGGCAGCGGCTACCGCGCCGAGCGCCTGCGCGGGCGCAAGCTCGGGCTCGAAAAACAAATCGACCAGGGCGGCTGCAACCGTTCCCTGCGCTGATCAGGACACCCGCACCCCGATGTTCCACATCAAACAGATCGAACTGGTCCACTGGGACTACTGGCGTCGTTTCACGCTGCCGCTGGATGCCCAGATCATCACCATCGTCGGCCCCAACGGCTCGGGCAAGACCACCCTCCTCGACGCCCTGCGCACGCTGTTCGCGCTGCGCTGCTCGGGCAAACGCGACTTTCGCCGCTACGTGCGCCGCGCCGAGCGCAGCTTCGCGTGGATTCGCGCCACGGTCGACAACGCGCCAGGCGCCAGCGGCCGCCGTCCGTTCTTCCCGTGCATGGACGACGTGGTCACGCTGGCCTGCCGCATCCGCAAGGGCGGCGGCGAATGGACGCGCGACTACACCATCGTCGACGGCGACCGGGACATCGAGGCGCTGGAGGAAGAAAACGACTGGATCGGCCTGCGCGACTACCAGAGCCGCCTCGCCGCGGGCGGCCTCACGCCGGCCATCTCCAAGGTGCTGGCGCTGGAGCAAGGCGACACCGACAAGCTGTGCGAATACTCGCCCAAAGCCCTGCTCGAACTGGTGTTCGACGTCTTCGGCGACAAGGAAGTGCTGGACAACTACGACGTCGCGCGCGAGGAGCAGCAGAACGCGGAACGCGAACTCGATAGCCTCGGCGTCGATCTGGATCGCCTGCGCGCCCAGGCCGAAACCAAGCGCCTGGAGGCGGATCGCTTCCTCGAATGGAAGCAGCTCAACGACGAGGTCTCGGCGCTCGATGCCGAGATCATCCCGCGCCTCGAAGCCCACGAGCTGCGTCGCGATGTGCACGCCGAACGCAGCCAGTTGCGCAGCATGGATGGCGAGCGGCGTGAGCGACTGCGCGGCCTGACCGAGGCCAAGCAACGCATCGCCCAAGTGGAAGCGGAACGCGCGCAAGAAGAGTCGGCCCGCACCCGTGCCCGCAGCCGTTTTCTGGAGACCGAGCAAGCGCACCTGAGCGCGCACGACCGGGTACGCGATATCGAGCGCGTGCTCGCCGAACGCGATCGACTGCGCGAGTTGCTGGCCCGCGAAGACGGTCAGGACGCGGTGGCCATCGAGGCCGAGCATGAACACGCGGAAGCCGAACTGGCTCAACTGCGTGCGCAGGAGCGCGAGCTGATTGCGCGCTTCGAAATCGCCAAGGATGCACTGGTGAGCGCCCGCGAACGCCGCGGCGCGCCGACCGACCCCGAGGTGCGCGCGTTTCGCGCGCTGCTCGACGCTGACGGCATCGCCCACCGCGCCTTGTCCGAAATCGTCGAGGTCACGGATGTGAAATGGCAGGCGGCCATCGAGGCCGTGCTGCGCCCTTACCGCCACGTGCTGCTGCTCGAACGCTCGGCGGATCGGCACCAGGCCTGGGCACTGGGCGAGCGCGAGCGCTTTCGCCACTTCGTGGTCGCCGATTGCGAACCGGCGCCGTCGCCCAGGGACGGCTCGCTGGCTGAAATCGTGCGCTTTGCCGGTGATGCGCCGCGCTGGTTGCCGGATCTGCTCAATCGCATTCAACGCGTCGAAGATGCGGCCGAGGGGGCGACGCTGTCGCGCGATGCCGAGTGGATCACCCGCGACGGCTATCACCGCGAACGCCGCGGCGCGCGCCACCTGGGCCGTCCGCGCGATTTCCATTTCGGCGAACTGGCGCGTCAGGCGCGCATCACCCAACTCGAGGCCGAGGTCAGCGAACTCGACAAGGCGCTCACGCCGGTGCGCCCGCAGATGGATGCGCTGCGCGAGCGCCTCAACGGCTTGCGCAGCCAGCTGCTGGGCCTGAGCGCCGCGCCCCAACTGGCCGCCCGCGCCGAAGAATTCGCCGACGCCGAAGCCGAACACACCGCCGCTCGCCAGGCGCTGACCGAAGCAATCGAGGCACGGGCGAACCTGCAGGGCGAACTGGACGCCATTGGCGAGCGCCTCAGCGGCATTCAGATCGAACTGGAACGGCGTCAGCGAGAGCTCGCCACCCACGAGCAACGGCTCACCGAACTATCGGGCGACCATGCCCCGCGCCGCCAGGCGCAAGCCAATCGCATCGGCCGTCTGCGCCGCCTGCGCAAGGGCATGCCGAGCGCGTGGAAACAGGGCGAAGGCATCGAGGATCTGGTCGAGCGCTATGGCGACGCCCGCAGCGCACGCGCCGACGCCGAACGCCTGCGCCAGCGCTTGGAACAAGGCGATTGGGTGGTGGACGCCACCGTGCTCACGTTGCGCGATCGGCTCATCGACGATCTGGATCGGCGCGAACGCGACTACAACGCGCGCCAAGGTTACTGCGCCACCGCGCGCCGCCATTCGGACGAAGCCCGCGCCGCCTACATCGCCAAGCTGCGCGCCACCGTGCGCCAGTACGGCAAGAACCTGAAAGCGCTGGGCGAACTGGCGAACGTGGGCGTGGACTGCCCTGCCCCGGTGCTGGAGAACGATGACACGGCACTGATCCGCGCCGGGCTGGAAGTGCGTTTCGACTTCGATCGCAAGGGCGCGGTCGGCCTCAACGACGGCGAGGCCTCCGGTGGTCAGCAGGTGATGAAGTCGCTCATCTTGCTGATTGCGTTGCTCATGGACGAGGCGCGCCCCGGCGGTTTCGTGTTCATCGACGAGCCGTTTGCGCATCTGGATGTGGCCAACATCGATCGCGTCGGCACCTTCCTGCGCGCCACCCGCGCGCAGTATCTGATCACCACGCCGGTCACGCACAACGCCAACGTGTTTGCGCCCGCACAACTGACACTGGTGACGCGCAAAAAACCGCCGGCGACCGACTGGGCGCCACCGATCGGTGTGCTGCAACGAATGATCGACTGAGGAGTACGGCAGGCCGATCGCTAGAAGAACAGGTCGGCGTCTTCCTGCGCGCTGGTGCCCGCGGCCTGCTTGATCTCGCCTTGCATCACCAGCTGGTCGTAGCTGCACACGCGGTTGCGGCCATGCTTTTTGGCGAAATACATGGCCTCGTCGGCTCGGCCAAGCAGCTCCGCAGGGGTCAGCCGGTCATCGACCCGACAGAAGCCCACCGAACAGGTCACGCTGTCCACCTGGGGGAACGCGAACTGTTCCACCGTTGTGCGAAAACGCTCGAACACCTGGATCACACTGTCTTCAGGCGCCTGCCGCAGCATGACGACGAATTCCTCGCCACCGAATCGAAATAGCGTGTCGTCGGCACGAAAGGTCTCGCGCATGAGCTTGGCCACCAGGATCAGCACTTCATCGCCGAACAGGTGCCCCCAAGTGTCGTTGATGCGCTTGAAGTGGTCGATATCGACAATGCCGAGCCAGCACGGCTGCTTGATTTCCTGACGACGACGCTCGGCCTTCCGTTCGCGGTTGCGTTCCGCGAGCGCCAGCAAGCGATCGAATTGATCGTCGAAGGTCTTGCGATTGAGCAGCCCGGTCAGAGTATCGAGGTTCGCGTGTTCCCACTGCGCCATGAGGTGCTCGAAGGTCCGCACCAGCGACACCAGCCCCTGCAGCACATGGACACCCGGCGAACGCGCGATGTGTATCTCCAGCAGCCAGGACACCCGGCTCCCGTTGCTGACCGGAATGGCGATGCGATCCATGTCGTCGACGGTCTGACGGTACCAGGGCGTTTTCGCCGTCACTGCCGCGGCGAGGAAGGGGTCGGCCGGCAAGTCGTTGAAGTTGCTCGTATCCTGCCAGTTTCCGCCCTCGATGCCGGGCACGCACCAGCCCACCGGCACCAGGTTCGAACCATCGACACTGGGGCGGACGGCGTACAGCATCACCGCCGAGGCGTTCAGCGTTTCGCGCACTTTGAACGTGAGATCGCGAAACAGGTCATCCCTGTCGCGCCGTCCCGCGAGGGCCTCCGCTGCCCGAAGCAGTTCAAGAAATATGCTTACCGCGTTTGAAGCCATACCCGCCGTTTTTCCTGGCAATACCAGACCTAACGGCCAATCCAACCAACTTTGAAGCCATTTTCGCCGTCAGCCCCGGGTTATGCGAAAATTACGCATTTGCTGCAAGCCTGCCACGGTGGCAGGCGCGCCACCGGAAATTTCACTGACGAGTACTTCATGTCCGAAAACAACAGCACGCCTCCCCAGGACGAAAACCACCTGATCGCCGAACGCCGCGACAAGCTTCGCGCCTGGCGTGAAACCGGCAACGCCTACCCGAATGACTTCTCGCGTGAGAATACCGCCGGCAAGCTCGACGAGTTCTATGGCGAAAAGAGCCGCGAAGAACTCGAAGCTTCCCCCGTCGACGTGCGCGTCGCCGGCCGCGTGATGCTCAAGCGCGTGATGGGCAAGGCCAGTTTCGCCACCATCCAGGATCTGTCCGGTCGCATTCAGCTCTACGTGAGCAAGCAAGGGGTCGGCGACGAGGTTTACGCCGACTTCAAGCACTGGGACATCGGCGACATCGTCGGTGCGGTGGGCACGCTGTTCAAGACCAAAACGGGCGAGCTGACCGTCAATTGCAGCGAGATCCGCCTGCTGGCGAAGAACCTGCGCCCCCTGCCCGAAAAGTTTCACGGCCTCACCGACCAGGAAACCAAGTACCGCCAGCGCTATCTCGACCTGATGATGAACGAGGAGACGCGTTTCACCTTCGTCGCGCGCTCGCGCATGGTGCAGTCGATCCGCAACTACATGACGCACGCCGGCTTCCTCGAAGTCGAAACGCCGATGATGCACCCCATCCCCGGCGGCGCCGCCGCCAAACCCTTCACCACCCACCACAACGCGCTCGACATGGAGTTGTTCTTGCGTATCGCGCCGGAGCTGTTCCTCAAGCGCCTGGTGGTGGGCGGTTTCGAGAAGGTGTTCGAGGTCAATCGCAACTTCCGCAACGAAGGCCTGAGCCCGCGCCACAACCCCGAATTCACCATGATGGAGTTCTACGAGGCGTATGCGAACTACCACACGCTGATGGACTTCACCGAGGGGCTCATCCGCCACGCTGCCCGTGAAGCGCTGGGCACCGAGGTCTTCGAATACCAGGGCCGCACGCTCGATCTGTCCAAGCCCTTCCACCGGCTCACCATCGTCGACGCCATTCGCCAGCACCACCCCGGCTTTACCGACGCACAGCTGATCGACACCGACTGGCTCAAGCAGAAGATCAAGGATTTCGGCGAACCCGTGAAACCCGGTGGTCTGGGGAGTCTGCAATTGCAGTTGTTCGAAGCCTGCGCCGAGGCCGAAACCTGGGAGCCGACCTTCATCATCGACTACCCGGTCGAGGTCAGCCCGCTCGCCCGCGCCTCGGACACCAACCCCGAGATCACCGAGCGCTTCGAGCTGTTCATCGTCGGCCGCGAGATCGCCAACGGCTTCTCCGAGTTGAACGATCCGGAAGACCAGGCCGCGCGCTTCCAGGCCCAGGTGGTCGCCAAGGAAGCCGGCGACGACGAAGCCATGTTCTACGACGCCGACTACATTCGCGCCCTCGAATACGGCATGCCGCCGACCGGTGGCTGTGGCATCGGCATCGACCGTCTGGTCATGCTGCTCACCGATAGCCCCGCCATTCGCGACGTGATCCTGTTCCCGCAGATGCGCTCGGAGTAGCCCCGGACACGCGCATGCAAATCCAGCAACTGCAGGTGTCGTTCGATGCGCGTGAAGACCGGCTCATGCTCCGGATTTCAACGGCCGAGCGCGACGAATTTCGTGTCGCGCTCACGCGCCGTCTGATCCGCGTGCTGTGGCCGTACCTGCAACGCATGCTCAATGGCCATCTCGCGGGTGAATCGACACCGCAGCCGATCGCCACCGCCGACGGCGAAAGCGGCGCCAAGCTGGGCGGCTCGTTCAACGAAGCGTTCGACGAGGCCGAACTGTCGCACCCACTCGGCACAGCGCCCATCGTCGCCACCGAAAGCCGGCTGCAGCCCATCGACGGCCCGGCATGCCGCGTGATGCTTGGCGAGCTTCGTGCGCGCAAGGTCAGCTTCGACTGTGATCGCGATCTGCTGATGGCCTTGTGCGCCATGATTCGCGCCACCGTGGACAAGGCCGAGTGGAACCTCGATCTCGACGCCTTGCCGGTTCCCGCGGAGTCTGCCCCCGAGCCCGACGCCACGCCCACGCTGCACTAGCGCCCGCGCTCATGTACGAAACGATCACGCCGGCCACACTCGACTATGCCGACGACGGCACGCCGTATTCGGCGCAATTCGACGAGCGCTATCACCCGCCTGGCGACACCTTGGCGCGCGCGCATCACGTCTTTCTGGGCGGCAACGGTCTGCCGGCGCGCTGGCAAGACCAACAACGCTTTGTCATCGTCGAAACCGGCTTCGGCCTCGGGCTGAACTTTCTCGCGACTTGGGATGCCTGGCGACGCGACGCGGCGCGCTGCGAGCGGCTGCATTTCGTCGCCTTCGAAAAGCACCCCTTTCGCGCCGACGACTTGCGTCGCGCGCTGGCGCGCTGGCCCGCGTTGGCGCCGCTCGCGGCCGAATTGCTCGACCAATGGCCAAGCCTGACGCCCGGCTTGCATCGTCTCTCGCTCGATCAGGACCGCGTCGTGCTGGCGCTCTACTTCGGCGATGCCGAAGACGGGCTGGGCCGCATCGACGCACGGGCCGATGCCTTCTACCTCGACGGCTTTTCGCCGGCACGCAATGCGGCGCTGTGGTCTGAACGACTGTGCCATCAACTGGCCGCCCTCGCCGCCCCCGCAGCCACGCTGGCCACCTGGAGTCACGCCGATCCGGTACGAGCCCACCTGAGCTATGCCCACTTTTCACTCGAGACAGCGCCCGGCTTCGCCGACAACGGCGACATGCTGCGCGGGCGCTTCGACGGCACGGCCCGAAGCGCGATGGTGCCGGCCGCGCGCCACGCACTGATCGTCGGTGCCGGGCTCGCCGGCACCAGCATCGCACACCGACTGGCACGTCTGGGCTGGCAGGTCGAGGTGCTCGATTGCGCGTCGGCAGCCGCGACCGGCGCCTCCGGCAATCTGGCCGGGGTGTTGCGCCCGCTTCCCAGTCTGGACGACAACCGCCTCGCACGCCTGACCCGCGCCGGTGCGCTGGCTGGCCGGGCGCATCTCGAACGGCTCGATCAGGGGCCGCGCCCCGTCCGTTGGGGGGCGACGGGCGTTCTGCATCTGGCACGAGACCCTGCGCATGAAAAACGGCAGCAGCAGGTCGTCGACGCGCATCGGCCGCCGTCGGACTACCTGCGTTTTGTCGACGCCAAGACGGCTGGCGACATCGCCGGCTGGCCGGTGGCGATGGGCGGCTGGTGGTTCCCCGGCGGCGCCTGGGTCAATCCGCCCAGCCTGTGCCGTGCCAATCTGGCTCATGCCGGCATCGAGACGCGTTTCAATGTCTCGGCAGACACGCTGGTGCGCGCCGGTGACAACTGGCGCGTGCTCGATGCGAACGGTCAATGCGTTGGCGAGGCGCCGATCGTCATCCTCGCCAACGGCATCGGCATTCGGCACATTGCGCAGGCCACGCCGTTGCCGGTGCGCAGTGCGCGTGGTCAGGTCAGTCATTTGCCGGCTACGGCCGGCAGCCCGCCTCATACCGTGGTTTGCCGGCTAGGCTACGTCACGCCCGAGATCGATGGGCTGCGCTGCGCGGGTGCAACGTTCCTGGTCGATGATGACGACCCCGCCCTGCGCCCGGCCGAACACGCCGACAACCTCGCCAAACTGGATTTCATCTTGCCGGGTTACAGCGAATCGCTCCCCGACACCAAGGGCGCAGGACGCGTCGGCTTTCGGCCCGCCTCACCCGATCGCCTCCCCATGGTCGGGGCCATTCCGCTACCCGGGGACTACGCGCCGGATACGGCACTCGACGCCATCGAACGCCATCCCGGACTGTTCGCGGTGTCGGGTTTCGGCGCGCGCGGGCTGGTGTGGTCCGCCGTGGTCGCCGACCAACTCGCCAGCCAACTCAACGGCGACCCGCAAGCGCTCGAAACCGACCTGCGCGATGGCATCGACCCCGCCCGTTTTCTGCTGCGGCGTGCGCGCCAACAGATGAAAGACCAACAATGACCGAGCCATCCGCCGCGCACCGCGCCTGGCGCCTGTGCCGGCTGGACGACAATGGCAACACGTTCGAAATGGCGCGCTTCACGTCCAGGGCGGACGCACAAACGGCGCGCGACGAGTTCGACGCGCGCGGACACAAGCAGAGCTACTGGATCGAAGTCGTGGGCGCGACCGACGCCGCGCCCGACTCACCTCACGAGACGTAAGGCTGCATCCGCGTGATGACGCGTTCGCGCCCCATGGCTTCGAGCACGGCGTCGATGGACGGCGTTTGCGGCTGACCGACGAGCAGGACGCGCAGCGGAATCGCCACCTGCGGCATCTTCAGGCCATGCGCCTTCATCGTCGCCTTCATCGCCGCGCTCAACGCCGCCTTGGTCCATTCGACCGTGGTGAACGCCTCGCACAAGTCGTGCAGCGCCGCACGGGCGGCATCGGTCAGATGCGTATCGAGCAGTTCCTGAGACGGGTGGATGTCGATGTAGAACGCCTCGACCGCATCGGCCAATTCGTTCAGTGTCGCCACACGATCCTTGTACAACGCCATCAGCGATTCGAGCGCCGGTCCGTTTTCCGGATCGACCTGACGCAGCGCCAGACGGCTGGAGACATCCGCCGCGAGCATCGCGTCGCTGCTGGCCTTGATGTACTGGCCGTTCAGCCAGTTGAGCTTCTCGGTATTGAACTGCGCCGCCGACGGCGTGATGTTGGTCAGGTCGAACCAGTCCACAAAGCGCTCGCGCGAGAACACCTCCGCGTCGCCATGACTCCAGCCCAGGCGCGCCAGATAGTTGATGACCGCCTCCGGCAGATAGCCGTCTTCGTGATACTGCATCACACTCACCGCGCCATGGCGCTTCGACAGCTTGGTGCCGTCATCGCCGAGAATCATCGACAAGTGCGCGTAGTACGGCACCTCGGCGCCCAGCGCGCGCAGGATGTTGATCTGTCGCGGCGTGTTGTTCACATGGTCGTCGCCGCGAATCACATGAGTGATGCCCATGTCCCAGTCGTCCACCACCACGCAGAAGTTGTAGGTGGGCGTGCCGTCCGGCCGGGCGATGATGAGATCGTCCATTTCGGCATTCGAGATCTCGATGCGCCCCTTGACCAGATCGTCCCAGCTCACCGTGCCATCGACCGGATTGCAGAAGCGGATGACGGGTTTCACGTCGGCCGGCGGACTCGGCAGTGTCTTGCCCTCGGCCGGGCGCCAACGACCGTCGTAGCGCGGCTTTTCACCACGGGCACGTTGTTCCTCACGCATGGCATCGAGCTCGTCAGGCGATGCGTAGCACCGGTAGGCCAGCCCCTTGTCGAGCAGCTGGTCGATCACTTCGCGATAGCGATCCATCCGCTGCATCTGGTAGAACGGCCCCTCGTCGCAGTTCAGCCCGAGCCAGTTCATGCCATCGAGAATCGCCTGCACCGCCTCCGGCGTCGAGCGTTCGACATCCGTATCTTCAATACGCAACACGAACTGCCCGTCGAAGTGACGGGCGAACGCCCACGAAAATAGCGCGGTGCGGGCGCCACCGATGTGAAGATAGCCTGTCGGGCTGGGCGCGAAACGGGTACGAACGACTGCGGTCATGGTGCAAGAATCCGGCACATAAAAATGAGCGCGTATTCTACGCCAATTACTCCCCGACTCCCCCTTGACGGGGGCGGTCTCGACGCCTAAAATGCGCGCTCTTCTCGAGTGGGCGGTTAGCTCAGGGGTAGAGCACTGCCTTCACACGGCAGGGGTCACTGGTTCGATCCCAGTACCGCCCACCATTGCCGAGAAAGACAAAACCCGCACAGCACATTGCTCTGCGGGTTTTTTGTTGCGCGCGTAAAAACTGCGCACGCTCCTGCGTGTCGCGCGCAACACATCTCAGGTGATATCAACAGTCATCAGCCCCACGCACCACCGAGTTGGTCGCGCCGCGACGACGCGAACACGCGACTCGATGGCGGTAACATCCGATTTCGCGACCCGCTAGCATTCACTTAGCATGAGCACGTATAATCCAACGTCATTTTATACGCGCCCGTTCTCATGCCTTCCCTGCGTACGCTTTTCACGCCTCACCTTGCCCAGCAAGCGCGCCTCATCCGCATCGAAACCGCCTTCCCCGAGGCAGCGCTGGTGGTCGAACGCTTTACCGGTCGCGAGGCAATCAGCGAGTTGTTCCGCTTCGACGTCGACTGCCTGTCGGGCAACGCGCACTTCGAACTGAAATCGCTGCTGGGCGAAGAAGTCACCCTGCGCCTGCAACAGGCCGACGGCGCCTTGCGCAACTGGCACGGCTACGTCACCCACGCCATGGACCTGGGCGCCGACGGCGGGCTGGCGCGCTACCGCCTGGTAATCGAGCCCTGGCTCGCTTTCTGCGCCCAACGGCGCGACTGCTTCCAGTTTCAGGATCGGGACGTGCTCGGCATTGCCGAGGAGATGTTCGGCGACTACCGTGAATCGAACTGGCGAGCCGAGGTAACCCAGACGCTGCGCCAATACAGCCGCGTCACGCAATATCGGGAAAGCGATTTCGACTTCCTTCGCCGCCTGCTCGCCGAAGAAGGTCTGTCCTACCGTTTCGAACACGACCAAAGCGCCATCGCCGGCGATGAAGCCACCCATGCACGCCACCAGCTGGTGATCTTCGACCGCGACGCCGAGGTGCCCGAATGCACGCAGCCAAGCGTGCGCTTCCATCGCAACGACGGCCCCGAGTTCGAAGACAGCATCAGCACCTTGCACGACATCACCCAGCTCGTCCCCAACACCGTCACCCGCAGCAGTTGGGATTACAAGAAACTCACCGCCACCGGCGCGAGCGCCGCCAGTGCGCTCGACATGGGCGAGCTGCCCGCCATGGAGATCTACGACGCATCGAGCGCCTATCGTTTCGAAGACACCGAAGCGGCTCAACTGCGCACCGATCTCATGCTCGCGGCCTTCGAGTCGGACTACCGCCGACACCAGGGTGAAGGCGCCGCCCGCCAACTGGCCGAAGGGGTCGCCTTCACCCTGAGCCAGCACGAACACTACCAGGGCGACGAAGCCCGCCTGCGCGTCCTCAGCGTCGAACACCATTGCGCCAACAACCTCGGCGCGCAAGCAGCCGAGCTGCTCGACAACACCGCCTTGGAACAAGGCAGCTACCGCAACCGATTCGTCGCCCAGTTCGCCCACACCCCGGTCGCGCCGCACCCCATCCCCCATCCGCGCGTCGGCATGCAAAGTGCGCTGGTGGTCGGTCATCCCGATGCAGCGCTCACCACCGACCGGGATCACCGGGTCAAATTGCAGTTTCACTGGCAACGCGGGCGCGCGCCGAACGCCGGCGGACTCACCGACACCGGCCCGGCCGGCACCGAAGGCAACGCCCCCGGCGATGCAAGCGCCGGAACATGGGTCAGAGTCGGCGAATGGCTCGCCGGCCCCGACTGGGGCAGCCACTTCCTGCCACGCATCGGCACCGAAGTTCTGGTCGATTTCATGGACGGCGACATCGACCGCCCGTTCATCGTCGGCCAGCTCTACAACGGCGAGGACTTGCCGCCGTTCTCCGCCGGCATCGACGCGAACGCCAACCACCCCGGCACCGTCTCCGGCTGGCACTCGAAAAACCACGGCAGCGGCGCCAATCAATGGCTCACCGACGACGCCCCCGGCCAGCTCCGCACCCGCCTGGCCACTAGTGAGACCGACGCCCAACTCGGCCTCGGCCACCTCGTCGATCAAGACCTCGACAGCGCCCACCGCGGGCCCTGGCGCGGCACCGGCTTCGAGATGCGCACCGACGGTTGGCTCGCCGTGCGCGCCGGCGAAGGTATGCTCATCAGCGCCACCGCACGGCAAAACGCCACCAGCACGCAAATGGACGTGGCCGAAGCCGTCAGCCAGCTTCGCGCCGCCGAACAGACCGCCAATGCCTTGTCAGATGCGGCCAGCGCACAAGGCGCACTCGGGCTCAAAGCCAACACGCGGCAAACCGAATTCATCGACGGCATCGATCCGCAAAAAGACGGCAAGTTCGCCGGCAGCGTCGGCGGACAGCAAGCGAAGAAAGCAAACCCCGGCAGCCGCACCTTGGGCGAGCCCACAGAGCGCTTCTCGAAACCGGTCATCGTCACCGAAGGCCCCGACGACATCGGCCTGAGTTCCCCCGCCAGCACCGTGCTGTTCGCCAGCCAGAACCTGCACGCCACCGTGCA
>JBNKNO010000016.1:9699-57872 GCA_050293885.1 Rhodocyclaceae bacterium | reverse complement strand
ACGTCGCGATAGCGCAACGCCGGCACGAGGAAATCGTTGAGTTCCTCATAGAAACGGAAGGTCGCACACACCATGTTGCATTTTGCCATGTGCCAGCCTGTCGAATTCGCCCTATGAATGTCGACCAGGGATGAGAGACCCCATACAGGAGCACACCATGAACGCCGAACACACCGCCCCCGTCCTGCTCGTCGCCACCCGCAAGGGCGCGTGGATCTACCATGGCGACCCGGCGCGCGAACGTTGGGAGACCAACGGCCCGCACTTTCTCGGCCACATCATCAACCATCTGGTGCTCGATCCGCGCGACGGGCGCACCCTGCTCGCCGCCGCCAAGACCGGCCACCTCGGCCCCACCCTCTTCCGCTCCACCAATCTGGGCGCGACCTGGCAGGAAGCGACACGCCCGCCCGCCTTCGCCGCGGCCGCCGACGGCACCGGACGCAGCGTGGAACACACGTTCTGGCTCACGCTCGGCCATGCCAACGAGCCCGATACCTGGTACGCCGGCACCGCGCCGCAGGGCCTGTTCCGCTCCGAGGACGGCGGCGACACCTGGACGCCGTTCTCCTGCCTCAACGACGACCCGGACTTCCGCCGCTGGATGGGCAGCTTCCAGGACGGCACGCCAGACGGACCCAAGCTGCACTCGATCATCGTCGATCCGCGCGATCCGAAGCATCTGTACTTCGCCATGTCCGGCGGCGGCGTGCATGAATCAGTCGACGGTGGCGAGACCTTCACGCCGCTGCTCGACGGCCTCGAAGTGGTCGAGGGCTTCGATGTGTCCGATCCCAGCTTCCACGACCCGCATTGCGTGCGGATGTGCCCGACCAACCCCGACCGCCTCTACCAACAGAACCACTGCGGTATCTACCGCCTCGACCGGCCGGGCACGCACTGGCAACGCATCGGCCGCAGCATGCCGGCCGAGGTCGGCGACATCGGCTTTCCGATGGTGGTCCATCCGCGCGACGCCGAGCGCGCCTGGGTATTCCCCATGGACGGCGGCACGGTATGGCCGCGCACCAGCCCCGACGGCCGCCCCGCGGCCTACGCCACGTGCGACGGCGGCGAAAGCTGGCAGCGCCAGGACGCTGGCCTGCCCACGAGCCAAGCCTGGTGGACGGTCAAGCGCCAGGCCATGTGCGCCGATGCGCACGAGCCGCTCGGCCTGTACTTCGGCACCACCAGCGGCGAGTTGTGGGGCAGCCGCGACGAGGGCGCATCGTGGCACTGCATCGCCCGCCACCTGCCCGAGATCTACGCGGTGAGCATCGGTTACCCAGCATGAAAGTGCTGATCCCCACCCCGCTGCACGACTACACCCACGCGCCGCGCGTCGAGGCCGAGGGCGCGACGCTGGGGGCGGTGTTCGACGACCTCGAACGTCAGTTCCCCGGCATCCGCTTTCGCATGGTGGACGAGCAAGGCCACATCCGCCGCCACATGCGCTGCTTCGTCGGCGGCCAGCAGGTTTTCGATCTCGGCCATGGTCTCGACGGTGTCGAGGAAGTGCTGATCGTGCAGGCGCTCAGTGGCGGGTAGGGGGACACAAGCCCGCCAGCCCCATAAATACATTTAGTTACATCAACATTTGACCCCAAGGCGTCGCCACGTTCGTTCCACCCTCAGATTCACTTCACAAGGACGAACAACATGCAACGCCTGACACTCATCGCCGCCGCCGTCATGCTCGGCGCCTGTTCTACGCAAACCCAGCACGCCACCCCGCCGGTCGCCAAGGCGGCCAAGCCCGCACGCGCCGAAACCATGGCGGAACAAGACCTTGCCGTCGCCGCCCCACCGGCGGCCCCGCAACCCCGCGTCAGACGAGATGCCGCAAAGTCGGGGCCGCTGGGGCGCCTGCCGCAGGCAGCCGGCATGATGTCGCTCGAAGCCAAACGCATGGTGCATCCGTCTCCGATGCCCTACGCCCAACCCGCGGACCGCGAGCGTTATCAGGCCTTGGAGGACAACCCCGTGAAAGTGGTGGCCGAGGCGCCGGTGTCCACCTTCAGCATCGACGTCGATACCGGCAGTTGGTCGAACATGCGCCGCTTCCTCAACAACGGGCGCCTGCCGCCGATGGACGCGGTGCGGGTGGAGGAGTTCATCAACTACTTCCCCTACGACTACGCCGCGCCGACCGACAATCACCCGTTCGCGGTGCATACCGAAGTCGCCCGTTCGCCCTGGCGTGCAGGCAACGTGCTGATGCGCGTGGCGCTCAAGGGCAAGGACGTGGCCAAGCAGAATCTGCCGGCGGCCAATCTGGTGTTTCTCGTCGACGTGTCGGGTTCGATGAGCTCGAAGGACAAGCTGCCGCTACTCAAGTCCTCGCTCAAGCTGCTGGTCAATCAGATGCGCCCGCAAGACCGTATCGCGCTGGTGACCTATGCCGGCCGCGCTGGCGTGGTGCTGCCGTCGACGCCGGGTGATCAGAAGAACGCCATTCTCGCCGCCATCGACAATCTCTCTTCCGGCGGCAGCACGGCCGGCGCCAGCGGCATCGAGATGGCCTATCGCACCGCGCGTGCCGGCTTCGTCGATGGCGGCATCAACCGCATCCTGCTGGCCACCGACGGCGACTTCAACGTTGGCCTCACCGACTTCCGCCAACTCAAGCAGATGGTCGAACGCGAGCGCGAGACCGGCGTGTCGCTGTCCACGCTGGGTTTCGGCGCCGGCAACTACAACGAGAAACTGATGGAACAGATCGCCGACACCGGCGACGGCGCCTATTCCTACATCGACTCGCTCATGGAAGGCCACAAGGTGCTGGTGAACGAGATGACCAGCACGCTGGCGACCATCGCCCGCGACGTGAAGATCCAGGTCGAGTTCAACCCGGCGGCGGTGAAGGAATACCGCCTCATCGGCTACGAGAACCGCCAGCTCAAGCGCGAGGACTTCAACAACGACAAGGTGGACGCCGGCGACATCGGTGCGGGCCACACCGTCACAGCGCTCTACGAACTGACGCCCATCGACGGCACGGGGCTGATCGAGCCGCTGCGCTACGGCAGCGATCCGCGCTCGGCAACCACCAAAGCCAATGAGCTCGCCCACGTGCGTCTGCGCTACAAGCTGCCGGGGGCATCGTCGAGCACGCTGATCGAGCGCCCGGTGATGCGCACCGACGCCCGCGACATCGCGGCCACCAGTGCCGACTTCCGCTTCGCCACCGCCATCGCCGGCTTCGGCCAGCGCTTGCGCGGCGGCAAATACACTGGACAATGGCAGCTGGCCGACGCTCGCGCGCTGGCCGCCGGCGCCGTCGGGCAGGACCGTTTCGGCTACCGCGGCGAAGCGCTGCGACTGATGGATCTGGCCGCCGCCCTCGCCCCCAACCCACCACAGGAGCCCGTCGCCCAGCAATGATCCTGGAATCCGCAGTTGGCCGCTTGTGCCCATGAGAACAATGTTGAGCATTCGAACGATTCGGGCTTCGAGCCCGATCACGCGGCGGGTGAGCGCGCTACGCGCCCGATTGCACGCTTGGCGGGCCGTCTGGCTGCGTTGCTTCTCCTTCCAACGTGCAGGTTGTGCGTCGTCGCGCCTTGCCAGCCGGCCCGCCAAGCCCACACTCGGGCGCATCCAACTACGGTTTCCAGGATGACCACCCCCCGGCCGCCCGACGCCCCGCCGATCACCGCCCTGCCCGACGAGGAGCTGATGCTGCTCGTCGCGCGCGGCATCGTGCGCGAGCCGGCGGCCGAGTTGTTCGCGCGCCACAACCGTGCGCTGTTCAACTTCATTGCCTGGCTGGCACAGGGCGACGTCAAGGAAGCCGAGGACATCGCCCAGAGCACCTGGATCCGTGTGCTCTCGCGCTGCGGCGACTACACTCCCACCGCCGCCTTTCGTACCTTTCTGTTCCAGATCGCCCGCAACCTGTTTCTCGACGCCCGCGGCTCGGCCTGGCAACAACGCACCACGAGCGACGAGACCGTGCCGGAAGCGGAAGACGAGGACCTCTCCCCCGAAGCTGCGCTGCGCCTGCAGCAGGACAACGGCCGCGTGCGCGCCGCACTCATGGGCCTGCCCGCGCCCCAGCGCGAAGCGGTGGCGCTGCGCTTTTTCGCCGACATGAGCCTGGACGACATCGCCACCACCGTCGGCGTCGGTTTCGAAACCGTCAAGAGCCGCCTGCGCTACGCTTTCCGCCATCTGCGCGACGTGCTGGAGCCGCCCGGATGAGCACGGATTTCGACCGTTTTCTCGCCGGTGACGGCGCGCTGGCCGACTTGATCCGCCGCCAGCCGTCATTCGAGCCGCCCGCGCAGCTGTTCGAGCGCGTCATGAGTGCGCTCGGCACCGATGCGCCAACGCTGGCGTTCGAACCGCCCGCCTCGCTCGAAGCCGCCGTGCTCGCCGAAGCCGCGCGTCTCGATGCCGCCCAGCGGCCACGACGCGATGCGCTGCTCGACGACATTGCCCACGGCAGCAACGTGGGCGATGCGCTCGGTGCCGGGGTGAGCGACGCCACGGCACAATGGCTGAAGACACAGGCGCAAAACGCGCGCACCCCGGCGATACCCCGCCAGCCACCGCCCACGCGACCCTGGCGCGCCTGGTTGAATGGTCTCGGCGTGGCCACCGTCGCCGCCCTGGCCGCGAGCGTGGCGCTCAAGGTGTGGTTCGATCCGCAGGCACCGAGTCTGTCGGAGTCCGATGCGATCTACGAGATCGCCCAGGCCCCCAAGGCAATCGACACACAGCCGCCCGCGCCGGCAAGCCCGCCCGCGGTTGGCGCCGCTCGGCAGGCGGAAGAACGCGCCGCCAGCGCGTCGGCATTCAAGGCAAAGCCACTCGCGCGCGAGATGAAACGGGCCGCCAAACCCTCAACCACGGCACGACGCGCGCCCACCCCGCAACCCGCCGACAATGCGCAAGCAGCGGTGACCCGCGCGGGCGCACCCGAAGCACTTGCCCTGCCCGCCCCCAAACCCACACCGGCGGCACCGGCGACCATGGCGGACGCCGCGACCGACACCATCGCTGCAGGGCGAGCGGACGAACCGGCGGCGCCCCTGCCGGCGCGCGCGCGCCTCGCCCACAAGGCCGAGGGTGGCGCCGCCAGCATCGCCCCGCTCGCCCCCGGCAAAACCATCGACGTCCCATTGGCGACACCGGCCGAAGCGTTGCTCGAGCGGCTGGCCGGCGAGGCGCCGGCGGCATGGCAGTTGATCGTCGCGCCCGCGGATGTCGAGCGTGCCCGCGCCGTTGCACAGACACTCGAACAAGGCATGCAGGCGCTCGGCCGCGCGGATCGCTTCATGCTCACTACCGCCGAGCGCCCCGCGGGCAGTCTGCGACTGGTCGGCGAGCCGCTCAGGGCAGACGCAACTGAATCGCCCGCATTGCCTCGGCCGCGCCCAGCTGCAGACGATAGGTAACCAGTTCGCTGAGCGGCGTCTCGCCGGGGTTGATCTCGACCGTGGGAATGCCTTCTTCGGCCGCCCACAGCACCGGACCGGCAATATAGGGAAAGGCGCTCGAGGTGCCGATGCTGAACACCAGATCGACGCCTGATTCGAGCATGTGTGCCAAGCGCAGCATGGGCTGCTCGGGCAACGGTTCGCCGAACAACACCACGTCCGGGCGCATCAGTCCGCCACACGTCGGGCAGCCGGGCGGGATCTGCAGGCCGACAAAGTCCGGCACCTGACGCCCGCGCCCGCACTCGGTACAGAACAGTTGATGCAGGTTGCCGTGGATCTCCACCAGCCCCGACGTACCGACGGCGCGATGAAAACCGTCGACATTCTGGGTCAACACCATGGAGCCGGGGCGCTCGGCCACGATCTGAGCAATCGCGTGATGCGCCTCATTGGGCTGAGCACCGCGACAGGTGGCCTCGATCTGCGAAAGATAGCGCCAGGTGACCTCCGGCCGCTGCGCCATCATCTGGCCCGACAACGCCTGTTCGATGGGAATGCCGTGGTCAGTGAGTTGTTCGTCGTACAGGCCACCGATGCCGCGGTAGGTGGGCAAACCGGAGTCGGCCGAGATGCCGGCGCCGGTGATGAACAGAATGCGACTGGCATCGCTGACAAGTGCCGCAACGGCGTCGATCGCTTCGAACTCAGACATGGGAGTCGGTGGCCGGCAAAAACATGCCGCCATGATACGCCGCCGACCGGGCCCCGGTGCGGCTTGCGAATACGCGACGGGCCGGGTGCATGCGAGACGACGGCGGGGAGGATCGGTTAGCATCGCAACACCTCCTTCGCGCACATGACCCCGATGGCTGATTTCCGATCGCCCCCTTCACAACACACCGCGCCATCGTGGCGCGTGCGCACGCTCCATTGCCTGCTCGCGCTGCTGGCCACGGCGGGTTTGTGGCTATGGAGTTGGCACCACCCCTTCGGAGTCGCCATGGTGCTGCCGGTCGTGGTGGTGGCCGCGGGGGTGTTCGCGGCGCGCCCGGCACTATGGCCGTGGGTGCTGCCCGCGCTGTGGCCGATCATCGATCTGGCGCCGTGGACGGGGTGGATTCATTTCACCGAGAGCGACGCACTGGTGCTCGCGGTGGTCGCCGGCGTGGGTCTGCGCGAAGCGATGCGCCCCTTGCCGAGTCACGCGGCGGGCAAGGCGTTTCGCGTCGGGCCGGCAGCGCTGGGGCTGTTCACGCTGCTCGCGATCAGCTACTTGGTATCCGCCTGGCGCACACCGATTCCATTGCCGCCTTACGACCCCGCCCTGTTCGCCAGCTACAAGACGCCGCTCAATGGCGTTCGCTTGCTCAAGGGCTTCGTGCTGGCTTTGGCCCTGATCCCGGCACTGCAGGCCAGCGGGCGCGTCCTCGGTCCGCAAGCACCGACGCGGCTGGCTACGGGTCTGATCGTGGGCCTGCTCATGGCCTCGCTGGTTGCCACCTGGGAGCGGTTCGCTTTCCCCGGCCTGCTCAACTTTGCCGCCGACTATCGCACCACGGCCCTGTTCTGGGACATGCATGTGGGCGGCGCCACGCTCGACGGCTGGCTGGCACTGACGCTGCCCTTCGCGCTGGCGGCTTTTCTGCTGAGCCAGAACCTCAAGTGGCGAATCCTCACGCTGGCCGTGCTCGGCGTGGCCGCCTACGCCACGCTCACCACCTTCTCCCGCGGACTGTACGCCGGCGTCGGGGTGGGGCTGGTGGTGCTGCTACTGGCACTGCGGTCGCAGACAGCGAAAATCGCCGCCGCCGGCCCACCCACCCTGCGCGGCGGTGGCTGGGTGGCGATACTGTTGCTGCTGGCGCTGGCACCGGCCAGCTTTGCCGGCGGTGGCTATCGCGGGCTGGCTGCGTTGCTCGGCTTCGTGTGGCTGATCTATCTCGTCGGCGGGCGCGCGCATGGCGTTCGCAAACGGGTCTCGCTCACCGCCATCGCCCTCGGGATCATGCTCGGCCTGGCCAGTCTGCCCGCCACTTATCTGCCCAAGGGGCCGTATCTGGTCTTCGGCGCGCTGTTCTTCGCCGGCCTCGCGCTGGCCATCCGCGCTTGGCAATCGCCCTCGGCCGGGCGTATCACGACGGCCCTGGCGCTGACCGCGGCGACCGGCGTTGCCGCAGCCGGCGTCGGCCTGCATTGGGGGGAAGGCACCGGCAGCACGGGCATCATCCTGGCGGTCGCCGCCGGGCTTGTAATCCTCACGATTCAGGTCAGCACACGACCGCTTTGGCATGCCACTGCACAACAGGCCACCACCGCGCTGCTGGTGCTCGGCGCGGTTGCCGCGCTGGCGGCCGGCGCCGGCAGCTACTACATGGGCGAGCGCTTTTCGACCACGAGCCAGGATCTTCAGGGCCGTATCGATCACTGGATGGAAGGTGCGTCACTGGTTCGCACCCCTGCCGATGCACTCTTCGGCATTGGTCTGGGCCGCTACCCCGAAGCCTACTTCTGGGCCGGTCCGCTCGCCGCCAATGCAGGATCGTGGCAACTGCCCGACGAAGCCGGCAACCGCTTCTCGCGCTTGGGCACCACCCGATCCGTGCTCGGCTTTGGCGAACTGTTCCGCATCTCGCAGCAGGTACCGTCGGACACGCTCGGCCCCTTCCACTACCGCATGCGCGTCCGCGCCCCCGCCATCTCGAAACTGCATCTCGAGGTGTGCCGCAAACATCTGCTGTACACACAGAAATGCGCCATCAAGGAATTCAAGGTCGACGCCGATCAATGGACCGAGGTCAGCGGCAGCACGAACGCGGGTAGTCTCACGCCGAGCACCGGTTTCAACTGGCAACCCACGGTGCTGTCGCTGGCGGCGTCCGGTCGGGCACCGGTCGATGTTGACGACGTCGAGATCATCGACAACACGGGCCGCATGATCGTGGCCAATGGTGACTTCCACGCGGGGGTCGCACACTGGTTCTTCAGTTCCGACCGCCATCATCTGCCGTGGCACGCCAAGAGTCTGCCGCTTCACGTGTGGATCGAACAGGGCTGGCTGGGCGTGATCGCCATCGGCGCCACATTGCTGGCCGCACTGGCGCGTACCGCCTTGGGCCGGGTGCGAACGCACCCCTTCGCGCCACCGCTGCTGGCCGGTCTCATCGGCTTTCTGATCGTCGGCATCTTCGACAGCCTGCTGGACATGCCGCGCATGACGATCATGCTGTTCCTGCTGTGCTGGGTTGCGCTGACGCTGGCACCACCATCGGCGCGCGCCACTTCGTCAGTGCCAAATTGAACCTTGCAGCGATCGGAACTGACGGAGCACATGGCACAAAAAACGCACCCTCGGGTGCGTTTTTCATGGCGACACACCACTCACCGCCGCGGCGGCGGGTCTGATTCGGTCAGCGCCTTGTAGCGCTCGCGATCCCGCGCGAAGCGCGCACGCACGGCCTCGATGTTCTTCTGTTTGGCTTCGATCACGGTGTCCTGCGCAGCCTGCTCCGACTTGTTGTCGTTGATGGCCTGCTGGAGGTCCACCGGCAACTGCCCGGGCGGATGCAGCTTGGATTCTTCCTGTAGCTGCGCGGCCTCTTTGCCGAGCTCGGCCATACGGCGGTTGGCCTTGTCGAGATCACGCTGGATGTCATCGACGGCACGACGCTCACGCGTGTCGATGTCGCCCGCATCCCGGTAGGTATCGAGCAAGGCACGATCCTGCAGACGCTGGCTGCGGCGGCGCGCCTCTTCAAGCTCCTTGAGACGCTTGACGCGCGTGGCCTCGATACGCTCTTCTTCGGTCATCGGCGCGGCAACGCGCTGCACGACGGTGCCGTCGCTCGCCACCCGGCGATAGGCTCGCCCGTAGCAGGATTGCGGCAGGGTATCGCCACAGACACGCTGACCGGCCGCGTTCTCGCAGCAGAAAATGCTCGGCCCCTTCTTCGCGGAACCCGCGGCCATGGCGGACGTCGCCGCCAGCGCCATGAACATTGCAGTTGCGATTTGCCAGCGTCTCGTCATGTGTTCAGTCCACAGTCACGCCATAGCGGGAACGATACGCCTGCACGGCCGCCAGATTGGCCGCCAGTTCGGCGTTGTCGCCCAGATAGGCAATCAGGTCTTCCAGCGTGGCCACCGCCACCACCGGCATGTCGTATTGGGCCTGCACTTCCTGCACGGCGGACATCGCGCCGTTGCCGCGCTCCATGCGGTCGAGCGCAATCACCACCCCCGCCGGCACCGCGCCATGGGCACGAATGATGTCGACCGACTCGCGCACCGAGGTGCCCGCCGAGATGACGTCGTCAAGAATGAGTACCCGCCCGGCCAGCGGTGCGCCAACAAGCAAGCCGCCTTCGCCGTGGTCCTTGGCTTCCTTGCGGTTGAAGCAGTAGGGCAGATTCACGCCCGACTCCGCCAGCCGCATGGCGGTGCCCGCCACCAGCGGGATGCCCTTGTAGGCAGGGCCGAACAGCATGGTGGCGTCGAGCTTGGCTGCGATGATGGCACGCGCGTAGAAACTGCACAGCGCGCCGAACGAGGCGCCGTCGTTGAACAGCCCGGCATTGAAGAAATACGGCGACGTCCGGCCGGCCTTGGTGATGAACTCACCAAAGCGCAGCACGCCCTTGTCACAGGCCAGCGCGATGAAATCCCGGCTAAACTCCACGTTCTTTTCCGATCAGCATTGTTCTGGATGGGCCATGTTACGCGTCATCACAATCAACCTCAACGGCATCCGATCAGCCAAACGTAAGGGCTTTTTCGAGTGGATGGCGCAGCAGAACGCCGACATCGTGTGCCTGCAGGAGCTCAAGGCCCAGCGGGCCGACCTTTCCGATGACATGCTCAGCCCGGCCGGATATCACGGCTTCTTTCATGCGGCCGAGAAGAAGGGCTACAGCGGTGTCGGCCTCTATGCGCGTACCGCGCCCGAGCGCGTCGTCGAAGGGCTGGGCAATGAAGAGTTCGACCGCGAGGGGCGCTATCTGCAAGCCGACTTCGGCAGGCTGTCGGTGATTTCGCTGTACCTGCCCTCGGGCTCGAGCTCGGAGGAACGCCAGGCAGCCAAGTACCGCTTCATGGACATCTTCCTGCCGCACATGCGCGAGTTGCTTGCCAGCGGCCGCGAGATCATCGTGTGTGGCGACTGGAACATTGCCCACAAAGAAGCGGACCTCAAGAATTGGAAATCGAACCAGAAGAATTCCGGCTTTCTGCCCGAGGAACGCGCCTGGCTCACGCGTCTGTTTGACGAGGTGGGCTGGAAAGATGTCTACCGGCAGCTGCACCCCGAGGCGACGGACGCCTGCTACACCTGGTGGTCCAACCGCGGCCAGGCCTGGGCCAAGAACGTGGGTTGGCGGCTGGACTACCAGATCGCCACACCGGGCATCGCCGCCACGGCGGAGTCGGCCGCGGTCTACAAGGACGAGCGTTTCTCCGATCACGCGCCGCTGACAGTGGACTACGCATTCGACGCCTGAGCACACCGGGCACGGTCGCGCACTGCAGAAGCGGCGCTCGATAACTTTGACGCAGACCAACCCCCACTTTGCACCGCATGGGGGATAATGCGCGCTTGAGCCAAGGGGGGGCAGCAAAAGAATGAAACGTGTTGACGACTTTCGCCTGCGACTGGGCCAGAAGGAACTGGTCCCGATCATGGTGGGCGGCATGGGGGTGGACATTTCCACCGCCGAACTTTCGCTCGTGGCCGCGCGCCTGGGCGGTGTCGGCCATATTTCCGACGCCATGGTCCCCACGGTCTCCGACCGGCGCTTCAAGACCAAGTACGTCAAGGACAAGCTCAAGCAGTACAAATTCAACGTCGCCAACGCCGACAAGTCGGTGGTGCAGTTCAACATGGGGCTGCTGGCCGAAGCCACCGCACGCCACGTAAGCGCGACCATGGAAGCCAAGCAGGGCGATGGGCTGATCTTCATCAACTGCATGGAGAAGCTCACCATGAACGCGCCCAAGGAGACGCTCAAGGTGCGGCTGACGACGGCGCTCGATGCCGGCATCGACGGCATCACCCTGGCCGCCGGCCTGCACTTGGGCTCCTTCGCGCTGATCGAAGACCACCCGCGTTTTCACGATGCCAAGCTGGGCATCATCGTCTCGTCGCTGCGGGCGCTGCAGCTCTTTCTCAAGAAGAGCAAGCGCACCGGTCGCCTGCCCGACTACGTCGTGGTCGAAGGCCCGTTGGCCGGCGGCCACCTCGGCTTCGGCCTCGATTGGGCGCAATACTCGCTGCCGGTCATCGTCGCCGAAATTCGCGACTGGTTGCAGGCCGAGCAGCTCGACATTCCGCTCATCCCCGCCGGCGGCGTGTTTACCGGCTCCGACGCGGTCAGTTATCTCGAGATGGGTGCGGCGGCGGTGCAGGTAGCAACGCGCTTTACCGTCACCCATGAATGCGGCCTGCCCGACGATGTGCAGCAGGAATATTTCAAGGCCAGCGAAGACGACATCGAGGTGAACCAGATTTCGCCCACCGGCTACCCCATGCGCATGCTCAAGAACAGCCCGGCCATCGGTAGCGGCATTCGCCCCAATTGCGAGGCCTACGGCTACCTGCTCGACGCCAAGGGCAACTGCCAGTACATCGAAGCCTACAACCGCGAAGTGGCCGCGCACCCGGATGCGCGCAAGGTCAAGGTATTCGACAAGACCTGCCTGTGCACCCACATGCGCAACTTCGATTGCTGGACCTGTGGGCACTACACCTATCGGCTCAAGGACACCACCGTCAAGAACGAGGACGGCAGTTACCAGCTACTCGACGCCGAACACGTGTTCAAGGACTATCAGTTCAGTACCGACGGCAAGGTCGCCTTGCCGGCATGAAAAAAGGGCCGCACGATGCGGCCCTTTTCCTTTGGCGTCTTGAGCGGCGCACGCCCTTACTGCACTTGGCAGCTCACTTCCGTCTCGGGCGCGCCGTCCGGCGACGCCGGCCGGTAGGCCTTCGCCGGCTTCATGATGTGGCCGAGCTTGGCTGCCTTGGTATCCAGGTAGGCCGTATTGTGCGCATTGCGTCCCACCTCCAGCGGCACATGCTCGACAATGCTCAGCCCCTGCTCACTCAGGCTGTCGAGCTTGCGTGGATTGTTGGTCATCAGTCGCACGGCCGAAATACCCAGATGGTCGAGCATCGGCTTGCAGATGGAAAAATCGCGCAGATCGGCCGGAAAACCGAGTTGCTCGTTCGCCTCCACCGTATCGGCTCCCTGATCTTGCAACTTGTAGGCGCGGATCTTGTTGAGCAAGCCGATACCCCGGCCTTCCTGACGCAGATAGAGGATCACGCCTCGCCCTTCGTCGACAATGCGCCGCATGGCCGCTTCGAGTTGGTAGCCGCAGTCGCAGCGCTCGCTGAACAGGCCGTCGCCCGTGAGGCACTCCGAGTGGATGCGCGCCAGCACAGGCTCGCGCCCGCCCACGTCGCCGTAGGTCAGGGCCAGATGCTCGATGCCGGTCGTCTCATCCTCAAAACCGTGCAGCGTGAATTCGCCAAAACGGTTCGGCAGACGGCAGGCATCGACGAAACGGAGTGTCATGCGGGGTTCTCCTCGTGCGCGCGGCACTGATGTTTCTTGTCACCGTCTTGGCGGTGTCACGTCGGCTTGACATTATGGCAGCCTCGGCGCCAATCCAGAAAACCGCAAGCCGTTCGGAAAATAGACCCGAATCCGCCCATCGCGTTCCCGGCACCCGCGCGCGGTGGGCTTGGATGCGCGCATCGCCTAGAATCGCGACTATTCCGCCCCCGACGAACGCACTCCGCCGGACTCGCCGCCTTGCCCCGTCTCGATTTCGAAGGACACCCACACTCATGAGCCTTGATCTAGAAGCCGCCCGCCGGATCATGCAGGACGCCGACTGCCTGGCCGACCAGCGCACCGTTGAAGCGGCGCTCGACGAGATGGCCGCACAAATCACCGAACACTTCGCGTGTGCAAATCCGCTCGTGTACGTGGTGATGAACGGTGGCCTCGTGCTCGCCGGCCAGCTCTTGCCCCGGCTCCCGTTTCCGCTCGAAGTCGCCTACCTGCACGCCACGCGCTATGGCCATGCGCTGCAAGGCGATCAGATCGACTGGCGCGTCGCGCCGACGCAACCGCCGCAGGGTCGCAACATTCTCGTCCTCGACGACATCCTCGACGAAGGCCACACGCTCGCCGCCATCAGCGACAAGCTCAGGGCCGAGGGGGCCTCCTCGGTGCATTCCGCCGTGCTGGTGCACAAACAGCACGAACGCAAGGCACGCGCCGGCATGCGCGCAGACTTTACCGGGCTCGATCTTGCCGATCGTTTCCTGTTTGGCTACGGCATGGATTACCACGGCTATTGGCGCAACGCGCCCGGCATCTACGCCGTGAAAGGCCATTGAACCCGGCCCCAGGGCCACGCTCAAATCAGATATCAACTTTCCGTCGCACACACCCCCCGGAGGGAATGCCATGCTCGTCACCTTCAAATCAGCCGCCGCCGCCGACGTCATCATGTTCGGTGATGCCGCCAAGACCTTGCTCCGGGCGCTCGGAAAGCCCGCAGACGAGCCCACCGGGATCGTCACGGTCGAACAATTGCCCGCCGCCATTGCGGCGCTCAAGTCGGCCATCGAAGAAGACAAGGCGCGCCACGAGGGCGATGACGCCGAAGACAACGAAGACGAGGACGGCGACGACCGCCCCCAGCGGGGCATGGCAGCCCCGGTCAGCTTCTATCAGCGCGCCTGGCCGCTGCTCACGATGCTCGAGTACGCCCAGCAGGAAGGCAAGCCCGTCACCTGGGGCGTCTGACCCGCACTCCCCACCCCGGCCGCTTCCCGCGTCGCCCACCCAAGTCGATTACGAACACCCCTACGACATTTTCAGTATGTCGTCTCACTAGAAACAAGCGCTTGTCAGGACATGGGAATTACGCCTTAGGGCGTACCCCATGAAAACGCCTGAAGCATCCCCTCAAAACCCGTGAGGGCTATTTGTTACCAATCATTTCCAGAACGAGCGTGTGATTTCACAAGGCAATTGATTGCTACCGTCTAAAAGGCTAAAGTGCCGATACATCTATAAAACTACTACTTTTGGACTAGCCCATGCCTCAGCGACACAAAGCGCAATCACCCACATCGGAACAGGTGCTCGAGTGGCGCCGCAAAAGAAAACTGAGCCAGTCTGAATTCTGGGCCCCCATCGGGGTGACTCAATCAGCCGGCAGCCGCTACGAGAGCGGCCGACCCCTGCCCATCCCCATCGCGCTGCTGCTCGAAATGGTCTACGGCCCGCCCAAGCGCGCGGAAAAGCTGCTCGCCAAACTGCGCGCAGCCAACGCCTGAAGCAGCGTTCGGGGATTCATCGCAGCCGGGACTGACGTTTGCCACGCCGGCGCGTCACCTGTCCCGACAAGAAAAAACCGCCCGCAGGCGGTTTTTTCTTGCGTGCGGAACACATCACTCGATGTTCTGCACCTGCTCGCGCATCTGCTCGATAAGCACCTTGAGCTCCATCGCGACTGCGGTGATGTCGGTGCCGGCACTCTTGGACGCCAGGGTATTGGCCTCGCGGTTGAGTTCCTGCATGAGAAAATCGAGACGCTTGCCGGCAATCCCGCCCTTGCCGAGGATGCGCTCCACCTCATCCAGATGCGTGCGCAGACGATCGAGCTCTTCATCGACATCGATGCGCTGCGCGAACAGCGCGACTTCATGGCGAATGCGATCTTCGTCGAGCGACTCGACCGCCTCGCGCAAGCGATCGCGCAACTTGGTCTGGTGCGCCTGCACGACCTCGGGCATGCGCGGCGCGATCTTTTCGACCAGCGACCGCATGGTGGCCACGCGATCACGAATCACGCCGGCGAGCTTCTCACCCTCGCGCGAACGGCTGGCGAGAAAGTCGCCGATGGCGACATCAGCCATGTCGGCGATCACCGGCAGCAATTCGTCGAACCCCACACTGTCGTCATTGAGCACCCCCGGCCAGCGCAACATCTCGGCCACGCTCATGGGTGCCGCGGCGGGAAAACGTGCCGTCAGTTGCTTTTGCGCCGCTTCCAGTTGAGCCAGCAAGCCGGCATTGAGCGCCATCTCGGCGGATGCGACGGCGTCATTTTTCTGCAGCGCGAGCCGGCACTCCACCTTGCCGCGGCTCAGCCGGCCGGTGAGCAACTCACGCAGCGCCGGTTCCGCCTGACGCACGTCATCCCCCAGGCGAAACACGAGATCGAGAAAGCGCGAATTGACGCTACGCAGCTCCATATGCAAGCTGACCCGACCCAATTCACGGTGAGCCACCGCAAAGCCGGTCATACTCCGTATCATTCAGGCTCTCCTGTGTGGACTGCGCGGCGCTTTACACCATCGGTGTGAGGCAACACAATCACATAAAAACCGAATCTTAGCGATCACCTAATGCCCCCTCAAGTAAACAAGGCACTGCCCTCCGGCTTTCAGCTGGATCAGTACCGAATCGAGCGCCAGTTGTCGCTCGGGGGCTTTTCGATTGTGTACCTCGCCTACGACGAGGACGGCACGCCGGTCGCCATCAAGGAATACCTGCCCAACTCGCTGGCATTGCGCGGAGAGGGGGAGATCGAACCTGTCGTAACGGCCGACCATCAGGCGGCGTTCCGCTACGGCATGAAGTGCTTTTTCGAGGAAGGCCGCGCGCTGGCCAAGCTCATGCACCCGAACGTGGTGCGCGTGCTCAACTTCTTTCGTGCCAACGGCACCGTGTACATGGTGATGCAGTTCGAGCGCGGCCGCACCCTGCACGACTACGTGCACAAACACCGCGAAGACCTGCGTGAGCGCTTTTTGCGAGGCGTGTTCACGCGCATGCTCAATGGCCTGCGCGAGGTCCATTCCCACAAGCTGCTGCATCTGGACATCAAGCCGTCCAACATTTACCTGCGCACCGACGGCACCCCGGTGCTGCTCGACTTCGGCGCCGCACGGCAAACACTGCTGACCGGCCAGCCCATGCTCAAACCCATGTACACGCCGGGCTTTGCCTCGCCGGAGCAATTCGCCGGCCGTGAAGCGTTGGGCCCATGGAGTGACATCTACAGCGTCGGCGCCAGTCTGTATGCTTGCATTGGCGGCAGCGCGCCGCCGCGCTCGGACGAACGTGGCAAGAAGGACAACTTCGTGCCCGCGTCCAAATTGTTCGCGACGCGCTTTAGCGAGCAACTGCTCGAGACCATCGACTGGTGTCTTAAACTCGACCCTCTCGAAAGACCGCAAAGCGTCTACGCTTTACAAAAAGCGCTGGTTCAGCGCGGCACCGACGAAGCCATGCCCGCATCATGGTTCGCCGATGTCGGTACCCGACTCAAATCATTCATCGGTCGCTCATGAAATTCACGATCTACCAGGAAAGCCGACCCGGCAAACGCCCCTCCAACCAGGACCGCATTGCCTACTGTTACTCGCGCGACGCGCTGCTGCTGGTCATTGCCGACGGCATGGGCGGCCATCTGCATGGCGAGGTGGCGGCGCAAATCGCCGTGCAATACATCACCCAGACCTTCCAGCGCGAGGCGCAGCCCCTCGTGCAGGATCCGGTGCTGTTCCTCTCGCACGTGATGACCAACGCCCATCACGCCATTCTCGATTACGCCTTCGACAAGCATCTGCCCGAAGCCCCGCGTACCACGACGGTGGTGTGTCTGATCCAGAATGGCCTGGCGCACTGGGCGCATGCGGGCGATTCGCGCCTTTATCTGTTGCGCAATGGCGAGGTGGAAGCGCAAACGCGTGACCATTCGCGCGTGCAGCTGATGATGGACCAGGGCCTGATCGACGCCGAAGGCGCAGCCAAGCATCCCGGGCGCAACCGCATCTACAGCTGCCTGGGCGGCAACCACTCACCGCAGATCGAGTTTTCGCGTCCGACGCCGCTCTATTCGGGCGATGTCATCCTGCTGTGCACGGATGGCGCCTGGGGCCCGCTGGGCACCGAAGAGCTCGTCAAGCGCCTGGCAACCCCCAAGAACCTGATGAAAGACACACCACGCGTGCTCGACGCCGCCGAGACGCTGGCCGGCGCGCACGCAGACAACCTCTCGATGATCAGCCTGATGTGGCATGACGATTTTGCCGACGAACTGCCTGACACCGTGTCCACCCAGACCATGGCGGTCAGTAGCTTCACCACGCAAATGGAGAGCTTCGAGCGCAGCGTGGGCAATGGCGCACAAGATCTGACCGACGAAGAGATCGAGCAAGCGATCAGCGAAATCAACGTGGCGATCAAGAAGTTCACCCAGGACTGACCGCCCCAACCCAGCACCACCGGAAATCCCCATGCGACCCAGTCACAGAACCCCCGACGCCCTGCGCCCCGTGCGCATCACCCGCCGCTTCACCAAGCATGCCGAAGGCTCGGTGCTGATCGAGTTCGGCGACACCCAGGTGCTGTGCACCGCCAGTGTGGAAGCGTCGGTTCCCGGCTTTCTGCGCGGGCAGGGCAAGGGCTGGCTGACGGCCGAATACGGCATGTTGCCGCGCTCGACCCACACGCGCAGCGGGCGAGAAGCCGCACGCGGCAAGCAAAGTGGCCGCACCCAGGAAATCCAGCGCCTCATCGGCCGCAGCCTGCGCGCCGTGGTGGACCTGAACGCGCTCGGCGAACGCCAGATCATCATCGACTGCGATGTGCTGCAGGCGGACGGCGGCACGCGCACGGCCTCGATCACCGGAGCCTGTGTGGCGGTCATGGACGCCCTCAACGGCCTCGTGGCCAGCGGCGCCCTGAAGGAGAACCCGATGCGCGAACTGATCGCCGCGGTGTCGGTGGGCGTGTTCGACGGCACCCCGGTGCTCGATCTGGATTACGCCGAGGACTCCGCCTGCGACACCGACATGAACGTGGTCATGACCGCCTCGGGACACTTCGTCGAAGTGCAAGGCACGGCCGAGGGCAATGCCTTCACCCGCGCCGAACTCGACGCCCTGCTCGATCTGGCCGCGGCGGGCATCACCCAACTCAACACCTTGCAGCGCGACGCGCTCGCGCAGCCGGCACCATGATTGGAGAACTCGTCCTCGCCAGCAACAACACCGGCAAGCTCAAGGAGTTCGCGGCACTGCTCGCGCCACTGGGCATCACCGTACGGCCGCAGTCGGATTTCGATGTGCCGGAGACCGACGAACCCTTTCCCGGCTTTGTCGAAAACGCCATCGCCAAGGCCCGACACGCGGCCAGATGCACCGGTCTGCCCGCACTGGCCGACGACTCCGGCCTGTGTGTCGACATCCTCGACGGCGCCCCCGGCATTCACTCGGCCCGTTACGCGGGCGAACCGAAATCGGATCAGCGCAACATCGACCGGCTGCTGGCCGACCTGGCCGGAGAGTCCGAGCGCCGCGCACGCTTCGTGTGCGTGCTCGCGCTGGTACGCCACGCCGACGATCCGCAACCGCTCATCGCCGAAGGGCAATGGCTGGGCGAAATCCTCAAGGAGCCACGCGGCGAAAACGGCTTCGGCTACGACCCGCTGTTCTGGCTCGACGAGCTTCAGCAAACGGCTGCAGAACTCGACCCCAAGCTCAAGAACACCCTCAGCCATCGCGGAGCGGCCTGCCGCCACCTGATCGAGCGACTGCAGGCAGAACAGGTCACGCAATGAACGATCGGCGCGTCATTCCGCTGCGGCCGCAACGGGCGCAGGCCGACGGGTCGCCGCGGCTCACCACGCCCCCCCCGCTGGCGCTCTACATCCATTTTCCGTGGTGTGTGCGCAAATGCCCGTACTGCGACTTCAACTCCCATGCCGTGCCGCACGAGGGCATTCCCGAAGCGGCCTACATCGATGCGCTGATTGCCGACCTGGAGGCCGCGTTGCCCGGCATCTGGGGCCGGCGCGTCGGCAGTGTGTTCATCGGCGGCGGCACGCCCAGCCTGCTGACCGAGACCGGGTTGGATCGCCTGCTGACCGCGGTGCGCATGCGCGTAGCGCTCGACCCCATGGCCGAAATCACGCTCGAAGCCAATCCGGGCACCGTCGAGGCCGGCCGTTTTGCCGCTTATCGCGCCGCGGGCGTCAATCGACTGTCGCTGGGCATCCAGAGTTTCGACGACCGCTATCTGCATGCGCTCGGCCGCATTCACGCGGGCGCCGAGGCACGCCGCGCCGCCGAACTGGCGCTGACCCACTTCGAACAGGTCAACTTCGATCTGATGTATGCCCTGCCCGAACAGTCTGCGGCCCATCTGGCGGCGGATCTGGCGACCGCCGTCGCGCTCGGTCCGCAACACCTATCGTGCTACCACCTCACGCTCGAACCGAACACGCCCTTCCATCACAGCCCACCGTCACTGCCCGACCCGGATGTCGCCGCAGATATGCAGGAGCAGGTGGAGAACACGCTCGCCGATGCCGGCTACGGGCACTATGAAACCTCGGCCTTTGCGCAAAAGAACATGCGCTGCCGGCACAATCTCAACTACTGGACCTTCGGGGATTATTTGGGAATCGGCGCGGGCGCGCACAGCAAGCTATCGAGCCACGAGGGCATCGTGCGACAAATGCGCCACAAGCACCCCGGCGCCTATCTTGCCGCCCACCATGGCGGCGACTTCATCCAGGATCGGCAGTACATCAGTGCCGACGATCTGCCCTTCGAATTCATGATGAATGCGCTGCGCCTCATCGACGGCGTGCCGACCGATCTGTTCGAAGCGCGCACCGGGATGCCACTCGACGCCGTCGAGGCCCAGCTGATCGACGCCAGAGGGCGCGGTCTGCTGGCGGCGGACCGCCAACACCTGCGACCCACCGAACGCGGCCAACGCTTTCTGAACGACTTGCTGCAGATATTTCTGACGCGTTAGCGGTGTAAACCTACTAGCTCGCCACGCACTCGCTGGCCAGCGGTTTGCCCGATTTCTGATCGAGCAGATAGCTCTTCCACGGCAGATCGATCCACACCAGCGCGCTGCGCGGACTCTCGAAGCGCGGCAGACCCGAGGCCGACGGGTTGCGTTTGAGCGCCGCCTTGCGCCCCTTCCAGCGCACATCCACCCGGTTGCTGTCTTTCTGGTCGCGGCGAACGTAGACCACTTCACCGGCATTGCAGTCGTAGCGCCCGCTGGCAAGCTTGAACTCCATCTGCTGCGGCTCGCCCGACGAGGGCGCACTGACGACGGAGGTTTCCGGCACGGTCGAACAGGCTGCCATCAACAGCGGCAGGCTGGCGAGTATCAATCGTTGCTTCATGTTTCCCCCAAGCAGGTTGTAATGCGCGAACACTAGCAGGCCTCGCCTGGCGCCAAGTAACGAATCTGCAACAAAACGCTTCACGCCCTAGAGGGGCTGGCACAGGCAGTGTGCGTAGAGATTGGCCGGATCGTTCCAGCTCAACAACTGGCGGGCATCTTCCTGCAAACGCGTCAGCCACAAACCAGCCACGACATTGCGCGGCAGGCTCGCCTCGGCGGGCAGCAATTCGCGCAGCATCTGCAGTTTGAGCGGCAGAGGTTCGGTGGTGTCGATGCGGTGGTAGTCGCTCAGACCCGCCAGCCGCGCCGCTGCCGCCACCGCCTGCTCGAGCCCGCCGAGCGAATCGACCAGACCACGCGCCTTGGCTTCGGCGCCTGTCCACACCCGGCCTTGCGCCAGCGCATCGACATCGGCAATCGACAGCTTGCGCGCCTTGGCCACCCGCTGAACAAAGCGGGTGTAGGTGTGTTCGACCCCCATCTGCAAGGCGTCACGGGCGTCGTCCGAGAGCGGCCGACGCGGGTCCATGGCCCCGGCCAGCGGCCCGGTGCGCACGCCATCCACGTTCAGCCCGAGGCGATCCATCGGCCCGGAGAGATCAGGAAACAGACCGAAGACGCCGATCGAGCCGGTGATGGTCATGGGGGTTGCCCAGATTTCGTCGGCGCCGGTCGCGATCCAGTAACCCCCCGATGCGGCGACCGAACTCATCGACACCACGACCGGTTTGCCGGCATCGCGCAGCGCCTGGGCAGCCACGCGAATCTGCTCCGAGGCAAACGCACTGCCGCCCGGGCTGTCGATCCGCAGCACCACCGCGCGCACGCGCGCATCGTCCCGCAGGCTGCGCAACATGCGCTCGACCGAATCACCGCCCACGGTGCCCGGCGGGCCATCGCCATCCACGATGGCGCCCTGCAAGGTCACCACCGCGATGCCCCCGCCCTGCTGCGGCGCCCAATTGCGCGTCGCCGCCAGATAACCACGCATGTCAGCCAGTTTGAGATCGCCCTTCGCATCGCGGCCCACCTTCTCGGCGAGGAAAACCTCCCAGGCGTTGTCGTCCGCCAAAGTGTCGACCAATCCGGCCTTGCGGGCCATCTGCGCCGAATCCCCCCCGACCGCGGCAAGCTGGTTGCGGAAGTCGCCCACATAGGCGTCGATGGCCGACTCGTTCACTTCGCGCACAGACGCGATATCGGACTTGAGATTGGCCCAGATCGAGTCGATCAGCCCCTGCGTCACCTCACGATTTTCTGGCGACATGTCCTCGCGCGTGTAGGGCTCGACGAAGGATTTGTACTTGCCCGCACGAAACACATGCACCTTCACGCCGAGCGTATCGAGCGCGCGCTTGTAATAGGTGTTGTAGGCCGCCAAACCCTGCACCAGCACATAGCCGTCCGGCGCCATCATCACCTCGTCGGCCACGCTCGCCAGGTAGTACTGCGCCTGGTTGTAGCGCGCGGCACGGGCATACACCGGCTTGCCGCTTTTCTTGAAGGCGATGATGGCATCGCGAATGGCCGCCAGTTTGCTGGCCGGCGCCGGGCCCAGGCGCTCGGGCGCGATGATGAGCGCACTGATGCGTGCGTCGGTGCCCGCATGGCGAATGGCGGTGAGCACATCGTCGAGCACCACTTCGGCCACGCCGCGCCCGCCCTGCAGCAAATCGCTGGGCGACGGCGGCGTTGCCGCCTCCACCAGGCGACCCACCGGCGCAATCACCAGCGCCGAGCCGTCTGGCACGCTGGGCGCGCGCTCGAACCACACGGCGGCAATCACGGCCACCAGCACCAGCAGCAACAGCACGTTGGCGAGTATCCGCCGCAGGCCGTCGACAATCATCCACAGGGCACGGAACGGAGCGGTGAGGAATCGCCACATGAGACAGAAGTCCTTATCGGGTCGGTTGGTCGATCAGCACCGCCGGAACACCAGATCCCACACCCCGTGGCCGAGCCGCAGGCCGCGGGCTTCGAATCGGGTCAGGGGGCGGTACTCGGGGCGCGGCGCATAGTCGTCGGCGGTATTGGTCAGCGTCGGCTCATCGCCAAGCACTTCCAGCATCTGCTCGGCATATTCCTCCCAATCGGTCGCGCAGTGCAAGTAGCCACCGGGCTTGAGCCGGCTGGCAAGCAAGGCGACAAACGCGGGCTGAATGAGGCGGCGCTTGTGATGACGCTTCTTCGGCCACGGATCGGGGAAGAACACGTGCACGCCATCCAGGCTGTCCGGCGCGATCATGTCCTCCATGACCTCCATCGCGTCATGCTGGATGATGCGGATGTTGCCGATGCCTTCACCATCGATGAGCTTGCACAGATTGCCCACGCCGGGCCCGTGCACCTCAATGCCGACAAAGTCGGTGCCGGGCAGATGCTGCGCAATTTTTGCAGTTGCGTCCCCCATGCCGAAGCCGATCTCGACCACCTTGGGCGCCGCGCGGCCAAAAACCGCGTTCAGGTCGATGCGTTCCTGCACATAGGGGATGCCGACCTCGGGCATCTTCGCGTTCAGGAAGCGCGTCTGCGCGTCGGACATCCGCCCCTGGCGCAACACGAAACTGCGAATGGGTCGGCGCGACATGCGCGGGGTTTCGTCGGACGGCTCAGGCGTGTCGTGCGGATCGGTCATGATGAAATGTCGGGATGAATAATCGGCCGGTGGCGCACGCGGGCGACACGCGGAAGGTGAGAAGCAGCCGCGATCAGCGACCGATCAGGCCGCTCGTCGGCGAACTCGGGCTGGCGGCGTAGGTCTTGCGCGGCATGCGTCCGGCCAGGTAGGCCTCGCGGCCGGCCTCGACGCCTTTCTTCATTGCGCCGGCCATGCGCACCGGGTCGTTGGCCTTGGCAATGGCGGTATTCATCAGCACACCGTCGCAGCCCAGCTCCATGGCGATGGCCGCATCCGAGGCCGTGCCGACGCCGGCGTCGACCAGCACCGGCACCTGGCTCTGCTCGATGATGAGCTGCAGGTTCCACGGATTGAGAATACCCATGCCCGAGCCAATGAGGCTGGCCAAGGGCATCACCGCCACGCAACCGATGTCTTCGAGCATGCGCGCCTGAATCGGGTCGTCCGAACAATAGACCATCACCTCGAAGCCGTCCTTGACCAGGGTTTCGGCGGCCTTGAGGGTTTCGGGCATGTTGGGGAACAGCGTCTCGGGGTCACCCAGCACTTCGAGCTTCACCAGCGCATGGCCATCGAGCAACTCGCGCGCGAGTCGCAAGGTGCGCACGGCATCATCTGCCGTATAGCAACCGGCGGTGTTGGGCAGGATGGTGAACTGATCGGGCGGCAGTGCGTCGAGCAGGTTCGGTTCGTCGGCGTTCTGGCCGATGTTGGTGCGACGAATCGCGACGGTGACGATGCGCGCGCCACTGGCGTCGATCGCCTCACGCGTTTGGGCAAAATCGCGGTATTTGCCGGTCCCCACCAGCAGACGGGAATCGTATGACTTGCCGGCAATGACGAGAGGATCGTTCATTCAGGTTCACCCAAGAGAATAAGGAGGGCCGAGCGCTCAACCGCCGCCGACGGCGACGACGATTTCGAGGCGATCGCCTTCGTGCAACTCGGTCGCCTCGTGCCGACCGCGCGGCACGATGTCGCCATTGCACTCGACCGCCAACCGCTTGCCGGCCAGCCCCTTGACCGCGAGCAGATCGGCCACAGTCAGCGGCGCGTGCAGCGCTTCGGTCTCACCGTTGATGACGAGCGTGATGGCAGACATGCGGGGCGGGAAAATGGTCGTTCAACAGGCGTCGATTGTATCACGCAGCCCCGCTCCACCCGCCGGCTGACCACGCACCCAAATTGCCAAACACGCCGCCACACAGCTACAATCCGCGCTGTCGTGTTCACGACGCATTGGCTGCTTTGTGCACCGTGCGGGTGTAGTTCAATGGTAGAACGGCAGCTTCCCAAGCTGCATACGAGGGTTCGATTCCCTTCACCCGCTCCACCGCCTTGTACCCCCCACTCTGGATGATCCGGCATAAATGCTGGACGCATGCGCATGGTGTTTTGCCAGGGCCCGATCTACCGTGGAATCGCGGCGTGCCAATCCGATTGGCACATTTGCGATGCCCCTCACGATTGGAGAAACCCCATGAACAAACCCCTTCTGGCCGCCACGCTTGCGCTGGCCGGCGGCCTGCTGACAAGTGCACCGGCGGCTCACGCGGTTGCGCTGAAGATCACCATCGAGAACCTTGCCCCGACCGGCGGCACGTTGTTTACGCCGCTGTGGGTCGGTCTGCATGACGGTAGCTTCGACCTGTTCGACGCCGGCAGCGCCGCGAGCATGGAGGTCGAACGGCTGGCCGAGGATGGCAACCCGGGACCCCTGAGCACGCTCTTTTCCAGCGGTATGCAAGGCGTGATCTTCGGACCAGGCATCGGCCCGGGCTCACCGCCCATCTTCGGCCCGGGCGGCAGCGGTGAGATCGTGCTCAACCTCGCGCCGGGGGCGACCGACCTCTATCTGAGCTTTGCCGCCATGCTGCTGCCCAGCAACGACGCCTTCTTCGCCAACGACAACCCCACCGCGTATCACGTCGTCAGCGGCGGCAGCGTCAATGCGCAAAGCGTCGTCATCCTCGGCAGCCAGATCTGGGATGCCGGCACCGAGGTGAACACCGAGGCGCCTGCGGATACCCCGGTGCTGGGCCAGACCGTGGCCGACACCGGCATGCCGGAAGGCGGCGTGGTCGCGCTGCATGGCGGCTTCAACCTCGGTGGCAACATCCTCACCGCCTTCCCCAACGCGGACTTCACCGCACCGGGCTACCAGATCGCACGCATCTCGATCCGGCAAGTGCCGGAACCCGCCACGCTGGCCTTGCTGGCCGGTGGCCTGGGTATTGCCGCGATGACGCGCCGGCGCAAGAAATCGACATCGTGATGTAAGCGCAGCGCGTATCGGCCGGTCTTCTGGGCATCGCGACACGTCGTCGCCCAGCCCGGAAACCTGCCGATGACAACGACAACCGCGCCGCCCGGCTTCATTGCCACCCTGCTTCGCCGGCTCATGCCGGAAGTCGAGGTCTCTCTTCGCGGTGCGCTCTGCGCGCCCTGGAATCTCGACACCTCCGGCAGTGGCCGGATGACCTTCCACATCACCGACAAGTCGACCACCTGGCTGCATCTGCCCGAGCGCGCACCGCAGGCCATTCCCCCCGGACACATTGTGGTGCTGCCGTGGGACAGCGCCCACGTGCTGACCCACCTGCCCGACGCCGAACCGCGCTTTGGCATCACCACGGCAAGCACCGACACCCGGCGCGCGGCCGACATTGCCTTGGTCTGTGGCTTCATCGACATCGATGCCTCGTCCCGTCGACTGCTGCATGGCGCACTGCCGGAGGTACTCGTCGTGCCGGCCACCAATGCGCCACTGGGCGAACTGACACGCCTGCTGTTCAGCGAGGCCGCGCGCAACACGGCGAACGACGACCCGGTGCTCCTGCGACTGGCGGAAACGCTGCTCATGTACGTCTTGCGCACCGCGCTGGAACGCCACGCGCCGCAGGCGCACGGGCTCGGCGCCGCACTCGCCGATCCGCGACTGAGCCCCGCGCTCGAGGCCATGCTGCAAGCACCGGAGCGCCACTGGACCGTGGCCGAGCTGGCGAAACGGGCGCACCTGTCGCGCTCGGGATTTGCCCAGTGTTTTCACGAAGTCGTCGGTCGCGGCCCGATCGACGTGCTGACCGAATGGCGCATGCAGCAGGCGCGGCGTCTGCTCAAAACCGCGGGGGCATGCGTGCCCGATGTGGCCGAACGATGCGGCTATCGCTCAGAGGCGGCGTTTGCGCGCGCGTTCAAGCGCGTCATGGGCTATGGCCCGGGTGAAGCGCGGCGCCGTCAGGGCGCCAGCGTTCGGTAACGACCGCTGAAATAGACCAGCGGTGGCTTCGCCTCGTGCGTGTGACGCACCACTTCACTCACAAACAGCAGATGGTCGCCGCCATCGTGGCGCGTGGTGTTGCGACATTCGAACCATGCGCAACATCCGTCGAGCAGGGGCGCGCCGCCGAAACCGTCGCGACACTCCAATCCCGCAAACTTGTCGATGTCACGCGTGGCAAAACGCTGCGACAGGTGTTGCTGATCCTCGGCGAGCACGTTGATCGCGTAGTACTCGCAATCGGCAAACACACTGACGCTCGACAAGTGCGAGGCCAGCGACCAGACAATGAGCGGCGGATCGAGCGACACCGCATTGAAGGAATTGACGGTCAAGCCCGCCAGCGTGCCATCGGGCGCGCGCGCGGTCACCACGGTAATGCCGGTGGCAAACATGCCCAAGCTGTCGCGCAGCGCGCGCTGGGGGTTGTCGGGGCTGACAGTCATTGCGGTGTCGGGGGCGATGGTAGGCCCCGCATTATCACCGCCCAGCCTGCACACGTCGACTCCACACGTTGTGCCACGCCGGCAAACCCGGACGGCCCTCGCCCAACGACGATCCGCCATCGCGCCTACCCACGGCAAGCCGACACGAATATCGAGATGCAAACGACGGCGCCGGCAAACCCGCCTGCGACGGAGGCAACCGCCGCAGGCCCCGCGCTCGCCCTTTACTCGGCGCCGCCCGGCCGGGTCTTCGTTTCGGTCTGAGTCTGGGTCTGCGTCCGATTGCGGTTCTGAACCTGATTCTGCTCCGACTCTCCGCTGCCATCGCGCACACGCTCGCGCGTCTGGGTTTCGGTGCGCGTCTGGTCCTTCGATTCGATCCGCTTTTCCACGCGAGACTTCACGCCCGGGCCCTTTCCGGCGCCCATCCCGCCGCTCATGCCGCCCCCCATACCGCCACCGCCCCCGCCGCCACCACCTGCGGCGAACACGCTGCCCGCGCCGACAATCATTGCCGTGGCAGCCAGTATGGAAACAATCCGAATCGGTTTCATGATGCTCTCCTCAAGTTGCCGGGCAGCGGCCCGGACCATTCATAAGCAATTTCTAATATATCGCTTTGGCACCAAGCGGGTACTGCGGTGTGTAAGCACACATTGCACAGGCCGAACAGGTAACATCCGCTATCTTTCCGCCCCCGAAACGCCTTGCAATGAGCGCATTTGCCGACCGTCTGATTTACTGGCACCACCAGCATGGGCGACATGACCTGCCGTGGCAGAACACGCGCGACCCCTACCGCATCTGGCTGTCCGAGATCATGCTGCAGCAGACCCAAGTGGAGACGGTGATTCCCTACTACGCCCGTTTTCTGGCGCGCTTTCCCGATCTGGCCACGCTTGCGGGGGCGCCGGTGGACGACGTGATGAGCGTGTGGAGCGGCTTGGGCTACTACGCGCGAGCGCGCAACCTGCACGCCTGCGCGAAACAGATCACGGCCGACCACGACGGCCGCTTCCCTGACACGGCCGAACGCATCGCCACCCTCCCCGGCATCGGGCGCTCGACCGCGGCCGCGATTGCGGTATTCGCTTTTGGCAGGCGCGCGGCGATCCTGGACGGAAACGTCAAACGGGTGCTGTGCCGGGTGTTCGGCATCGACGGCTTTCCCGGCCAGGCAGCAGTCGAGAAGCAGTTGTGGGCACTGGCCGAATCGCTGCTGCCAGCCAAGGAAAACGACACCTACATTCAGGCGCAGATGGATCTGGGCGCCACGATCTGCGTGCGCGGCACGCCTAGATGCGAGCGCTGCCCGATGCGCGACATGTGCGTGGCGTTTGCCGAGGATCGTTGCGATTCGCTGCCCTCGCCCAAGCCGCGCAAACCTACGCCCCGGCGATCAGCGACACTGGCGGTGGTGACCGACGGCCGATCCGTGCTGTTGCTGAAGCGCCCCTCAAGCGGCATCTGGGGCGGACTGTTGAGCTTGCCGGAGATAGACGCCGATACACGGCCGGAAGACTGGTGGGAAGCGCACGCCACTGGCCAAAGTGCCGCCCTCGACACGCTACCGCCGCTACGACACACCTTCACCCATTTCACCCTCGACATTCAACCGATTCGGGTTGCGGTGGCGGCGATCGACGATATCACCCTCGATGCCGCGCAGTCGGTACACCCACTCAACACCCTGAATGAGCTCGGCCTGCCCGCGCCGATCAGGAAAATCCTGGAAGCGCTTCAGGCCACCGGCGGCACAAGCAAGCCGCGCTGATCCAGATACTGCTGCACGATTTCGAGGCGGCTGACGACGTCGTCGAGTTCGAGCAGTTTCTGCTTGGCCAGCGCCTGGATGGGCAGCACCTCGGCGTAGCGCGCGCCCACCCACTCGGCGTCATCAAAGCGGTAGGGCGTGGCAATGCGATCGCCCATGTCGGTGACGATGCGTTCGAGTAGCGGGATGAGATTGGCCTGCGCATCGGGCACCGGCTGGTGCGCGATGGGCGGCAGCCATTCGACCTCGCCCACCAGCTGCTGCCCCTTGTCGACCGTGTGGTCGTGCAGGCGGAAACGGCGCTCGCCAGACACCACGATGTTGATCATGCCCGGCGTATCGACGTCGGCCGACACGATATTCGCCTCGGTGCCGATGGTATGCGGGATGGCGGCTTCGCCGACTTCGCTGCCCGCCGCAATCAGGCACACGCCGAACGTGCTGCCGTCGCGCAGACAGGCGCTGACCATGTCGATGTAGCGCGCCTCGAACACCTTGAGCGCGAGTCTGCCGTGCGGGAAGAGAACGGTCTGGAGCGGAAAGAGCGGAAGCGTCACGAGTGTGGTCATGCGGGGGAAGGGCCGGGGGCCGTGAAGGCGGGGTCGAAAAATGCATCGGTGCCGATGCCCTGTCCCGCACCTTACCGCAACGTCGCCCCCCGCGCACCGGGCGCCGTACCGACTCAGTGATTGAGGATCTGGCTGAGGAACAGCTGGGTGCGCTCGTTTTGCGGGTTGTTGAAGAATTCTTCGGGACGATTGCTTTCGACGATCTGCCCGCGGTCCATGAAGATCACCTTGTCGGCCACCGTCTTGGCGAAGCCCATTTCGTGGGTCACGCACATCATGGTCATGCCCGATTCGGCCAGCGAGATCATGGTGTCGAGCACCTCCTTGATCATCTCCGGATCGAGCGCCGAGGTCGGCTCGTCGAACAGCATGATGCGCGGGTTCATGCACAGGCTGCGGGCAATGGCCACGCGCTGTTGCTGGCCGCCGGAGAGCTGACCGGGATACTTCTTCGCCTGGTCCGGGATCTTCACTTTTTCGAGGTATTCCATCGCCGTCGCCTCGGCTTCCTTGCGCGGCGTCTTGCGCACCCACATCGGCGCCAGCACGCAGTTCTCGAGCACCGTGAGGTGCGGGAACAGGTTGAAGTGCTGGAACACCATGCCCACTTCCTTGCGGATGGTCTCGATGTTGCGCAGGTCGTTGGTCAGCTCGATACCGTCGACGATGATCTGCCCCTTCTGGTGTTCTTCGAGGCGGTTGATGCAGCGGATCATGGTGGACTTGCCCGAGCCCGAAGGACCGCACACCACGATGCGTTCGCCCTTGGCGACCTCGAGGTTGATGTCCTTGAGCACATGGAACTTGTCGTACCACTTGTTGACCCCCAGCAACTGGATCATCACTTCATTGTCGGTGGCTTGTTGTGCATTGGCCGTCATGGCGGACTCCATCAATTCAATTCGACGCGCGCATCAGCGCTTGTGACCGGTGTGCAGGCGATCTTCCAGCCATTGGCTGTAGCGCGAGATACCGAAGCAGAAAATCCAGAACATGAAGGCGGCAAACACGTAGCCTTCTTTCGAGACGTCGGGCCAGGCCGGATCGCCCAGGGCCGACTTGACCATGCCGAGCAGTTCGAGCAAGCCGACGATGGTCACCAGCGTGGTGTCCTTGAACAGTTCGATGAAGGTATTGACGATGCCGGGGATCACGATCTTCAGCGCCTGCGGCAAGATCACCAGCCCGTACTTGCGCCAGTAACCCAGCCCCAGCGCATCGGCCGCCTCGTACTGCCCCTTCGGGATCGCCTGCAGTCCGCCACGGATCACCTCGGCCATGTAGGCCGACTGGAACAGGGTAATCCCGATCAAGGCGCGCAGCAGCTTGTCGAAGCTCATCCCTTCGGGCAGGAACAGCGGCAACATCACCGAGGACATGAACAACACGGTGATCAGCGGCACGCCACGCCACAACTCGATGAACATCACGCACAGCGACTTGACCACCGGCATCCCGGTCGCCCGCCGCCCGAGCGCCAGCAGGATCCCCAGCGGCAGCGCGCCGACGCAGCCCACGGCCGCCAGCAGCAAGGTCAGCGTGAAGCCACCCCACTTGGCGGTCTCCACGTGTTGCAAGCCGAACATGCCGCCACTCATGAGGATGAAGGCGATCACCGGGAAGACGAACAGAATGAACGCCGCCAGGTGAGGCTTGTACGGAAAGGCCTTGATGAACAGTGGCACCATCAGCACCACCAGGCCGACAAAGATGAGATTGATCCGCCATGCCTGGTCGAGCGGATAGAAGCCATAGATGAAGATCTGGAAGCGCTGGGCCACGAACACCCAGCAGGCGCCGCCCGAGGTACACGCCTCCCGGCTGTTGCCCACCCAGTCGGCACTGACAAACAGCCAGTTGATCAGCGGCGGCAGCGTGATGACCAGCAGGTAGAGCGCGATCACGGTCAGGATCGAGTTGATCCAGCCCGAGAACAGATTGGTGCGCATCCAGCCGATGACGCCCACCGAGGCGAGCGGCGGCGGCTGGTCCGGCAGGGGAACGAAGTTGCTGTTGTTGATCATGACTCAGCGCTCCCGCAACGCCATGCGGGCGTTGTACCAGTTCATGAAGATCGAGATCATCAGGCTCAGCGTCAGATACACGCCCATGGTGATGGCGATGATCTCCACCGCCTGTCCGGTCTGGTTGAGGGTCGTCCCGGCGAACACGGCCACCAGGTCGGGGTAGCCGATGGCCACCGCCAGCGAGGAGTTCTTGGTCAGGTTGAGATACTGACTGGTCAGCGGCGGGATGATCACCCGCATCGCCTGCGGGATCACCACCAGGCGCAAGGTGTTCGCGTGCGACAGGCCCAAGGCGCTGGCCGCCTCGGTCTGGCCGTGAGACACCGCCTGAATACCGCTGCGCACCGTCTCGGCGATGAAGGCCGCGGTGTAGATGGCCAGGGCCAGCGTCAGCGCGAACAACTCGGGGATGACCACCAGCCCCCCCTTGAAGTTGAAGCCCTTGAGCGCTGGCAGATCCCAGTGCAGCGGCGCACCGGACAACACGAAGACCAGCAGCGGCAAACCGATGAGGACGCCGAGCGAGGCATAAACGGTGTGAAAGGGTTGGCCGGTGGCCTCGAAGCGGCGGCGAGCCCAGCGCACCAGGAAGATCACCGCGACGATGGCCGCGACGATGGCCGCGACCGTCATCCAGAAACCGTCGCCGAACACCGGCGCGGGCACATACATGCCGCGATTGTTGAGGAACATCAACTCGCCCACCGCCAGCGATTGGCGTGGCGACGGCAGGTTGAAGGCGACGGCAAAATACCAGAACACAACCTGCAACAAGAGCGGGATGTTGCGGAAGATCTCGATGTAGACCAGCGCGATCTTGTTGATCAGCCAGTTCTTCGACAAGCGCATCACGCCCACCAGAAAACCGACGATGGTGGCGAAGAAGATGCCCAGCGCCGACACCAGCAGCGTATTGAGCAGGCCGACGACGAAAGTGCGGCCATAGGTCGAGGTTTCGCTGTAGGGAATCAGCGATTGCAGGATGCCGAAACCCGACGCACGATCGAGGAATCCGAAACCGGTCGAGATACCACGCGACTCCATGTTGGCGAGCGTGTTGTGCACCACATACCCGAAGAACGCGATCACCGCGATGACCGAGAGAATCTGGAAAACCAAGGCCCGGAACTTCGGATCCCGTGTCAGCTTCGGCTTGGCGGGCGCTGTCCCGAGGTTCGCTGTGCCGCTCATGGATATGCCTCTGGAGTTGTCTGAGTGGATGCAAAAAGGGCTGACAACCGCCAAGTTGTCAGCCCGTTCTCCGATTTATCGAATCGGCGGTGCGTACTGGATGCCGCCTTTGTTCCACAGGGCGTTCAAACCCCGAGAAATCTTCAGCGGGCTGCCCTGACCGACGTTGCGCTCGAACATCTCGCCATAGTTACCCACCTGCTTGACGATGTTGTAGGCCCACTTGTCGTCCACACCCAGGAACTTGCCGGAAACCCCTTCACCGCCGAGCAGACGCTTGACGTTGGGATCGGTCCCCTTGGTCATTTTGTCGATGTTCTTGGCGCTCACCCCCAGTTCTTCGGCGTTGAGCTGCGCAAACAGCGACCAGCGCACCAGGTTGAACCACTCGTCGTCGCCCTGACGGACGACCGGGCCCAGCGGCTCCTTGGAGATCACCTCGGGCAGCACAACGGCATCGCTCGGGTTCGGCAGCTTGATGCGCAGCGCATACAGCTGCGACTGATCGGAGGTCAACACGTCGCAGCGCCCGGCCTCGAAACCCTTGATCGTTTCTTCCGAGGTGTCATAGGTGATGGCGGTGTATTCCATCTTGTTGGCGCGGAAGTAATCTGCCAGATTCAGTTCGGTGGTGGTGCCGGCCTGGATGCAGATGGATGCACCGGACAGTTCCAGCGCACTCTTGACGCCCAGCTTCTTGCTCACCATGAAACCCTGACCGTCGTAATAGTTCACGCCGGCGAAATTCAGCCCCAGGCTGGTGTCGCGGGTGTAGGTCCAGGTGGTGTTGCGCGAGAGAATGTCGATCTCGCCGGACTGCAGCGCCGTGAAGCGCTCCTTGGCGTTGAGCGGCGTGAACTTCACCTTCTTCGCATCGCCGAACATGGCCGCGGCCACGGCACGGCAGGTATCGACGTCGATACCCGTCCAGTTGCCCTTGTCATCCGGCGCTGAAAAACCCGCCAGACCGGTGGTCACGCCGCACTGGACGAAACCCTTCTTCTTGACCGCATCAAAGGTCGTACCCGCGTGGGCGACGCCCACCATCAGCATGCTGGCAGCCGCCAGCGTGGCCAGAACAGGGGTTCGTTGAATCTTCATGAGAACAGCTCCTCCAACATCGGTTATGAGATGGACATCAGTCGCCGGTTTGGCGGCTTGGCACGACAAGATCGTGCCGGGCAACAACCCGGGCACGGCGCTATGTTAAGCAACAGCTTGACCCGGATACAACGTAAAGCGAATGTGGATAACCCTGACAACGCGCCCGCATGCACCAAAAACGACCACGGATGTGCAAACGCAATATGAACACTCGTCTTGTCAGGCGCCGCGAGCGCTTCCGCGCGCTATTGCTTTAAAGCAGGTTCGGTGCCAAGCACTGGGTGCGAGCAACCTGTTTTTGCCGCAAAGCACAAAACCCCTTGTTTTTATTCGTCTTCACCCCAGCGCGGCAACAGTTGATGTGCCACACCGAGTTGGTCGAGCACGCGTGCGACCACGAAGTCGACAAGATCCTGCACCGTTTTCGGGCGCGCATAGAAGCCGGGGTTGGCCGGCAGGATGCACACGCCAAGGCGTGCCAGCTTGAGCATGTTCTTCAGATGGATGGCCGAAAACGGTGTCTCGCGCGGCACCAGCACCAGCTTGCGCCCCTCCTTGATGACCACGTCGGCGGCGCGCTCGATGAGATTCTGACTCAGGCCGGCGGCAATCGACGCCAGCGTGCCCATGGTGCACGGACACACCACCATCGCATCCGGCGGATTGGAGCCCGAGGCCGGCGGTGCGAACCACTCCTCACGACCGAACACGCGCAGTTGCTGCGGTTGCGTGGCGAACCGGGCCGACAACTCGGCCTCCAGCTCGGCCGGCCGCGACGGCAGCTTCCAGTCCATCTCCTGCTGCGCCACCACCTGTGCCACCTGCGAGTACAGCAGCCACACCCGATGCCCGGCGCCGAGCAAGGTCTCGACCAGACGCAGGCCGTAGGGCATGCCGGAAGCACCGGTAAAGGCCACGGCGATGGTTTTCGGTTCGTTCATACAGGCGCGCTTCCCACGCAGGACATGGCCGCTAGCCTACCTCATGCGATTGCGGCGCGCTCGTCAGCGCCCGCCGCATGCCGCCGAACTTGCGTCGGTACTGGGCCGGGGTGATGCCCACTTTGCGGCGGAACAGACGGCCGAAAAAACTGGCGTCTTCGTAGCCAACCTCGTTGGCGATGGCTTCGACCGGCAGATCGCCGGCTTCCAGCATCTGCTTGGCGTCTTCGAGCCGCAGGGTATGGATGTATTCGAGCGGCGCCATACCGGTGGCCTCGGCGAAACGCCGCTTGAAGGAACGCTCGGGAATACCGGCGCGGGCCACCATGGCGGCCACCGGCGCCGACTGGCGGTAGTTGTCGGCGATCCACACCTGCGCATCGGCGACCAGCGCATCGCCGCTCTGCGAGGCGCGCGCCAATCGTGCAAACGGTTGCTGCCCGACGGTGTGCCAGTCGACCAGATTGATGCGCGCCACATGCATCGCCTCTTCCACCGACACCAGCCGCGCAATCAGGTAGAGCGCCAGATCCATCCAGGTGGAGCCGCCACCGGCCATGATCAATCGCTGCTCGTCGCCCGAGGTCACCAGCGCCTGCGCCGGATGCACCCGCACCCCCGGGTAGAGGGTTTCGAGCGTCTCGCAATAGGCCCAGTGGGTGGTGGCGTCCTGCCCCTGCAGCAAACCCGCCTCGCCGATCAGCAGCGCGCCGGAACAGGCCGAGGCGATGATGGATCCCGCCGCGTAGCAACGGCGCAGCCAGTCGGCCTGCGCATCGAAGCGCCCGGCAATCGCCTCGCCCGGGGGCACGAACACCTCGGGAATACAGATCACCGCCGGTAGCGGGCAGTCGTCGATCGCGCAGTCCGGCACGATCCGCACGCCATTGGCTGCCATCAGGGGCTGGCCATCGACACTGACGACGTGCGGCGCAATCGGAGACGGCCCGAGGCGGCCCTCGGTCACCAGCGCCCAATCACGGCCGGCGGAGTGGAACAGATCGTACATGCCGTACAGCGTCGACGCGGTGGTCTCGTGCATGGCCAGCACCGCCACCGGGATCTGTTGCTTCTGGTCGTTTTTCACATCCATGGCCGAATCGTCCGGTTTCTGTCCGTTTCCACTTTAGTGCGCTGCGCCCAGGGGTTCTACCTTGTACGTCGCCGGGACCGCTTTCGCTCGTCACGACGGAGCATCCCACGATTCACGCAAGGAGACACCATCATGCCCACCCCACTGGAGCTCATCCTCGACCCGATCGCCTGGGTCATCTTCGCCGGCTATGGCGCCCTGTTGCTGTGGGAAGCCCTGCGCCCGGCGCGCGCATTGCCCCACGAACCGCGCTGGCGCTTGCGCGGCTTCACGGCCTTCGGCGTGTATTTTCTGATCGCCAGCTACCTGCCCTTGCTGACCGACGCCCACCTCGCCCGCTGGCAGCTGTTCGACCTTACCTCGCTGGGCACCTGGGGTGGCGCGGCCGCCGGCCTGCTGGTTGCCGAGTGTGCCATCTACGCCTGGCACCGTGCCATGCATGGCAGCGACCGGCTATGGCGCGCGGTGCATCAATGGCATCACAGCGCCGAACGGCTCGACGCCGCCAGTGCCTTCTGGGAAAGCCCGCTCGGCATGATCGCCTGGACGCTGGTCTCGAGCCTGAGCCTGGTGCTGATCGTCGGCCTCACGCCCGCGGCCACCACGCTCGTCATCCTCGCCACCACCCTGCTCGCGATCTACCAGCACACCAATGTGCGAACGCCGCGCTGGACGGGATACGTCATTCAGCGCCCCGAACAGCATCGGGTGCATCACGGCCGCGACGTGCATGCCTTCAACTACTGCGACCTGGCCATCATCGACCAGCTGTTCGGCACCTGGCGCAACCCGGCCGACCATGCCGGCGAGACCGGCTTCGCGCCCGGCGCCTCACGGCGGATGGGCGACATGCTGCGGTGGCGCGACGTGTCTCGGCCCGACATCGACACCGACCTCGACCGCGCCCTGATTCCGCTTGGCTACACACACGATTGACCACACTACTTGCCGGAGAACGCTATGACTACGCCTCGCCCACTGCCCCACCTCGACGGCCGCGCCATCCTCAGCGACGGCGGCCTGGAGACCACGCTGGTCTTTCACGACGGCCTCGATCTGCCCGCCTTTGCCACCTTTCCGCTGCTCGATTCGGCCGACGGCCGCGAACGCCTGCGTCGCTACAACGCCCGTTACTTCGATCTGGCCGCGCGCTGCGGTCGCGGCCTGCTGCTCGAAACACCGACCTGGCGCGCCAACCCGGATTGGGGCGCGCAACTAGGCTACGACGCCGACGCGCTCGATCGCATCAACCGCGAGGCCGTGCGGTTCATGCGCGAACTGATCGCCGACGCCCCGGCGCTGGCCGGCCCGGTGGTCGTCAGCGGCTGCATCGGCCCGCGCGGTGACGGCTACGTGGCCGGCACACGCATGCGCCCGGCGCAAGCCCGCCAATACCATCAAGCGCAGATTCAAAGCCTTGCCGAAGCAGGTGCCGACATGGTGAGCGCCTACACCCTCAACTATCAGGACGAAGCCATCGGCATTGTCGAGGCCGCACGCGCGCTCGGCATCCCTGTCGTCATCTCCTTCACGGTTGAAACCGACGGCCGACTGCCCTCGGGCGAATCGCTGGGCGGTGCCATCACCGCGGTAGACGAAGCCACCGCCGGCGCACCGGCCTACTACATGATCAACTGTGCCCACCCGACACATTTCGCGCATGTGCTGGCCGACGACGCGCCCTGGCAACACCGCGTGCGCGGTCTGCGCGCCAACGCCTCGTGCAAGAGCCACGCCGAGCTCGATGTCGCCACCGAACTGGACGAAGGCGATCCCGAAGCGCTCGGTCGCGCCTACCGCACGATGCGTGAGCACCTGCCGGCACTGGCGGTCATCGGCGGATGCTGCGGCACCGATCACCGCCACGTGGAAGCCATCAGCCGGGCATTCGGGGATTGACCGGCACCGGGGCGGTCCATGGACACAAAATATGATGTCGATATACTGTGCAGCGTCCTTTCCGGCACCCGTTCTGCCCGGATGCCTCTGCTCGAGAACTGCACCCCATGAAAAAATCCTGGATCGCCCTCCTCGCCCTGCCCGTCATCGCCTATCCCGCCGCCAGCTGGTATCTGGGCGGGCAAGTGCAATCCACGCTGGATCGCCAATACGCGCAAGTCGCATCCGTGCCGTATCTGAAGATCATCGATCGACACTACGATCGCGGCCTGTTCGCCGCCACCGAAACCGTCACCATCGAAGTGTTCGGCGACATGATGCGTGGCCTGCAGCAAGCCGCCCGCGAACAGGGCAAAGCACCGGCCGACGACGCGCCGGAGCCGCTGCGCATCACCTTCACCTCCAACATCCAGCACGGCCCGTGGGCTGACGGCCTGGCGGCCGCCGTGATCGACAGCGAATTGGTCGTGCCCGACGCCGCCAAGGCGGAGCTTGCCAAGCTGTTCGGCAACAACAAGCCGCTGACCGCACACACCGTGGTCAGGTTTGACGGCGGTGGCGTGAGCGATGTCAGCAGCCCCGCCTTCGCGGCACCGCTGCCGGCGGTCGACGGCGGCGCGCCGGGCCAGGTCGCCTGGGAAGGCTTCAACACCCGGATCGACTTCACTGCCAACATGGACAGCTACACCATGCTAGGCGCGGCCCCCAAGTTGGAAGTGCACGATGGCAAGGGCCTGCACATGGTCATGAGCGGCTTGCACCTGAGTGGCGATGCGCGCCGTCTGCTCGACGACGAGCCCATGCTGTACGCCGGCAAACAGCGCTTCACACTCGACGAAATCCAGCTCGACGGCCCCGAGCTGGAAGGCGAGCCGGTCGTGCTCAAGCAGTTCGCCTACGTGGTCGACATGCCGGCCGCGGGCGACTTCCTCGACATCAAGGCAAATATGAGCGCGCAGGGCTTTCAGGTGGGTGACACCAACTTCGGCCCGGCACACTACGACCTGTCGATGAACCACCTGCATGTGCGCACGGTGGCCAAGCTCTATCGCGCCATGATGGCGATGTATGCCGACCCGACGATGTTTACCGGCCAGGGCAATCCACAAGCCGCGCTGGCGGTACTGGCGCAGCCGGCCATGGAACTGCTCGGGCACGACCCCGAGCTGCGCCTCGATCGCCTCAGTTTCAATACCCCGCAGGGCGAAGCCCGCATCGAGGCACAGGCGCGCGTGCCCGGCATGACTCCCGAGGAGCGCGGCAATCCGATGGCCTTGCTGGGCAAGCTCGACGCGCGCGGCAAACTCACGCTGCCCGAGGCGATGATGCGCGAGATGATGCTCGAGCGCACCCGCAACCAGATCGCGCAGATGGACCCCGACGCGGTGATGAGTGCGGAACAAACGGCCATGATCGGCGAGCAGTTCGAAGCCCAGTTACAACAAGCCAGCGCGCAGGGCTACATCACCCGCGCCGACGGTCTGATCAAATCGGAATTCGCGTTCCGCAACGGTCAGCTGACGGTCAACGGCAAGCCGTTCAAGCCGCGACGCCGGTAAACGAAATACCCCGGCGGGGGATGCTCGCCGGGGTTTGTTTCAGGCGCGTTCGCGCGCCCTCATCCGCACGCCGCACTGGCCGGCATGGCGCAGGCCGCATCGTATTCCTCACCCAGCCGCGCCACCAGCGCGGCCACCGGCGGCGCATCGTGAATCGTCGCCACGCCGTGGCCGGCGCTCCAGAAGTCGCGCCAGGCCTTGGCCTCATCGGTGATTGCCTTGAGCTTTCCCTTGCCGACATTGAGGCTCAACTGCGCACGGTCGTAGCCGCCCTTCTCCAGACTGGGCCACAGGAAGTTGGCGTTGGTGCCGGAGATGGCGTCGGTGTAGACAATGTCGCCGACCCCCGATTCGATCAGCATCTGCTTGTAGGCCGCGTCTGCCATGGCCTCCTGGGTAGCGATGAAGCGCGTGCCCATGTAGGCGAAATCCGCGCCCAGCACCTCGGCCGCGCGCACGCCGGCCCCGTCCGAGATGGCGCCGCCGAGCACCAGCGTGCCGTCCCAGAATTCGCGGATTTCGCGCACCAGACTGAAAGGGCTCTGGGTGCCGGCATGCCCCCCCGCGCCGGCACCGACGGCAATGATGCCGTCGACGCCCGCGGCGGCCGCCTTGCGCGCATGGTAGGCGTGCACCACATCCGAAAACACCAGCCCGCCGTAGCTCTTCACGGCCTCGACCACCGGCCCCGGATGCCCCAGGCTGGTGATCACGAAGGGCACACGATGCTTGACCAGCAACGCCAGATCGGGCGCCACGCGCGGGTTGCTGGCGTGCAGGATGAGGTTCACGCCATAAGGCGCACACGGTGCCGCGGGCGCGTCCTGGCGCTGCTGCGCCAAGGCGTCGTTGATCTGCCCGAGCCATGTGTCGAGCAACTCGGGCGTGCGTGCATTGAGCGCCGGAAAGGTCCCCGCGACGCCGGCACGGCAGGCGCCGACGACCAACTCGGGGCCCGACACCAGGAACATGGGGGCGGCAATGGCGGGTAAGCGCATGCACCCCTGAAACGCGGCGGGAATACTCATCGAAGTCTCCTCAATTCAACGAAACAGGCGCGGTCATGGCCGTCGCCGTCATGGGTGCGTTCGACTCTAACACGGTCGAAGGACGAATTAAAACGATCGTTCGATTAATTGTCTGCGGACGGCGCACTCGCAGCTACCGCCGCCTCATCCAGCCCGAGCACGAGGTGCGCTCGCTTCACCCGAACACCGTGCCACACCAGTGTTCCCACTTGCAGATCGGCGCGCAGCGGCCAATCGCGCCACGCCGCGAGCGGCGCAGGTTCATCGGAAGCGGGCGTGGACGCCAGCCAGCGATCGAGATCGAGTCGATCCACCGTCGCGCGGATCGACAGCGGTTTTGCGTCGGCGGGATCGAATGACCAGCGCGCATCGAGCGTGCTGCGCTCGACCTCGACGCTCGCGGTGCCCTGCGCGCGCGTCGGGTCGACGGAAAATTCGGCGGACACGGTGGCGTGCGCATCCACGCGTGCGTCGGCATTCGCCGGATCGGGCGCATTCGCTATCAACTGCAGGCCGTCGAGCTGGGCGCGACGTGACGCAAGCCCGTAGCGCAGCAGGCCCGCGCTGGCCGTCACGTCCACGCGCCCGAGCGGCAACTGTGCCGACAACTTGCCTTGCAACGGCGACACGCCCACCTGCGCCGCATCCGCCGTCACCACCATGTCGTTCAACGCGAGCTGCGCCGCCACCGTGCCGCCACGATCGAGCCGCAGCGTGTCGACGCGAGCCGTCAGTTGCCCGCCCTCGAAGCGGGCCTCAGCCAGGCGCAAGGCGACGGTATCGACCTCGCCCGCCACATGCACCTCGGCATCGAGTCGCGCGGCGCCGATCTCGACCCCGCCGGCCTGCGACAGCTGGACCGATGCCGCCGCGAACGACAGCGCGGGCACCGACACGGCCGCCTGGCTCGCCTGGCCTTCCACCTCGAGTGCGTCGACGCGCAGCCCGGCATCGGTACGGGCAAGCGTCGCCTTCACCTGCCCCGACCCACGCAGCGCCGCCCGCGTGGCATCGCCGCTTAGCACAAGCCGCCAGCGATCGGCATCGGCGATCACGGCGACATGCGCCACGTCCACTTCAACAACGGGGGCGTCATGCGGATGCAGCCGAAGCCGAAGGGTGTCGATGTCGACACGGGCCAGATGGAATGGCGCGCGCGCGCCGTCATCGCCGCCGTCGCCGCCGTCGCCGACAAGCCGTGGCAGTACCCACTGGCCATCGGCCAACTGATGCAGTTCGACGCGCACGTCGCGCAGGCGCACGTTCAACGGCCGCACATCGGCATCGGCCGCCCAACGGCTGCGCACATCGATTTCGCCGATGTCGATCTCGCCAGCCTGATCCGACGACGGTCGCCAGCGGATCGCCTGTACCCGGACACCCGGCATCTGCGACCACATCGGCTGCAGCGACAACTGCACCGTGCCGCTGACGCGCGCATTGAGCGCGTCGATCAGCTGCTGGCTGGCCCACGCCGGCAGCGCCACCACGGCGAGGGCGCACAGCGCCGCGACAGCGACAAGCGCCCACACAAGAACACGACGTACGCTCATGCCCGCGCTTGCTCAGCCACCCTCGGGCGCGGCATTGGTCGGCAGCACCAAGGTGAAGGTGGCGCCGGCACCGGGCTGCGACGCCACCTCGACGCGACCGCCGTGGCGCTCGGCCACGGTCTTGACGATCATCAGCCCCAGCCCGATACCCGACTCGCGCCGACTCGCCGCCGTCTTGAGCCGGCCGAAGCGACGGAACAACCGCGGCATCTGCTCCTGATTGATGCCATCGCCATGATCACTGATCGCGACCGCCCACTGCTCGCCGACGCGGCGCAGCGACACCGCCACCTCGTCGCCTTCGGGGCCGTATTTGACGGCATTGCCGATCAGGTTCACCAAGGCGCGGCGCACCAGCTCCTGGTCGCCGCGCACGCTCGCCGACATCAGGTCTTCCTCGTCCGCCTGAACGACGATTTTCACCGACTTGGCCTTGGCCTGTACCCACACTTCGTCGACGGCGTCCTGCACGACGTTGCCCAGGTCGAACTCGGCAAACCGGGTCTTGTCGATGGCATCGGCGCGCACCAGGCGGAACAGATCGTCGGACAGTTTGAGCGCCGAATGGGCATATCGGCCCACCTGACGCAAAAACTCGAGCATCTCCGGCCCCGGCTCGCCAGCCAGCTTCTCTGCCTCGATCAAGGTGAGGATGGAGGCGATCGGGGAGCGCAGATCGTGAGACAGGTAGTGCATGGTCTCCTCGCGGCTGCGTTGGGCGTCGCGAATCCGCGTGATGTCGGACAAGCCGAGCACCACCGCGATGGGCGCGCCGTCGGCATCCTGCAACGCCGCCACCTGCGCCAGCAAACGCTTTTCGTCAGGCGTATCGACCTCGAAAGTAGCGCTTCGCGCGTCGTCACTCGGCACCGGCAAGCCACCGGAGATCGACACCCCCGGCGGCCAATCGAGGCGGGTGAGCGCCTCGGGCACCGCCGTGGCGTCCCGCGCCTGAAGCAGGTTCATGGCCTCGCGGTTGCACAGCAGAATTTCACCGTCGTGATTAGCCACCACCGCCCCCACGGGCAGGTTGTCCAGCGTCTCGGCAATGAAGCGACGCAACTCCCGCTGCCGCTGCACCGCCTGCGAAACGCGGTGGATACGCTGCTGCACCGCGTCCATGTCGTGCACCTCGGGCAAGGCGACGCGCATGGCGGGGAAGAGCATGGCGGCGTCGCGATGCAGCACATCGAGCTGATCGTCCAGATAACGCTGGGCGGCCTCGAGCCGACGCCAACTCCACAAGGGATAGCACAGCATGCAGCCGAGCACCGCGCCGACCAGCGGCAACCACACGTGACCGAAGTGCAGGCTCGCCCACATCAGCAGGAAGGTGCCCGCGCTGCCGGCAAACGCCCACAACAGCGCCGCGCGCGGTGCGGCACGCAACATCATCACCATCAGCATGACCACAATCACCGCACTCAGCGCACCCGCCAGCAGCGGGGGCACGAGCTGGATGCCTTCGCCGCGCTTGAGTGCCGAGTAGACGGTGGCATTGACCTCGACGCCGGGCATCGGGCGATTGAAACCGGTTGTCGGCGTCGGCACGCTGTCCGACATCCCCAGCGCGGTGGCGCCAACGAACACCACCTTGTCGCGAAAAATCGCTTCGTCCACATTGCCACGCAGCACATCCGCGTATGAAACACTCCGGTAGGTGCCCGGCGGTCCGGCAAAGGGAATGCGCAACCAGTCGGCACGCAGCCAATCCGCCGCCGATTCGTCCCCGGCAGCGGGGGCCGGGTAGCGCGCCGCCCGCTCGGGGTGCATCAGGCGCAGCGCGGCCAGGCCCAACTGCGGGTATCGCGGCGCGCCAAAGCCTTCCCACAGGTAAACGCTGCGGGCGATACCGTCAGGATCGAACTCGACGTGGATATGGCCGGTCGCGGCCGCGCCGGACTGGAACATCGGCGCCGGCGGCGCCTCGCCGACGATGCGGTTCCCACGCGAAGCCTGCACCACCGGCAGCACCACACGCCCACTCGCGGCAATGGCATCGGCCAACGCGCGGTCGGCATCGACGTTCTCGACACTGGGTTCGTTGAGGATGACGTCGAAGGCGATCACCTTCGCCCCGGCATGGCTCAGCCGCTCGATGAGCGCCGCATGCACCGAGCGCCGCCACGGCCAACGCCCGATTTCGGCGAGGCTCGCATCGTCGATGGCCACGATCACCACTTCCTCATCCGCCGCAGGCCGCGCCAGCGACATGGCCACATCGTAGGCCGCCTGATCCATGCGCCACATCCAGCCCATCGCCGACGCCACCGCCGCGACGAGCGCACAGAACACCGTCACCAGCACCCACTCGACGACGCTTCGATCAATCCTTTGCACGGCCCGGTCCTCGCCGTTGTTCACGACACATGCTCGATACGCTCACAGGAAGATCATCAACAGCGGGATACCGATGAGCCACTCCGGCATTTCGGATGGCACGATCACCTGCTGCGCCGACGAATACTTGCTGACGAATCCATCCGGATCGATCGCCCGCACGCGCAGGAAATAGGCCCCAGGCGCGGGCTTGTCCATCCGCAACTCCGGCGCGTCGACGGTACCGGTCGCGACGATGGATTCGAAACGATCGTCATCCGCAAACTGATATTCGAAGCGCTGCCCCGGCTCTCCGCCCCAGGCGAAGTACATCGAGGTGTCGTCGAACGCCGGCGGCGGCACCGCCGCCATCGGCGGGCGAACCGTCACGGCGACAGGATCACCCCACGGCCCCTGATCGCCATCGGCCCGGGTACTGGCCAGTCGCCAGAAATACGTCCCCTCTTCAAGCGACAGCGAATGCGCCGGCTCGGTCAGCTCATGCTCGGCGACCATGGGCGAGGACAGATCTTCATTGCGGGACAACTCGAAGCGGTAGGTCGCCGCGCCCTCGGCGCGTGACCAGGTAAACGCCACCTCGCCGGCATTGACCTTGCTGCCCGCACGCGGCGTGCTGACGAAAGGCGGCTCCGGACGCGCCTTCAGTCGGAAGGCCGTCTGCGCGTCGCGCCCCTCCAGCCCGCGCGAATCGATCGCCCGCGCGCGCAGATAGTAGTCGCCATCGGGCAGGCCATCGATTTTCAGCTCGGGCAGGGCGCTGCGCGCATCGGCCACGATTCGGGTAAACGCAGTGTCGGTGGCAACCTGCCCGCGATAGCCCACGGCACCGCTCACCGGCTCGAGCTCGAAAACCATCAGCGGGCGCTCGAACAAACCGGGCAGCGACGACAGCGCCGGCGCCTGCAACAGCGCCACCGGCGGCGGCAGCGGCTTGCCCGCCTTGGCCACCAGGCCAAAGCCCGCCTCCAGCTTGACCGACTTGTCGCGCGGCGCATTGCCGGTCACCGCGACGCTGCCCTCACGCATTTCGGCGCGCGTCACGTCACCGTCCGAGGCCACCCGAAAACTCGTGCCGCGCACGCCGATGATGGCCGTCGGCGTATGAATGCGATAGCGCGCCGCCGGACCGGTTTGCGGCTGCACGTCGGTTTCGATGCGCCCGGCTTCAACGTCGAAACTCGCGCGCTGGGCCTCGTCAAAACCCTTGAATCCGTGCAGGTCTTCGATGCGCAAGCGGCTACGCGGTTGCATGGTCAGGCGTGACCCATCGGGCAATTCGACCGTCAGAAAACTTTTCGCGCCGGTCTGCAAGCGCGAGCCCTCGCGCACGCGATCCCCGGTAGAAACGGCGCTGCCGTCGGCCATCGCCTCGCCGGCCACGAAGATCACCTGTCCCTCGCGCGGCACCTTGCGCAGCAAACGCACAGGGATGCGCAACACACTCCCGACCGGAATGCGCCGCGGGTTGGCGACACGATTGAGACGCTGCACCAAGGGCCAGGCGTCCGGATCCTCGAACAAGGATTCCGCCAGGCCAATGAGCGTGTCGTCCTTCTTGACCACGTAGCGCAACGCATCCTCGTCGGCGCGCACCGAAAGACAGACCAACGCCAGCAACAAGGCAAGCCAGGGCAGGTATCCCGCATGACGCGTTCGGTTTCCCCTCACCATCCCCCTTCTCCTTTTCTCGTTCAGGATTTCAACACATGGTGCCACGCTGTGCGGCCTGGCGACATGACTGATAAATAGTGACACACGCCATCGCTTGCGTCCCCCCATCAGTCACCGAATGGCTTAGACTGCTCGCGATCGGGCAATACCAGCGCAAATTCTGCCGGTTTTCGCCCTGTCCGCACAGCTCACAACACATCGCTCCAGGAGGTCAGTCATATGAGTTTCATCTCTGAATTCAAAGAATTCGCGGTCAAGGGCAACGTCGTCGACATGGCCGTCGGTGTCATCATCGGTGGCGCCTTCGGCAAAATTGTCAGCTCACTGGTCAATGACGTCGTGATGCCGGTCGTCGGCAAGATCGTCGGCGGGGTCGACTTCTCCAACCTGTACGTCAATCTGGGCGAAGGCGAATTCGAATCGCTCGCCGCGGCCGAAAAGGCGGGTGCGCCCCTGATGAAGTACGGCGTGTTCATCAACACCGCGCTCGATTTTCTCATCGTCGCGCTGGTCATTTTCATGGCCATCAAGGCCATCAACAAGATGAAGCGTGAAACGCCGCCGGAGCCCGAGGCACCCAAGGAAGACCCGGAAGACATCAAGCTGCTGCGCGAGATCCGCGATTCGCTCAAGAACAGCTGAGCTCGGCACACTGCAATAAAAAACCCGCGCCAAACGCGGGTTTTTTATTGCACCACCGACCGCCTATTCGCTGTCGGCCTCCTCGCTGAGGCGCTCCAGGCGGTATCCGTAGTTGTAGGTCGGCGTCAGCCGGAAACCGTTTTCGGGCCGTAGCCCAAGCTTGCTGCGCACCCGGCTGATGTGGGTATCGACAGTGCGGGTCGCCAGATTCGGGTTCCGCCCCCAAACCGCTTCGAGCATGTGGCCGCGCGAAATGAGCCGCCCCAGATTGCGGAACAGGAACATCGACAGATCGAATTCCTTGTCTGTCAGCTCGACCGGCTCGTCATTGACCCGCACCCGTTTGGAAGCGATGTCGAAGAAATACGGCGGCACATCGATGATCTGTTCCTGCGCCAGCGGACGCGCACGGCGCATGACCGCCTCGATGCGCGAGATGAGCTCATAGCGACGCAACGGCTTGACCAGATAATCGTCGGCACCTGCATCCAGCGCGGTCACGATGTCTTCTTCGGCATCGCGTGCCGTCACGAAAATGACCGGCGTATCGTCAGCCCGATCCTGGCGCAACCAGTTGAGCACCTCGGTGCCACTCATTTCGGGTAGCATCCAGTCGATCAGGCACAGGTCAAAACTCTCGCGCCCCGCCACCCGGATGAACTCACGCGAATCGACAAAAGAATGCACGTCGTGCCCGGCTTGCCGCAGCCAGTCTGACAGCATGTCGTTCTGTACTGAGTCGTCTTCCAGAATCGCCAATCGCACCATTACATCCTTGTGTGTCGCAGATTTCCCCGCCCTAACCAGATATGCTACCGCATTGACTAGGCAATGGTGCGCAATGGCGCACGCGAGCCCCTCGCTGTAACACTGAGAAACGTTTCAACAACAAAAAGACGACAAACCCGCCTATCGGCCGTCGCCAACAAAGGGATTTCCGGCCCGTTCGGCACCAAAGGTCGACATCGGCCCGTGCCCGGGAATGAAGCGCACATCGTCACCCAGCGGCCAAAGCTTGTTGCGAATCGCGCCCACCAGCGCCGCATGATCGCCGCGCGGAAAATCGGTGCGGCCGATGGACCCGGCAAACAGCACATCACCGACCACCGCCAGACGCGATTCTGGGTCGAAGAACACCACGTGGCCCGGCGTGTGCCCCGGGCAGTGCAACACCTGCATGCGCACCTTGCCGACGGTCACCTCGTCGCCATCGACGAGCCAGCGATCGGGCGTGAAGGTTTCAACGGATTGCGGTACACCAAACATGCGGCTTTGTTCCTCGAGCTGATCGATCCAGAAGCGCTCTTCCTCCTGCGGACCTTCGATGGGCACGCCGAGTTTGCGAGCCAGTTCAGCCGTGGCACCCGCATGGTCGATATGTCCGTGGGTGAGGAGAATCTTCTCGACGTCGACCCCGGCATCGGCCACCGCCGCCTCGATGCGCTCGATGTCGCCCCCGGGGTCGACGATCGCGGCCTTGTGGGTATCGGTGCACCACAGCAACGAGCAGTTTTGCTGAAAGGGCGTGACGGGAATGATGCGGAAATCGAGCATGGCGGTCCTGACGGATGAAGATGAAGGCCGGCGGCACAACCGCAGCCGATCAGCCCGATATTTAAACACCGTTTCGGGCACGATGACAGCAGCGCCCCGACTGGATGCAGGATGCGGGACGCCCGGCAACAACTGCTCGACATCCGGTCGTTCATCGGCAGACTGGCCGCCTTCGAATGCGTCGCCGACAGCCCTCGATGCTGCATCGCCAACCCGGCTTTGCCTCAAAGCAACA
>JBNKNO010000016.1:0-9605 GCA_050293885.1 Rhodocyclaceae bacterium | reverse complement strand
AATGGGGCATTTTCGCGGTGGCCTACCGGGATGGGTGCGCAAAGAGAAAAACGGGCCGCATCGTCCAGCGATCCGGCCCGTTCCTTGTTTGGTCTGGCGCGCCCGAGACGATTCGAACGTCCGACCCCTGCCTTCGGAGGGCAGTACTCTATCCAGCTGAGCTACGGGCGCGCAGAGGCCGGAAGCATACCGTCTTTTGTATAGAGCGTCCACGAATCGAGTTTCCATGGCGCGGCCTCGGCCGGTATAATCCCCCAGTTAAAAAATTGCCCGTTATCTAAGGAAAGCTCGCATGACTGATTCACGCGCCCTGATCGTCCTTGCCGCCGCACTCACCCTGCCTCTGGCCGGCTGCGGAAAAGACAAATCCATCGATGGCGAGCTCTCCGCCAGTCTCACGCAGCCGGTGGCGCGTGTCGAACTCAAAGTGCAGAAGGAAAAGCCGGGCAACCGCACCGGCGAGCAGATCGTCGCCAACGTGTGCGGCGCCTGTCACAGTTCCGGCGCGCTCGAAGCGCCCAAGACCGGCGACAAGGACGCCTGGGCGCCGCGCATTGCGCAGGGCTTCGACGCCTTGGTCGCCTCGGCCGCCAAGGGCAAGAACAACATGCCTCCGAATGGCGGCGCCACCGACCTGACCGACGCCGAACTGGCACGCGCCGTGGCCTATCTGGCCAACCAGTCGGGCGCCAGCTTCACGCCGCCGCCGGTGCAGTAAGCCTCACCGATCCCAATGAAAAAGCGGCCTGCGGGCCGCTTTTTCATTGGGGCCGCCAAGCGCGCTCAATCTCGCTTGGCCGAGAGCATGGCGCGCAAGTTCGCCAGACGCGCCTTGCCTTCATCGCGACCGACCGGCGCGTCGTCCTTCCTGGCCATGGCCACGCCTTCGCCCATTTCGGCGATGAACCGCGACGGCTCGCACACGCGCAGGTCCGGCCCCGATTTTCGCCGCTCACACCAGGTGACGGTCAGCGAGCGCTGCGCACGCGTGATGCCCACATACATGAGCCGGCGCTCCTCTTCCAGGTTGCCCTCGTCCAGGGCACTCTGATGCGGCAACAAACCCTCTTCCACCCCGACCAGAAACACGTGCTTGAACTCCAGCCCCTTGGAGGCATGGAGCGTCGCGAGCTGGACGCCCTCGAAGTCGTTGTCTGACTTGTCGAGCATGGAAATGAGGCTGATGGTCTGTGTCAGTTCGATGAGTGTCTTCTCGTCCTGCTCGCCTTTGCGGCCGAGCCATTCGACGAAATCACGCACGTTCTTCCACTTGCTGTCGGCCTCGCGGGTGTCGCACGAACTCATGAGCCAGGCTTCGTAGTGGATTTCGGTGAGCAGGTCTTCGAGCACGCGCGCGGCCGGTTCGCGTTCGGCGCGGTGGGTGAGGCGGTTGATGAACTGGCCGAAGGTGTGCACCGATTCGAGCTGACGGGCATTCAGATGCTGCGCCGCGCCCTCTTCGAAGGCCGCTTCGAACAGGCTCACATGACGCTCGCCCGCGTAGCGCCCCAAGGCTTCGAGCGTGCCGGCCCCGACCCCTCGGCGTGGCGTGGTGATGGCGCGAATGAAGGCCAGGTCGTCGTCCGGATTGGCGGTGAGACGCAGATAGCTGATGAGGTCACGAATTTCGGCCTTGTCGAAGAACGACTGTCCGCCCGACAACACATAGGGAATCTTGTGGTTGCGCAGCTGCTGCTCGAACAGGCGTGCCTGATGATTGCCGCGATACAGGATGGCGTAGTCGCTGAACTTGGTGCCGAACTCGAACTTGTGCGCCTGGATGCGCATGGCGACGAGTTGGGCTTCGCTTTCCGGATCGCGCGCCGAACTGACGCGGATCGGATCGCCGGCGCCGTGCTCGGACCACAGCTTCTTCTCGAACAGCTTTTCGTTATTGGCGATGAGCGTGTTGGCGGCGCCCAGAATGCGCGCGCTGGAGCGGTAGTTCTGCTCGAGTTTGATGACCTGCAGCTTGGGGTAGTCGGTCTGCAGCAGACGCAGGTTTTCCACGTCCGCACCACGCCAGGCGTAGATGGCCTGATCGTCGTCGCCCACCGCGGTGAACGATCCGCGATCGCCGGACAGTTGCCTTAGCAAGGTGTATTGCGCGCGGTTGGTGTCCTGGTATTCGTCGATCAGCAGGTAGCGCAGGCGCTGCTGCCAGCGCTGACGCACTTCCTCGTTCTCGGCGAAAAGCTTCACCGGCAGATTGATCAGATCGTCGAAATCCACGCCCTGATAGGCACGCAAGGTGCGCTCGTACTCGCCATACACCTTGGCGGCGGCGGCGGACAGTTCGTCTTGCGCGAGCTTGGCGGCCTCGTCCGGCGAGATCATGGCGTTCTTCCAACCCGAAATCTGCCATTGCAGGCTGCGCGCATAGGCGCGATCGGCGTCGGGCGAAATGTCGGCGACGATCTGCGTCGTGTCCGAGGTATCGAGAATCGAAAACTGTGGCTTGAGCCCGCAATGCTTGGCCTCCTGGCGCACGATGCGCACGCCCAGCGCATGAAAGGTGCACACCGTCAGCCCCTTGGCGCGCCCGCCCCCGAGCAGGCCGCCGACGCGTTCCTGCATTTCCTTGGCGGCCTTGTTGGTGAAGGTAATGGCGGCGATGTTGCGGGGGCTGAAACCGCATTCTTCGACCAGATACGCGATCTTGTGGGTGATGACCCGCGTCTTGCCGCTGCCGGCGCCGGCGAGCACCAGGCAAGGGCCGTTGAGATAGCGAATGGCTTCGCGTTGCGGGGCGTTGAGACCGGGGGCCATGGGATCACTTCAGAAAACAGCACGCCGCCCGATTGGGCGGCGTGTCGGCAGGCGACGGCCTCATTCTAACCGAGCCGGGAACGCACCGGTGATGCGCCGACCGGCGCGACGCTATTTGAGCGCGCCGAACACCTTCTTGGCCAGCGAGCCCACCGCCGCCAGCGGATTTTCCCTGATCTGGCGCTCCTGCTCGGCGATGGTCGCGTACAGGCCGTCGAGCGCCTTGGCGGTGACGAAACGCTCCACCGAGGTCTCGTCTTCCTTGAGCAAGCCGGCCTTGGCGGCCTTGCCTGCCAGCTTGTTGTACTGTCCCGCCAGCGAAAGTCGATTGGTCTGGGCGGTCACCACGGGCATGAAGCGATCGGTCAACAAGCCACGGGTCTTTTCCTCGAAATACGCCGTGACCGAGTTGTCGCCACCGGCGAGAATCTTTTTGGCGTCGTCGACACTCATCTGCTTGACCGCATTCACGAGCAGATCACGCGCTTCGGGCACCGCCGCTTCGGCGGCGCGATTCATCGCCGTCTGCAGCTTGTCGAGATCATCGCCCTTGCCCATCATCTTGAGAAACGGACGCGTCTTTTCCAGCGCACCGGGCAGTGGAATGCGCAGCTTGGCGTTGTTGAGGAAACCACCCTTCTGACCCAACTGGGCGACCGCCGCCTCCGCGCCTTGTTGCAGCGCCTGCTTGAGACCGCCGGTGGCCTGGCTGTTGGAGAGCAGATCGAGACCGCCCGCGAAGACCGGGCACGAGAGGAAGAAAATGCACAGGGCGCGCACCATGGCTCGCATTGCGGACCTCCGAAACGGGTAATGGCAAACCGTCAGCATAGCACCTGAAACGATGGCGCCGACTCAGCCCACGGCATCCACCGAGCCGACGCACAAGCGGTTGCGTCCGCCGCGCTTGGCTTCGTACAGGCAGCGGTCGGCTTCGGCGAGCAATGCCTCGGGCATCAACGCAGGGCTGGGCATGGCCACCGCAACACCGACACTGATGCTTACCGTACCCTGCACCTCCGGGTGTTGATGCGGAATGGCCTCATCAGCGACAGCGGCACGCATGCGCTGCGCCACGGTTTCGGCACCCACGGCATCCACCCCGGGCATCAGACAAACAAATTCTTCGCCGCCATAGCGCGCCACCAGATCGCAGGCGCGCTTGACCTGCCCGGCCAGCACCTGCGCCACGGCCTGCAGGCAATGATCACCGGCCGCATGACCGTGAAAATCGTTGTAGGCCTTGAAGTGATCCACGTCCGCCATGATCAGCGCCACCGGTTGTTGCAGACGGATGCCGCAGCGCCAGGCGGCTGCGAACGCCTCGTCGAAAGCGCGCCGGTTGGCGATCTGGGTCAGCCCATCGACCGTCGACAGCCGCTGCCAGTGGTCGCGCAGCCGCTTCAGTTCGACATGCGTGCGGATGCGCATCTTGAGGATTGCCGGTGAAAACGGCTTGGTGATGTAGTCGACCGCGCCGATCTTCAAGCCCAGCGCCTCGTCATCCTCTTCCCCCATGGCGGAAATGAAGATCACCGGGATGTCGCGCGTCGCCGGATCGGTCTTGAGGCGCCGGCACACCTCGTGCCCGTCCATGCCGGGCATCATCACGTCGAGCAAAATGATATCGGGCGAGGCCGGCGCCGAGGCACGGCTCAGTGCCGACTCGCCGTCGGTGGCTACCAACACCTCGCACTCGGGCACCAGCAGATTGCCCAGAATATTGATATTCGAGCGCTCGTCGTCAACGACCAGTACACGCGGTTTGGGATCAACCATCCACAGAATCTCCGGGAACAAGCACCAATCTGCCCGACAACGCCAACAAGACCTGCTGGGCACCTTCAAAGTCAAACGCGTGGACGGCACGCGACAATTCGCTGAACAACTCCGGGCATCGACCGGCCAGCACCACGGCGAGCGGTTCGAGCAGTTGCACCGCATCGAAATTGCCATCACGCAGCGCTTTGGACAGCGCGTCGATACATGGCGGTAACGCCGCCGCATCGAAGTCGCCATGGGTGCCGGCCGCCGCACTGGCCGGCGGCAGCGCGGCAACGGCGTCGAGTAGCGACGTCAATACGGTCTCGACATCGACCAAGGCCGCGTCGACATTGGCCATCCCGCGCGGCACACCTTCGAACCGCTGCAAACTGCGCTCCAGGTCTCGCGCGCCGAGATTGGCGGCGGTCCCCTTGAGGTTGTGGGCAATCCGGGCGGCACGCTCACTATCGCCGGCATCGACGGCATCGCGCAACAAGGTCACGCTGTCGGCATGGTCATGGCAGAAATCACTGAGCAGCTGCCGGTACAGCGCCATCTTGTTGCCCGCGCGCGCCAAACCCGCCGCCACATTGACCCCCGGCAACACCAGCGCCTCGTCGGTTTGCACCGCCGCCGAGGGCGCCTCGCAGGCATGCGCCGGCAAGCACAGCGCCAGCATCTGCGCCAGATCGTCAGGATCGATGGGCTTGGCAAGGTGCGCATTCATGCCCGCCGCCAGACACTGCTCCTTGTCTTCGTCGCGCCCGTGCGCGGTCATGGCAACGATCGGCAACTGCTGGCGGTCGAAGCGCTCGCGGATCAGGGCGGTCGCCTGATAGCCCCCCATGCGCGGCATCTGCAAATCCATGAGAACGAGGTCGAAGTGCTGCCGACCCACCACTTCGACGGCCTCGACACCATCCCCGGCGACACTCACCTGCAGTCCGAAATCGCCAAGCAGTTCGACCATGATGCGGCGATTGATGTGATTGTCGTCGACCACCAGCACATGAGCGCCGTGGCGCGGTTTTCGCAAAGGCTCCGGCGATGACGATGGCACTGCCGGCGCTGGCCGCACGATGGGTGCACTTGCCGGCGCCAGCCGGGCGGTGAACCAGAACGTGCTGCCCTGGCCGGGCTCGCTGCGCACCCCGATGTCGCCGCCCATGAGCGCCACCAGCTTGCGGCTGATGGCCAGCCCCAGGCCGGTGCCACCATGCTTGCGGGTAATCGAGCTATCGGCCTGCGTGAAGGACTGGAACAAGCCGTCGATGGCCTCGGGGGTGATGCCGATGCCGGTATCGGTGACCTCGAAACGCAACATCACCACATCGTCTTCGCGCGCCTCGCGTGCGACGCTCAGATGCACGCTGCCACGCTCGGTAAACTTGAGCGCGTTGCCGATCAGGTTGGTCAGTACCTGCTTGAGCCGTTGCACATCGCCCGCCAGCGCATCGGGCAGATCATCGTCCAGTTGCGCTTCGAGGACCAGGCCCCGCTGCTCGGCGAGCACGCCGAACAGGTCGAGCAGATCGCTGATCAGTTCGGAGAGGCTGAAATCGACTTGCTCCAGCTCCAGCTTGCGGGCGTCGAGCTTGGAGAAATCGAGAATGTTGTTGATCACCCCGAGCAACAGATCGGTCGCCTTGCGGATACTGGTCAGGTAACCGCGCTGGCGGGCGTCGAGCCGGGTGCGCTCGGCCAGATGGCAGAAGCCGGTCACCGCATTGAGCGGCGTGCGGATCTCGTGGCTCATGTTGGCCACGAACAGGCTCTTCGCGCGCGTAGCGGCTTCGGCGGCCTCCTTGGCGTCGATCAGTTCGTGCTGCACGCGCTTGAGCGCGGTCACATCGGCATAGCTGAGAATGTGCGCGCGCTCGTCGAAATAGCGGATCGGGTGGGACGAAACCAACGCCCAGTGATGCGCGCCCTGGCGATCCTCGATTTCGATCTCGCAGCCATCGACCCCTTCGTCGCCGGCACCCGGACCACTCAACGGTGGCTGCCCCTCACGCTCGAGGTGAAACTGGCCACCCGCCAGACCACGCAAGGCGCTGACCGGCACGCCGAACAAATCGGCCACCGCCTTGTTGCCGTGCACGATGCGCCCATCGCGCTGGCGCACCAGCGCCATCGGCACCGGCGCCGCGTCGAATACGCTGCGCAGGTTGCGTTCGCTACGCGCGATCTTGCGCAGCAGACCCACTACCGCCCACCAGATACCGCCGATCACCACCAGCAGCAACGCGGCACCGATCGACAGCTTGTTACGCACATCCTGCTTGAGTTCCTTGAGGAACAGCAGGTTGGCCTCGAAGTGGGCGATACCGAGCAGTTCGCGCGAGGTGCGTGCATAGAGGGGCACATCGATCGGCAGGCAGTCGTCACAACGGCCGCTGTGCTTCTCGATATCGAAAAGCCCGTCGGGTGCGGCCACCACGTCATAGTCGATTTCGGTCTTGATGCCGAGAAAGATCGGTTCGTTGGTGGTCGGCTCACGTGCGATCAGGATCTCGTCCATCACGCCCGCCAAGCGCCGGTGCGCCGCCTCGGGATCGGCATCGCGCAGCGTATCCGCCAGGCTCTGCGCCTGCGAGTTGGCCAGTGCGGTGGCGCTGGCGCGGGCGTTCGCGTCGAGCTGGGGCGCGAGCACCGCGAACCAGTAATAGGCCACAAACACCGCCAGGCAGATCATCAGCGCGAGGAACAGCGGTGTCACGGCGACACCCGTCGGCAGCTTCATGCGCGCGCCCCGGCGCACGGACTCAGGGCTGCCCATAGCGCTCGGCAATCCGCAGAAAGAAGGGTTTGATGCGCAGACCGGCCGCATCCATCGCGGCCACATTCACATACGGCAGCACGCGGTCACTGACAACGATGCCGGCCGCCACCCCGCGCTCGACATCGCCCTCGAAGGGCGAAAAACTGAGCAAATGATGGCGACGGCAGAAGTCGATGACGGTGGGCATGTCCTCACCGAGCCGCTGCGCCACGAAGACGCCGGCAACCCCCTCGGGAGAATGAGAAGGCAACTGCTCGATCTCGACGACATCCACCCGCAGCGGAATGCCGCGGATCGCGCCCTTGTCGCGCAGCGACTCCGCCAGGCGTTCGACCGGGCGCGGATCGTCGCGATGCACCAGCAGCAGCACCAGCAATCCGGCGTCGCTACGTTTCTCGCTGATGTCGCGATCGGCCGCGAGCACGGCAGGGAACAGGTTGATGCCGACCGCCACGCGGCGGGCATCGTACTCGTCGGCCGCCACGGCGCCCAGCCACGGCGAGCCGATCAGGATCAGCACCGCCAGCGCGACGCACAGCGTTCGCGTCAAACCGTTGCCGGCCGCGCGATGGCGGCGAGGCAAGGCCGCGCACTCAGTCCGCCAGAGTCCCTTCGACGCTTCTGCAGAAACCATTGAGTTCGACATATGCCTTGCCGGCACTGTCGCCGCTGACCGTGGCCGCCCCCTCCCAATATTCGGGGCCCGGCCAGAATCCGTGTTTCGCCCTGAGCTCCTGGTCCTTGACCATGGGCTGGACCTCAAACGTTTGATCCTCGACGGTAACACGCCAACCGGAGGGATAGGTACATCCGGTGTGCGGACTCTTCCAGTGACCGAGCACCTCGACCTTGAATTGATGACCCGCGATCGGTCGCGTGTTGCCGTCGGCATCGGTGATCGAGCCGGCCCGCTCCACGGCATTTGCCTTGCCGAGAATGTCGTACAGCATGATCTGCCGATTGTCGGCCAGCTCGATGGCGAACCACTGCCAGCCCTTGACGATGGCCTGGTAGAGCTCACCGTACTGGCGGTCGTACCAGCTCGATCCGGTCACGTGATAAGTCTTGCCGTCCACCGTGATGGTGCCGCGGGTGGCCATGTTCACGCGCGAGTAGTAATAAGTGTAGCCGCCGAAGCGATAGGGGTGCGCGTCGCCGCCGTAGTGCAAGGCGGTGGGCTTGCGGGCCTCCATTTCGAGGTCGAGCACGTATCCGCCCACCTCGCTGTGGATGCGATCCAGCTGGTTGTCGCCGACTGCGCGGATGATGTTGCCGGGTCCGGCAAACAGTTCAAAACGCTTGTCGGCCTGCTTGGGCAGGTGAAATTTCAGATGCTCGGCGAACTCGAAGCGGTTGTTGTCGACATCGGTGATCGCCACCTGGGTGAGCTGATCGCGCATGATCAAAAAACTGTCGAAGGTAAAGAACACCACCTCGAAGCCGAAACGTCGCCCCTCCTCGGTTTCCAGATGCCCCGTCCAGTACCACCACTGGACATCCTGGCTGGGCAGAAAGGAATCGTCGGATGGCAGCGTCACCGGGCCGATGAGGCCATCGTGGGGGCGCAGCACGGCCAGCCCGAAACCCGCGGCCATCGCCAGCACCAAGGCCAGCACCATGTGCCGCTTGCGGCCCGCGCCCGATCCACCGGAGACGCTATGCAGCCCGACGCGTGCGCGCGCCGGCCACAGGAAGCCGCCCAGCCCCAGCATCGCGAACGCAGGCAACACCAGTGCCAGTTCGGGTTCGCGCTGGTGCAGCCCGGTCACGAAAAGGATCACCAGCGAAGCGCCATACAGGAACAATGCCGGCGACAACACCCAAGGATCGAGCGTCACATAGGCCGGCGCGCGCACCAGCGGACGCACCGCCAGCGCCAGCCACAGACCGAAGAAGCCGGTCACCAGCATGGTCGGATCGACCACCGCGCGCGACTCGATCCACAAGTAGCCGAGCATCACCACCACGAAGCTGCCAAAGGCCAACGGTACGGCCAGCCACGGTGCCAGAGCCTCGACCACGGGTTTCGCCGGCAGATGCCGCAGCAACAACTCGTACCACAGCGTATAGCCCGCCACGATCACGAACCAGCCGACGTAGTTGGTCCACGGAATGCCGAACCATTCGCCCGGAATCTCCCACACCCAGAAGCCCAGCGACACGAAGGCCGGATCGGAGACGAAGTCGATACCGGTCGCCAGCAGACCGGCGACGATGGGCATCACGTGCAGCGGCAACTTCATCGAGCGCACCGTCGCCAGCACCGCGTAGATGATGGTGCCCCAGCTGA
>JBNKNO010000015.1:36132-59161 GCA_050293885.1 Rhodocyclaceae bacterium | reverse complement strand
GCATGGACGCGGCTCGCGCCCCTGCACCGCCGGCCCAGATCACCAGCGTCGAGCCCACGGCCATGAGCTCCCAGAACAGGAACAGGGTGATCAGGTCGCCCGCAAACACCGCCCCCACGGCGGAACCGGCATACACGAACGCGGCGGGCACTTCGATGCGATGCGACTGCTTGAGTGCGAACAGGCCGCCCACCAGACTCATGAGCGTGAAGATGGTGGCGAAGATGCGCGCCAGCCGGTCGCCGCGCACGAACTGCAATTCGTAGTCGAGGAAAGGCACGCGACCGAAGATGCCGTCGCCCACCTGCCACACCAGCCACAGCGCCGCCGCCGGCACCAGCAGGGTCAGCACCTGGCGCGCGCGCCCGTGCACGAAGGCCATGAGCAGCCCGCCGGCGATGAGCAACAGGCCAGGATGGATCAGCATGTCATTCGTCATAGTAGGTATCCGGGCGCTTGAGGATCATGCCCACCAGCTTGGAGCCGAAGACCATGATCACGCAGGCGATGAAGCCGTACCAGGCATAGAAACCGGGCCAGCCATCGACGCCGAAATGTGGATGACCCTCGACGAAGAATTCGGCCACCACGGTGAGCGCCAGGATGGCGATGAAGACGATCCACAGTTTGCGGATGGTTGCAGGGCGAACGAGCCAATGCATGATCAGTTTCCTCCCGCCACCGCACGGGCCAGACGCAACACCGGCTCGTGGTAAAGGAACAGGGCAATCGTCAGCGATGCGGTCACGGTCTGCGCGAGCACCATCAACCAGGGCGCCTCTCCGTGTTCGCCGTGGTGATCGTCACCGTGATGGGCATCCTCGGCCGGCGCACGGAAGAAGGCGCGCCACACGATGGGAATGAAGTAACCGGCGTTGAGCAGGGTGCTGAGCACCAACACGCCCACCGCAATCCAGTGCTCGCCGCCCATGGCCGCCGACAGGATGTACCACTTGGAGATGAAACCTGCCGCCGGCGGCAGGCCGATCATCGACAACGCGCCGATGCCGAAGGCAGTCATGGTCCACGGCATGCGCCGGCCGATGCCGTCGAGCTGGCTGACTTCGGTTTTGTGGGCGGCGGTGTAGATGGAGCCGGCGGCAAAGAACAAGGTGATCTTGCCGACTGCGTGCGCGGCGATGTGCATGGCCGCGCCGACGATGGAAATCGGCGTGAGCAGCGTCGCCGCGAGCGTGACGTAGGAGAGTTGACTGACCGTCGAGTAGGCCAGCCGGCGTTTGAGGTTGTCGGCACGCAGCGCCACGATCGAAGCCGCCACGATGGTGAAGCCGGCGATCAGCGGCACCCAGTCCGCGCTGCCCAGCGCCAGCAGATTCTCGGCGCCGAACACATAGACGATGACCTTGACGATGCTGAACACCCCCGCCTTGACCACCGCCACCGCGTGCAGCAGCGCGGACACCGGCGTCGGCGCCACCATCGCCGCCGGCAACCAGCGGTGAAAGGGCATGAGCGCGGCCTTCCGATCCGAACATGTACAGCGCCACCAGCACGGTGGTGCCCGCCGCGCCCACATGGCCGGCGAGAATGCCGCCCTGGCGGAAGTCGAGCGTGCCGGTCAGCACCCAGGTGGCCATCATGCCGGTGAGCAGGAAGACGATGGAAGTACCCATGAGCACACCGAGGTAGATGCGTGCCGACTTTTTCGCATGCTCGGTGCCGTGATGCGTGACCAACGGGTAGGTGATCAGCGTCATCGCTTCGTAGAACAGGAACAGCGTGAGCATGTTGCCGGCCAGCGCAATGCCCTGGGCGGCAAAGATGGCGCCGGCAAAGCACACGAAAAAGCGGGTCTGGTGCTTTTCGTTGTTGCCGCGCATGTAACCGATGGAATACAGCGAACTGACGATCCACAGTCCGGAAGCGATGAGCGCAAAGAGCGCGCCCAGCGGCTCGACGACGAGCTTGAGGGCCACGCCCGGCAGCATTTCGGTGAGCATCAGCTCGGGTCGCGCGCCGCCCATCACGTCGCCCACCAGCGACAACACCTGAGCGAACAAGGCCACCGCAATGGCGAGTGTGATGCCTTCACGCACATTGGGCGAACGGCCACTCAGGGACACCAGCAACATCCCGAGGAGCGGCGTGGCGAGAATGCCGGCCAGTTGCATGGTGGCGCTCATTGCCCGGCCCCCAGCATCGATTCCGCCGCCAGGCGCGCCATGGCGCCGCTCCAGCTCGCATCGAGCCCGAAGTAGACGCACAGACCGATCATCAGCAACGCCGGTATCAGCATCGACAACGGCGCCTCACCCGCCGGCTGATGGCCTTCGGGTGGCTCGCGGAAATAGGCCACCTCGACAAATCGCCACACGTACATCACCGCCAGCAGCGAACTGAGCATGATCGCCCCGACCAACCACCAGTGCCCGCCTTCCATGGCCGCGGTGACCAGATACCACTTGCTGATGAAGCCGGCCGTGCCGGGGATGCCGATCAGGCTCAGGCCCCCGATCACGAAGGCAAACGAGGCCACCGGCATGGTGCGGCCAAGCCCCGAGAGGCGGTCGAGCGAGGCACCGCCACAGCGCAGCACCGCCCCGCCGAGCACGAGGAACATGCCGCCCTTGGTCAGTGCGTGATTGAACAGATGGGCGATGGCCGCGGTTGCCCCTGCCACCGAGTGCAGGCTGATCCCGAGCGTGATGTAACCGATCTGCGACACACTCGAATAGGCCAGCAGACGCTTGAGATCCTTCTGGAAGATCGCCACCACGGCAGGGATGAACATGGCCGCCAGCGACAAGGCGAGCAGGACCACCCCGGTATCGGGCACATCGAACACCTGCGCGCCACCGAAAATGGTGAAGAAGTAGCGCATGAGCACGTAGATCGACACCTTGGTGGCCGTCGCCGCGAGAAAGGCCGATACCGCCGACGGCGCGTAGGCGTAGGCGTTGGGCAACCACAAATGCAGCGGGAACAAGGCGATCTTGAGCGACACGCCGACGGTGATGAAGGCCAATGCCGCCAAGGTGGCGCGCGCATCGCCCATGGTCGGCAGGCGCGCAGCCATGTCGGCCAGATTGAGCGTGCCGGTCTGCAGATAGAGGATACCGATGCCGACCACGTACAGCGTCGCCCCCACCGTCCCCATCAGCAGATACTGGTAGGACGCCACCAACGCACGGCGGTCGCGCCCCATGGCGATGAGCACGTAGGTCGACAGCGAGGAGATCTCGAGGAAGACGAAGATATTGAAGGCGTCGCCGGTCACCAGAATGCCAAGCAGCCCCGCCATGCACAGCATCAGCAGCGCATAGAACAGGTAGTGCTCTTCGCGACGCACTTCGGCGGCAATGCCGACTCGACAGTAGGGCAGCACGAACAGCCCCATGCCGGCAACGATCACCGCCACGAAGGCGTTGACCACGCTGACGTGGTATTCGATGCCGAGCGGCGCCTCCCAGCTACCGATGGCGTAGTTGATGGCCCCCTGATCGACCACCTGCATCAGCAGGCTGACGGCCATGCCGAAGGTCGCGATACAGGTGAGCATGGCCGCAAGCCAGCTGACCAGCGCGTGGCGCAGCAGCACAATGAGCGGCGCCGCCATGAGCGGCACGACAACGAGCAGGACGGGGAAGTGTTGTGAGAGCAAGGCGGCGATCAGTGGTCGTTGGCGGTTTCGTCATCAGCATCGAGGCGGAGAACTTCCTCCTCCTCGATACTCCCGTAGGCTTCCTTGATTCGCACCACCAGCGCGAGCCCCAGTGCGAGCGTGGCTACCCCCACCACGATGGCGGTCAGGATGAGCACGTGCGGCAACGGGTTGGAATACACATTGAAGGCGTCGCCGACAATCGGCGCCGTGCCGCCGATCAGCTTGCCGGGCGCGATGTACAGCAAATACACCGCCGTCTGGAACAAGCCCAGGCCGATCAGTTTCTTGATGAGGTTGCTACGCGCGATGACCACGAACAGGCCAACCATCAGCAGCAGAATGGTGACGAAGTAGCTGTAATGCCCGGCAAATGTCACTGAGCATCCTCCGCGCCGGCATCGCGACGCCGCGCCGCAAACACATAGAAGATCTTGAGCATTACCGCAGACACGGTCAGCGCCACACCGACTTCCACCCAGAAAATGCCACGATGCTGCCCATGCACCGGGTCGTGATCGAGCACGAAGTAGTCGAGGAAGTTACCGCCGAGCACGATGCCGGCCACACCCACCCCGGCATACACCAGCACACCGATGGCGATCAGGGCTTCGATCAGCTCGTCGGGCACCACCTTGCGGGCACTGGGCAGGCCATAGATGACGGCATAGAAGATTACCGAAGCGGCAATGATGACGCCCGCCTGAAAGCCGCCACCGGGGCCGAAATCACCATGGAACTGGACATAGGAGGCGAACATGAGCGCAAACGGGATGAGCAGCTTCGCCAGTACGCGCAAGACGATATCGAGACGCATCAGCCGCCCTCCGTGCCGGATTCATCCTGTCGCTTGTCACGCGGCTTGCGCCGGCGCAGCAAGGCAATGATGCCGATGCCGGCGGTAAACACCACCGTGGTTTCGCCCAGCGTGTCGTAGCCCCGGTAGCTGGCGAGCACCGCGGTCACCACGTTGGGCACGCCGGTTTTGACCGGCCCTTCCTCCAGATAGCGCGGCGCGACATGCTGGTGAATGGGGGCTTGCGGATCGGAGAACGCCGGTAATCCGAGCGTGCCGTAAACCAGCGTGCCACCTGTTGCCACCACTACGAACAAGGGCAGCCAGGGCTTGTGGATCGGTTTCGACTCCGTGCCGCCAGTCAGATAGATGGCGCCCAGCAGCAGCACGGTCGAGATGCCCGCGCCGACGGCCGCTTCGGTCATGGCGACATCGACCGCGTCGAGCACTACCAGCAAGGTGGCCATGAGAAAACTGTAGATGCCCGACAGCAACACCACGCCGAACAGGTTGCGCTGGCGCGCAATGCCGATGGCCGCGGCCCCCATCAGGGTCAGCAAAACGAGAGCGGTCAACGTGGTGAGGATGACGATTCTCCTTCGTCTGCGAGCACGGGTTCAGAGCCGCGCGTCAGCGCCGCATTGGCCAGCGAGTGGGACGCCGTGGGCGAGGTAAAAAAGATCAGCAGGCCGAGAATCAGCAACTTGGCGGTCACCAGCGTAAAACCGGACTGCAGTATCAGGCCAAGGATGATCAGCCCCGCGCCCAGCGTGTCGATGACACTGGCCGCATGCATGCGGGTAAAGAAATCAGGCATGCGCAACATGCCGATGGCGCCGATGACGCAGAAGATGCCGCCGATCGACAGCAGCACGCCGCTGAGAATATCGATGATCGTCATCAGCGCTCGGCCTCGGAACCGCCCGGCTCGCCCAGATCGCCATAACGGAAGAACTTCTGCAAGGCGATGGTGCCGATGACGTTGAGCAGGCCATACACGATCGCCAGATCGACGAACTCGGGTCGCTCGGAAATGAACTGGAAAATCGCCAGCAACATCATGGTGGCAGTACCCACCGCGTTGCCGGCCAAGGCGCGATCGAAGACCGTCGGCCCCTTGAAGGCACGAATCAGCGCCAGTACCAGGGTCACCAGCAGCGCCGTCACCACCACCGCATAAATACTCATCCGCCCAGCCCCTCGAACCTGGCGACGCGGCGGTCCATGTCGCCTTCTGCCACGCCCGCTGCGCCCTCGCGCGTGAGCGCATGAACGAGAATCTCGTCGCCTTCGACCACCACGGAAATGGTGCCCGGCGTCAGCGTGATGGAATTGGCGTAGGTGACCTGCCCCACATGCGACTTCTGCGACATTTTGACCCGCACCAGCGTGGGGCTGATCGGCAGTTTGGGGTCGAGGATGATCTTGCTTACGTCCCAAGCGGACTTGACGATTTCGGCGACCAACCACGGCCAGTAGGTGAACGCGCTACGCGACAGATGCATGGGGTGACCCTCGTGGTCGATCATGTCCATGCGATGCGCAAAAGCCATGATGGCAACCGCCGACAGGAAACCCATGGTCAGCAAGAACGGCGTGAAATAGCCGGACATTACCCACCAGAAGGCAAAGAGCGTGGCCACCACACTCAAGGACCGAATCGTACGCATGTTTTTTGTTATGTCACCTGTGTGCCGCACCCTCGTTGCGACAGGAACTCTCATCTGTGCGAGGCCTCACTATAGCGGGGCATCGTTTCCCGGACAACTTTGTGCGGCGCAGCAGGTGCCCGTCGAAAATCCTCAAGCCAACCGGTTCCTCGGCGCACCCGCCATGAAAGCCTCGATGTTGTCGATGACCTGATCGGCCAATGCCTGCATCGCCTCCGCCGAGGCCCAAGCCACGTGCGGCGTGACGATCAGATTCGGCACCGACGGGTCGAGCAAAGGGTTGCTGGCCGGCGGGGGTTCGGCGGACAACACATCGACCGCAGCGCCTGCGAGTCCCCCCTCGCGCAGCGCCGTAGCCAGCGCAGCCTCGTCGACCAGCCCGCCCCGGGCGGTGTTGATAAGGAAGGCCGACGGCTTCATCTCCGCCAGCGTCTGGGCGTTGATCAGGTGGCGGGTGTGCTCGGTGAGCGGGCAATGCAGCGACAACACGTCCGCCTGCTGCAGCACGGCGTCGAACGCCACCCGCCCCGCGCGAACCGCAGTGGCGCCGCGGCGCTCCGCGAAGATCACCTGCATGCCGAGCGCCTTGGCCAGCGTGGCGACCCCCTGCCCCAGGCTCCCACCCCCGACGATGCCAAGCGTGGCACCACGAAGATCACGAATCGGATGGTCGAGCAGGCAGAAGTTGTGCGAACGCGTCCACCGCCCGGCCGCCACATCGGCCATGTAGTCCGGCAAGCGGCGCGCCAGTGCGAACATCAGCGCAATCGCGTGCTCCGGCACGGTGGTCGACGCATAGCCGCGCACGTTGCTGACAACGATGCCACGCGCCTCGCAGGCGGTCAGATCGACGTTGTCCGACCCGGTCGCGGCCAGCGCCAACATCTTCAGCGCCGGCAGGGCATCGAGCATGTCAGCACTCAGCCGCGCCTTGTTGACGATGGCAATCGTCGCCCCCTGCAGCCGCGACACCACGTCCTCTTGCGCCGTCCAGTCGAACGCCTGCCAAATGTGGGCGGGCTGTGGCGCACGAAAGTTCGCGTTCACCGACGCCCGTTCGAGAAAGACGATCCGATGCGTCATGGCTGATACCTCCCCGACCGATCTCGCACCACCGGGAAGTGGCACGTTATTTCACTAGGCGAAATGTACGACGATCCAGTACCATCGCCCAATCGGGGAAAGCCACAATGCAAGCAAAAGAGAACAAGACATCCATTCAGGTCATCGAGCGCATGATGGTGCTGCTCGACGTGCTGTCCAAGCACCCTGATCCGGTGCCACTCAAGCAACTGGCGGCCGAAACCGGCCTCCATCCGTCCACCGCCCATCGCATCCTTGCCGCCATGACGCACAGTGGATTCGTAGAGCGTGGCGACAACGGCGTGTATCGGCTGGGCATTCGGCTGCTCGAACTCGGCTCGCTGGTCAAGTCGCGCATTTCGCTACGCGAAACGGCCATGCTTGCCATGCTCGAACTCCACCAGAAAACGGGTGAGAGCGTGAATCTGGGCATCCGCGATGGTGACCAGATCGTCTACGTGGAGCGCACCTCCAGCGGCCGCTCGGCCGTCCGCGTCGTGCACATTGTCGGCGCACGTGCGCCGCTACACACCACCGCCACCGGCAAACTGTTTCTGGTCGAAGACGGGCCGCAGCGCGTACGCGAATACGCCCGGCGTACCGGGCTGCCCGGCAGCACCGAGGCCTCGATCACCGAGATCGGCGCGCTGGAAAAGGAACTGGATCGCGTCCGCCGACATGAGGTGGCATTCGACATGGACGAAGTGGAAAACGGCGTGCGCTGCATCGCCGCCGGTATTCGCGACGACAGCGGCGACCTGATTGCCGGTTTGTCGCTGTCGACACCGTCGGAACGATTCAACCCCGACTGGGCGCCGGTGGTGCGGGAAACCGCGGAAAGTATTTCGCGCGCGCTGGGCTACCTGCCGCCACGGGCAGGCGCCGAGTCAACTCGCTGAGGACTGGGTCGCCACCACGACCCGTTCCCACGGGCGTGTTGCCAACCATTTACGCAGCCGACGAGCGTCGGCCGTGCGCGTGTATTTGCCGAACGAATCAAGCAACACGATAAGTACGGGCCGGCCTTTCAACCAGGCCTGCATCACCAGACATCGCCCCGCTTCCTTGATGTAGCCGGTCTTCGACAGACCGATCTCCCAATGCGGGTCGCGCACCAATCCGTTGGTATTCCTGAACTGACGCTGCCGGCCTTTGACATCCACCGCAAAGGCTTCTTCGGTTGAAAACTCACGAATCAAGGGGTAGCGGGAGGCGGCCTGGACAAGGCGCGCCAAGTCGCGCGCCGTCGACACGTTGCCGGCACTCAAGCCGGTACTTTCGACAAAATGCGTACGCGTCAGGCCCAGTGCCCGCGCCTTCGCGTTCATGGCCTTCACGAACGCGCGCATGCCGCCGGGATAGTGCCGCGCCAGCGACGAAGCGGCGCGATTTTCGGACGACATGAGCGCCAGACGCAGCATCTCTTCGCGGCTCAGGCGCGCGCCCACCGACAAACGCGAGCGGCTATGGCGCAGGGTATCGACATCCTGATAGGTGACGCTGAGTTCGTCCTTGAGCGACTGGTGTGCGTCGAGCACCACCATGGCCGTCATGAGTTTGGTGAGCGAGGCAATCGGCGCTACACGACCGGCATTGCGTTCGAGCAGCACCCGGCCGCTGAACTGATCGGCAACGATGAACGAACGCGAGCGCAACTCCGGGCTGTCTTCGCGCGCCTCATCGGCCAGCACGGCCGGGCGTTTCAGCGCCAGCGGCGGGATGGTGACCGAGACACGCGCCAGCGCCGTCGGCTCCGCATGCCCCGGCATGGCAAACACTGAAAGTAGCAGGGCACTCAAACCCACGATTGAAGCACGCACGCGAAATCCGTCCAGAAAACGAAATTGTTCTTTTAAAACGACAGGTAAGGATCGAAACTTAAATTGGTTTTTCGAAACTCTACAGAAAGCGCCGCCGCCTTGGAAGGTGTCGTCCCGTGATCGGCGAGTGGCATGGACGCTAGATACGGAGAAATGCGGCCACTTCCTCGCGTCGCGCCATGGTGTCCTCGTAACCCAGGTCGATCAGCGCGCGCGTGAAGCCGGGCTCGAAGAGCAGGTAGGAGAGCAGCGTCGATCCGCTGCGGCGCATGCCGCCCACACCCCCCAATACCAGGCGGAGCGCCCGCGGCAGACTGCGTCGATGGTGACCGGCAATGGCATCGATACGGCGCGATGGCGAAATGACCAGTGTTTCGATCGGCCGCAAGCTGATGCCGGATTCGGCGCGCTGCGCCTCGCTCAGGCTGCCGACGGTCTGGTTGATACGTTCGAGGCGCTCCAGATCCACCGCCAGGCTGTCGAGAAAAATGCTCGACATGGCATGACCCGCGATCTGGGCGAGCGAAGGGTAGGTCTCTGCGCGCTGTCTGCCCTCCTCGACCAGGCGACCGGCGCCGATCACCAGAATGCGTTCCGCGCCCAGATGCACGGCCGGGCTGATCGGTGCCAACTGGCGCATGGAGCCGTCACCGAAGTACTCGCGATGAATCTTGACGGCGGGAAACACGAAGGGAATGGCGCTCGAGGCCATCAGGTGCGGGATACCGATCTTGGCGGGCAGACCGATGCGCTGCGCGCGACGCCAGCCCTCGACCCCTTCGGCCGCCTGATAGAACGCCAGCGACTCCCCCGAGGTGTAGCCCGACACCGTAACGCTGAGCGCATGCAAGGCGCCGGACTCGATGGCGCGATCGACGGCCGAAAAATCCAGCGTCTGTTCGAGCAGATGCGCCAACGGCGCGTTGTCCAGCAGTGAGCGGGGCGTCTGACGCACCAGCCAACCGGTCAGCAGCGCGCCGCCCCAGCGCATGCCCGTCTCGGCCAGCGCAAGCGCATCGGCGCGATACACCTGATCGACATGGAAGTGCCGCCAGATGTAGCTCACACGGCGCACCGCCATGGAAAAATCCTGCGCGTAGACGGCCAGGGCGGTCGCGTTGATGGCGCCCGCCGAGGTGCCACACAGAATCTGGAAGGGGTTCTCTCGGCGCCCCCGCCACAGCTCTCGGATAGCGCCCAGCACGCCTACCTGATAGGCGGCGCGTGCCCCACCCCCCGTCAGCACCAACGCGGCCTTGCCTGTCGTCATGAAAGACTCCCACCCAAGATGGCTGCGTCAACGGCTCAGGGGGCGACAAGCTTTAGGGAGTGCGCAACCTGAAACCGTCAGACAGGCACAGCGTAACCGGTCTAGGCGCGCAACTCACCCTCCTCGCCTTCGGCCATGGCCTCGACCACGGTCAGGGCCGTCATGTTCACAATGCGGCGCACGGTCGCGGTCGGCGTAAGGATGTGCACCGGCTTGGCAGCGCCCAGCAAGATGGGCCCCACCGTCATGCCCTCGCCGGCGGCGGTCTTGAGCAGATTGAAGGCGATGTTGGCGGAGTCGAGTGTCGGGAAGATGAGCAGATTGGCGGCGTCGCGCATGCGCGCGTTGGGAAACACCTGCAAACGCACCTCGGCATCGAGCGCGGCATCGCCATGCATCTCGCCCTCCACGTCGAGCTCGGGATGTTGCTCGTGCAGCAGACGCAGCGCTTCGCGCATCTTTTCTGCCGTCGGCGAGTTTTCGGTACCGAAACTGGCGTGCGACAACAGCGCCACGCGCGGCTCGACACCAAAGCGGCGCATCTCCTCGGCGGCGAGCACGGTCATCTCGACCAACTGGGCCGGCGTCGGGTCATAGGTGACATAGGTGTCGGCCATGAACACCGTGCGCCCCGGCAGGTTGAGCAGATTGAGCGTGTAGCACTTGTTCACCCCCTCGCGGCGCCCGAGCACGTCTTCGACGAACTTCAGGTGTTGCTGATAGAGGCCGTAGGTGCCACAGATCAGCCCGTCGGCATGGCCGAACTTGAGCAGCAAGGTGCCGATCAGCGAGGTACGACGGCGCACCTCGCGCTTGGCATACTCCACCGACACGCCGCGGCGCTCCATGAGCTCGTGGTAGTGCCCCCAGAAGGCGTTGAAACGTGGATCGGAATCCGGATTGACCAGCTCGAAGTCGCGCTCTCGCGTCATGCGCAAGCCGAAGCGCTCGATGTTGCGCTCGACCACCTCGGGCCGGCCGATAAGCACCGGCCGCGCCAGCCCCTCGTCCACCACCGTCTGCACGGCGCGCAGCACGCGCTCGGACTCGCCCTCGGCAAACACGATGCGCTTGGGGTGGCGTTTGGCGGCGGCAAACACGGGCTTCATGATCAGCCCGGAGTGCCACACGAAGTTGTTCAGCTGCGTGGTGTAGGCGTCCCAGTCCTCGATCGGCCGCGTCGCCACCTCCGAGGCCACCGCCGCCATGGCCACCGCGGGCGCGATGCGCACGATCAGGCGCGGATCAAAGGGGCGCGGGATGATGTAGTCGCTGCCGAAGCCCGACACCTTCTCGCCATAGGCCGCTGCCACGATGTCGCTTTGCTCGGCGCGCGCCAGTTCGGCGATGGCATGCACCGCCGCCAGCTTCATCTCGTCAGTGATGGTGGTCGCACCCACGTCGAGTGCGCCGCGGAAGATGAACGGGAAGCACAACACGTTGTTGACCTGGTTCGGGTAGTCCGATCGCCCGGTGGCGATGATCGCGTCGTCGCGCACCGCCTTCACGTCCTCGGGCAGGATCTCCGGATGCGGATTGGCCAGCGCCAGCACCAGTGGCTTGGGCGCCATCCTGGCCACCATCTCGGGCTTGAGTACACCGCCGGCCGACAGGCCGAGGAAGACGTCCGCCCCTTCGATGATCTCACCCAGCGTGCGCGCCTCGGTGGGCTTGGCGTAGCGCGCCTTGATGTCGTCCATCAGCACCGTGCGCCCCTCATACACCACGCCTTCGATGTCGGTGACCCAGATGTTGTCCACCGGCACGCCGAGCATCACCAGCAAGTCGAGGCAGGCGAGCGCCGCAGCACCGGCGCCGGAGGTCACCAGCTTGACTTCCGAGAGCGATTTTCCTTGCAGGTGCAGGCCATTGAGCACCGCCGCGCCGACCACGATGGCGGTGCCATGCTGGTCGTCGTGAAACACCGGAATATTCATGCGCTCGCGCAGCTTCTTCTCGATGTAGAAGCACTCGGGCGCCTTGATGTCTTCGAGGTTGATGCCGCCGAAAGTCGGCTCCAGCGCGGCGATCATGTCGATCAGCTTGTCGGCGTCGGGCTCGTCCACTTCCAGGTCGAACACGTCGATGTTGGCGAACTTCTTGAACAGCACGCCCTTGCCTTCCATCACCGGCTTGGCCGCCAGCGGGCCGATGTTGCCCAGCCCGAGCACGGCCGTGCCGTTGGTGATCACGCCGATCAGGTTGCTGCGCGAGGTGAGATTGGCGGCCTCGGCGGGCGATTCGACGATGGCCTCGCACGCATACGCCACGCCGGGCGAGTAGGCCAACGACAGATCCTGCTGGTTGGTCAGTGCCTTGGTCGGCGTGACCGCGATCTTTCCGGGCCGGGGGTAGCGGTGATAGTCCAATGCGGCGTCGCGGTTCGATGCGCTCATTTCAGGTTCTCCCTCTCTAATTGTTGTGGTTCATCTGCGAATACGATTGCCGGGTCCAAGTATCGCGGGGTTTGGCTTCATTTCCCTTTCACTTGCGAAACGGGGTTGTCCTCGAGCACGGTCTTGCCGCGGACCACGCTGAGTGCACGCGGCAAAGACGCTCCTGTTTCCGTATACCCTTATGGCGTGGCATAATATTAGGCTTCGTAAGCGGCCCTGTCGCTTCGTGGTTTCCACATGTGTGCGACCGAATTCGCTCCGGTTGTGCGCACACGGCGGCCCCCGATCCGCGCGCTTCGGCCAGAGCATCTACCGAAGGCAATTGCACAAGACCGGCTGCTCGCCATGAGGTTCGCCTGGCGCATTGGGTGATGCGCTGAGCGCTGGTTTTCATACTGCAATTCTGGAGAGTTCTATCCAATGAGCCAATTCGCCGACGCCGCACTGGCAGCCGCTCCGGACTATGTCCGCCATGAAAAACTCAAGCAATGGGTCGCGCAGATCGCCGAACTGACCGAGCCCTCACAGGTCGTCTGGTGCGACGGCACTCAGGAAGAATACGACCGTCTGTGCGCTGAAATGGTCGACTCGGGCATGCTGATCAAGCTCAACGAGGAAAAGCGCCCCAATTCCTTCCTCGCCTGGTCCGATCCGTCCGACGTGGCGCGTGTCGAAGACCGCACCTTCATCTGCTCCGAGAACGAAGGCGACGCCGGCCCCACCAACAACTGGGAAGAGCCCGCCAAGATGCGCAGCACCCTGAACGATCTGTTCAAGGGCTGCATGCACGGCCGCACCATGTATGTCATCCCGTTCTCCATGGGTCCGCTGGGCTCGCCCATCGCCCATGTGGGCATCGAAATCTCCGACAGCCCGTATGTGGCCACCAACATGCGCACCATGACGCGCATGGGCAAGGCCGTGTTCGACGTGCTCGGCACCGACGGTGAGTTCGTGCCCTGCGTGCATTCCGTCGGCGCGCCGCTGGGCCAAGGCGAGAAGGATTCGCGCTGGCCGTGCAACCCGACCACCAAGTACATCGTGCACTACCCGGAAACCCGCGAAATCTGGTCCTACGGTTCCGGCTACGGCGGCAACGCGCTGCTGGGCAAGAAGTGCTTCGCGCTGCGCATCGCTTCCACCATGGCGCGCGACGAAGGCTGGCTGGCCGAGCACATGCTCATCCTCGGCGTCGAGTCCCCCGAAGGCGAGAAGACCTACGTGGCAGCGGCCTTCCCGTCCGCCTGCGGCAAGACCAACTTCGCCATGCTGATCCCGCCCAAGTCGTTCAACGGCTGGAAGATTTCCACCGTCGGTGACGACATCGCCTGGATCAAGCCCGGCCCGGATGGCAAGTTCTACGCCATCAACCCGGAAGCCGGCTTCTTCGGCGTTGCCCCGGGCACGTCCGAAAAGACCAACTTCAACGCCATGGCGACGCTGAAGGAAAACATCATCTTCACCAACGTCGCGCTGACTGACGACGGCGACGTGTGGTGGGAAGGCATGAGCAAGGAAGCCCCGGCGCACCTGATCGACTGGCAAGGCAAGGACTGGACGCCAGAGATCGCCAAGGAAACCGGTCGCAAGGCCGCGCACCCGAACTCGCGCTTCACCGCGCCGGCGGGCCAGTGCCCGTCGATCGACCCGGCGTGGGAAAACCCGCAGGGCGTGCCTATCTCCGCCTTCATCTTCGGCGGCCGCCGTGCCACCACCGTGCCGCTGGTCTATCAGGCCTTCAACTGGAATTTCGGTGTGTACATGGCCGCCACGCTCGGCTCCGAGACCACCGCCGCCGCCTTCGGCGCGCAGGGTGTGGTGCGCCGCGACCCGTTCGCCATGCTGCCGTTCTGCGGCTACCACATGGGCGACTACTTCAACCACTGGCTGAAGATGGGTCACGTGGTCGAGCAGACGCCGAAGATCTTCTGCGTCAACTGGTTCCGCATGGACGCGGACGGCAACTTCATGTGGCCCGGCTTCGGCGAGAACATGCGCGTGCTCAAGTGGATTGTCGACCGCGTGCGCGGCCGCATCGGCGCCAAGGAAACCGCACTGGGCTGGATGCCGAAGTTCGAGGATCTGGACTGGACCGATGCGGACGTCACCCGCGAAGAGTTCGACGCGCTCACCACGGTGGACGCCGACGCTTGGCAGAAGGAGCTCGACCTGCACAAGGAGTGGTTCGACAAGCTGCAGGATCGCCTGCCGCGTCAGATGACGCTCAAGCGCGAACTGTTCGAGCTGGCGCTGTCAGTCTGAGCTGACGCACCGGGTTGCACCGCAACCCACCGCTCAAACAAGCGCCGGCCTGCCGGCGCTTGTTTTTTATGCCGGTACGCGGGACGAAGCGCCCCCGAGCGGCCTATCATTTCCGTATCTTCCCCCACGCTGGTCGATACGAATCCATCATGATCCGAAAGCCCTTGCACCTGTCCGATCGCCTGCACGACATTCAGCCCTTCCACGTGATGGAACTGCTGCGCCGCGCGCGCGAGCTGGAAGCGGAGGGCCGCGACATCATCCACATGGAAGTGGGCGAGCCCGATTTCAACACCCCCGAGCCCATCCTCGAGGCCGCCACCCGGTTTCTGGCCACCGGCAACGTGCACTACACCTCCGGGCTCGGGCTGACGGCGCTGCGCGAGGCCATCGCGCGTTTCTATCACGACCGTTTCGGGGTCGATGTCACCCCCGAGCGGATCATAGTCACGCCCGGCGCCTCCGGGGCGCTCATGCTGGCGCTGGCCGCCACCACCAATCCGGGCGACCGCTGGCTGATGCCCGACCCGACCTATCCGTCGAACCGGCATCTGGTGCGCACCTTCGAAGGCCGTGTCGATGCGCTGCCCTGCGGCCCGGAACAGCACTACCAGCCCACGGCCGAACAAGTGGACGCCGCCTGGGGGCGCGACACACGCGGCCTCATGCTGGCCTCGCCCGCCAACCCGACGGGCACCTTGATTGCACCGGATCAATTTGAGGCGCTGGCCGAGGTCGTGCGCAGGCGCAATGGCCTGTTGATCGTCGATGAAATCTACCAGGGGCTGACCTACGGCGTGGACGCGAGCACCGTCTTGCAGCACATGGACGATGGTTTCGTCATCAACAGTTTCAGCAAGTACTTCGGCATGACCGGCTGGCGGCTTGGTTGGCTGGTGGTGCCCGAGGGCCTCTCGAAAGAGATCGAGCGGCTCGCGCAGCATTTCTACATCGCCGCATCCACCGTGGCCCAGCATGCCGCCCTGGCGGCGCTGTCGCCCGCGTGCATCGATATTCACGAAGCGCGTCGCGCCACCTTTGCGGAACGTCGCGGCGTGCTGCTACCCGCGCTCCGGACGCTCGGGTTCCAGGTCGGTGCCGAGCCTCAGGGCGCCTTCTACATCTATGCGGATATTCAGTCACTCGCGCCCGACTGCGAGACGCTGGCGCATCGCCTCATCGAAGAGGCGGGGGTCGCCGCCACGCCGGGGATCGACTTTGGCAGCTACCGCTGCCGCGAGCACATGCGCTTCGCCTACACCACCGACGTCGATCGCCTGCATCAGGCGGCCGAACGCATCGCGCGCATCGTCCGGGCATGAAAAAGGCGGCGCGTCGCGCCGCCCGAATCCAGCGAGGGGTGATCAGGCCGCGTCTGCGGCGACCTTTTGCAGACGCGCCTTCATTGCCAGCACTTTCCTGGCGTAGCCCGACTGGGAGTCGTTCAGCGCGCCTCCGTAGTACTGAAGCCCCCGCATGACCGAACCATAGCGGCGAATACCTTCCTTGATCACCAGGGCGCCGACGCGCACGTTGGTGTCCGGGTCGAACAAGGCACGCGGTCCGGCGTCGTGGCCGATCTTGTCCATATGAAAACGCGGGATGACCTGCATCAGCCCCTGCGCGCCCACCGTCGATTCGGCCAGCGGATTGAAGCTCGACTCGATGGCCATGACGGCCACGATCAGCAGCGGGTCGATGCCCAGCAACTCACCCGAGCGTTGCGCACGGGCAATGGGGGCGTCGAGTGCCGCACTCGAGACATGGTAGCGACGCGCCACATAGTCCTTCACGCGCGCCAACTCGGGGCTGATCGACTGGTCAGCCGCCAGCTCGCGCGGTGCTTCGCCGATCATCTCGGCGACCGCCAGATCGAAGTCGGTATCAATCGTCGCGGACAGCTCGGCCGACGCTGGCGCCGGTGCCGCATGAACGGTGCCGAGTGTTGACACCAGCGGGACTTCAACACGCTGATGCTCAAGCACGCCAGCCATTACGCCAGCGATCGACAGGACACCCATGGCAAGTACCGCGCCGTGGGTCAGGTGGGCGCAAAACGATCCGATCGAATGCCAGCCCCGGGAAAGTACAGTTGCGAGTTTCATGTTGAGCCTCCAAGTGGCCCGCCACTTCGCGCGTGCCGCGATTTGCGGCTGACGCGATCGAATCCGGACATCGCCATCGGTGTTGCTCACCGATAAATTGCGATCGACCGGGACGGGTCGCCAGTGGGGTTCTGCCGCGCGGCAACGGGCGATGGCAGAACATGAGCGCATCCGGAATTCCGGACACCCACTTATGCTGCACTGCAGCACGAGGCGCACTTTATTGATTTATATAGATATTGTCAATCCACCGGAAACCCGCATGGTTGCTTGACATGCCTTTGTCATTACGCTGAAACCTGCGGTAACAAAGGGGATTGAGCGATGCAATAAAAAAACGGGGCTGACGCCCCGTTTGTCGGATAGCAGCGGTCGAAACCGCCCGCAAAACGCCCGAATCTCAGGCGGCAGGCGGGATGCGCAGCATCTGGCCCGGATAGATCTTGTCCGGATCCGAAAGCATCGGCTTGTTCGCTTCGAAGATCACCATGTACTTGTTGGCACTGCCGTAGTACTTCTTCGCGATGCCCGAGAGCGTGTCGCCGCGCGCCACGGTGTGAAACTGGGCTTCCGGCTCGGGGTTGGTGACCACGATGCTGTCCTTGACCTCCCCGACGCCAGCAACGTTACCCGCCGCCAACAACACCTTCTCGCGCGTTTCCTGGTCCGGCGTGGTGCCGCCGACGGAAACCACCGACGAGGCGCCGTCAAAATCAACCGTCAGGTTTTCAACCGGCAGCTTGAGCGTCTCGATATAGGTTTTGATGGCCGCTGCCGCCTTGGCATTTGCGTCCGGCGCGCTTTCGGCCGCTGCGGCTTCGCCCGTGCCGAAAAGCTTTTCACCGGCTTCCTTGATGAAGCTGAACAGTCCCATGTGATGACTCCTTGTTGATTGATCCGCGATCGTTGCGCCGAGGCCTTCGGCTCACTCGCTGTTATACGTCAGTTCGAGGCGACAGGGGAATCCCTGAAAATGAAATTTGCGTGTCCACGCCTGGCGGCGAGGCATCGAGTGCCAGCGCCAGTCGGTGCCAGTCAAAGAAGGGCCCGGGATCGGTCTTGCGCCCGGGCGCAATGTCGCTGTGCCCCGCCACGGCCTCGATCGGATAGTGCGTGCGCAACTGCTCGATCAAGGCGCTCAAGCGCGCGTATTGCACGTCTTCGAAGCGCTCGACATCCGAGCCTTCCAGTTCGATACCGATGGAAAAGTCGTTGCATCGCTCGCAACAGTCCCAACAACTCTCCCCCGCATGCCAGGCACGCTGCCCCGTCGGCACGAACTGGATCAATTCGCCGTCGCGCCGGATGAAGAAATGGGCCGACACGCGCAGATCGACGATCTGCGCATAGTAGGGATGTTCCTCGGCATTGAGCGTATTGGTAAACAACTCGATCACACCCGGGCCGCCGAACTGGTCCGGCGGCAGGCTGATGGCATGCACCACGACGAGGCGGATGCGCGCATCCGGCGGACGGGCGTCGGCGTTGGGCGACGGGATGCGCTGCGCACCGGCCAGCCAGCCATCGGCGGCCAGCGCGCCCAGCCGAGCAGTCATTCCTTCATGCCCAAGCGCTCCATGCGATAGCGCAGAGAGCGGAAGGTGACCTGGAGCAGGCGGGCCGCCGCGGTGCGGTTGCCGCCGGTTTCAGCCAACGCTTCGATGATCGCCTGACGCTCGGCATCATCGAGGTATTCCTGCAGGCCGGTGTGTAGCGCGTTGCCGCCACTCGCGCTGGCGGCGGGGTCGCTGCCGAGTACCGGTTCGAGCGCCAGATCCTCGACATGAATGACTTCCTCCCCGGACAACGCGAGCGCCCGTTCCAGCGTATTTTCGAGCTCACGGACATTGCCGGGGAAGCCATAGTCCGCCAGCGCCGCCGCGGCCTGCGTGGACAACCGCGGAATCGCCATACCCGCCTGCGTTGCCAGCCGTGACAGCAAGGCCTCGGCCAGTGCGGGAATGTCTTCCTTGCGCTCGCGCAGGGCGGGCATCTTGAGCTCGATGACGTTGAGCCGGTAGAACAGATCCTGACGGAAGCGGTTGTCCTCCACCAAGGCGCGCAGGTTCTGGTGGGTGGCGCTGATGATGCGCACATCCACCGGCGTCTCTTCGGTCTCGCCGATACGACGCACCCGCTTCTCCTGAATCACGCGCAGCAGCTTGACCTGCATCGATAGCGGCAGATCGGCCACTTCGTCGAGAAACAGCGTGCCCCCGTTGGCGGCCTGGAAAAATCCGTCACGGTCGGCATCTGCGCCGGTGAACGCCCCCTTGCGGTAACCGAAGAATTCGCTTTCCATGAGGTTTTCGGGGATGGCACCGCAGTTGACCGCCACGAACGCACTCTCCCCACGCGACCCGAGGCTGTGGATGGCGCGCGCCGCGCGCTCCTTGCCGCTGCCCGATTCGCCCGAGATGTACACCGGCGCCTGGCTGCGCGCGAGCTTTTCGATGAGCGTGCGCACCTGGTCCATGGCGGCCGACTCGCCGATGAGGAAGGCGCTGGCGTCCTTCTCGACACCCGCCTCGCTCTTGCCCGGCAGGCGGAACACCGACTTGACCAGCGCGCGCAATTGCTCAAGCGACACCGGCTTGGCGAGATAGTCGAAAGCACCGGCCTTGAGCGCCCCCACGGCATTTTCCATGCTGCCGTAGGCGGTAATGACCGCGACCGGCAGATCGGTGCAATGCTCGCTGATGTAGCGCACCAATTCGAGGCCATCGCCATCGGGCAGACGCATATCAGTCAGACACAGGCGGTATTCGTTGTCTTCGAGCAGCGCACGGGCCTCGGCCACCGAACCGGCCGCATGCGCGCCCAGCCCCATGCGGATCAGCGTCATTTCAAGTAATTCGCGGATGTCGTCTTCGTCATCCACGACAAGCACGTCGGCACCGCGGGGGCGCTGGCGTCGGTCGGACGTATTCATGGCTGACTCATTCCTGTCAGGCAAAAGTGGGCGCCGCTCTCACTGTCGAGCAGCGACAGACTGGCGCGGTTGGCCTCGGCCAGCTCGCGGGCAATATACAAACCAAGCCCGGTGCCCTTGGGATGGGTGGTGAAAAAGGGCTCGAACAACTTGGCGCGATTTTGCGCCGAGATGCCCGGCCCATCGTCGATCACGTGCAGCTGCGTGCGCCCGTCCGCGGTGCTCACGCGCACCTTGATCGCGCCGGGGCGATCGCTGGCATAGCGACGGGCATTGCCCAGCAGGTTCCACAGTATCTGGTGAAGATGCGCGCGATCGAAGGCCAGCGTCGCCGCCTCGGGCACCTCCAGTGCAATCTGTGCCTTTTCGGCTTCACCGTGCAAGGTGAACTCATCGAGGAAGTCACGCAGAAAGGTGTCGATTCGCAGCGGCTCGAGCATGGCACGGTCGCGCCGTCCGAGAGAGAGCACGTCGCGCACCAGTTGTTCGATACGCTGGGCGTTGTCGTTGATGATGCGGGTCAGGCGAATCTGCCCCTCGGCCCGTTTTTCCTCACGCAGCAACTCGGCCGCATGGCTCACCGCCGTCAGCGGATTGCGAATCTCATGGGCAATCCCGGCGGTCAGGCGTCCCAGGGCCGCCAGCTTGATCTGCTGCGCCTGCGCCTGTATCTGCTCCATGTCCTGCAGATACACGATGGTGTCGCCGCCCGCCTCGTCCGAAGGCACCACCCGGTATCGAATCGCGCGCCCGCTGTCGAGCACCAGTTGGTGCGACTCGCCATCGCTGCCACGGGCGACACATGCTGCGAGATCCGGCACGGCGTGGGTCAGGCCGTTGCCGTTGTCGAGCTCACAGCCCAGCAGGCGCGCGGCCTGCGGATTGGCCTGGCTCACGTTCAAGCGCTCGTCGAGCACCAGCACGCCATCGGGCATGTCGTCGATAATGCGTTCATTGATGGTGCGCTGCTTGGCCAGATCGACGCCGCGCGCCTCCGCCAGCACCTCGTTGGCGAGCGCCCGGCTGGCCAGGTAGCGGGCCATGAGCGCCACGCCAAAGAAACCGATGCACACCACACCGACAACGAAGAAGTCCGGCGCCTGCTCGCCCACCAGGGTTCGGATGCCGTTCTCGGTCAGTACCGCCACCGTCGCCAGCGCCGCGTAAAACAGCGCCCAGCGCCCGTGCCCGACAAGGCCGCCGCCGGCCACCAGCACCATCAGCAAGGTGGGCAGCCCACCGCGCGCGCCGCCGCTGGCATGCATCAGCAAGGTCAGCGCGACGATATCCACAACCATCTGCACCGTCACCAGCCGATCCAGCCCGAGCCGCCGCGCCGCATCGGGGAACCCGAGTGCCAACACCGCGACGAGGTAGACCACCGACGCGGAGATGAACAGCACCGGCGCTTCTTCGCCCAGCCCCATGCTGCGGCCGAACACGGCGAAGAATGCCGCAATGAACAGACGGAACAGATTCAGATAGCGCAGCGACGCGCGCCGTGACAGCTCGGCCGACGCGGGCGCCGTCAGCGCCTCAGTCATCACGCCCCTGCGCGTGGGCGTCGCAGCAATAGAAGTCGCCGCCGCGACTCACGCCTTCGCTCTCGGGCACATGCACGCCACAACGTTGGCAAGAGAGCATTTTCTCGGGCCCATCGGCGCCTGCGTCGCGCCCGCGTGCGCCGCCTGGCGGGCGCCCGCCAGAACCGCCCAGCAAACGACGACCCCAAAAAATCGCGGCGAGCACGAGAAGGAAAACAAGCAGCTTTTGCACGTTATCAACGGAGCGAAAAGTGAATGAAAAAGTGTAGCACGCGGCCCGCCCGTTGCCCCTTACAACGCCGCCAGGCGCGCGCACGCCGCGTCGAGCGTGTCGTCATGCTTGGCAAAGCAGAAGCGCACCACACGGGCGTCGTGCCCGTCGTGATGAAACGCCGACACGGGAATGGCCGCCACCCCCACCTCGCGCGTCAGCCACTCGACAAACGCGCGGTCCGACAGCTCGCGAATGGCCTCGTAGCCGGCCAGTTGGAAGTAGGTGCCCGAACACGGCAGAAGCGTGAAGCGCGAGCTCGCCAACGCCGCCCGAAAACGATCGCGCTTGGCCTGATAGAAGTCCGCCAGCGCCAGATGCCGCTGCGGCTCGGCCATGTAGTCGGCCAGCGCGTACTGCACCGGCGTGTTGACCGTGAACACGTTGAACTGATGCACCTTGCGGAATTCCGCCATCAACGCCGCCGGCGCCAACACGTAGCCCACCTTCCAGCCGGTGATGTGATAGGTCTTGCCGAAACTCGACACGATCACACTGCGTTCGGCCAGCGCAGCGTGGCGCGCGCAGCTTTCGTGGCGCAGCCCATCGAACACGATGTGCTCGTACACCTCGTCGGACACGATCACGATGTTCGTATCGCGTACCAGTGCGGCCAAGCGCGCCATGTCCTCGGCCGACCACACGGCCCCGGTCGGATTGTGCGGGCTGTTGATCATGATCATGCGGGTACGCGGCGTGATCGCGGCGGCCACGGCGGCCCAGTCGTGCCGATAGTCGGGCGCATGCAGCGCCAGGCGCACCGGCACCCCGCCCTGCAGTTCGATGGCCGGCACATACGCGTCATACACCGGCTCGAACACGATCACCTCGTCGCCCGGGTGCACCAGCGCCGTCACCGCGGTGAACACCGCCTGCGTCGCCCCGGCGGTGACCGTCACCTCGGCGTCAGCATCGTAGCGCGCCCCATAGAGGGCCTCGACCTTGGCGACGATCGCCTCACGCAAGGGCGCCACGCCCGCCATCGGTGGGTACTGATTCATCCCGGCGCGCATCCAGTGCGCGACACGGTCGAACAACACCGGCTCCGCATTGAAATCGGGGAAGCCCTGCGACAGATTGATCGCCCCCGCCGCCTGCGCCATGTGCGACATGATGGTGAAGATGGTCGTGCCGACCTCGGGCAGGCGAGACACCGGAACCCATGGACAGTGCGGCATGAATCGCTCCCCGTTTTGAATACCGAACAAATCATTCTACAAGCGCGGCACGCATTCCCGCGCACCACCCCGATCCTCAA
>JBNKNO010000015.1:30145-36033 GCA_050293885.1 Rhodocyclaceae bacterium | reverse complement strand
CGTGGCGATTGCGCTGCGTGACTGCGCCGACGATCTCGCGCTTGAACAAGCGCTGAGCGTACTGGGCGCGACGCGGCCGACGGCGGTCAACCTGCATTGGGCGCTGGGGCGCATGGCGCGGGTGTTGCGTCCGCTGCCGGAGGCGACCCGACCCGAGGCGGCGGCGCGCGAGGCAGCCGCCATCATCGCCGAGGATGCGCAGATGAATGCACGCATCGGCCAGCACGGCCTGATCAAGCTGCGAGAGCTCGCCGCGCGCAACGACGGCCGCGTGCGCGTGATGACCCATTGCAACGCCGGCTGGCTGGCGACGCTGGATCATGGCACCGCGCTGGCGCCGATCTACGCGGCGCACGCCGAGGGCATCGACGTGCAGGTGTGGGTGAGCGAAACACGGCCGCGCAACCAGGGGCTGCTCACCGCCTGGGAGCTGAACGCCTCGGGCGTGCCCTTGAGCCTGATTGCCGACAATGCGGCGGGGCTGCTGATGATGCGCGGCGAGGTCGATGTGGTCATCACCGGCGCCGATCGCGTGGCGGCCAACGGCGACACCGCCAACAAGGTGGGCACCTATCTGAAAGCGCTGGCTGCGCGCGACAACGACGTGCCCTTCTATATTGCCGCGCCGATGTCGACCATCGACTTCGCTTGCCCCGACGGCGCCGCCATTCCCATCGAGAATCGCGACGCAGCGGAACTGCGCGAGGTCGTCGGGCTCGACGCCGCGGGCCACATGAGCACGGTGCACATCGCGCCGTCGTCAATGCCCGCGCACAACCCGGCCTTCGACGTTACCCCCGCACGGCTGATCACCGGCATCATCACCGAACACGGCATCAGCGCACCGGATGCGCTGGACACCTTGCCCCGAGGGACGACGCAATGACACCCGCCGACACCCTGCTCGATATCGCCCGCGGCATGAGCGATCATGGCCTGTCGGTCGGCACCTCCGGCAATGTCAGCCTGCGCGATGGCGAGGCCTTTCTGGTCACCCCGTCGGGCGTGGCGCCGCAGCGCTGCCGCGCGAGCGACATGGCGCGCGTGGATTTCGACGGCCGCTCCTGCGGCCCCCTCGCGCCGTCGAGCGAATGGCGCATGCATCGCGACATCTACGCCGCGCGCCCCAAGGTCAATGCCATCCTGCATGCTCATTCGCCGTTTGCCACGGCGCTCGCCTGCCACCGACTCGACATCCCGGCCTTTCACTACATGATCGCGCGCTTCGGCGGCAACTCGGTGCATTGCGGCGGCTACGCCACCTTCGGCACCCAGGCGCTGTCGGACGCCACGCTGGCCGCCCTCGCTCACCGCAGCGCTTGCCTGATGGCCAATCACGGCATGATCGTGCTCGCCGAATCGGTCGATGAACTGCTCGACCGTGCCATCGAGTTCGAGGTGCTGTGCGAGCACTACTGGCGCGCCCGCGCGCTGGGCGAGCCGGCGCTGTTGAGCGACGACGAATTGGACGAGGCACTGGCCAAGTTCGGCGACTACGGCCGCGCGCAAGCGGCTACCCCGACCCCGGATACGCATGACTGACACCACCACCCCGCTCGACGAAGCCGCCGTACGCGAGGCGCTGCGCACCGTCATCGACCCAGAAATCGGCATGAACATCGTCGATCTCGGGCTGATCTACGAGGTCAAGGTCGAGGCGGCGAGCATCCACGTGCGCATGACCATGACCAGCCCGGCCTGCCCCATGGGCCAGATGATCATGGACGACATCGACACCGCACTGGCACGCCTGACGCCCGCGCACGCGCGCGACATCGAACTGGTGTGGACGCCCGAATGGACGCCCGCGATGATGAGCGACACCGCCAAGGCCCACTTCGGCTGGCAGGAAGATCCTGGAAACCGCAGTTGACCGCTTGCGCCCATCAGTAAGGTATTGAACATGCGAACGTTTCCGCCTTCGAAACCGACCACCCAACGGGTGATAGCGCTACGCACCCGATTGCACGTCGGCTGGGCCGCCTGGCTGCGTTACTCCTCCTTGCAACGTGCGGGTTGTGCGTCGTCGCGCCTTGCCAGACAGCCACCCGACGCACACTCGGGTACGTTCAACTACGGTTTCCAGGATGATGACTGACCTGGCTCCGCGCTGGCGCGTGCCGCTGCTCGTGTTGGGCTTCGCCGGACTCATCGCCGGCATGCTGGCCGGCCTGTGGCGGCTGGGCTGGACGATGCCGTCGGTGGCCGCTGGCGCCCCCCACGGCGCACTCATGATGTGCGCCTTTTTCGGCACGCTCATCAGCCTGGAACGCGCGGTCGCCATCGGGCGGCGCTGGGCCTACCTCGGCCCGCTGGCGGGCGGCGCGGCGGGCCTCGGTCTGATCTTGCACGGCAACGCGCGATGGGTGCTCGCGGGTTTTGTCCTCGCCGGCCTGATGTTCCTCGCCGCCTCGTGGGTCGCACAGCAAAGGCAAGTTGCCCTGCACACACGAGTGCTGACGCTGGGGGCGCTTTGCTGGCTGATCGGCGTCGGCCTGTGGGGCGCCAGTGGCGAAGTCGCCGCGGCGCTATGGTGGTGGATCAGCTTTCTGATCGTCACCATCGCCGGGGAGCGGCTCGAACTATCGCGGCTGGTGCGCGTATCGGCAAGCATGCGCACCGCCTTCATCGCCATCATCGCCCTGCTCATGCTCGCCACCGCGCTCGCCAGCTGGCCGGCCGGGCAACGCCTGTACGGCGCGGCGCTGGTGCTGCTTGCCGGCTGGCTGTTTCGCCAGGACGTTGCACGGCGCACCGTACGCACCCCCGGGCTCACCCGCTACATCGCCGTGTGCCTGCTCGCCGGCTACCTGTGGCTGGCGGTGGGCGGCGCCCTCCTGCTCGGCGCACCGACACCCGGCGCAAGCGGATGGGATAGTGCCCTCCATGCCATCGTCCTCGGCTTCGTTTTCTCCATGGTATTCGGTCACGCGCCGATCATCCTGCCTGCTGTGTTGCGCACCAAACTCCCGTACCATTGGGGCTTTTACGTACCGTTGATCTGTCTGCACCTGACGCTGCTCGCGCGCGTGACCGGTGATCTGGCCGGTGTGTTTTCGTTGCGCGCTCAGGGCGCCCTCGGCAACGCCCTGAGTATCGGCATCTTCTTGTTGATGCAGGCCACGACAATGCTGCTCGCGCGCCGATGGAACCCGACCTGATATGAGCCCTGGTGACCAGCCCCGCCACGCGGGCAAACAACAACCCGAGCCGGAGCGCGCATGAGCGCCTTGCTCCAGAGCGCCTTCGGCTTGCTCAAACGCAGCAGCCTGGCGATTGTCGTACTGGTCATTCTCGGCATGGCCTCCGAGTTCGTTTACCGCAGTGCCCTCGACGCGCAGCGCGATCGCGTCTATGCCGAATTCCAGCTTGCCGCGGCACAGCACATCGACACCTTGCGCAAACGGCTCGACGCGGTGCTCGATCTGCAGCAACTGCTCGCCAATCATGTCGACGTCACCGGCCAAGGATCAGAACAGGAGTTCTCGCAGGTCGCACGACCGGTCATGCGCGTTCACCCCTTCATCTCCGCGATCGTCTATGCCGAGGTGGATCGCCGCGAATCGGGGGTGCGTTTCCCGGTGCGCTACGCCTTGTCCGACGGCGTGTGGCCACAACCCGGCGCCGATCTCGCCAAGGAGGGCACGCACGCGCTGACCGCGCTTGAATCCGCCCTGTCGTCGCCGCGCACCTACGCCACGCCGCTGATCTCCAGCCCCGGCAGCGGTTCGAATGACGGCATTCGCCTGTTTGTGGCGGCCGGCGAGGGCGTCGCCGCGGTGTTCATGCATCTGAACGAACTGGCCGAGTACACGCTATGGGCCGGCATGGACCCGGACGCGCGCGACATCGCGTTCACCATTCTCGACGCCAGCGACGATCCGCGCTCGGCGAAGGAAATCTATCGCGACACGCTGCAGGATGGTTTCGAAACCGCCTATGCCGAAGCGGTCTCGCTGGCCAATCGCCGCTGGCTGGTCATGGCCACGCCGACACCGGATCACTACGGGTTGTCTCCGCAGGCCAGCGTGCTCAACCAGCGCTACGCAGGCTGGGCCATCACGCTGCTGGCCACGCTCATCGTCGCCTTTCTGCAAACACGCAACGCGACCATTCGCGGGCATGTGGCGCGGCGCACCGCCGAGTTGGCGCGCTCCAACCAGATGCTGGCCGAAACCAATGCCACGCTCGAGGCCGAGATTCGCCAGCGCATCGCCTCCGAGGCCGCGCTGCGAGAGAACACCACGCTGCAGCAAGCCATCCTGCACAGCGCCGACTACGCCATCATGCTCACCGACAATACCGGCGTGGTGCGCGTGTTCAACCCGGCCGCGGAACAGATGCTCGGCTGCAACGAAGACGACGTCATCGGCAAACGCACACCGATGGCATTCATCGACGCGGACGACTTGCGCCAAATGGCAACGGAGTCGGGCGAACAGGGCTTTGCCGCACTGCTTGCCGTGGCGCGCAACCGCGACGCCTCCGACCCGCTCGAACTCGATCTGTGCCGTAGCGACGGCGGGCGTATTCCGGCCTCCATCTCGATTTCTCCGCTGGTCGACGCCACCCAGGGGCACATCACGGGCTATCTGGCCATCGCCGCCGACATCAGTCACCGCAAGGCGGCCGAGTCGCGCATCCTGCACCTGGCCCATTTCGATCCGCTCACCGATCTGCCCAATCGCAGCCTGCTGCATTCGCGACTCGAAGACGCCCTCGAGACCGCCGCTACCTGCAAGCAACCGCTGGCCGTGCTGTTCCTCGATCTGGATCGCTTCAAGTATGTGAATGACTCGCTCGGCCACCAGGCCGGCGACGCCCTGCTCAAGGCCGTGTCCGGCCGCTTCCGCCACTGCGTGCGCGAGCAGGACACGGTGGCGCGCATGGGCGGCGACGAATTCATCGTCGTGCTCTCCGAGCTCGAAGGCCGCGACCACGCCACCGAGGTGGCCGGGCGCATCATCGAAGCGCTCAACGCGCCCTTCGACATCAAGGGCCACCGGCTCACCGTCACCCCCTCAATCGGCATCGCCATCTACCCCGAAGACGGCGACAAGGCCGACCTGCTCATCAAGCATGCCGACGCCGCCATGTACCACGCCAAGGAGCAGGGGCGGAACAACTACCAATTCTACGAGCGCCGCTTTTCCACCAATGTGTCGGCCCGACTCAACCTCGAAAACCGCCTGCGCCGCGCGCTGGAACGAAGCGAATTCGAGGTGTACTACCAGCCGCAGGTGGAAACCGCGACCGGCGAATTCGTCGGCCTCGAAGCGCTGCTGCGCTGGCGCGACCCCGAGCATGGCTTGATCAGCCCGGCCACTTTCATCCCGGTGGCGGAAGATTCGGGCCTGATCGTGCCCATCGGCGAGTGGGTGCTGCGCACCGCCTGCGAACAGAACCAGGCCTGGCGGGCCGCCCGGCTGCTCGACGTGCCGGTGGCGGTCAACCTCTCGGCGCGCCAGTTCGACGAGCACACCTTGCTCGGCACCGTCGGCACCATCCTGCGCGACACGGGGCTGCCCGCCAACCGGCTGGAACTCGAACTGACCGAAACGCTGATCATGCGCAATCCGGAATTGACCGCCGAGCTGCTCGATGCCTGCAAGCAACTGGGCGTGCTCATCAGCGTCGATGATTTCGGCACCGGCTACTCCAGCCTCGCCTACCTCAAGCGTTTCCCCATCGACCGGCTCAAGATCGACCGCTCCTTCATCGCCGACATCGAGACCGAACCGGACGACGCCGCCATCGCCCAGACCATCATCGCCATGGCCCACACGCTGCGCATCGACGTGCTCGCCGAAGGCGTCGAGACCGTCGCCCAGCTACGCATGCTGCGCAACTGGGCCTGCAGCGCCTACCAGGGCTACCTGTGCAGCCAT
>JBNKNO010000015.1:0-30051 GCA_050293885.1 Rhodocyclaceae bacterium | reverse complement strand
CAGCCCCGCTGCCCTCACACGAGATGACGGCACTGCTGCGTGGGCTGCGCGCGGCGCACATGCTCGGCTTGCCGGAAGTCGGGCACGCCTGAACAAACGTGCTCGTTCGGCAACGGGACTTGATCGGGAGGGGCCGGGACGATGGCTTCGCCCCTGACCTCAAAAACGCTCGCCCTCGCTCCCCGCCGGAAAGCCGGTCAAGTCCTCGAAATCGATTTCCCCGCTTTGATCGAAAGGCACGCTGCCGCCGAAGCCGCCGGTCACCAGGCGGCCATGAACGCGGTAGTCGAGCCGTGCTTCGCGCCCTTTCACCATGGCGCCCAACTGCCGCAACAGCCCCGACAGGGAACTGACGGCGTCGACATCGATCATGGCTTCGCCCAGACGCGGCAGTGTCACCGACTGATTGCTCACGCCCTTGGCGAACGGCTTGCCATTGAGTTCGATCGCAAAGCTCAGGCCCTCGACCGGGATGTCCACCTCGTTGGGGTTGAGCACCCGCAGCGTCATGCCGTAGCGCTGCTCGAGCAGACCGCCCTCCAGCAGGCGCAGGTCGGCCACCGTCACTTCGGGCGGCGTCAGGCTGCCCGGCAGGCTGGCGCAGGCACTCAATCCCAGTGCGGCCAGGGCGATCAGTGCGTTCCGCCGATTCACGAAGCACCTCCCGCCGCTCGCGTCGACATGGCCTCCAGCACGGTCAGCAGTGCGGCGGTATCCCGCCGTGCGCCGCCACGGGCCATGAGCGCGTTGAGCTGCTGCCACACCACTGCCGCGACCGGCAACGGCGCACCGAGCTGGTGTGCCTCGCCCATGAGGATGGCGAAATCCTTGTGATGCAGGCGGGCGTCGACGCCGCGTTCGAAATGGCGCGTCACCATGCGCTCGCCCATCACCTCCAACACCTTCGAGGCGGCCGAGCCGCCCATCAGCGCCGCACGCACCTTGGCCGGGTCGACGCCGTTGGCGGCCGCGAGACACATGGCCTCGGCACCGGCTTCGATGGCCGACACCATGATCATCTGGTTGCAGGCCTTGGCGACCTGCCCGGCACCGGCCTCGCCGACGTGGACGATGCGCTGCCCGAGTGCGTCGAGCAGCGGCCGCATGCGTTCGAGAACGGCGGCCTCGCCGCCCACCATGATCGCCAACGAGGCTTCGAGCGCGCCTTTGGGTCCGCCCGACACCGGCGCATCGAGCCAGCCGATGCCCGCCTCGGCATAGCGCGCCGCCAGCTTGCGCGCGGTTGCCGGGGCAATGGTGCTCATGTCCATATGCACCGAACCGGCCTCGAAGCCGGCCAGCAAACCGTCCTCGCGCAACGCCAGATCTTCCACATCGGCGCTGCCGGTGACCATGGTGATGACCACCTCGCTGCGCAGAGCCAGTTCTGCCGGCGTGCCACACCAGCCGGCGCCCCGGCCGATCAACGATTCCGCGGAGTTTTCGCGGCGCGCCCACACGGCCACCTCGTGACCCGCCTTGATCAGGTGGCAAACCATCGACTGGCCCATGTCGCCCAGCCCGATGAAGCCGAGCTTCATGCGGTTTCTCCGCCACTCATGGTTTCGAGCAGCTTGAGCATGGCGATGGAGTCGTCCTCGCCCATGCCGCTGCCGACCAGCGCGTTGAACATCTGTGCAGTCACCGCGGCGGCGGGCAGCGCGAGGCCGAGCTGGTGCGCCTCTTCCATGACGATGCGCATGTCCTTCTGATGCATCCAGGCCTTGAAGCCGGGCTTGAAGTTGCGATCGAGCATGCGCTGACCATGGTTTTCGAGAATGCGGCTGTAGGCGAATCCGCCCAGCAAGGCCTCGCGCACCCGCGCCGGATCGACACCGCTTTTCTGCGCGAAGTTGAGCGCCTCGGCCACGGCGGCCACCCCCACGCCGGTGAGAATCTGGTTGCACGCCTTGGCCACCTGCCCGGCCCCCGAATCGCCCACCAGATTGATGGTCTTGCCGATGGCCTGCAGCGCCGGCAAGGCCTTGTCGAAGGCCGCCTGTTCGCCGCCGACCATGATGGTGAGCGTGCCGGCAATGGCGCCGACCTCGCCGCCGGAAACCGGCGCATCGAGCATGCGCACGCCGCGTGCCTTGAGCTGTTCGGCGATATCGCGCGCGGCGGCCGGCGCAATGGTGCTCATGTCGACGAACACCAAGCCCTCGCCCGCGCCGTCGGCCACGCCCTCGGCGCCGAGGGCCACCTGCGCCACATCGGGCGCATCCGCAACGCAGGAGATCACCACCTCGGAGGCCGCCGCCACCTCGGCGACGCTGCCGCATGCCGTTGCGCCGGCATCGACCACGGGCGCCAGCGACGCTTCGCGCCGCGCCCAGACATTGACCGAAAAACCCGCCTTGAGCAGGTTGAGTACCATTGGACGACCCATCAAGCCCAGGCCCACAAAGCCGATATTCATGTTTACTCTCCTGCGTGCTATTGATACGGACCGCCGCCGGGCGCGACGTCAGCGCCATTCTAACCAAGGGCCGAACAAGTGGTCGAAACCAAAATGCCGGCTTCCCCAAGCTCCCTGCCAGCGTTTGCCGACATGGACCTCGAAACCCGGGTACGCGCGGGGCTCATCGAAACACATCTGGAAAACAACCGCGTCGCGCTACCGGCGACCTTCGTCGTCAGCACGCTGGTCGCGGTACTTTTCAGAAACGCCGTACCCAACACCATGGCCCTCGCGCTTTGGTGGCTGGCGCTCAACCTGGTCACGGTGTTGCGACTGTGGCACGTGGTCAGCCATGGGCGCGCGCCCGAGCCGACACGGCACGCGCTCAAGCTCTATCGCCTGCTCATTGCCGAAGCCGCCGTGGTCGGCTGCCTCTGGGGTCTGATCGGCACCACCCTCTACCCCTCGGCCGAAAGTGCCCTGCAAAGCCTGGCGGTGCTGGTCATCATGGGTGTCGCCGCATCTGGCCTGGTGTCGCTGGCGCCGCTACTGCCGGCCTACATCGCTTTCTTCATCCTGATGTTGTGTCCACCGATCGTGGCTTTCGCCCTGCGCGACAGCTATCCGGAACACCTCACCGCGCTCACGCTGTTGCTGCTGACCATCGCGCTGCTGTTGAACGGCAGGCGCGTCAGCCGAAATCACCGCCACAGCTTGCAGCTGAACGTCGAACTCGAAACCGCACTGCAACGCGAAGCGCGGGCCAGGATTGCCGCCGACGCCGCGAACAATGCCAAATCGCGCTTTCTGGCCGCCATGAGCCACGAGATTCGCACCCCCATGAACGGCGTGCTGGGCATGGCGCAACTGCTGGCACGCACCGAGCTGACCGAACACCAGCAGCACTGCCTGAAAACACTCAAGGACTCGGGCCGCCAACTGCTTGGCCTGATCGACGAAGTGCTGGATTTCGCCAAGGTCGAATCCGGCCAACTGCAAACCCGCGTGGCGCCGCTGGAGGTTCGCGCCCTCGGAGCCCAGATGATCGCCATGCTCAAGCCACGTGCCGACGAAAAGCACTTGGCCTTGCTCTGGCATGTTTCGAAAAGCGTACCTGCGTGGATCGAAGCCGATCCGCAGCGCATCAGCCAAGTGCTCACCAACCTGCTGAACAACGCCATCAAGTTCACCGACGAAGGAGGCGTGACGCTGTCGATCGAAGGCAAGAGCAACCAGGACGGCGACGCGCCGATCGTCGAGTTTTCCGTCATCGACACCGGCATGGGCATTGCGCCGGAGCACCAGGCGCGCATCTTCGAAGCGTTTGTCCAGGTGGATGATTCGCTGGCGCGCGAGGCCGGTGGCGTCGGGCTCGGCCTGGCCATTTCGCGAGATTTGGCACGCCTGATGGGCGGCGATCTGACGTGCGAGAGCACCCCGGACGTGGGCACCACCTTTCGTCTGCAGTTGCCGTTACGCATTCCTCAGCCCAGCCAGCCGGACTCCCCCCAGCCCGCTGCACAAGACGACGCGCAATGGCACTTTTCCGGCCGCGTGCTGGTGGTCGAAGACAGCGCCACCAACCAGGAGGTTGCCGCACTCACACTTCAGGAGCTCGGGCTCGAGCACGACCTGGTCGCGGACGGGCAGGAAGCCATCGATCGGTTGCGCGAGCGCCGATACGACGCAATATTGATGGATTGCCAGCTTCCGGTCATGGACGGCTACGAGGCCACCCGCGAATTGCGTCGCCTGGAGCGCCTGCTCGGCTGGCCGCGCACCCCCGTGATTGCGCTGACCGCCAACGCGGCCCCCGGCAACGACGCACGCTGTTACGCTGCCGGTATGGACGACTTCATTGCGAAGCCGTTCGACATCGACAATCTGGCAACCACCTTTGGTCGCTGGTTATCCCAAAAACCCCGCAAGCTCTCCTGAGACACGCACCTTGCCACGATCCGACCCATGAAATACGCCCCCACCATCAAGGACATCGGCCGCGGCGCCAAGGGCGCCAAGCCGCTGTCCGAAGACGTCGCCCAAGCCCTGTTTGCCGACATTCTCGCGCGCAAGGTGCCCGATCTCGAGCTCGGCGCCATCGTGCTGTCGATGCGCATCAAGAGCGAGTCGCTCGAAGAACTCATCGGCTTCAAGCGCGCCATGGACGCATGCACGCCGCAATTGAGCGTGCCCGAGGGCTGGCGCTGCGTGGTTCTGCCCAGCTACAACGGCGCGCGCCGCCAGCCCAACCTCATGCCGCTGCTGGCGCTCATGCTCAAGCGCGCGGGGGTGCCGGTCCTCATTCAGGGGCGACACGACTTCGACGCCCGCACCAGCCCTTTCGAGCTGCTCGCCGAGTTGGGCATCAGCCCCCAAGCTGACGTCGCCGACGCCAGTGCGGCGCTGGCCGCCGGCAAGATCGCCTGCCTGAAGCTCGACAGCCTGCTGCCCGGCCTCGACGCGCTGCTCGCGCTACGCCCGCGACTGGGCGTGCGCAACAGCGGTCACACCATGGCCAAACTGCTCGACCCGGCCATCGGCCACAGCCTGCGGGTGGTGGCGGTCACGCATCCGGAATACCTCGAACGCATGGATGATTTCCTGCGTGCCGACGGCGGCGCGGCCATGCTGCTGCGCGGCACCGAAGGCGAGGTGTACGCCAATCCGCGCCGCCGCCCAACCCTGAAGCTCTACCGCGACGGCGCGCTGATCGACACCCTCGAGGCCGAACCCGGTGGCGCACCGCCGAACGCCGACGTGCCCGATCTGCCGGACGTGGCCGGCAATGCCGCGCTGATTCGCAGCATGATCGACGGCCGCGTGCCCATCCCCGCGCCCATCCAGGCGCAGTTCGACATGCTGTGCGCGCACGCCAAGAGATAGCGCCCGCGCGCGCCCACAACGGTGCGCCACCTTCATGACGCACCGCAGCAGTGCATTTCGCACCAACAGGGCGCATCGCTGACGCAAGCTCGCGGCGGCGGCGCCCGCATCGCCCGCAATCACTGGGCATTCCTGTTGGCATGACGGTTGCTAGATAGCCGCTGCACAAGGAGTGTCCATGTCAGAAACCCAATCCACCTGTTGCTACTGCGGCGTCGGCTGCGGCGTCATCATCGAACATGAGGGCGAGCGCATCACCGGCGTGCGCGGCGACCCCGAGCACCCGGCCAACTTCGGCCGGCTGTGCACCAAGGGCTCGACCCTGCACCTGTCCGCCGCGCCCGAAACCATTGCCGTGCGGGCACGCCATCCGCAACTGCGCACTCGCCGCGCGCTGCCGCGCGAACGCGCCGACTGGGACACCGCGCTCGACCACGTCGCCGAGCGCTTCGCCGCCATCATCACCGAGCACGGCCCGGATGCCGTCGCCTTCTACGGCGCCGGCCAGCTGCTGACCGAGGACTACTACGTCTTCAACAAGCTCGCCAAGGGCCTGATCGGCACCAACAACCTCGACACCAACTCGCGCCTGTGCATGTCCAGCGCGGTGGCCGGCTACAAGATGAGCCTGGGCGCCGATGCGCCGCCGTGCAGCTACGAGGACATCGACCACAGCGACTGCCTGTTCATCACCGGCTCGAACACCGCCTTCGCGCATCCGATCGCCTTCCGCCGTGTCGAGGACGCCCGCCAGGCCAACCCGGACATGAAGCTGGTGGTCATCGACCCGCGCCGCACCGACACCGCGGAAGCCGCCGACCTGTTCCTGCCGCTGCTGCCGGGCACCGACATCGCGCTCTACAACGCGATGCTGCACATCATGCTGTGGGAAGGCTGGATCGACCGCGATTACATCGACGCCCACACCGAAGGCTTCGACGCCCTCAAGGTGCTGGTGCGCGACTACACGCCGAGCATGGCCGCCGACCTCTGCGGCCTGCCCAAGAAGGACATCGAAAAGGCGGCCGAGTGGTTCGCCACCGCGAAAGCGACGCTGTCGATGTACTGCCAGGGACTGAACCAATCCACCTCGGGCACACACAAGAATTCCGCGCTCATCAACCTGCACCTGGCCACTGGCCATATCGGCCGCCCCGGCGCCGGCCCGTTCTCGCTCACCGGCCAGCCCAACGCCATGGGCGGGCGCGAGGTGGGCGGGCTGGCCAATCTGCTGTCGGCCCATCGCGATCTGTCCAACCCCGAACACCGCGCCGAAGTGGCCGCGCTGTGGGGCGTTGACGACGTGCCCGCCGAACCCGGCAAGAGCGCGGTCGAACTGTTCCAGGCGGTAAAGGACGGCGACATCAAGGCGGTGTGGATCGCGTGCACCAACCCGGCGCAGTCGATGCCGGATCAGCAACTCATTCACGACGCCCTCAAGACCGCTGAGCTGGTGGTGGTGCAGGACATCTTCATCACCGAGACCGCGCAGTTTGCCGATGTGATCCTGCCCGCCTCGGCGTGGTCCGAGAAGGACGGCACGGTCACCAACTCCGAACGCCGCATCAGCCGCGTGCGCCCCGCGGTGGCCGCGCCAGGCGAAGCGCGCCACGACTGGGCCATCGCCGCCGACTTCGCACAGCGCCTGGGCACCAAGCTCGGCAAGGCCGAACTGGCCGCGCGCCTGTTCGCCTACGACGACCCGGAAGCGATCTGGAACGAACACCGCGAGAGCACGCGCGGGCGCGATCTGGACATCACCGGCCTGAGCTACGCCACGCTGGAGAACGACGGCCCGCAGCAATGGCCGTATCCCGCCGGCGCCACCGAGGGCAAAACACGGCTCTACGAAGATGGCGTGTATCCCACCGCATCCGGCCGCGCCCGATTCATCGCCACCGACTATGTGCCGACCGCCGAAAAGCCGAGCGCCCGCTATCCGCTGCATCTGATCACCGGGCGCCTGCGCGACCAGTGGCACGGCATGAGCCGCACCGGTCTGGTCGCCCGGCTCTACAACCACGAGGCCGAACCACTGGTGCACATGCATCCGGACGACCTCGCCCGCCGCCATCTCAAGGACGGCGATATCGTTCAGATCAAGTCGCGCCAGGGCCGCATCGTGCTCAAGGCGCAGGCCACCGATACCGTACGCGCTGGCCAGTGCTTTTTGCCGATGCACTGGGGCGGCAACGCCATGGCCGGCACGCTGGGCATCAATGCGCTCACGCCGTCCGCCTTCGACCCCTATTCGAAGCAGCCCGAACTCAAGCACGCCGCAGTGCAGATCGAGAAGGCCAGCGCCGGCCATCCGGTAGTCGCCATGCGGCGTATCGACACGGCGCACGAAAATCCGTACGAGGTCATGGCCAAACTGCGCGAACAGCTCGCTGATCTGCCCTATGCCAGCCTGACGCTGACTGGCCGCGACACCCCGGTGGTGATGCTGCAATCGCGCGTAGCGGAAAACGAACCCGAGTTGATCGCCGCCATCGACGCGGCCTTTTCGCTCGACGACCCCAGCCAGACGCTCAGCTACCAGGACAGTCGCCGCGACATCGGCAAACGCGCACGCATCGACGGCGACACCCTGGTGGCCGTCCGCCTGGTGGGCGAAACCCGCGCCGCCGAATGGCTCGCCCAGCTCATGATCGTCGGCGCCTCGGCCGCCCCCATGCGCCGCTGGCTGCTCGCCCCGGTGACCCAACCGCCCGAAGGCGGCCCCACCCGCGGCAAGGTCATCTGCAACTGCTTCGACATCGCCGAGCACACCATCAAGGCGGCCTTCGACGCCGGCGAAAGCCTTGAGCAACTGCAGGCGCGCACGAAGTGCGGCACCAACTGCGGCTCCTGCCTGCCGGAACTCAAGCGCATCGCCGCGCAGACGATGGTCGAGGCCTGATACGCCGCATTTCATCGACCAAAGGTCGCAGCAGGACACCCGCGGTGGGCGGAACTTACGGCGCGCCCACGCGTCCGACAGCACGCCGCTGCTAAACTGCGCCCATTCCATTTGCGATCGATGCCCATGCTCAGCCAACTCAAGCGCCCCCGCCTGCCCTTCTTCGCCCTCGCCCTCGTGCTCGTCGGCCTGCTCGGCTATGGCCTGTACTTGCAGCATGTGGTCGGCCTCACGCCCTGCCCGATGTGCATCATGCAGCGCTACGCCTTCGTGCTGGTGGCGCTGGTGGCGCTGATCGCCGGCGCCCATGGCAGCACCGGCCTCGGCCGCAAGGGGTGGGGCGCGCTGATCGGCACCATTGCCGTGGCAGGGCTTGGCGTGGCACTGCGCCAGAGCTGGATTCAGCGCTATCCGCCGGAGATTCCCGAGTGCGGCCCCGGGCTGGACTATCTGCTCGAAAGCTTTCCGCTGACCGAATTGCTGCCCATGATCTTTCAGGGCGAAGGCGAGTGCACGGCCATCGACTGGAGCTTCCTCGGCTTGTCGATCGCCAATTGGTCGGCACTGTGCTTCATCGGCGTCATCGTGTTCTCGCTGTGCATCATCTTCGGGCGCGCGCACCACAAACGATAAATGCGCACCAAAGGTGCGTTTTGCACTGCAATGGTGCAAAAAAGCGGTGCGCCGCACCCACCGCCCACCACAACCCCCTGTAAACACAGCGGTTCTCGCTGTGGCATGCCCCTTGCTAAATCTCCGTGAGTGCAGCGCACAATCGCGCTGATTGAGATATCCCGCATCACGCGGCCATGGGTTGAAGCCGGCCCTGCCGCCTTCCGGATCAAGGACGATCCTGGGTGCGAACAGCATGAGCAAGGATGAAAGCATGAGCAAATTGAAGCTTGTGATGGTGGGCAACGGCATGGCCGGCGTCCGCACGCTGGAAGAGCTGATCAAGATCGCGCCCGAGATGTACGACATCACGGTGTTCGGCGCCGAACCGCACCCCAACTACAACCGCATCCTGCTCTCGCCGGTGCTGGCGGGCGAGATGACGGTGCAGGACATCATCCTCAACGACCTCGACTGGTACAAGGACAACCACATCGATCTGCGCCTCAACAACAAGGTGACCAAGATCGATCGCAAGGGCCGCAAGGTGATCGCCGCCGACGGCAGCGAGGTTTCCTACGACCGCCTGCTGCTGGCCACCGGTTCCAACCCCTTCATGCTGCCGGTGCCGGGCGCGGATCTGCCAGGCGTGATCGCCTATCGCGACATCGCCGATACCGACGCCATGATCGACGCCGCCGCCAAACACAAGCACGCGGTGGTCATCGGCGCCGGCCTGCTCGGGCTGGAAGCGGCCAACGGCCTGGCGCTGCGCGGCATGGACGTGACCGTGGTGCACATCGCCGACTGGATCATGGAACGCCAGCTCGACAAGACCGCGGCCGACATGCTGCAGAAGTCGCTCGAAGCCAAGGGCCTCAAGTTCAAGCTGCAGGCTTTCACGGCCGAGCTGCAGGCCGGCGAGAGTGGCCGGGTCTCCAAGGTGACCTTCAAGGACGGTTCGAGCATCGACGCCGACCTGGTGGTGATGGCCGCCGGCATTCGCCCCAACACCGCGCTGGCTGAATCGGCCGGCATCCACTGCGATCGCGGCATCGTGGTCAACGACACCCTGCAGACCTACGACCCACGCGTGTATGCCGTGGGCGAGTGCGCCGCCCACCGCGGCATCGCCTACGGGCTGGTGGCACCGCTGTTCGAACAGGCCAAGGTGTGCGCCAACCATCTGGCGATGTACGGCATCGGCCGCTACCAGGGCTCGGTGACCTCCACCAAACTCAAGGTCACCGGCATCGACGTATTCTCGGCCGGCGACTTCAGCGGTGGCGACGGCACGGAAGACCTGGTGCTGCACGATCCGGGCGCGGGCGTCTACAAACGCGTGGTGCTCAAGGACGACAAGCTGGTGGGCGCCGTGATGTACGGCGACACCAAGGACGGCGCCTGGTACTTCCAGATGCTCAAGGACGGGCAGGAAGTGGCCGAGATCCGCGATCATCTGCTGTTCGGCAACAGCCATCTGGGCGACGCCGGCCACAAGGGCGCCAACTCCGCCGCCAACATGCCCGACGACGCCGAAGTGTGCGGCTGCAACGGCGTGTGCAAGGGCGACATCGTGAAGGCGATCAAGGCCGAGGGCCTGTTCTCGCTCGACGAGGTGCGCAAGCACACCAAGGCCTCCAGCTCCTGCGGCTCCTGTACCGGTCTGGTCGAGCAGATTCTGGCCTCCACCATCGGTGGCGCCTACACGCCGGCCGACTCCAACAACAAGGCGGTATGCGGCTGTACCGACCACTCGCACGGCGAAGTGCGCCAGACCATCCGCGAGCACAAGCTGCTCTCTGCCCAGGCGGTGATGGACTTCATGGAGTGGAACACCCCCAACGGCTGCGCCTCCTGCCGCCCGGCGCTGAACTACTACTGCATCTCCAGCTGGCCGCACGAAGCCACTGACGACGCGCAAAGCCGCTTCATCAACGAGCGCGCCCACGCCAACATCCAGAAGGACGGCACCTACTCGGTGGTACCGCGCATGTGGGGTGGGCTGACCACGCCGGACGAGCTGCGCGCCATCGCCAACGCGGCCGAGAAGTACGAAGTCCCGACCGTGAAGGTCACCGGCGGTCAACGCATCGACCTGCTGGGCGTGAAGAAGACCGATCTGCCGCTGATCTGGCACGACCTCAACAAGGCCGGCATGGTCTCCGGCCACGCCTACGGCAAGTCGATCCGCACCGTGAAAACCTGCGTCGGCGCCGAGCACTGCCGCTTCGGCACGCAGCTGTCGATGAGCCTGGGCGTGAAGCTCGAGAAGATGCTGTTCGGCATGTGGAGCCCGCACAAGGTCAAGCTCGCCGTCTCCGGCTGCCCGCGCAACTGTGCCGAGGCCGGCATCAAGGACGTGGGCGTGATCGGGGTCGATTCGGGCTACGAAATCCACGTCGCCGGCAACGGCGGCATCAAGACCGAAGTCGCCCAGTTCTACGCCAAGGCCAAGACCGAAGAGGAGGTGATGGAGATCTCCGGCGCCTTCCTGCAGCTCTACCGCGAAGAGGCCTACTACCTCGAGCGCACGGTGCATTACATCGAACGCGTCGGCCTCGACCACGTCAAGAAGCTGGCGCTCGACGACGCCGAGAACCGCAAGGCGCTGTACGAGCGCCTGCTATTCACCCTGCAGGGCTACAAAGACCCGTGGGAAGAGCGCGCCGAGGAACCGCAGCTGCGCGCCGCCTTCGAAGATTTTGCCGTTTGACGCCAGAGGACGCCGACATGACCACTACCATCGACAACGCCACCTGGCACCACATCTGCGCCATCGAGGACATTCCCGTCCTCGGCTCGCGGGTCGTCAAATCCACCGCCCAGGGCGACATCGCCATCTTCCGCAACGCCGACGACGAAGTGTTCGCCGTGCATGACAAGTGCCCGCACAAGGGCGGGCCGCTGTCGCAGGGCATCGTCTCGGGCCGCAGCGTCACCTGCCCGCTGCACAACTGGAAGATCCAGTTGGAAAGCGGCGAAGCGGCGGCGCCCGACGTCGGCTGCACCAAGCCTTTTGCCGTCAAGGTCGAAGACGGCGCGGTGCTGCTCCAGGTCTAGACAACACGCATCCCCCCGCGCACGACAACGCAGGCGAGCATTCGCCCGCGGGGGACTCGTCGAGCCCGAAAAAACAAAATACGGGCCTTGATAAAAGATTTTTGATTGATTGCAGAGGTGCCCCATGAGCCAAGAGAAAGGCTTCAACCTGTTTTCCTTCACCGGCAAGATGAAGATTCTCCATCTGTCGTGGATGGTGTTCTTCATCACCTTCTTCGTGTGGTTCAACCACGCGCCCATGCTCGGGGCCATCGGCGCCTCGCTCGGGCTCGAGAAGGCGCAGCTCAAGACGCTGCTGATCCTCAACGTGGCGCTCACCATTCCGGCGCGCATCCTCATCGGCATGCTCACCGACAAGTACGGCCCGCGCATCACCTACGCCGCGCTGCTGTTCGTCTCGGCGATTCCCTGCTTCATGTTCGCGCTGGCCGACACCTTCACCCAGGCCGCCATCGCGCGCTTCATGCTCGGCTTCATCGGCGCCGGCTTCGTGATCGGCATTCGCATGGTGAGCGAGTGGTTCCCGGCCAACGAGCTGGGCACCGCCGAGGGCATCTACGGCGGCTGGGGCAACTTCGGCTCCGCCGCCGCGGCCATGCTGCTGCCGACCATCGCGCTGATGTTCGGCGGCGAGGACGGCTGGCGCTACGCCATCGGCCTGACCGGCGCACTGAGCCTGATCTTCTCCTTCATCTGGTATGCGAACGTCAGCGATACCCCGAAAGGCTCGACCTACTTCAAGCCCAAGAAGAGCGGCGGCATGGAAGTGACCAGCAAGGGCGATTTCTTCTTCCTGCTGATCATGAAGATTCCGATGTACGCCGCGCTCGCCGTGCTCACCTGGAAGCTCTCGCCGTCGGGCGTCAGCATTCTCTCCAATGCTGCGGCAGTCGGCATCTACATCGGTCTGGCCGCCATCTTCGTGTATGACTGCTACGGTGCCTGGCGCGTCAATCACGAGATCTTCCACACGCCGGTACCGGAAATGCACCGCTACAAGTTCAAGCAGGTGGCCGTGCTCAACATCCTCTACTTCGCCACCTTCGGTTCCGAACTGGCGGTGGTCTCGATGCTGCCACTGTTCTTCGGCGAAACCTTCGGCCTCGACCCGGTCAAGGCCGGCCTGGTGGCCTCGGCCTACGCCTTCATGAACCTCATGTCGCGCCCCGGCGGCGGCTGGATCTCCGACCGCTTCGGCCGCAAGAAGACGCTGCTCATCCTCACCGCCGGCCTCGCGGGCGGCTACGCCATGATGGCCATGACCAGCGCCAGCTGGCCGCTGTGGGTCGCCGTGGTGGTCGCCATGGCCTGCTCCTTCTTCGTGCAGGCCGGCGAAGGCGCGGTGTTTGCCGCCGTGCCGCTCATCAAGCGCCGCCTCACCGGCCAGATCGCCGGCATGACCGGCGCCTACGGCAACGTTGGGGCAGTGGTGTACCTCACCGTGTTGTCGCTGGTGAGCTACGAAACCTTCTTCCTGGTCATTGCCGCCACCGCCGTACTCGGCTTCGTGACCTTGCTGTTCATGGAAGAACCCCAGGGCCACATGGCCGAGATTCGCGAGGACGGCTCGGTGGAACTGATCCACGTCGGTTGAGGGAGGGGCGCAACCGCACAGCCGGCACGGAGGGGTCCGCATGTCGGTTGCTCGGAAGGCCCCGGGGCAAGGGCGGCCAGGTTTCTGGTCGCCCGCGTCGCTTTGCCTGACGATGCCGCGGCCGGATAATGCGCCAGGACACCCCGCCGGCCACTTGAACGACACGGAGTTGCCCACCCGATCATGAGCACCGAACTCGTTGTCCGCTTTGGCGGCCATTCCATCGCCGGCAAGAAGCCCGTCAATCAGGACGCGTTCGCCGCCCACCTGCCGGAAGGCAGTGGCGAGCGTGCCCTGAAAGGCGCGGCCGCCGTCATCTGCGATGGCGTGAGCAGCGCGGCCGACTCGGAAATTGCCAGCCAGATGGCGGTCACCGGCTTCATTGCCGACTACTTTTCCACCCCGCCCACCTGGAGCGTGCGCAAGGCCGCCGGCACGGTGCTCAACGGCCTCAATCAGTGGGTGTTCCGCCAGAACGCCGCCCGCCACGGCACCCGGGACAGCCTGCTCACCACCTTCTCAGCGGCGGTGATCAAGTCCAACACCGTGCATGTGTTTCATGCCGGCGACTCGCGCATCTGGCATCAGCACGGCGCCTCGCTCGACTGCCTCACCCGCGATCACGTCATGAGCGAAGGCGGGCGCGAATTCCTCGCCCGCGCGCTGGGGGCCGACACCCACCTCGAAGTGGATCACCTGACCCGCGAAGTCGCGCTCGGCGACCGCATCCTGCTCACCACCGACGGCGTGCACGGCTTCCTGTCGGCGACCCGGCTGCGCGACTTGCTGGCCACCGACGACACACTCGAAACCATCGCCCGCACGATGGTCGACGAGGCCCTGGCCGCCGGCTCGGACGACAACCTGTCGGTGCTGATCGTCGCCATCGACGCCCTGCCGCTCGAAACCCTGGAGGAAACCCACCGCCGCCTCATGCAGCGGCCGATCCCGCCGGTGCTGGCGCCGGGCAACAAGATCGACGGCTTCGAAGTGCTGGAGGTGATCTTCTCCGGCACGCGCAGCCACATGTACCGCGTGAAGGACACCGAAACCGGCGCCCACTACGTGCTCAAGGCGCCGTCCGGGAACTTCACCGAAGACGCGCTCTACCTCGACGGTTTCATCCGCGAGGAGTGGGTCGGTCAGCGCATCGACCACCCCAACGTGATGAAGACCTACAAGAGCCCGCGCGAGAAGCAGTTCATGTACTACCTCGGCGAGCACATCGAGGGCATGAACCTGCGCGAGTGGATGCAGGACAACCCGGCCCCGCCGCTCGACGCCGTGCGCGCCATCGTCAAACAGGTGATCGCCGGCCTGCGCGCCTTTCAACGGGCCGACATGGTGCATCAGGATCTCAAGCCCGAGAACATCATGATCAACCGCGACGGCACGGTGAAGATTCTCGACTTCGGCACCGTGCTCATCGCCGGCACCGACGAGATCGCCTCGCCGCTCGACAAATCGGTGCCGCAAGGCAGCGTCAATTACGTGGCGCCCGAATACCTCATGGGCGAGCCCGGCTCGTTTCGCGCCGACCTGTTTTCTCTGGCGGTGATCGTCTATGAAATGATTACCGGCCAGCTGCCCTTCGACGAACCGGCCGTCAAGCGCGTCAGCCTCGGCTCCTACACCGAGCTCAAGTACATCCCGGCGCGTCACCGCCGACACGAGCTGCCGGTGTGGGTCGAGGCCTGTCTGCGCAAGGCGCTGCAGCCCAATCCACGCTATCGCTACGAAGCCTTTTCGGAGTTCGCGCAGGACTTCACCGTGCCCAATCCGCTGCTCGAAGCCGACCTGCAACGCCGGCCGCTGCTGGAAAAAGATCCGGCCCGATTCTGGAAAGTTCTCGCCATCTGCCTACTGCTTCTCAACCTCGTTCAATTCGCCATGAATCACTAGCGCCGGACCATCGTATCGCTGACAAAACAATGAGATACTCGACAAATCACCGAACGGCCAAACGGCCGACGGCCATGCCAACACAGTTACTTCGGACGCATCGATCGCCCCCATGGAATTGACCGTTTCCAACATCGTTCTGGTCGCCAAGCAGCACGAAATCGAGGAGCTTCGGCACCTCGAATCGCGCGCCCAACTGGTGGGCGATATCGGCCATCTGATCCATGCCTTGCAAAACGAGCGCGGCGCCTCCAGTTTGTTTCTCGCCTCGGGCGGGCAACGCTTCGGCGACACCCGGCGGGACCTCATCGACGCCTCGCGCGAACGTGAAGCGCAGCTGCGCGCCAGCTTCGATGCCCAGTTGCAGCAATCCAAATACGGCAGCGCCAAACTCTATTCGCTGATGGCCTGGGTGTTGCTCGGCCTCGACGCACTCCCCGCGCTGCGCGCGCAGATCGACGCCCAGAAGCTCAGCGCCGACGAAGCCGTCGCCGCCATCAGCCGGCTCATCTCCGGGTTGGCGTCGCTCATCTTCGAGGTCGCCGACACCACGGTTCATCCGGATGTTTCACGTCCGCTGGTGGCGCTGTTCAACTTCGTTCAAGGCAAGGAGCTGGCCGGGCAAGAGCGCGCCGTGGGCGCCGCCATGTTCGCCTCCGGCATCTGCGACGCCCCGCACCAGCAGCGACTGCTCGGCCTTATCGACGCGCAGGAACGCAACTTTCAGGTGTATTGCGAGTTTGCCGATGAGGTCTCGCTCGCGCCTTGGCAGGAGATGCATGTCGCCCCCTACGTGGTCGCGCTCGAGCGCTTCCGTCGCGTGCTGTGCAGCGCCAGGCCGGGCACCGAGCTCGACCCCGAGCAGAGCGACAAGTGGTTCGAGTGCTGCTCCGACCGCATCGCCGCGATGTGGTCGCTGCAATGCCTTCAGGTCGAACGCCTGCAGACGCAATGCGCCGAGCTCATCGCCCAGGCCGAACGCGCGCTGCAGGACTCCGAAGGCCTGCTCGAGCAACTGAAAAACAGCCCGCCACCCGGTGCGGGCGTGGCCGACCGCTTCTTCGACCCCAACATCCCCATCGACCACGCGCTGCGCTTCACCCCGCTGGAGGGCGGCGCGCCGGCGGTGGAGCGTTCCATCATCGAGGTGCTGCAAGCGCAGTCGGAGCGCATCGCCAACATGGAAACCGAGCTCGACTCGGCCCGGCGCGCGCTCAACGAACGCAAGGTCATCGAACGCGCCAAGGGCGTGCTCATGGCGCGCTTCGATCTCACCGAAGAAGCCGCCTACAAGATGCTGCAGAAGACCTCCATGGACCAGAACCGCCGCCTCGCCGACGTCGCCGAAGCGGTGCTCGCCTTGCCCGCCTTCTTCACCCCACAACCGGCCGCGACGAGCCGCTAACGGGCAAGCGATTCACCCTGGTCGTCGCGATCAGGGGAAATCGGGCGTCGGGGACAGTCCGAGCTTCTCGATGCGATAGCGCAGGGTATCGCGCGTCAGTCCCAGATCCCGCGCCGCACGCGAGACATTCCAGGCGCTGCGCTCGAGCGCGCGCAGCAGCATCTGCCGTTCCATATCCGCCAGGGTCGCGGTCGCCCCCGCGCCGGGGCTCGCGCCGGCCAGATCGGCGGCACTGCTGGTGAGCGTCAGTTGGGCGGCGTCAATGCGGCCGTCGGCGCACAGCAGCACGGCCTGCTCCAGCACGTTGCGCAGTTCGCGCACGTTACCCGGCCAGCTGTGGCGCTCCAGCGCATTGCGCGCGGCGGGCGTGAGCACGGGGGGCGGTTTGCCATAGCGCCGTGCGTGCTCGGCGATGAAATGCTCGGCCAGGCGCAGGATGTCGCCACCGCGATCACGCAGCGGCGGCAGGGTCAGCTGCACCACCCGCAGGCGGTAGTAGAGGTCGGCGCGAAAACACTTCTCCTGCACCAGCGCTTCGAGCGGGCGGTGGGTGGCGGCGACGATGCGCACATTGACCGGCTGATCGCGCAGACTGCCCACCCGGCGCACGGTTTTCTCTTCGAGCAGCTTGAGCAGCTTCGCCTGTAGCCCGGTGTCCATGTCGCCGATCTCGTCGAGAAACAGGGTGCCGCCCTCGGCGGTTTCCACCAGGCCGAGTTTGCGCTCGCGCGCGTCGGTGAAGGCACCGCGCTCGTGGCCGAACAACTCGGATTCGAGCAGTTGCGCCGGGATGGACGCACAGTTCAGTTCCACGAAGGGCTTGTCGCGGCGCGGACCGTTGAAGTGCAGCGCCCGCGCCACCACCTCCTTGCCGGTGCCGGTTTCGCCGAGCACCAGTACGGCGGGCGCATCGGCATCGCGCAACTGCGCTTCGGCCGCCAGCACCTGGCGCAATGTGCTCTTCAAGGCACGCATCGGCGCCGACTCGCCGAGCAGGCTGTCCAGATCCGTCTGCTGCGCATCGCGGCGCTGATAGTAGGCCAGCGCATTGTCGCGCTGCACCTCGCCGAAGGCTTTCTCCAGCAGCACCTTGAGCTTCGCCAGCGGCACCGGCTTGGTGAGGAAGTCGAAGGCGCCGCGTTTCATGGCCTCCACCGCCAGTTCCACATTGCCGTGCCCGGTGACCATGATCACGTGCGCCTCGGGCGCCTCCGCCTTGATCCGCTCGATGGCCTCGATGCCATCCATGCCGGGCAGGTTGAAGTCGAGCACCACCGCATCCGGGCGGAACACATCGAGCACGGCCAGCCCCTCTTCAGCCGTCTCCGCCACCCGCACCTCGAAGCCCTCGCGCGTCAGGTAGATGCGCATGTTCTTGGCCAGGGTGGCCTCGTCTTCAACGATCAGTATGGCCCTGCTCATGAATGAATCTTCCGTGTCTGTCTCAGTGGGAGCGCATGCGCGTATTCGCGCCTTCATTAGCCAACACGCGCCACCTGCCGCCTATTCCGAATCGCCGTGTCTCATTTCGTATCGCGCTGGGGGCGCCCCCCCAAGAATTGGGGATTTGCCCCACCCAGAGATGTTACACCGCATTTTCCCGATAAATTTCTCTCGATATTTCATTGGCTTAACACACTGGCATCACATGGCCCGGCACTTGCATCTCCATTGCCGCCCCGCCGCAACAACGGTACCGGGGCGCCCCGACAGGAGAAGCGGCCATGAAACGCCTACTGATTTATTCGCACGACACCTTCGGCCTCGGCAACATCCGCCGCATGCTGGAGATCGCGCGCCACCTGGTCCAGACGGACCCGGCACTCTCGGTGCTCATCATCACCGGCTCCCCCATGCTGCACGCGTTCCGCATTCCCGACCGGATCGACTACGTCAAGCTCCCGTGCCTGTCCCGCAACACCGCCGGCACCTACGGCGCGCGCTTTCTGGACATGGCGCTGGCGCCGACGGTGCGCCTGCGTGCCAACCTGATCCGCAGCACCATCGAAGACTTCGCCCCCGACCTGATCCTGGTGGACAAGAAACCGTTCGGCGTCGAGGACGAACTGGGCGGCGCGCTGGCCAGCCTTCCGGCGGGCATGCACCGCCCCAAACTCGTGCTGCTGTTGCGCGACATCCTCGACAGCCCCGAGGCCACCCAGCGGATATGGCGCAAGAACCGCTACTTCGACGCCATCGACACCCACTACGACGCGGTGCTCGTGGTCGGCCAGTCCAACGTGTTCGATCTGCGCGAGGAGTACGCCTTCCCCGCCTGCGCGGCCGGCAAGGTGCAGTTCTGCGGCTACATCGGCCGCCCGCCGGGCCGCAAGAGCCGCGAACAGGTGCGCGGGGAGCTGGGCATCATCAACGGCACACCGCTGGTGCTGGTCACCCCCGGCGGCGGCGAGGACGGCGACCGTCTGGTCGAAACCTGGCTCGACGCCCTTGAGCAGACCCCGGCCGCGCAGCGCCCACGCAGCCACATCGTGTTCGGGCCGGAAATGGCGGAGGCCCGGCGAGTGGCGTTGGCCAAGCGCGCCGACGCCCTGCCCCAGATCACCCGTCAGGACTTCTCCGACGACATGATGTCGCTCATGAGCGCCGCCGACGTGGTGGTCAGCATGGGCGGCTACAACACCGTGTGCGAAGTGCTCACGCTTGCCCGGCGTGCGGTGGTGGTCCCGCGCGTGCGCCCGGTCCAGGAACAGTGCATCCGCGCCGAGCGCCTGGCCGCACTGGGCCTGCTGCGCTATGTGCACCCCGACGCCCTCACCCCGGCGAACCTCATAGCCAGCGTGCGCGAAGAAATCGAGGCGCGCCACACGCCGCTGCCGCAGACCCTCCCGCTGGACGGCCTGGACGGCGTCGCGCGCGAAATCTTCGCCATGCTCGATTCGCGGGCTGCTCGGCTGGCAAATGAGTTGGCGAATGAGGAGCTGGCCACCGAGTCGACCGCCGCCAAATCCGCAACCCACGCAGGGAGCCCCCGCGCATGGCAGGCAAACACGCCCAGCCTGGCCGCACCGGCCTGCTGGTAAAGACCTGGCCCAAGCTCTCCGAGACCTTCATTCTCGAAGAGGTGCTGGGTTTGGAACGCGCCGGCACGCCTTTGCAGATCTATGCCCTGCAGCCGCCGACGGACGACATCGCGCACGACGCCATCAGCCGCGTGCGCGCCCCGGCCTTCCACATTCCGGCACCCGCGCTGCGGACGGCACCGGCGCTGCTCTTCGCCCATGGCCGCCTCGCGCTGCGTCGGCCGCTGCGCTATCTGTCGGCCCTCTGCGCGGCCCTGCGGCGCGACGCGCTGGGCGACTTCGCGCGCGGGGGCTGGCTGGCGGATCATCTGCGCCGTCACGGCATCACCCATGTGCACGCCCACTTCATCTCGGCCCCGGCCGACGTGGCCGAACAGGCCGGCGCGCTGGGCGTGAGCTTTTCCATCTCCGCCCACGCCAAGGACATCTACCTGTCCGACCCGCAGGACCTCGCGCGCAAGCTGCGCGCCGCGCGTTTCACCGTGACCTGCACCGAATACAACCGCAAGACCCTCGCCGCGCTGGCGCCCGAGGCGCCGCTGCACCGCATGTACCACGGCGTCGACGCCGAGCGCTTCTCGCCCCTGCTGCGCCGGGGGGCGGAGGCGACGCCGCTGATTCTCGCGGTGGGGCGACTCAAGGAGAAAAAGGGCTTCGACACCCTCATCGAAGCCTGCCGCCATCTGCACGCCAACGGGCGGCGCTTCCGTTGCGAGATCGTCGGCTACGGCGACCAGGAAGCCGCCCTGCGCCAGCAGATCAGTCAGGCCGGCCTCGGCGACCACGTCCAGCTCGCCGGCAAGCTCGCGCGCGAAGACGTCATCGCCCGTTACGCGCGCGCCAGCGTCTTCGTACAGCCCTCACGCATCGGCGCGGACGGCGATCGCGACGGCATCCCCAACGTGCTGCTCGAAGCCATGGCCATGGGGGTACCGGTCATTTCGACCCCCGTCTCGGGCATCCCCGAAGTCGTCGGGCACGAACGCACCGGCCTGCTCGTTCCCCCTGACCAGCCCCCCGAGCTGGCCCGGGCCATCGCGCGCGTGCTCGACGACCCCCGACTCGCGGAGGCGCTCGCCTGCGCCGGTCGCGACGCCGTCACCACCCATTTCGACAACGACCGAAACCTCGCCCTGCTGCGCGGCTTTCTGGAGACCGACGATGAATGCACCTGTCACCCCGCTGATTCCCATGCGCCGGCCCGCGACGCCGCCAGCGCCGCCTGAGGGCACGCCGGGCATCGCCTACATCATCATGGGGTTTCCGCGGCTGTCGGAAACCTTCATCGCCAACGAAGTGCACCTGCTCGAATCCATGGGCCTGCGCCTGCGCCTGTTCTCGGTGAAGCAGGAGAAGGAGCCCAAGTCGCATCCGGTGGTTCGCGCCATCCGCGCCCGTTGCAACTACCTGCCCAGGGCCACCAGCCTGTCGGGTCACACGCTGCCGCGCTGGCTGTTCGACAATCTGCCGCGTTTCGCCGCCGCCCACCGGCGGGTGGCGCGCGCCCACCCCTGGCGCTACCTGCGCACCGCCGCCAGCGCGCTGGCGATGAGCTGGCGCTACCGCAAGTCGCCGTTCGCGCTGCGCAAGGTGTTCATCAAGGAATTCCTGCAAGCCGGTCACATCGCCCGCGCCCTGCTCGATGACCCGTCCGTCGCCCATCTGCACGGGCACTTCTGCCACGGGGTGACCACCATCACCTGGTTCGTCAGCCGCCTCACCGGCCTGCCCTTCAGCTTCACCGCCCACGCCAAGGACATCTACCAGGCCGAACTGAACCCCGGTGATCTGCTCGAACGCAAGCTCGGCGCGGCGCGCTTCGTGGCCACCTGCACCGCCGCCAACGCCGCCGTGCTGCGCGAGCGCGCCCCCGACGCCAGCGTGGTGCACACCATCTACCACGGGCTCGACACCCACTACTTCACCCCGGCCCCGCGCCGCAGCAACCCCGCGCCGCTGATTCTCTCGGTGGGCCGCTTCGTGCACAAGAAAGGCTTTGAATTCCTCATCGACGCCTGCGACCGCCTCAAGCGTCGCGGCATCCGCTTCGGCTGCGTGATCGTCGGCGAGCCGGGCGAAGCCGGCGAGGCCATGGCGGCACAGATCCGGCGCCTGTCGCTGGAAGGCTGCGTGCAACTGCGCAGCGCCGTCACCCAGGACATGTTGCGCGAGATCTACCGCGACGCGCGCGTGTTCGCCCTGCCCTGCCAGGTCATGGCCGACGGCGACCGCGACGGCATCCCCAACGTGCTGGCCGAGGCGATGGCCATGGGCGTGCCGGTCGTCTCCACCCCGATCTCGGGCATCCCGGAGCTGATCGACGCCGACACCCACGGCCTGCTGGTGCCGCCCGCCGACCCCGACGCGCTGGCCGACGCCCTGCAACGCGTACTGACCGACGACGTCCTGCATGCGCGGCTGTCGACGGCCGGTCGAGCGCGAATCTGCGAGCGCTTCGACTCGCGCCGCACCACCATCGCCCTGCGCGACCTGTTCCTCGCCCAGATGGCCGCAGCCCCGGCCACCGCCCTTGCCGCGCAGGCCAGCGCATGAACGCGCCGGAACGCACGCGCCTGGCGCCGGAGTACGCGCTGGCGTACACCGAGGCCGAGCCCTTTCTCGCCCCCTGGTGCGCCATGGACGACGCGGCCTTGCTGGCCCATTTCCGCGGCCCGCGGCCGGTGCGCTACTTCGCCGTCGCCGACGCCGAGGAGACGCGCCCGGAAAAGCTCGACGCCATCCTCGACAACGTGTTCACCTTCAACGGCGAAACCCATGTCCTGCCCGAGCCGATGAACTGGCTCGACAATCCGAGCGCGGACGTGGAATGGCACATCCTGCTGCACAAGGGCTACTACCTGGTCGGGCTGGCGGAGCGTTTCGCCCGCAGCGGCGAGCGCCGCCATGTGGACGCCTGGATGCACCTGATCGACGGCTGGATGCAGCAGGTGCCGCCGGGCTTCATCGCCGCCGACGTCACCGGCCGCCGCGTGCAGAACTGGATCTACAGCTACTACCGCGCGGTCAGCACCTGCCCACACGCGGGCGTCGACCCGGCCTTTCATCGCCGCATGCTCGCCGCGCTGGCGGTGCAGGTGGACTACCTGTGCGACAACCTCACCCCCAAGCGCAACCACCGCACCCTCGAACTGGTCGCCATCTTCCTGGCCTCGGTAGTGTTCCCGGAAATGCGGCGAGCGGCGTTCTGGCGCGAGTTCGCGCTGACCCGCCTGATCGAGAACATCGACACCGACCTGCTGCCCGACGGCGTGCAGATCGAGCTGTCCACCGACTACCACCAGCTGGTCACCAAGAACAATCTCAACGTGCGCCGCCTGGCCGCGCTCAACGACATCCCCTTCCCCGCCGAGGCCGACGCCGCGCTCAATCGCGCGCTGAACTTCTGCCTGCACAGCCACAAACCCGACGGCGCCATCCCCAGCTTCTCCGACGGTGACGCGCGCGGTTTCCAGGAGGTGCTGCGCCTCGGCGCACAACTGTACGACCGCGACGACCTGCGCTACGTCGCCAGCGGCGGGGGCGAAGGCACACCACCCGCCGAGTGCGTCGCCCATTTTCCCGACGCCGGCTACACCCTCGTCCGCGACCGCTGGGGCACGCCCGGCCGGCTCGACACCGACGCGCACTTCCTGTGTTTCGATTGCGGCCCGCTGGGCGAAGGCAATCACGGCCACTTCGACGCGCTGTCGATCGAACTGGCGGCCAACGGCCGTTCGCTGGTGGTCGATCCGGGCCGCTATACCTACTCGGAAGCCGGGCCGATCAACTGGCGCATCCACTTTCGCGGCACCGCCGCGCACAACACGGTGTGCGTCGATGGCCGCAACCAGACGCGCTACGAACCCCGCCCGGTGAAGGGCATCACCCGCCACGGCGAAGGCGCGGTGCGCCACAAGGTGCGCGGCCCGGCGCCAGACACCTGCCTGCACGAACTCGACCCACGCGAAGGCTGGACCTACCTGCACGGCAGCGCCCAGAGCCACGAATACGACGCCTTCCATCAGCGCCGCATCGTCGCCGTCGCCGGCCACTACTGGCTGGTGCTCGACGCGCTGGATGCGCCGACGCCGCACGACTACGCGCTGCGCTTCCAGCTCAACGAACACGCCCAGGACGCCACCGCCCGCCACCCCGACACGGCGGCGCAATGGATCGCTCCCGGCGTGCTCATCGCCCAGCCCGCCGAACTGGCAAGCGCGCAGCAACTCGAAGCGGCCTGGGTCTCGTATCGCTACGGCGAAAAGCGGGCGGCGCCGCGCCTGTGCACGCGCATCCACGACACCCGCGCACGCTTCGCCACCGTCGTCGTCCCGTTCCGCGATGCGCCGCCGCAACTCGAACTGACCCACATCGCCGGCGACCACGACGTGAACGCCATCACCTCGCTGCGCATCGTCGACCACAGCCGCGGCAGCTGCGACCTCTGGGTCGCCGCCAACGACCCCCAGCCCACCCCGTCGCACATCGAGCTGCCCGACGGCCGCTTCGCCGGTCGCTGGTTGTGGCTGCGCACCACCCTCGACGGCCGCCTTCTGCACGCCCACGCCAATGCCGGCGCCCGCCTGCGCTGGAACGGCCGCCCGGTCCCACTGGGACGCCCGTCATGAACCCCGTCAGCGCCCCCATCGACAACGCCCTGCCGGGCCTCGGCCAGGCGCTTGATGGCGCCACCATGGCCGGCGTGTTCGCGCGTGCCTGGCAGTCCGACGACGTCGCCGTCACCGACTGCCAGCCGCTGCGAATCAAGTATCGCCCAGGGCGCAACGCCACCCTGTCCTACCAGCTTCAGGTCCGCACCCCCGCCGGCATGGTGCGCATGACTGCCGCCGGACGCTTGTGTGATTCGGCCGACGCCGCACGACGCCTCGCCCGGCATCTGCAACGCCCCGGCGCCGTCCACGCCCCCGCGCCGTTCGCCGACCCCGCCCTGGGCTTTTTCGGCTGGGCCGTGCCGGACGACCCCTCCCTCGCCACCCTGCCCGATTTGCTCGCCCTGGCCACCCATGCCGACGCCCTCGGCGCGCACCGGGCGCAGGCCGTGCAGCTCGTGCAATACGTGCCCGAGTCGCGCGCCTGCGTGCGCGTGGATGACCACGATGGCCCCACGGCTTACGCCAAGCTCGACCGCCGTACTGCCGACAACGCACGCGCTCACCGCCAACTCCTGGCGCTGGCGCACAGCGCACTGGTGCGCGAGGGGCGCCTGAACGTGCCGGACGCCTTGGCGATCGACCCCGCACTCGGCCTGCGCTGGCAGTCGGCCGTCGCCGGCACCGCGCTGCTCGATCACGCAGCCTGCGGTTCGCCGGCACTCGCGCGACGCCTCGGCGAACAACTCGCGGCGCTGCATGGCGTCGACGGCGTTCCGGCCGAAATGCTGGCGCGTCCCGAGCTCAGCGCGGCCCGCTCACGCGCCCACGCCATCGCGGCGCTCCACCCGGACCTCGCCGAGCGCGTCGACCGGCTGCTGCACCACCTGTTCCACACCATGCCCACGCTGGACTTCTCCGCCTGCCTGCATGGCGACCTGCATCCGCGCAACCTCCTCGTACACGGCGATGCGCTGCATCTCATCGACCTGGACGGCATGCGCCGGGGGCCGGCGGCCATCGAGCTCGGCAGTTGGGCGGCCGACGGCCTCTACCGCGCCGCGCTCGCCGGGCAGCCGCTGGACGCCACGCTCGATGCGCTCGGCGCCCTGCTCGACGCTTATCACAGCGCGGGGGGGCCGCGAGTGAGCCGGCACGCGCTCGCCTGGGCAACGGCCCATGCACTCCTGAGCGAACGCGCCTTTCGCTGCGCCACCAACCTCAAGACCGGCCGCCCGGCACTGATCCCCGCACTCGTCGCGCTCGCCGAGGCCATCGCCCGCACCGGCGACCTGTTCGCGCTGGACGGAGGTGCGCCATGGCACTGATGGACGATCTGGCCGCCCGCCTGACCAGCCCCGAGCATGCGGCGGAGCTCGTCGCCTGGCGGCTCACCGTCCCCGCGCCGGGCGTCTGGCACCTCGGCGCGGTGCGCCCCATGCACAGCCGCCGTCGCATCTCCAAACGATTGCTGGCGCAGGGCGGGCCGTGGCTCGACGTGGTGTGGTCGGCGCAATGGCACGGGCCGCGCGGCGAGACCCGCACGCAGTGGTGGCATGGCGCGATGAACGCCCAACCGGGCGGCATCCCCGGCACCCTGCGCATCCAGCCGCTCGAAAGCCAGGCGCCCTGGGCCGATTTCCTCGCCGGCGGCGGGCGCATCGTGCGCATCGAGCCCGGCGAGCACTGCACCGCGCATTTTCCCGCCCTGAACAACCGCCCCGACCATTTCGCCAAGTGCTATGCCGACGACCGTCTGGCCCCCGCCCGCGCCACCCTCGGTGCACTGTGGCAGGCCAGCCAGACGCGCGCCGCCGCCTTCCTGATCGGCGCGCCGCTGGACGACGACGCCACCTGCCTGCGCCAGCACACCGTCACCGGCACGGCGCTGGCGACGCACTGGCGCGCCACCGGCGCCGGTGCGGAGGCCCTCGTCAATGCGCTGCTCGACCTGAGCCGCCACGGCCCACGCCTGGGTGCCGCGCTGAGCCGCGAGGCGATCCTCGCCGACGCACACAAGTGGCACAAGAAGCTGCTACTCGCCGATCCGGCCCTGCGCCCGGCACTCGATGCCGCGCTCGCCACGCTCGACGCCGTACCCGACCGCACGCTGCCGAACGTCCCCACCCACGGTGACTGTCACATCGACCAGATGCTGTGGCGCGACGGGCGCGTCGCCGTGTTCGACTACGACAACCTGTGCCAGGCGGAGGCCGGGCGCGATCTGGCCGACTTCATCAGCCAGTTGCTGTGCCGCCACGACGGCCACGACTGGCAACCGCTGATCGACGCACTCATGCACCACTGGCGCGCCGGCGCGGGCGATCTTCACGACCCCGAGCTGTTCGACTGGCACCTGCGCAGCCTGTTGCTGCGCAAGGCCTACAGCCAGTTCGTGCGCAGCCACGCCGGCTGGCCGGCGCGTTGCCGCCACGCGCTGCAGCTCGCCGCCTCCCCTCGGCTGCCCCTCACTACCCACGACACGGTGATCGCATGAAAGACGCCCCTCGCCCCCTCCGCGCCCTGGTCCTCGAATGCCTGCGCCAGATGCGCGCGCCCCTGGTGCTGGCGGTGTGCGCGCTGGCCGGGGTGATGCTCACCGACCTGCTCGCGCCCTGGCCGATCAAGATCATCTTCGACCACATCCTGCTCGACAAACCGCTGCCCGCCGTGCTCGCGCCGGTCGACGGGCTGCTCGCCCAAGGGGATGCCACGGCGCTGCTCGTCATGGCGGCGTCCATCGCGCTCATCGCCCTGCTCGCCGGCGCCTGCGCCTATGTTCAGGTGCATGCCACCGCGAAAGTGGGGCACTACATCACCTGGCGTTTGCGCAGCGCGCTGTTCGCGCATCTGCAACGGCTGTCGCTGGGCTTCCACCACCGCGCCCGCAGCGGCGAGCTGATCACCAAGGTGGCCAGCGACACCAACCTGCTGCGCGACGTGTTTGCCGAGTGGGCGCTCACTTTCACCGCGCACGGGCTCACCCTGATCGCCATGCTGGCGGTGATGTTCGCCCTCAACACCACACTGGCACTGGTGGTGAGCACCACCCTGCCGCCCATGCTGTTCGTCATCTATGTGCTCAACCGGCGCGTCAAGGCCTCGGTGCGGGCGCAGCGCCGCTACGAGGGCGCGATGGCAGCGCGGCTGGGCGAAGTGCTGTCGACCATCTCGCTGGTGCGCGCCTTCGGCCGCGAACAGATCGAGGCGCAGCGCTTTCGCGAAGAGATCACCGGCAACTTCGAGGCCGGCGTGCGCACCGCGCGCAGCACCGGCGCCATCACCCGCGCCATCGTGCTCATCGGCGCGCTGGGCACCGCCGTCACCGTGTATGTGGGCGCCCGCCAGGTGGTGAGCGGCGCGCTCACGCCGGGCGAACTGCTGATCTTCATGGCCTACGTGAGCAGCCTGTTCAAGCCGGTGAAGGATCTCGGCCGGCTGTCCGCCAAGTTCTCCCGCGCGGCGGTGAGCGCCGGACGCATCAGCGACATCCTGTCGATCGCGCCGGAGCCGGACGATGCGCCCGACGCGCTCACGCTGCGCCAATGCAGCGGCGAAATCGTGTTCGACAACGTGAGCTTCGCCTACGACGACGGCCAGCCCGTGCTGCACAGGGTGAACCTGCGCATCGGCGCGGGCGAGCGGGTGGCGCTGGTGGGCCCCTCGGGCGCCGGCAAGTCCACCCTCATGGCGCTGCTGCTGCGCCTGTACGAGCCCACCGAAGGGCGCATCCTCGTCGACGGCGTGGACATCCGCCGCTACCGCCGCGAGAGCCTGCGCCAGCAGATCGGCATCGTCCTCCAGGAGACCGTGCTGTTCGGCGTGTCGGTGCGCGAGAACATCGCCTACGGCTGCCCGGACGCCACCGACGCGGCCATCGAGACCGCCGCCCAGGCGGCGCGGGCGCACGAGTTCATCGTGGATCTGCCCGAAGGCTACGACACCGAACTGGGCGAGCGCGGCGCGACGCTCTCGGGCGGCCAGCGCCAGCGCATCTGCCTGGCGCGCGCGCTCGTCAAGCAGCCGTCCATCCTGATCATGGACGAGCCCACCTCGGCGGTGGACGCCATCTCCGCGCGCCTCATGCACGAGTCGGTCGCCCTCCGCCACGCCGGCAAGACCTTGCTGGTGATCGCCCACGACTACGCCGACATGAATCGCTACGACCGCGTGGTGGTGCTGGAACACGGCCGCGTGGTCGAGTCCGGCCCCCACGACGCCCTGCTGGCCCAGCAAGGCACTTACCTGAAACTCGTCAACGCGGGTCAATAGGCGCCAAAGAGGAACCATCATGCACACGAAACCTGTCGCCCTGTTCTACTGTCAGCATTCGCTGGGTATCGGCCACCTGACCCGCAGCTTCGCGCTGACCGAAGCCTTGCGCGAACACTTCGAGGTGGTCTTCCTCAACGGCGGACCGCTCCCCGAGGGGATCCGCGTGCCGTCCGGCGTGCGCATCGTCGATCTGCCGCCGCTGGGCATGGACGATGGCCACACGGTGGTCAGCCGCAGCGCCGAACTCGATGTGGATGCCGCCCGCGCGCAGCGGCGGCAGCGGCTGGTCGAGGCCGCGACCACCCTGAAGCCGGCCCTGCTCATCGTCGAACTGTTCCCCTTCGGCCGCAAGAAGTTCGCCGGCGAGATCCTGCCCATGATCCGCGCGGCGCGCGCTCGCGGCGCCCGCATCGTGTGCTCGCTGCGCGACATCCTCGTGGATGCACGCCCGGACCAGCAGAAACACGACGACCGCGCGCGCTGGCTGGCGCAACGTTACTTCGACGCCGTGCTCGTCCATGCCGACCCCACCCTGGCGCGGCTGGAGGACAGCTTCCGACCGCGCAAGCCGCTGACGCTGCCGGTGTTCACCACCGGCTACGTGCTACCCGAGCGCCGCGACGACACGCCGGTGCGCCGCGACCGGCATGTGCTGGTCTCCGCCGGCGGCGGCAAGGTGGGTGGCCCGCTGTTCGAAGCGGCCATCGCCGCCCAGGCCCGCTTGTGGCCGCAACGTCAGCTGCGCATGCGACTGATCTGCGGCCCCTTCCTGCCCGAGGCGCAGTGGCAGTGGCTCAAGGGAAAGACCGTGGCCCAGACAGGCGTGGAACTGGTGCGGCACGTGCCGGACATGGTCGGCGAGATGCGCCGCGCCGCGCTGTCGATCAGCCAGTGTGGCTACAACACCGCGCTGGATGTGCTGAGCGCCGACGTCCCGTCGCTCATGGTGCCCTACGCCCCGCCGGGCGAAAACGAACAACGCCGACGCGCGGACACGCTGCTGCGGCTCGGCGTCATTCATTGCGCCCCGCCGGCCACGCCGACGCTGGCCGACACCCTGACCGAACTCATCCCCGCCGCCCTGGCCCACCGCCCCCGCCGCGCCGCACTCGATCTCGACGGCGCCCGCCGCAGCAGCGAATGGCTGGCGCGGCTGTGCGCCACCGACAACCACGCGAGGTACGCCCATGGCTGACTGGCTCACCCCCGTTCGCGTCGCCCTCGACCGGCGACACACGCCCCTGCCGATCTTCTTTCGCGACGACGACGCCGGCTGGAACGACACCGCGCTGCATGCGCTGCTCGACTGTTTCGCCGATCACGGCCAGCCCGTCGATCTGGCGGTCATCCCCGCCGCGCTGAC
>JBNKNO010000014.1:29747-59208 GCA_050293885.1 Rhodocyclaceae bacterium | reverse complement strand
GAAGTTCACGTGACCAACTCGCTGGCTGCCCACCACGACGAGCCGGTGGACCTGAGCATCATCTGGAGCGACGGTTCGAATCTCAATGGCGTCGCCCATCGCCTTTTCGACGAGCAGATCGGCCCGCTCGCGGCGCCCGACATGGTGTCCGAATGGGGGTTGGAGACGCTCGACGATGTGGTCCGCGCGCCCCTGCTGCGCACGCCGTTGCTCCCTTGGTCTGCCTGGTTTCAGGCGGCCGGCATGAACCTGCCGGAACCGGATCGGGGCGTCTCCTTCAACGATCTGGGCATGCTGCTCGAGGCGGCCAGCGTCGGGCTGGGCGTGGCCCTGTGTTCCCACCGCCTTGCGCGTGCCTGGGTAGAGGCGGGGCGGCTGGTGCCGGTGTCCGACATCACTGCCGTGCCACCGCACAGCTACTATGTGACCTGCGCCGCCAAGGACGCGGCGCGGCCCGAGGTGGCCGATTTCATCGACTGGCTGCGCGCGGGTTTCGCTTAGCCCGGAAATTTCACCGGGCCGGCCCCGATTCGGGAGGAGAGTTGCATGTCTAAACGATTGTCTGGCCGCTGCGGTCAGCACTACCTGGATTCGCCGGCCCTCGCGGGTGCTGGCGATCCGATGAACTATCCGGGCTTGTGAACTTCCTTGCCCACCTGTGGCTGGCCGGGCCCGACAAGGGCATGCGCCTGGGGGCGATTGCCGGCGACTTCGTCAAGGGACCGCTGCCCGCCGGCCTGCCGGCTGACATCGCTGCCGGCGCCGAACTGCATCGTGCCATCGATGTCTTTGCCGATGCGCACCTGGCCTTCCAGACCTCCCGCGCGCGGGTGAGCGACGCGCGGCGGCGCTTCGGCGGCGTGATGGTGGACATGTTCTACGATCACTTTCTGGCCGCCAACTGGGCCGACTATCACCCCGACGAGCCATTGCCGGTATTCGCGAATGCGCAGTACGCGTTGCTGCGCGATCATGTCCATCGGCTGCCCGAACGCGCGCGGCGTGTCGTCATGCGCATGAGCGAATCGGATTGGCTCACGTCCTACGCCGAGGTGGACACCATCGAATATGCGCTCGATCGCATCGCCTCGCGCCTGAGCAAGCCCGAGGCCTTCCTCGGGTGTGGCGTGGAACTGCGCGCCCGGTACGACGAATTCGCGGCGGACAGCGCGCACTTCCTGCGTGACGCGATGGTCTTCGCTCGCGTGAGGCGTGAGGCGCTCGAACTGTCGTAGCCAGTGCCGCGGCACGACGGTCGGGCGACGCGCCGGCCTCAACCCACGATCAATACGTGCAGCCGCCGCGGGCCGTGGGCGCCCAGTTCGATGGTCTGTTCGACGTCGCCGGTGCGCGAGGGGCCGGAGATGAAGTTCATCGCCCGCGGGGGGGCGTTGCCGGCGTCGCGCAAGGCCACCCAGCAGTCTTCGTAGTGGCGCACGATGCGTTCGATGGGCACCACCACCACGTGGGTTTCGGGTACGAAGTTGTGGGTGATGGGGCTGTCGGGGCCGGAGCACATCATCACCGCGCCGGTCTCCGCCACGCCGCGCCAGGCCATGGAAACGCCCAGCGTGGTGTCGATGCCGGCGGCGCCGTGTTCAATGCGCCAGCCTTCCGGCCAGTTCAACGCGCCCACGGCCTTGCCGACCACCGCGGCATGGGGCAGGCCGTATTTTTCCGCCAGCGCGGCGACGGCAGCGGGAACCTGGGCGATGTTGCCGAGCCGTGCGGTGGTGGCCGAGCGCGATTCGATGCGGGCGATGTAGCGCGCGATGAGGTCGTCGTCTTCCACCTGCGGGCGGATGTGGCGCGGTGGATGGGCGCTGCGCTCGTCGAGTTTGCGGCGGGCGGCGGCGTCCAGCTCGCCGCGGCCGAGGCCTTGGCGGATGGCCGTGAGGATGGCGTCGCGTGTGCTCATTTTTCACCCCGCTTGGCTTGCCACAGTTCGAGAAAGGTGCGGCCGGTGGGGGCCGGCAGATCGCGCGCGGCGGTCCATGCGCCGGCCATCGGCAGGCTGCGCAGTTTGCCTTTGCCATTGGCCATGCTGGCCAGCACGCGTACGCCGATGCGTTCGGCAAAGTGGTACAGCTTGGGCCGCTCGGCGACGTAGCGCCACAGTTTGAGCGCCTGCTTCTGGCCGGTGGGCGTCATGCCCTTGCGGAACTGCTTGTGGCGTACTTCGCGCATCAATTCGGGCAGGGGGATGCGCACCGGACACACCGACTGACAGCGGCCGTTGAGCGTGCACGCGTTGGGCAGATCGTAGGTGCCGTCCATGCCCTTGATGAGGGGGGTGAGCACCGAGCCCATGGGGCCGGGGTACACCCAGCCGTAGGCGTGGCCGCCGATGGAGCCATACACCGGGCAGTGGTTCATGCAGGCGCCGCAGCGGATGCAGCGCAGCATCGGCTGGAAGCGGGTGCCGAGCATCTTGGAGCGGCCGTTGTCGAGCAGCACCACGTGGTATTCCTCGGGCCCGTCCACATCGCCCGCCCGGCGCGGGCCGGTGGAGTAGGTGGTGTAGGTTTCGGTGTCCTGACCGGTGGCGCTGCGGGCGAGCACGCGCAGGAAGGTCGACACGTCGTCGAGCGTGGGCACCACGCGCTCGATGCCGCTGGTGACGATGTGCACTTTCGCCAGCGTCTGCGTGAGGTCGCCGTTGCCTTCGTTGGTGACGATCACCGAGGAGCCGGTTTCGGCCACCAGGAAGTTGCCGCCAGTGATGCCCACTTCGGCATCGAAGTATTTCTCGCGCAGCACGGCGCGCGCCTCGCCCACCAGCTCGGGCACGGTTTCTTTTCGCGTGGTGTGGTGGTGTTTTTCGAACAGGTCGGAGATCTGCTCCTTGGTCTTGTGTACTGCCGGCGCGATGATGTGCGAGGGCGGTTCCTCGGCGAGCTGGATGATGTATTCGCCCAGATCGGTCTCGACCACCTCGTAGCCTTCGTCGATCAGCGCCTCGTTGAGGCTCATCTCTTCGGACACCATCGACTTGCCCTTGGTGATGCGCTTGGCGCCCGCCTTGCGGCAGATATCGAGGATGATGGTGCGCGCCTCTTCGGCGTCGGCGGCCCAATGCACATGGCCGCCGGCGGCCGTGACCGCCGCTTCGTACTTTTCGAGATAGTGGTCGAGGTTGTCGAGCACGTGGTCCTTGATGTCCCGCGCGGTGTCGCGCAGGGCTTCGAACTCGGGCAGATCGGCCGCCTGCTTGGCGCGCTTGTCCACGAAACCGCCGCGCGCCTTGCCGAGCGCTTTTTGCAGGTTGGCGTCGTGCAGGGCATGGACGGCGCGGCCCTTGAATTCCGGAGATCTGAATTCCATCAGGCTGCGCTCCCTTCATTGGCATCGCCCAGGCCCGGCCCGTCCGCCAGCCCGGCCAGTACCTCCGCCGTGTGAAATACCTTTACCGGCAAGCCGCGGCGCTTGAGCCGCCCGGCCAGATGCAGCAGGCAGCCCAGATCGCCGCCCAGCAGCGTTTGCGCCTCGGTGGCGGTGGCATTGGCGATCTTGTCGTCCGCCATCTTTTCGGAGATTTCCGGGTATTTGACGCAGAAGGTGCCGCCGAAACCGCAGCACACGTCGGTGTCGGCCATTTCGCGCAGCTCCAGCCCCTGCACACTGGCGAGCAATAGCCGTGGTTGGCCCTTGACGCCCATGCTGCGCAGGCCGGAACAGGAGTCGTGGTAGGTGACCACGCCATCGTAGCGGGCGTTCACCTCGGTCACGCCCATCACGTCGGTGAGAAAGGACAGCAACTCGAAACTCTTGGCCGCCATGGCCTCGGCACGCGCGCGCCAGTCGGCCATGTCGGCGAACAGATCCGGGTAGTCATGGCGGAGGGTCGCCATGCACGAACCCGAGGGGCCGACCACGTAGTCGAAGCCTTCGAAGGTTTCGATCACGTTCTTGGCGAGTGCACGTGCACCGGCCTCGTCGCCGCTGTTGAATCCGGGCTGGCCGCAGCAGGTCTGGGCCGCCGGGACGACGACCTCACAGCCGGCATCTTCGAGCAGCTTGGCGCTGGCAAAGCCGATGTTGGGCCGCATGGCGTTCATCACACAGGTGGCGAACAATCCGACGCGGGGGCGAGCCCCGCCACTGACTTCTGACATGTGTTCAGTCTCCTCGCAGCCGAAACGGCCCCGTTATTATTGATTGAATGGTAGTCAGCGCGGCGTGGCGCGCACAAGCGAAGTGATTTGCGCAGGGGGGTGAAGCAATTTCACCCCACCAGCCGGCCGCCGCGTCGGCGCTTGCCGGCGGCGAGTCCGCCCAGGCCGTGCCCGCCATGCGCATGGCAGATGGCGCAGGCCAGTGCGTCGGCGGCATCGGCCTGGGGCGAGTCCGACAGCGACAGCAGTCGCTGCACCATGTGCTGCACCTGATCCTTGTGCGCCTTGCCATGACCGACCACCGCCTGCTTGACCTGCAGCGCGGTGTACTCGAGCACCGGCAAATCGCACGACACCGCGCCGCAGATCACCGCGCCACGCGCCTGGCCGAGCAGTAGCGTCGATTGCGGGTTCACGTTCACGAACACCTTCTCCACCGCCACCTGGTCGGGCTGGTAGGTGGCGATGACTTCGCGCACACCGTCGAGCAGGGTCTTGAGCCGGCCGGGCAGCTCGCCATCCTTCGTCTTGATGCAGCCGCTGGCGACATAGCGCATCTGCTGGCCGAGCGTGTCGATGACGCCGAAGCCGGTCACCCGCAGGCCGGGGTCGAGGCCGAGGATGCGCGTGGCGGTGATCTGCGAGGCGGTGCTCACGCGATCACAGAACCACGGCCGTGCCGCTCACACACACCATCAGCATGCCGTTGTCGGCGCCCAGCACTTCGTAGTCCACGTCGATGCCGACGACGGCATTGGCGCCGAGCTTCTGCGCCGCTTCGGCCGCTTCGTCGAGGGCGATCTGGCGTGCATCGGCGAGCGTGCGCTCGTAGGCGCCGGCGCGGCCGCCGACCACGTTGCGCACCGCCGCGAACATGTCCTTGAAAATGTTGGCGCCGATGATGGCCTCGCCATTGACGACGCCGAGGTAGCGCTTGATGGGCTGGCCTTCGAGGGTGGGGGTGGTGGTCATCAGCATCGGGGGACTCCTTCAGAAGGTATGCGCTGCATTCTATCGCCGACTGCCGTGCCGGCGCGCGTCGCGTCCCGATGCGAAAATTCGTATCGATGTGTCAGCTTTTGCATTCCCGGGCGGTCTAATGCATCGTTAGCCAAAGGCCACCATGAGACGGCCACACAGGAGACGGGCGATATGTCGATGAAAACACTTGGGGCAAAGCTGAGTGCCATGGCGTTGGCGGGCGTGCTTGCCATGCCGGCGTTTGCCTGGGAGTTGCGCGGTGCGCACCCGATCGAACTGGTGCGGGCAGACGGGTCGGCGGTGACCTTGGGGCAGGTGGTATTCACGCCGAAAGGCGAGCGCGTGGGTTTCGAGTTCGAGCCCGACCACAAGGTGTTCCAGGACTACTTCCTGTCCATGAAGGAGTTCAAGTGCCTGACGGGGCAAAAAGAGGTGTTCTGTCATGTGCGCTATCCGTATCCGAACCCGCACAGCGTGACGGCGGACGATCTGGCCTGGCTGGAGCATGCGTTCATGTTCCTGCACAAGTCGCCCAAGGAGTTCGGCGCGAAACTGTGGAACGGCGTGATCTACAAGATGGCGATCACCGATGACGGCATCGTCGGCCAGCCGCAGGCGGTGGACCTGAACCTCATCAGCTCACCGCCGACCGACGACGCACCGCCCTACGGCGTGGGCGAGCGCAGCGACATCGACCCCGCGTCCCGCGAGTTCGGCACCTTGCGAATCCGGTAGCGCGGCAGGCTCGGCGCGATCAGCGGCGTCGTGCCAGCCACACGCCGGTGACGGCGATGCCCATGCCGACCATCGCGAGCAGCGACAATGTCTCGTCGAACAGCGCCCAGGCCATCAGTGCGGTCACGGGTGGAGTGAGGTAGAACAGGCTGGCCACGTGCGTGGCGCTGCCTTGGCGGATGAGCAGGTTGAGCAGGCTGATGGCGCCGAGCGAGAGCACCAGCGTCAGCCACAGCAGGGCGAAGATGAAGCGCCCATGCCATTCGATGTCCATGGCCTCGGTTTGCGAGGCGATCAGCACGGTGAGCAACAGCGTGGGCACGAACTGCACCACCGAACCAGTGCGCAGATCGAAACTGGGGCAGTAACGCTTCTGGTAGAGCGTGCCGACGGTGATGCCGATCAGCGCCGCCAGCGCCGGCCACAGCATGTGCACCAGCGTGTCGGCAGTGACGGTATCGAGTCGCGCCCGCCCGCCGACCACCAGCGCCACGCCGACGAAGCCCATCACCAGCCCCAGCCACTGCCAACGGCTCACGCGCTCGCCGAGCAACCAGCCCGCACCCACCGCCGTGAGCAGCGGCTGCATGCCGACCACCAAGCTGGTGATACCGGCCGGCAAGCCATGCTTGATCGCCGTGAACACGCCGCCTAGATACACCCCATGCACCAGCAGGCCGGTGATGCCGATGTGCGCGGCGGTGCGCCCGTCTTTCGGCCACGGCGCCCGGCTGGCCAGTGCGACGATGCTCATCAGCGCGATCACCAGTGCGTAGCGCGTACTCAGGAAAGTCAGCGGTTCGGCGTAGGGCAGGCCGAACTTGGCGCCGATGAAGCCGGTACTCCATAGCAGCACGAACAGGAGCGGGTAGACGGATTGGGCGGGCATGTGCGATGCATTGTTCAGAGAAATGCCATTGTGGCGCATCCCCAACGCCCCCGCCCGGATCACATTCGCGATTTGCCAGCAGGCCACTTACCAGAGCGTCGGCTTGACCACCATGAGCGCGAACACGCCCACCATGGCGATGAAGGCCGGGTAGCCGAGTGATTCCCACCACCGTCGGTAGCAGCGGTAGCGCACCGGCAGCGGCATGCCGCTCTTCAGTGCATGCTGCGACAGGCGGGCCATGCGGATCTGCAGCCACACCACCGGCAGCCAGCACGCGCCAGCCAGCGCGTACAGCCCGAGCGAGACGAGAATCCACGGCGTGTCGAGCGGCCAGCCGGCCAGATGCGCCAGCCACAGGCCGGTGATCGGCTGGATGATCACCGTGGGCGTGGTGAACCACCAGTCGGCGCGCACCACGAGCTTGCCGACCGTGGCGATGGCGTCGACCGAGCCGATGCGGTGGGTGAAGAACAGGTAGAAAGCGGACCCGAAGCCGGTGCCGACCAGCAGCACCGAGGAGAGGATGTGAATCGTCTTGAGGATGAGATAGGTGTTCATGGCCGTTTCTCCTCGGCAATCAGACAAACAAGCAGGGCGAGCATGGGGATGTTCTTGCTGAGCGGGCCGAACGGATGCCACAGAAATTGGGGCAGCACGGCCGCGATGATGGCCGAGTAGAGCGCGATCACGCCGATCTGGGCGGCCCACAATCGCCGTCCCGGGCAGCACAGGGTGGCCACGCCCAGCGCGCCGTCGATGGCGATGGCGCCGTACAACGCAACGCTGGCGGACATGCCGGTAAGCCCGAGCGGCGCCAGCAAAGCGTGGCTGGATTCGACCGGAAACATGAAGGCACTGACGAAGGCGGTAAACAACCACACGAACGCCAAGGCCGCGCGCAACATCGGCGTGCGCCATGCGCTCAGTGCCGCGGCGCGTGTACCGGCCGCCGTCGCGCGCGGGATGAAACGGGTGGCCGGTCGGGGCGCGTGCCCGAGCAGACGCGGCGCGGCATTGTCGTCTGTCGTATTGCCTTGCTGCAGCATGCGCCAGGTGTCCGGCGTCAGCAGCGCACCGGGCAGATGGGCGGCAACCTGCGCGCCCAGGGCCATCGCCCGGTTCGGAATCGGCACGCCGGGTGCCGGCGCAAACCCCATCTGTTGGCGATAGGCGGCCAGCATCTCGCGCAAGGTGATGGGCGTCGGGCCGGCCAGTTCGACGACTTGCCCGGCCGGGGTGTCGGGCGCGATCAGCTGCTCGACACTCCGGCACAGATCATCGATGTGAATCGGTTGCAGCATTTGGCGACCGCCACCGGGCAGCGGCGTCACCGGCAGACTGGCGAGCAGGCGAAAGAAGCCGGCCGATGTGCCCTCGGGGCCGTAGATCAGCGCCGGGCGTACGATCTGCCAGGGAAGCGACAGACGCATCAAGTCGGTCTCGGCGGCCGCCTTGGTGCGGAAATACGCGATGTTGCCGCGTTCCACCCCGAGTGCCGAAATGTGGACCACGCGCTTCACCTGTGCCGAGGCGCAGGCCTCGAACAGGGCGACGGGCGCACGGTGGTGGATGGTCTCGAAGCCTCGTTCGCGCGATTCGGTGAGGATGCCGACCGCGTTGATGACTACATCGACCCCGTGCAAGCGGTCGCGCCAGTCGCCGGGGTCGAGATCGGTGCTGAAGTCCATCGCCCGGTCGTCGGGCCGCGTGGGGCAGCGCACGCCCCGAATGACGGCATGGCCCGCCCGGCGCAGATGCTCGGCCAGTGCGCGGCCGATGAAGCCGTTGGCGCCACAGATCAGGATGTTCATGAGGGCCGTCCTCCGTCGTCAGGATGGGGAAGGGCGCAGCGCCCATGGCAGGACGCGCTGCGCCGATGCGCCTGGCGCGCGGCAAAACCGTCGAAAGCCCAGCCCAGGTAGCGGCTCAGGGTATGGCGATGGCGTGCGAAGCGGCGGTAGAGCCACTCGGTGAGCGGGCGCAGCGGCGGCCACACCAGCGGCGCGACGATGCGGTTCAGGCCGACCGCGCGGTAGGCGAGTCGAAACGCCTCGACGCCGACCACCATCTGCCCATCCGCACGCAAGGCATGGAGTTGCGCCTGCAGTGCGTCGAGCGAGCGGCCGGTGACCGCCGGGTCGAAGCCCTCTGCCGCGATATCGACAAAGCGTAGTTGCCGCCGCGCGTCGCGCGCCTGCAGCATGGCGACCTCGGCGCGGCAGATGGGGCAATTGCCATCATGGAAGAGCGTGAGCGGGTAGGCTGACATCGTTTTCTCCAAGAATTGTTGTTTCTGTAAAAACAGAAATTAATGGGGCAAAAAATCGGGCGTGTCCGCCCGCGCTGGCCGAAACCATGAATGTTCAGCTTTTCTTCTTGCGTACCGCCCGGCTGATCTTGGCGCCGACGCCGAGCGTCTTCATGAGGGTGTCCGGCTGCAAGCGCAGCATTTCGTCCACCCAGGTGTTCATGGTCTCGATGAACTGCAGCGTGTCGCGAATGCGCGCCTGGGTGCCATCGTCTTCGTCCTTCAACGCCGGGTTGCTCAGGCATTCGTTCAGCACCGCCACCGTCGGGTCGATCTCGCGCTGGCGCCGGCCTTCGACGATCAGCTTGAACAGCTCCCACACGTCGGTCGAGGTTTCGAAATGGTCGCGGCGGTCGCCCATGCGATGCACCACCCGCACCAGCCGCCACGAGAGCAGCTCCTTGAGGCTGTTGCTCACGTTGGAGCGGGCCACGCCGAGAGTCTCCTGAATCTCTTCGGCATCCATCGGACGGCCGGCCAGATACAGCAGCGCGTGAATCTGCGCGACGGTGCGATTGACCCCCCAGCGGGAGCCCATCTCACCCCAGTGAAGAATGAAGCGTTGAGCAACGGGTTTGAGTTCCATGATGTGATTTTAGTTTGACAGTAATTTCTGTCAAGAGAGAAATATTGGTGGGGCAGTCGTGTGCGGATGGGGGCAGCAGATTTCCCGTTGGCGTTTTCTTATTGAAAATACGAATCGTTCTTGTTTCGATCTGCATTTTGCGCTACGCTCTGCCCATACTCACTGGACAACGAAACCATGAACAAACTGATTGCCGCCGTGCTGTTTCTGCCGCTCGTCGCTTGCGCTGCCGACATGGAGACCACCCTGATCATCAAGGATCACCGCTTTTCGCCGGCCGAGCTCAAGGTGCCGGCAGGCAAGAAGATCAAGGTGATCGTGGACAACCAGGACGCCACCGCGGAGGAGTTCGAAAGTCACGAGCTCAACCGTGAGAAGGTGATTCCCGGCAATTCGCGCGGCACGGTGTTCATCGGTCCGCTGGCCCCGGGCAAGTATCCGTTCGTTGGCGAGTTCCACGAGGACACCGCCAAGGGCGTGGTCATCGCGGAGTAAGCCATGTTTGCGTCGGCCATCATCGTTTTTCGTGAAACGCTCGAAGCAGCACTGTTGCTGGGCATCGTCGCCGCCGCTGCGCGCGCGATTCCCGGGCGCAACCGCTGGCTGGCCGCCGGACTGATTGCCGGGTTGGCTGGCTCGGTGGTGGTGGCGGCAATGACCGGCAAGATTGCCGAGATGGCCGATGGTGTCGGCCAGGAAGTGTTCAACGCCGTCGTGCTCGGGCTGGCGGTGTTGATGCTCGGCTGGCACAACATCTGGATGTCGCGCCATGCGAAAGCGATGGTGTCGGAGGCGCGCGCGGTGGTGGATGACGTGGCCGAAGGGCGGCGCGATTTGTCGGCGGTCGCCATCGTGGTGGCGCTGGCGGTGTTGCGCGAGGGCTCGGAGACGGTGTTGTTCCTCTTCGGCCTGGCCTCGGGCGGCGCGTCCATGAGTCGTCTGATCGGTGGCGGCGCCTTGGGGCTGGCTGCGGGGGGGCTGGCGGGCTACGCGCTCTATGCCGGCTTGCTGCGCATTCCTGTGAAGCACTTCTTTACCGTGACGGCAGGGCTGGTGCTGGTGCTCGCTGCCGGCATGGGCGGGCAGATGGCGCGCTTCCTGGTGCAGGGTGACCTGTTGCCAGCGCTCGCCATGCCCATGTGGGACACCTCGTCCTGGTTGCCGGCGGATTCCGCCCTCGGTTCGCTGCTGCATGTGCTGGCTGGCTACGATGCCCGGCCCAGTGGCATGCAGGTGCTGGTCTATGCGGCGGTGCTGGTGACGATTCTGCTCGGCATGCGCCTGGCGCACCGGGCGCCACGCACCGCCCCATCCTGAATTCCCGGCGGCGGTCGTTGGCCGTCGCCGGCTGATTTTCTTCACTATCCCCTGGGAGTTTTCATGAAACAGCACGCAGTTTGTGTCGCTGCATTGGCCTCGCTTTGCCTGCAGCAAGCGGTCGCCGGTCCGGCCGACTATGTCTATACCCCGACCGTCGAGTACGGCGAGCGCGAACTCGATTTCAAGTTCGGCACCGCCCGCGAGCCGGGCGAAGACCGCGAAACCGCCGCCAGCATCGGCTTCGGCGTGGGCGCAACGCCATTCTGGTTCACCGAGTTGTACGCCAAGTTCGAGCGCGTCGGTGGCGGCGCGACCAAGCTCGAAGCGGTCGAATGGGAGAACAAGTTCCAGCTCACCGAGCCGGGAGAGTATCCGGTCGATGTCGGGCTGATCGTCGAGCTGGAACGTCCGCAGGACCATGACGAGGGCTGGGAGGTCAAACTCGGGCCGCTGTTTCAGGCGGATCTGACGACCAGGCTACAAGCCAATGTGAACGTGTTGTTCGAGCGCCACTTCAATGCCGCGGAGAAGAGCGAGACCGAGCTGGGCTACCAGTGGCAGCTCAAGTATCGCTGGCAGCCGACGTTCGAATTCGGCGTGCAGGGCTTCGGCGAAGTCGGCGAATGGAACGACTGGGAAGCCGCCGACGAGCAAGGGCACAATGCGGGTCCTGCCGTGTTCGGCAAGCTGCCGCTTGGCGACCATCAGGCGATCAAGTACAACGCCGCCTATCTGATCGGCCTGTCGGACCACGCCGCTGACCACACCTTGCGCCTGCAGGCGGAGTACGAGTTCTGAGATACGCCTGATCCGACACGCACGCCTGCGCGTGGTGCGTTGCTGTCACAACGAAAAACCCCGCCGAATGGCGGGGTTCCTTTTGCCCGAGGCGTCGTCCTCCGGTATCAGAGACCGGCGGCGGCGCGCAAGGCTTCGGCCTTGTCGGTGGCTTCCCAGGTGAATTCCGGCTCGTCGCGGCCGAAGTGGCCATAGGCGGCCGTCTTGGCGTAGATCGGGCGCAGCAGGTCGAGGGTGTGGACGATGCCTTTCGGGCGCAGGTCGAAGTGCTCACGCACCAGGGCTTCGATGCGCGCTTCGTCGATCTTGCCGGTGCCGAAGGTGTTGACCATCAGCGAGACCGGCTGCGAGACGCCGATGGCGTAGGCGACCTGAACCTCGCACTTGTCGGCCAAGCCGGCGGCAACGATGTTCTTGGCCACGTAGCGGGCAGCATAGGCGGCCGAGCGGTCAACCTTGGACGGATCCTTGCCAGAGAAGGCACCGCCACCGTGGTGGGCGGCACCGCCGTAGGTGTCGACGATGATCTTGCGGCCGGTCAGACCGCAATCACCGTGCGGGCCGCCGACCACGAAACGGCCGGTGGGGTTGATCAGGTAGCGCACCTTGTCGCCCAGCAGTTCCTTCGGCAACACCGGCTTGATCACTTCCTCGATCACCGCTTCGGACAGCTGCGCATGGGAGATGTCGGGATGGTGCTGGGTGGACACCACCACGGTGTCGATGGCGACGGGCTTGCCGTCGATGTACTTCACCGTGAGTTGGGACTTGGCGTCCGGACGCAGCCAGGGCAGGCGGCCGTCCTTCCGCAGTTCGGCCTGGCGCTGCATGATGCGGTGCGCGTAGTAGATGGGCAGCGGCATCAGGCTGGGCGTTTCGTTGCAGGCGTAGCCGAACATCAGCCCCTGGTCGCCGGCGCCCTGGTCGAGATCCAGCCCCTCGCCCTCATTGACGCCTTGCGCGATGTCGGGCGACTGGCGGTTGATGGCCGTCATGATGGCGCAGGACTTGTAGTCGAAACCGATGTCCGAGTCGTTGTAGCCGATGCGGCGAATCGCTTCTTGCGCCACTTCGCGGTAATTGACATGCGCGCTGGTGGTGATTTCACCCGAGATGACGACCAGGCCGGTCGATACCAGCGTTTCGCAGGCGACGCGACCGGTGCGGTCTTCGGCCAGAATGGCGTCGAGGATGCTGTCCGAAACCTGATCGGCGACTTTATCGGGGTGCCCTTCCGAGACGGATTCGGAGGTGAAGAGGAATTCCTTGGCCATGTGGCATACGCTCCAGAAACAAAAATCCCCGTGAGATTCCGGCGAGGCCGGCTCCGGGGATTCTTTCGAGCGGCGACGCTTTAGCAGTATTTGGGCCGATGGGCGGCCAACCGCCCTGCAAGTTGTCTTTAACTCGGCGGTATCGCGCAATTATAGGCAGTCATCGTGGAAACGCAAAATATGGCCGACGAGTTGTACGGAATTCGCCGCGACTGGCGCCAATCGGGTATAAACGCCACGTGCTGATACTTGCCTTGTCCCGTTTCATTGCCGCGTTGCCGTTGGCCTGGGTGCATCGTCTGGGTGCGCTGCTGGGCTGGCTCGCCTATTGGAGTTCGCCCAAGTATCGCCGGCGTCTCGAAGACAATCTGGCGCTGGCCTTGGGGCCGGCGGCGGGCAAGGTCCGTCGGCAGGCCATCGCCGAGGCCGGCAAGCAGTCGCTGGAACTGCCGTGGATTCTGCTGCGCCCGTATGAGGCGGTGGTGGCCAAGGTGGTCGAGGTGAGTGGTTGGTCGTTGGTCGAGGAGGCCGAGGCCGCCGGCGCGGGCATCCTGTTCCTGACGCCGCATCTCGGTTGTTTCGAAATCACTGCCCAACACTTCGCGGCGCATGCACCGGTCACGGTGTTGTATCGCCCGCCGAATTTCGACGCGCTCGTTCCCTTGATCGAGGGCGGCCGCCAGCGTGCCCAGATGGCGATGGCGCCCGCCAATGTGTCCGGTGTGCGCAAGCTGATCCGCGCGCTGCGCCAGCATCAGGCCATCGGCATCCTGCCCGACCAGACGCCCGACGAGGGCGAGGGCATCTGGTCGAATTTTTTCGGGCGCCCGGCGTGGACCATGACGCTGGCGGCGCGGCTGTCGGAAGTGAATAATGTTCGCGTGATCTGCATCTGGGCCGAGCGTCTGCCAGGCGGCGCCGGTTACCACGTCCGCATGACCCCGCCACGTGCGCCCATCGAGGGCAGTACGGAAGTGCGTGTGCATGCCATCAACCGTGAGATGGAAGCGCTGATTCGCGTGTGTCCCGCCCAATACCTGTGGGGTTACCATCGTTACCGGCGGCCACGTGGCGTGCCGCCACGACCGGAGACGATCACATGAGCCAGCTCTTTGTCGGACTGCTGTGGCTGCTGCACCGACTGCCGCTGCGCGTGCTGGCGCCACTGGGCGAAGCCTTTGGCCTGTTGTTGTTTACCTTCGCGCGCGAGCGGCGCCACGTTGTCGACACCAATCTGGCCCGCTGTTTTCCCGAGATTTCCTACGAGGACCGTCGCAACCTGGCACGGGCGCATTTTCGTTGGCTGGGCAGAAGCTTCCTCGAACGCAGTTTGCAGTGGTGGGCGCCACAGGAGCGGCTCGAGGCAATGATCCGCATTCGCGGTCTCGAGCACGCGCAGGCACTGCGCGAGGCGGGCACGCCGATCATCTTCCTGACGCCGCACTTCGTCGGTCTCGACATGGGCGGTAGCCGTCTGGCGATGGAGTTCAGCGTGGTCAACATCTACGCGCGCCAGAGCAACCCGGTGTTCGATCACTGGATCCATCATGGCCGCAGCCGATTCGGCGATCCGCTGCTGTTGCCGCGCGACGAGGGCGTTCGCGGCGTGGTGCGGGCGATCAAGGGCGGGCGCGCCTTTTACTACCTGCCGGACATGGATCATGGCCGCAAGGAGTCGATATTCGTGCCCTTTTTCAATATCCCCACCGCCACCATCACCGGGTTGCCGCGCTTTGCCAAATTGACCGGCGCGCGGGTGGTGCCGATGGTGACGCGCATGCTGCCGGGCGATGAGGGCTACGAGGTCGAGATCGGCGCGCCCTGGGAGAACTATCCGAGCGGCGATCTCGAGGCTGACGTGGCGTTCATGAACGCGTGGATCGAGGCCCGGGTACGCGAATTACCCGAGCAGTACTACTGGGTGCACCGACGCTTCAAGACACGCACCGAGGGCGAGCGGCCGTTCTACTGACGGTCGTCGGCGGCTACGTCGTCGCGGGCCGCGAGGCGGGCCAACACCAGCGGAAATCCGGCGCTGCCGATCAGCGCGACCCCCGAGACGACAATGGCCAAGCCGGCACCGCTGTTGCCCAGCAGTGGATGCAGATCGGTGCCGAAGCCCGCGAGCAGTGCCAGGCCAAAGGCCAGGCAGGCGAGCCCGGGTAGCCCCATGAACCAGACCGACAGCGGCCAGTGGTAAGTGCGAGAAGCCATGATCGACGCGTTGGGGAACGAGGCCACATTGTAACGGCGGGATCCCGGCAGTGGACGCACCGCAACGCCTGCGGGACAATCGCGCCATTCATGGTCCCTTGTTGAGCCTTTGACCGACATGCGTCTGCGCTTCACCAAAATGCATGGCTTGGGTAACGACTTTGTCGTGCTCGATGCCACCGCCGCGCCCATCGACCTGACGCCCGCGCGCGTGCGCTTTCTGGCGGACCGGCATTTCGGTGTCGGCTGCGACCAGTTGCTGGTGGTCGAGCCCGCGCAGCAGGCCGGCGTCGACTTCCGCTATCGCATCTTCAATGCCGACGGCGGCGAGGTGGAGCAATGCGGCAATGGCGCGCGCTGCTTCGTGCGCTTCGTGCACGACAAGGGGCTCACCGACAAAACCGCCATCCGCGTGGAAACGAAATGCGGCCTCATCGAACCGCGGCTGGAAGCCGATGGCCAGGTGACGGTCGACATGGGTGTGCCCGAGTTGCGGCCCGCCCATATTCCCTTCGATTCGGATTCCGACGCGGTGGTGCAGCCGCTGCAGGTGGGCGATGCGCAGGTGCCGATCACCGCGGTGAGCATGGGCAATCCGCACGCGGTGCAGGTGGTGGCCGATGTGGACGCCGCGCCGGTCGCCACGCTCGGTCCGGCCATCGAATCCCACCCGCGCTTTCCCGCACGCGTCAATGCGGGCTTCATGCAAGTGCTTGACGAGCACCACGTGCGTTTGCGCGTGTATGAGCGCGGCGCGGGCGAGACGCTGGCCTGCGGCACCGGCGCTTGCGCGGCGGTGGTGGCCGGCATGCTGCGCGGCTTGCTGAACAGCCCGGTGCGGGTCGAGACGCGCGGCGGTGAGTTGACTATCGCTTGGGCAGGTGTGGGGACGCCGGTGTTGATGACCGGTCCGGCGGTGAGTGTTTTCGACGCCGAAATCGAATTGGACTGAACACGCCACTGCGGTGGCAGGAGAAAGAGCAAACGATGAACACCGATGATGTTGTCCGCTTCCTGCAGCAGAACCCCGATTTCTTCGAAGGCAATGGCGAGTTGCTCGATTCGCTCTCGGCCGTTCATCCGCACAGCGGTGAGGCCATTTCGCTCACCGAGCGGCAATTGCACGCGCTGCGCGAAAAGATTCGCCAGCTCGAAGCCAAGTTGGGCGAGTTGATCCGCTTCGGCGAAGAAAACGACGAGATCAGCGAAAAGGTGCATCGCATGGTGCTGGCCTTGCTCGACGCGGAAAACTTCGAAGCCATTCGCGACGCCATTCTCACCCACCTGCGCGAGGACTTCGCCGTGCCGCATGTGGCCATGCGCGTGTGGAACAGCGTGCTCAAGCGCGACACCATCGAGTTCGCGCCGGTGTCCGAAGATGTCCGCTTCTATGCCGGCGACCTCAAGCGCCCGTATTGCGGCGCGCCCAGCAACCTCGAAGTGGTCGACTGGTTCGGCGAAGCGGCGCCGCATATCCGTTCCGTCGCGCTGGTCCCGCTGATGCGCGATAACCGCGTGTTCGGCATGCTCGCGCTGGGCAGTGAGGATGCCGAGCGTTTCTATGCCGAGATGGGCACGCTCTACGTCTCGCGCATCGGTGAAATGGTGAGTGCCGTCGTGCGCCGCCACCTGGGCTGAGCGCATGGCCGGCACCCTCCCGGCCGGTTTCGAGGCGCAGGTGGACGCCTATCTGGATTATCTGCTCAGCCAGCGCCGTGCCAGCGCGCACACGCTGACGAACTATCGTCGCGAGTTGATGCGCCTCGCAGCGCTGGCCGAGGGCGCCGCGCCCGAGGACATCAGCGCGCCACGCATTCGCGGCTTTGCCGGCAAGCTGCACGCCGGTGGGCTGGCGCCGCGCTCGGTGGCGCGGGCGCTGTCGGCCTGGCGCGGTTTCTTTCGCTGGCGGGTGCGTCATCATGGTGCCGCGATCAACCCTGTCGAAGGCATTCGCCCGCCCAAGGCGCCGCGCCCCTTGCCCAAGAGCCTCGGGCCGGATGCGCTCGCTGCCTTGCTCGACGCGCCGGCGGACGATCCGCTCGAGATCCGCGATCGCGCCATGTTCGAACTGCTGTATTCCTCCGGTCTGCGTCTGGCCGAACTGCTGTCACTGAATGTGGACGAGCGCCTCGATCTGGCCGCCGGCGAAGCCACGGTGACCGGCAAGCGCGGCAAGACCCGCGTGGTGCCCATCGGCCGCGCGGCGCTCGACGCGATTGCCGCCTGGCTGCCAGTGCGCGAGCTGCTGGCTGCCACGGACGAGCCCGCGCTGTTCGTCACCCGCAGCGGGCGCCGCCTGTCGCAAGGCGCGGTGCGCAGTCGGCTTGATCTGTGGGCGCGTCGGCACGGCGACGGCACCCACGTGCATCCGCACATGCTGCGCCACAGCTTCGCCAGCCATGTGCTGCAGTCGAGCGGCGATCTGCGCGCCGTGCAGGAGATGCTCGGCCATGCCAGCATCCAGAGCACGCAGGTGTATACCCATCTCGATTTTCAGCACCTGGCCAAGGTGTACGATCAGGCGCATCCGCGCGCCAAGAAACGCTCCTGAACGCCCGGCCAAACCCGTAGGGGCTGGCCCCGTGCCTGCCCCTCTCGCTCGTCGGGCACAACGCCGGCGCCTTGGGGTTCGCCGCCTCCGGGTGACACCTCCCACGACCGAATCGGGTCGAACGCCGGCCGCTACTTGATCCCCACCACCATGGTCTCCGCGCCGGTCAGCCGCTCGCGGCGGGTCTCGCTGAAACCGGCTTCGCGCAGCCAGCCGATGCAGTCGGCCGCGCTGTAGTCGAAGCCCGCGTGCGTCTCGATGAGCATGGTCAGGCTCATCAGCAGGCCTTGGGCGTTGCTCTCGCGCGCATCGTCGATCATGGCTTCGTAGATGATCAAGGCGCCGCCGCTCGGCAGTGCCTCGAAGGCTCGGGCGATCAGCATCTTCTTCTCGGCTAGGCTCCAGTCGTGCAGGATGTGCCCCATCATCAGCACGTCCGCGTTAGGCAAAGCGTCGCGGAAGAAGTCGCCAGCGACGAAGCGCACGCGATCGGCCACGCCCAGGCGTGTGACGTGTTCCGCGAAGATCGGCGCCACCGCGGGCAGATCGAAGCCGCAACCGGTCAGGTGCGGATGCGCGCGCGCGACCTGCGCCGCCAGATCGCCCTGGGCTGTGCCGATGTCGGCGAAGCTGGCGTACTGCGCCCACGCAAACTTGCGCGCCATGGCCAGGTTGGCGCCGCGCGAGAGCGCTGACATCGCGCCGAGGAACAGGCGGTGGCGCGGCGGGTCGTCGGCCAGTGCGGCGAACAGCGTCGGTCCACCCGCGCGCAACTCGTTCTGCGGCTCGCCGCTGCGCAGCGCCTCGGGCAGTCGGTCGAAATAACGGTAGAGACGCTTGTCGGCCATCTCCAGCAGGGCGGCGATGCAGGTGTCGCTGCGACGGTCGAGATAGCGGGCCGCCGGCTCGGTGTTGGCATACACGCCGTCGGCGCGATCGACAAAGCCCAGCGCGACCAGCGCATCGAGAAAATCGCGACTCGCCCGCGGGTGCAGCCCAAGCCGCGCCTCGAGCTCGGCGAGCGTGCCGGGGGCCTCGCCCAGCGCGGTGAACACGTCCAGTTCCACTGCCGCGAGCAGCGTCTTGGCGGCAATGAAGCCGGTGCCCACGCTGAGAATGTATTCGGGGCTCACGAAGGGGGTCTGTTCTGCCATGGCGGGAATCCTCTCAAGTACCGACCCACAGGCGGCCGGCGTCGGCGGCCACGAATTGCAGCGCCGGATCGCGCAGCGCGGCGAAATCGCCCGGACGCATGTCGGCGCCGGGTTCGGCCGCCTGCAGCCGCAGCCACTCGGAACGGCCGGGCGCATCTTCGTCCACCCAGCCGATCAGCATGCCCCCCGCCCCGGCGCGGACGCCGGCCAGCCACAGTGCCGCGGCCGGTTCGCGCGTGCTCAGACAACGCCCGTCGCCTTGCCAGCCCAAATAGCGCGCCAGTGCGGGCAATACCTGCCCCGGTTGGCTGTTGAGAAAGCCGATGGGTAGCGGCGGGCCCTCGCGTGCCTCGGCCAGCGACGCGCGCAGGGCGATGTCGGGCCCGTGCACGCTGGCCACCGACAGCAATGCGTCCGTCGCCAGCGTGCGTTCCCCGGCCGCGTCCAGACAGCGCAGCGCGCCGAACAGCGCCAGCTCGACCCACGCACCCACCCGTCGTGGCCGGCCGCCGAGGCGCTCGGCCAGTTGCGCGCGCCAGTCGTCGGGCAGCGGGCCGATGCAGCGGCCGGTGATGTGCCAGACCTTCACCCGTGCGCCGCCGTGTCTTCGAGCACCACGCTGGCGTGGCCGCCGCCGAAACCGAGAATGTTGGCGAGCGCGTAGCGTGCCCGTGGCCAGGTGTCGACGCACTGTGCCGAGAGCGCCGGATCGGGCGTGATGGCCGGTGCCGATGGCCACAGCGCGTGTTCGATGCAGGCGGCCATCAGCGCCAGCTCCGCCGCGCCCGCCGCGCCCAGGGTGTGGCCGAGCGCGGTCTTGAGCGTGGCCAGCGGCGGCAGCGTGTCGAACACCGCGCGCAGGCCGACGACCTCCTCGGCATCGTTGTGTGGGCTGCCGGCGGCCTGCAGTTTGACCAGATCGATATCCTGCACCGACAGGCCGCTGTCGGCGAGCGCAGCGCGCACGGTGTGCGCGACGGCGTCACGATTGGCGCCGGCGGGATTGGCGCCGTCGATGTGGTTGGCACCGCCGCACAGACGCCAGCGCGCGGGTTCGCGTCCCACCACCAGCGCGGCCACGGCCTCGCCCAGCACCAGCCCACCGCGGTCGGCCGCGAGCGGGCGCGGGGCATGCGCATCGAGCAGTTGCATGGCGCCGAAACCGGCGCTGGAGAATCGGTTCGCCAACTCCACACCGAGCACCACCGCGCGCTCGGTCTCGCCGCTGCGCACCAGTGCGCAGGCATCGAGCAGCGCCACCAGCGACGAGGTGCAGGCGGTCGACACCCAGGCCACCGGGCCGCGCCAGTCGAGCCACTCGGCCAGTCGTTCGACGAAGGCCTGGCAGTCGGCGAGATACGGTGCGCCGCCTTCGAGTGCCCCGACGTTGAGCGACGAGGAAGCAAGGATGAGCGGTGCGTCGCGGTCGGTGTCAGCCCCGCTGTGCGCCATGACGCTGCGGATCAGCGCACGCGCGCGCTTGTACCAGTCGTCGCCGGCCTCGGGAATGGCGAAGTAGGGCCAGCGGCAGCCGGGCGCGGCCTCGATCGGGCGCGGTGCGACCCCGCCCGTGTGCAGGCAGGCGATGGCGGCGTCGAGATCGGTGCCGAGCGCCGAGGCCAGTCCGCGGCCCTGGAGGTAGACCTTGCCCGGCACTCAGCCCATCCGCTCGGCCAGATGCGTGGCCAGGGTGGTGAGCGAGGCGAGCGCGCGGCGCGTCTCCTTGCTGTCGGGCATGCGCACGCCGTAGCGTTTCTGGATGGTCATCGAGATCTGCAGGGCGTCGAGCGAGTCGAGGTCGAGGCGCGATTCGGGGCCGAACAGAATTTCTTCCGCCGTCAGGCCGCCGGCGGGCTCTTCCTTGTCGCAGGCATCGAGGATGAGTTGCTTGAGGGCGTCGAGGAAGGCGGGGTCGTTGGCATTCATGGGGCAATCCGGCGGGCGAAGAGATGACTGGCGATGAGCAGCGTCGCCACTCCGAACAGGCCCAGACGCAAGGCCCACGGCGCCGCCTCGAGGAGACCGCCGTGGCGCAGCAGCACCGTGAGCAGCCCTTCGAGGCCCCAGTTCATCGGCGAAAAGGCGGCCAGCGTCTGCATCGTCGGCGGCATCACGAAAGTGGGCACCATGATGCCGCCGAGCGCGGCCATGACGATATTGCACAGCGGGCCGAAGGCGTTGGCCTGCGCGTGGCTGCGCGCCAGGCAGGCGATGAGCAGCGCAAAGCCGATCGAGGCCAGACTGATGGCGAGCAGCACCACGATCAACGCCAGCCAGTCGATGCCGGCCAAGGACAGCGCCTCGCCGCCGAGCAGCGGCATCACGAACACGCCCACCGCCAGCATCGCCGCCGCCTGCAGCAGATTGACGGCGACATAGGGCAGCGCCTTGGCCAGCACCTGCACACGCGCGGGCACGCCGATACTGGCCAGACGGGCGAGGGTGCCGCCTTGCTGCTCCTGCACGAACAGACCGGCGATGGCGGTGACCACGAAGAACATGCCGAACACCAGCCAGGCCGGCACATTGTGCTGAACGGCCGAGAGCGGTTGGGCGCCGCCGCCGATCTGCTCGGCGGCCACGAAGGGCCAGATCGACTGGCCGCCGACCGGCATCAGGCTGCTCAGTTGGGCGAGCAGCGCCGAGGCACGCAATTCGCCTACCGCGCTCGCCAGTTCGGCGTGCAGGGTGCGCATCACGCCGCGGTCGAGGCCGGGTTCGGCGCGCAGGCGCACCACCGGGGCGGCGGCCGCCTTGGGCGAGGCGATGGTTTTGCCCATGCCGGGCGCGATGTCGATCACGTAGGCCAGCTCGCCCCGGCGCAGCGCATCGTCGGCGTCGGCCGGCAGGGCCCGCGCGGCGCCGTGGCGCGTCGACCAGTCGCGCATCAGGCGGGTTGCCGCGCCGGAACTCTCGTGCGCGTCGAAGGCGTAGGCGAGGGTGTCGAGCGGCGGCGCGTAGAGGTTGGTGAGCGCGAGCGACATCACCACGATGAACACCGCCGGCATCACGAACAGCGCGCCGAGCGCGTGCGGGTCGCGCTTGAGCGCGAGCAGCTCCTTGCGCATCAGTGCGGCGAGCACGCGTCTTCTCCGGTGAGGCGCATGAACAGGTGCTCGAGTCGCGTGCGCCCCCAGTGCAGGTCGCGAATGGCATGGCCACTGGCTTCGATCGCGGTCAGTGCCGCGGCGGGCGACGCACCGGGCGCGAGCGCGATGGCCAGCTGCGTGCCGTGGGTCTGCACCGTGCCCAGATGGGCGAGTTGGGTGGTCAGTTGCGCGGTGCGCGCGTCGGACAGCGGCGTGGCGAGCGTGATCGTCATGCGCCCGTGCTCGCCGGCGAGCAGTTCGTCGAGCGCACCGTGGCGCAGCAGGCGACCGTGATGGAGGATCGCGACGGTGTCGGCGATGGCCTCGATTTCCTCCATGTAGTGCGAGGTGTAGATCACCGCCGCGCCCTCGCTGGCCAGCGCGCGCACGGCGTCGAGCAGCAAGGCGCGTGACTCCGGATCGACGCCCACCGTGGGCTCGTCGAGCACCACCAGATCGGGCCGCGCGAGCAGGGCGATGGCCAGATTCAGGCGCCGCTTGTAGCCGCCGGACAGGCGTGCGGCGATCACCTCGGCGTAGGCCTCAAGCCGTGCCAGCGCGAGGCAGCGTGTTACCGCCGCGCGCGCATCGGCACCATCGAGCCGATTGGCGGCGGCGAAGCAGGCGAGGTTTTCGGTGACCGTGAGCGCCGGGTAGAAGGCGAAATCCTGGGGCGCCACGGCGATGCGCGTCGGGTCGCGCCGGCGGGCGTCGGTGAGCGACAGCGCATCGACGCGGATCGTGCCCTGCGTGACCGGAATCAGGCCGGCAATGTGGGCCACCAGCGTGGACTTGCCGGCGCCGTTGGGACCGAGCAGACCGAGGATGCCGCCGCGCGCCGCGCTGAGTGAAACACCATCGAGCGCGTTGGCCGTTGCGCCCGGATAGCGATAACTCAGCTGCGCGACCGCCAGCATCAGGCGAGCGCCTTGCCCAGATCGCCGAAGAAGACGTCCTCCTGCTCGGCCTGGCGGGTCAGCAGGGCCGACAGCGCCGGCAGATCGTAGGGCTCGCGGCCTTTGACCATGCGCGCGGCGCGTAGCGCGAACACGCGCCAGTCGTCGCCGATGGCGAGCAGGCGTTCGGCGAATGCCATCAGTTGCGGCAGGTTGCCGAGCTCGGCGGCCTCTTGCAGGAAGGCGGCATAGAGGAAGCGGAAGCCGGCGCCACCGGTGCCGATCTCCTCCTGCATGCGCACCACGTGGCCGACCAGCCGTTGCGCTTCGCGGTCGGTTGGGTCGAGCTTGGCGATCTTCCTCGCCAGCGCGCGCATGCCGTTGCAGCCCACCAGCGGCAAGGGCGCACGCATGATGCGCACGGTGCGGCGGATGGCCTTGGTGAGCATCTGTGCCGTGATCGGCCGCGGCTGGAGATCCTGCGTGTAGTACAGCAAGCCCTTGGGCGCGAGCAGGCCGCGGGCGAAACGCGCGCGCGCCAGATCTTCGCGGCTGCAGCGCACCGGATGCTCGATCACCGGATCGCTGATCAGGTAGTCGTCGCCCTCACGGCCGTAGATCACCAGGTTGTGCGCGTTGAAGTGAAAGCGCATGTCCTCGGGGCAGTAGCCGAGCCAGTAGACGGAGGCCTGCGCGCCGACCGCTTGGCCTGCGTCGAGCAGTGCATCGAGCCGTGCCTGCCCAGCCTCGGGCGAGCGGAAGGTCTCCACCCGGAAGCGCACGCCAAGCGCGCGCGCCACGCCGCGGATGATCGCCTTGGGCGGTAGCCGGTAGGCGATCATCGGCATCTCCTGGATGCGCACGAAGGGCAGGTAGGCAAAGGCCAGCGCGCCGGACAGACCGAAGGCCATCGGCTCGCTCAAGGGCATGCCCGCATGGCTGAGCAGATTGGCCACCACGCCGCTTTCGCAGTGCGCGGCGTGCCGGTGCGGGAAATCGACGGGTGCGTTCATGGGCAATGCCGCAATTGCTCGGGGGTGATGCCGAGTGCTTGCGCGTAGCGTTCGAGCAGTGCGGGCTTGAGGCGCGCGAACACCGTCGGGCGGAAGTGGCGGCGGATGCGCCAGCGCCACACGCCGGTGGTCTGCGCAAAAGTCGCCAGATCCATGCGTTGCGCGTACATCCAGTATTCCAGCGGCGAGCTGTGCCCGCTGGCGACGCGCGCGCGCGCGGCCTCGGCCTGTTCGCGGAACACTTCCACCGCCTGCAAGGTGACGATTTCCTCCGGCTCCCAGCCGCTGCTCTCGACCGCCACGATGCGCCCATCGGCATCGCGCGCATAGACCGCCTTGCGCACGCCGCCGAGGGCCGCGTTGCGTTGCTGGGGCACGTCGCGCCGATCCATCAGACGGCCTCCAACAACACGAAACCGCTGGAGAATCGGCCGCTTTCGGGCACGTACATGAGCACGCGTTGGCCGCGCTTGAGCTGCCCGGTTTGCCGCAGGCCGTCGAGCATGATGTAGGGCGAGGCGGCACCGGTGTTGCCGCAACTGGCCAGATTGGTGAACCACTTCGATCGGGGAATGGCAAAGCCGGCCTGTTCCAGCGTGCGTTCCAGAATCGGCGCGAAGTACATCGACGAGATGTGCGGCAGGAACCAGTCGACGTCCGTCGCCGAAAGGCCGTGGCGTTCGCGCAGCGCGGCGATGGGATCGAGGAGGGTCACCGGCGCGATGTGCTCGTTGAGCAGGCGCACGTCCTGTTTGACCGAGAATATCGACTGCTCGGCCCACTCGTGCGGCGCAAAGCGCATCCAGCCGCGCAGGCTGCCGTCCTCGTTCTGCTCGGCGCCGCCGTACATGCAGGCGGGCAGGCGATGGGCGTTGGAGAACAGTTCGATCCAGCACACGCGCAGCGCGAGCTCGGTGCCGGGCTCGGATTCGAGCAGCATGGCGCCGGCGCCGTCGGAGAGCATCCAGCGCAGGAAGTCCTTCTCGAAGGCGATTTCCGGATGCCGTTCGAGCGCGGCCGTCTTGTGCTCGGCTTCGCATTCGAAGTTGCGCGCATGCAGCACCGGCGAAACGAGCTCCGAGGCGCTTGCCACCGCGCGTCGCGCGCCGCAGGCAACCGCCATGGTCGCGTACTTGAGCGCGGCGGTGCCCGACAGGCACACGCCGGCGAGCGACACCACCTCGAGCTGTGGCCACGCCAGCTCACCGTGCACCATCACGCCATGCCCGGGGATCAGCTGGTCTGCGCACGAGGTGGCGGCGGCCAGGCAATCGACCGGACCGACCGGCCCGAGCGCCCGGACCGCCTCGGCGGCCAGTTGCGCATTGCTCATCACCGGCTCGCCAGTGGCCGGGTCGAGGGCGTAGTGACGGGTGTGGATGCCATTGCTGCGCAGCACGATGCGTCGCGCGCGCGAGGGTTTGCCGGCGATGCGGCCGAGCACCGATTCGATCGCCTCGTTGCCGACCGGCGCCAGCGGCAGATGCGCCGCCGTGCGGGTAATGAAGACATCATTGGTCATAGAGGGGCAGGCGTTCGGCGCCGGAGCCGGAGGGGGCTTCGAAGGCGCGTTTCTGCGCGGCCAGCCACTTGCCGAGCGCTGGGCGCAAGAGGGCCTGGAGCGCCAGCGAGATGGGCACCACGGTCAGGATGATGGCCAGCAGAAAGAGGGCATAGACGGCCAGCAGCGGTTTGCGCGCGGCGGCGGCGGGTGGCCCGGCGAGGCGGATGAGGCGCCCCCACAATTGGAAGCTGCGGGTGCCCGCGCGCTCGCTGACCAGCAGCCGCGGCTGCGCTTCGACCGCCTGCAGACCGGCCAGCAACGGCGCGTCCTCGCGCTCGCGGTTCGCCCGCAGCGCGTCGCGCAGGGCATGGCCGAAACGTGCGCTGCGCGCGATCTCTTCGTTGGATACGCCCGCGGCGGGAAGCCAGCGGATCGGTCGCTTGCGCCCGGTGAGCAGCCACAGCGGGGTGGTGAGCAGGGTGGTGAAGGTGCCGGCGCGATCGGTGAGCACGACGTTGTCGATGAGGCGCGCGCCCAGCGACGCGAGCAGGGACTGCATGTGCCGATGCGCCATCATCCACATGTTGCGGCAGGCGATCACGGTGACCACTGGTTTGCCCGCCAGCAGTCGCCGCGCGTCGGCGCTTTTCACAAAGGCCGTGACCGGCAGGCTGGGTGCGAGGAACCACACCTGGTAGCACAGGATGATGAGGTCGAACTCGCCGTTGGCTGCGGCCGACAGCGGTTCGAGCTCCTCGGCGACCAGATGGGCCGACTCGGGGAAGGCATCGAGAAAGCGAAAGAACGGCCACGGAAACGGATGCTCACGGCGGGGGCGCAGCACTTCGGTGTGCACCTCGATCGACGGCTCGGCTTCGAGCGGTGCGGCAATGCGTGATGCAATGCGGGCAAGCTGCCCCGTCTGGCTGTACAGGACGATCAGGACGCGCTTCGGGCAAGAGTCGTCTGCAACAGGTGGATGAGGGGCGTCGGGCACGTAGGGCGGAGGGATGCGAACGGATTGAAGCCCCTATTCTATTGGCTTGGCTCCGCGAGCGGCAACCGAATGTTTCCTAGGACAAAGGGGTGGGGACGAACGCCGGGGGAAGAACGGCGCGCAATCGTCGGCACGCTTGTGCTTGCGCGCAAGGCGCCGCCGTTCGCCAAACCGCGTTCCCGCGTGCGGTTACCAACCCCCGCTGGCACCGGAATCCGGCTTGGCCGGCATGGCGCGCGGCGCGTGGTGCCCCATCAGGGCAAAGAAGCGGGCGTAGAAGTCCGGGTCTTCGACCGTTTTCGCGCCGACCTTCACGAGCGAATCCTTGGTCGAGCCCCAGGGCAGCGAAATCGAGCCGAGCCGCGAGACGCTCAAGCCCGCCGAGTCGGACTTTTCCTTGAGTGCGTAATCCGTCTGCACGGCGTTGGCGTAGGCCATGCTGCCGCCGTCGACGGCCACGCACACCACGGTCACATCGAGCACGATGTGCTCGTCTTCGTCGGGCTGGAACACCTTGCTGCCGCTGATCGAATCCCCGCTCGGCGGCGCCAGCGCGTAGCCCTGGCTCAACAGCGCACGCCGCGCCGCCTCGCAAGTAGCCGCCGGGGTGGCGGCGAAACGTGCCTGATAGGGCGAGTTTTCGCGGAAGCTTTCCTTGCGATACACGTTGCTGCTGCAGGCGGCCAGCGCCAGCGCGAGCAAGGCGGCGATGAATGGGCGGCGACGCATGGGCAGGCTCCTCTCCTTCGCGTGTTTCCATCTTGAGCTTACGCCGGCTCCCGTGTTGGCGACAATGCCATGGCCAGCGTAAACTCGCGCCTCTGCGACGAAGGTGAAGCCCATGGCACAACTCATTCTCAAACCCCGCAAGGACCGCGCGCTGCTGCGCCGCCATCCGTGGATCTACGATTCGGCGGTCGAGCGGCTCGACGGGCGCGCCCGCCCCGGCGATACCGTCACGGTGGTAGCCGACAGCGGCAAGGTGCTGGGCAAGGCGGCGTGGTCGCCCGAGTCGAAGATTCGTGCGCGCATGTGGAGCTTCGACCCCGACGCGGTGATCGACCACGCCTTCTTCAAACGCGCGGTGGCCGCCGCCGTGGCGCGCCGGGCGACGCATCCGTGGTTGGCGGGGCAGGAGGGCGTGCGGCTGATTCATGGCGAATCGGACGGCTTGCCCGGCGTGGTGGTCGATCGTTTCGGCTCGGTGGTGGTGATGCAGTTGACCAGTGCCGGCGCCGACAAATGGCGGGCGGCCATCGTCGATGCGCTGGTGCAGGCCACCGGCTGCGCGGCGGTGTATGAGCGCTCGGACTCCGACGTGCGTGGCCGCGAGGGCCTCGAGCCGGTGACTGGCGTGGTGCATGGCGAGCTGCCCGAGACGCTCACCATCGACGAGCATGGCATCCGCATGGAAGTGGATGTGGTCGGCGGCCACAAGACCGGCTTCTACCTCGACCAGCGCGACAACCGCCGCCTCACCCGCGATCTGGCTGCCGGCCGACGGGTGCTCAACTGCTTTTGCTACACCGGCGGTTTCAGCCTGCAGGCGCTGGCCGGCGGGGCCGAATCAGTGCTGTCGATCGACTCCTCCGCCCCGGCGCTGGCGACCGCCGAGCGCAATCTGGCGATGAATCCGCAACTCGATGCGGCGCGCGCCAGCTGGCAGGCGGCCGACGTGTTTGCCGCGCTGCGCGAACTGCGCGATGCCGGCGAGCGCTTCGATCTCATCATCCTCGACCCGCCCAAGTTCGCCCCCTCCGCCGCTCATGCCGAACGTGCTGCGCGCGCCTACAAGGACATCAACCTGCTCGGCTTCCGCCTGCTCAATCCCGGCGGTTTGTTGATGACCTATTCGTGCTCGGGCGGCATCGGCATCGAGCTGTTTCACAAGATCATCGCCGGCGCGGCGGCCGATGCCGGCGTCGATGCCCGCATTCTCCATCGCCTGTCGGCCGCGCCGGATCACCCGGTGGGCTTGTCGGTGCCCGAAGGGGAATACCTCAAAGGGCTGGCCTGTCAGGTCGCCTGAGCGGCCCGTAGCACGGGGCCGAGTCGCTTGTCCCATCTCAAGGCACCGGGGGGTGTCGCCCGCTATCTTGCCGCCGTGGGCCGATCAGGCCCGAACCCCAACTTCGAGGCAGCAATGACGATGAACGACCTTTCCCTGATGAACGAGCGCGTGTATGGCTTTGACGCCCGTGGTGTGGCCAAACGCTTCCGTCACGCATCCATTTTCGGCGCACTGGAATCGCTCGCCGACGGCGAGACCATGCGCTTTGTGAACGACCACGACCCGTTGCCCCTGCTCGACCAGATCCGGGCGCGCTACGGCAATCAGGTGGCCATCAATTACGCATCCCGCGACGCGGGTGCGATCGTCATCGATTTCACCATTCAGTTGCAGGCCGCCGCCGAGGCAGCGCCGGCGCAAGCGAGCGGTGGCTGTGGCGGCGGTGGTGGCGGGTGCGGCTGCGCCCACGGCTGAATCCGTGCATCCGCCGGGTGCGCCCGGCGGATGGGTGACGTCGCCGCTCGTCGGCGTCACCCGCGCCAGATTTTTCCAATGGTGCTGATATGGTGTGCGTCCTGCACGCCGCGCGTTTTTTCCGATGCGCGCCATGGCCCTCCGGCCAGCCTTTTACCCTGATTTACATTTTCCCGACGGCAATTAACCTTTCGGCGCAGCACACTTTTCCTGACCGTGCGGGGCATGCCGTGCACGGATTGACGAGGAGAAAAGCATGCTGCAAACCGCGGCGAGAAGTCATCGTGGACCGCTGCTGGGCGCTGTTGTCGCCGTCGTGCTGAGCGCTTGTGCGGCGCCGCGCGTGTCCGAGCCGAGCGCGCCGGCGTCCGCGCATGTGGCCGACGAGGTCGTCGCCTATCCCGCTGGCGGGCAGGGCGCGCGCCAGACGCGCAGGGATCGCTACGAGTGCCATTTGTGGGCAGTTCAGCAAAGCGGCTACGACCCCGCCTTGGCCCCTGCCGTGCCCAGTGCTTCGCCGCGCGTCGTCGCCGATCCGCCTGCCGGCAT
>JBNKNO010000014.1:5741-29649 GCA_050293885.1 Rhodocyclaceae bacterium | reverse complement strand
CCAGTACCGTCACCGGCGCAGTGGCCGGTGCGGTGATCGGCGCGGCGGTGGCCAATCGTCACCATGCGGGAGATGGGGCCGCCGTCGGGGCCGTTGTCGGTGCGGTGGCTGGCGCCGGTGCCGATGCCTCGCGTCAGGCGCGGGCCGACGAAATTCAGGCCCGCTACGATGCGCGCGCCGCGCGCAACGACGCGGCCGTTGAGCAACAGGCAGATGGTTACCGTCGCGCCCTGGCGGCCTGTCTGGATGCGCGCGGCTATCGCGTGCGTTGAAACATCACGATGGATTGGAGAGCGTCATGAAACCCACTTTCCGACACGTGGCCGTTGTCGCCACCTTGCTGATGAGTTCTCTGCTGGCGTTGCCGGTGCACGCCGACCGTGGTCGCGACCGCGACGCTCATTCTCGCGATCATCGCGAGGGTCGCTCGCGGGATGCGTTCCGATACCCCTCGCGCGGGGCCGTCGTCAATCGGATTCCGCCGGGGCATCGCGTCTACTCGCACCGTGGCTCGCGCTATCACTACCACGACGGCATCTGGTATCGACCCTTCGGCAGCCACTTCATGGTGGTGGTGCCGCCGATCGGTCTCGTGGTGCCCATCCTGCCGTCGGCCGCCGTGGTGCTGACCATCGGTGGGCGGCCCTACTACCGCTATGGCAGCGTGTACTACGTGCATCAACACGATGGCTATCGTGTCGTCGAGCCGCCTGCCGAGGCGCCGCCGGTGTCGGCGCAGGCGTCGGATGAGTTGTTCGTCTATCCGCGTGCCGGGCAGAGCGCGAAGACGCAGGCCAACGATCGCTTCGAATGTCACGAATGGGCATCGGACCAGACCGGGTACGACCCGACGCGCACGGGGGGTGGTGTCAGTGACAGCGCGCGTGCTGCGCGACGGGCCGACTATCTGCGCGCCATGACGGCGTGCCTCGAAGGGCGCGACTACAGCGTGCGTTGATTTGCGCCGGCCGGTCCGGCCTCAGTCGGCGCCCTGAGAGACGTCATCGCGCGGGCTCAGTTCGCGCCCCTCGGCGGTGACCGCGTAGAACAGGCAGTCGGACTTGGCGATCGCCGGATGAGTGGTGATCATGAACAGCTTCAGCGGTTGGCGGGTGCGCAGCTCGCCGCCGACCAGTGTCACCACATCCTCCAGCACACAGGTATGGGCCGTATTGCGGGCGATGAACAGGTCGCGCAGGCCGGCGCCATGCACCCAGCCCAGGTGGGTGCCGGCCGGAGTGATGCCGAAGTTGTAGTGCTCGATATCGGGCCGCAGCGTGAGCGGCACGTCGTTGCGCGGGGCGCTGTCGTAGGTCAGCTCGCATGTCGCCGTCAATTCCAGCCGCACCGGATTGTGCATCACCTCCACGACTGTCGGGTCGGGCAGGGCGTCCCACAGCGTGGGGCGGGTGAAGTAGTGATCGATGCCGGCCCAGGCCACGGTGTGGGCATTGTCGTCCAGCCGGCCGCCGCATTCGATGGTCACCGTCGGCACCAGATGTTCGCTGATCTCCATCAGCGAACCGAGGCGCAGGTCGGTATGCACCAGCCGGCGGGTGAACAGGGCGACGAGCGCGAGATGCTGCGCATCGGCGCTGATCGAGACCGCGAACGAGGGGCCGCTGCCCGAGGTGTTGTGCACGTCGATGACCGCTTCGGGGGCGAAAGCTTCGATCACATCGAGCATGCGTCGGGCGAGGTGGCCGGCGGGGTCGAGGTCGAAGGGGGCGCGGAAACAGCGGTTCTGATCGCGCTGGCCCGGCAGCACGCGATGGCTGAAATGTGGTTCGAGTCGCGCGGCGGCCACCGAGGCAATCAGGCACACGAGGTCGGTTTCCGGCTGCTTGCCTTCACGCAGCCAGCGATGCAGCGCAATCAGGCCCGAGGGCTCATTGCCGTGCAGCAGCGTGATCAACGCGCGGTGGCGGCCACGGTCGCGGCCGCTGACGGTGATGCAAACGGGTTGGTCCACGCTGGCCAGAAAGGCTTCGGGCGTCTCGCCCAGTTGCGCGGGCGTGGGATCGTGCAGATGGATGAATCCGGTGAAATCCGGTGTGCTGGCGGGCGCGCGCATGCTGCTTACTTCCATTCGCCGACAGGCGTGTTGGTGAGACTCAGATTGTAATAGCGTGCCAGCATCTGCTGCGCGGCGTGTTGCGGGGAATGCGTTTCGGCCAGCGCGGCGGTGGTCTGGCGTTGCCACTGGGCGCCGGTCTGGCCGCTGGCGAGGCGCTGTTCGATCACCGACAGATAGCGGTCCGCCTCTTCGGTGTCGATGCCGATGGCGCGCAGACCGTCGTGCGCCACCGGCAGCAGTTCGGCGATCAGTTCGGTCACCGGGCGTTCGCGGCAACTGTTTTGCGTCGGCTCCGGCCACACCAGTTGGGCCTTGAGCCCGTCCTGCGCGCTGCGGTAGAAATTGTATTCGGCCAGCGAGAACGGGAGTGCCGGCAGCAGGCGGTTGATCTGCGGGCGCAGCCCTTCGGCGAGCCCGAGGTAGAAGGCGGCGTTGGCGACCATGTCGATCGGGGTGGGGCCGGCCGGCAGAGCGCGCAACTCGATGCGCAAGTGGCCGCCGTCGGCATCGTCGTACACCGGCCGGTTCCACAGCCACACCGAGCCTTGGTGCAGCCGCAGTTCTTCGAGCGCCGGCACCTGACCCTGCGCGACTTCCACCAGCGGATTGCGCTTGCTGCAGATGGGGAAGAACGGCGGGTAGAGCAGCACCGATTCGGCGAACAGCTCGTGCGCGCCCTGGCGCACCCAGCCCTGGCCGAAGCCCACGCGCGGGCTCTGGTGCCAGTGGTAGCGGTCCTTGATGCGGGTGTCGATCGATTGCTTGAACAGCGGGATGCGCGTCTCGCACCACAGATCGTGACCGAACAGCCCGGGCGAGTTGGCCGAGATGGCGACCGCCAGCGGGGTGACCAGCTGTACCGCGTTGAAGGTGTCGGCATAGGCGTCGGGGGCGACGCGATAGTGAATCTGGAAAGAGGTGTTCGCGCCCTCCAGGGTGACATCGTCCATCTTCAGATCGAGCGGCGACTTGCCGTCGATGTGCACTTCGAAGCGCCCGCCACGGCAGCGCTTGAGGCCTTCGACCAGCACGTGATAGCGCGTGCGATCGGTCATCGAGGCGGGGCCGAAATCGTCCGGCGTGAGCGTGGGCAGGATGCCGATGGTGACGATGCGGGCGCCGAAACGCGCGGCCACGTCGCTCAGCATCTGCAGGCGCTCGCGCATTTCCGTCTCGGTGGCGGTGAACGGCCGGGCAGACAGACGATGCGGCGAGAGGTTGTATTCCAGGTTGTAGCGGTTCAACTCCAGCGTGAGCTGCGCATCGCCCGCGGCGTCGAGGACTTCCTTGTTGACGCTCAGCGGACGGCCGTCGGCATCGACCAGATACATCTCCAACTCGGCCCCCAGCGAGCCTTCGCCGCGGCCGAAGTGCGGCCAGGCGAGTACCTGCTTGAGCGCAGTCAGGTTGTCCTGCAGGCGGTGCGCAAACGCGCGTTCCATCTGCGGGGTGAAGCCGGTGTCTGAAATGTCGATGCCCATGGTCGGGGAGGCGCCCTCGAAAGCCCTGTCAGACTCATTTTGCGAACAGGGCATGCCCTCGCGTCAAGGGGTTTGCGCGCTCACGGCGCCGTCGGCCGGTTCGCCGGCGGGCGGTAGTCCGGGTTGGGCGTGACTTCGGCGCTGATGAAGGCGGCGGTGAACAGCACGATGCTCAAGCTGATGAACACGAACTGCCGCGCCTGCCAGCGTCGCGCGTTGGCCACCGCCTGGCCGCTGGCCATGTGGCGCATGAAGTTGATGCCCGCAGCACTGAGTGCCACCATCGCGGCGCCCAGCAGCCGCGCGGACAGCCCCGAAAAATGGGTCGCCAGCGACAGGTCGAAGCGGTTGGGCAGGTAGAAATCGCCGCGCGCGATAAGCCAGGCGCCCCCCAGCGCGCTGAGGATGACCACGAACAGCGACACCGTGCGCATCATGGCGTGTCGGACGCCTCCGCCAGGTGTTTGGCGACCACCGGCACCAGCGCGTCGCCCAGCGTTTCATGCGAATGCGCATCGAGATGCACGCCGTCGGCGGCGCTGGCGTGGATGATGTGGCTGGCATCGAAGAAGGCGCAGCCGGTGTCTTTGGCGACTTGGCCAAGCCGCGCGGCCAGCCCGGTGCACTTCACGTCGCCGCCGCTGAACTTGTCCGCCATGGTGCCGCAGGGCATGCCGATGGGGGGCGGGGCGACGATGAGGATGGGCGGAATCGGCATGCCCGGTTCGATGGGCGCAGTGCGGATCTCGTGCACCAGTGCCGCCACGCCTTGCGCCGCGTGCCAGGCGTTGTGCGCATGCATGGACTGGAAGTCGTTGTTGCCGAGCATGAGGATCACCAGTGCCAGCGGGCTGTTCACCTCGATGCGCTGGGCCAGGCCCTCACGGCCGTTGCGGCCGGGTTTGAAGGGGTCGTCCCACACCGTGCGGCGGCCGTTGAGGCAGTCCTCGATGATGCGTACGTCGGTGCCCGTGGCACGCAGGCCGTTTTCCAGACGGCCCGGCCAGCGCACGTCGAACGGATGCCGCCGGCGGGAGCCCGGGACAATGCCCCAGGAGAGTGAATCGGCATACACCAAGACCTGTTTCATTTGGAGCGCCTCTTTCAAGATATCCACGTGAATGTCAGTCGCCGCCGCAGCCGCCACCACAACCACTACCGCAACTGCTGCCGCAACTACTTCCACTGCTGCAACTGCTGCCACAACTTCCTCCGCAGCCGATGTGCGTGGCGCAGTAGTTGCCCGCGCCGGCGGCGCCGGCCGCCAGGCAATCGAGCTGATAGACAAAGCCGCCGACGATGCCCATGGTGCCATCGATGGCGAACAGGCGCGGCAGCTTTGTTGGCGCCTTCGGATCGATGCCTTCGTGACGACAGGCCTGCCGCCAGCAGCGCTTGAGGCCGGCCTGCGCGTCGGTCGGGCTGCTCATGGCCTCGGCCGGCACATGGTGCAGGAATCGGCGTAGCCCGCGTCGGCAGAAGGTCTGGTAGTTCTTGGTGAACAGGATGAACTCATGCCAGGCATCGTCCACCACCTGCGAGGGCATGGAGAGCCTGCGCCGCCCGGCCGCGAGGTTGATGGCAAACCAGTCACGCAGCCCTTCGAAGACGTCGTAGCGCTGCTCCGGCGTCAATTCCGGTCGTCGCGCCGCAAGGCGCTGATCGAGCAGGGCGAGAAAATCGAAGTGGTCGATATAGTGCCGCGCGGCCACCTTGCTCCGCTGGCGCCGCAGCACGAACAGACCGGCGACGGCAAAGAGCGCGATGCCGATGGCGACCGGACTCACGGCTCAGCCGTTCCGGAACAGGTCGGGGTCGATCCCCGGCGGCGTGAGCCCGAAGTGCTGCCAGATCGCGTGGGTGGCGATGCGTCCGCGCGGCGTGCGTTGCAGATAGCCTTGCTGGATGAGATAGGGTTCGAGCACATCCTCGATGGTGTCGCTCGATTCGCCAATGGCGGCCGCGAGGTTGTCGAGCCCGACCGGGCCGCCCGCGAATTTCTCGATCACCGCGCCGAGCAGCTTGCGGTCCATGAGGTCGAGCCCGAGCGCATCGACGTCGAGCATCGACAGTGCGGCGTCGGCCACCGGCGAGGAGATATGGCCGTCGGCGCGCACCTCGGCGTAGTCGCGCACGCGGCGCAGCAGGCGGTTGGCGATGCGCGGCGTGCCGCGCGCGCGGCGGGCGATCTCCAGCGCGCCGGCGTCGTCGATGTCCACATTGAGCAAGCCGGACGAGCGGCTGACGATGGTGGACAGCTCCGAGGCGGTGTAGAACTCCAGCCGCGAGACGATGCCGAAGCGGTCGCGCAGCGGATTGGTGAGCATGCCGGCGCGGGTGGTGGCGCCCACCAGCGTGAACGGTGGCAGGTCGAGCTTCACCGAGCGCGCCGCCGGGCCTTCGCCGATCATGATGTCGATCTGGAAGTCTTCGAGCGCCGGGTAGAGGATTTCCTCGACCACCGGCGAGAGGCGATGGATCTCGTCGATGAACAGCACGTCGTGCGGCTCGAGATTGGTCAGCAGCGCGGCCAGATCGCCGGCGCGTTCGAGCACCGGGCCGGAGGTCTGGCGCAGATTCACACCCATCTCGGCGGCGACGATGTGCGCCAGCGTGGTCTTGCCCAGCCCCGGCGGGCCGAACAGCAGCACGTGGTCGAGCGCTTCGCCCCGCTTGCGCGCGGCGCTGATGAAGATCTCGAGCTGCTCGCGGATCTTGTGCTGGCCGATGTAGTCGTCCAGCCGCTTCGGTCGCAGCGCGCGCTCGATGGCGTCTTCCTGCGTGTTGGCGGTTTGCGGCGCGATCAGTCGCTCGGCGCCGCTCTGGAGTTTGTCGGTCTCGATCATGGGGCGAGTTTAACGGATGCTCGAGTCGCCGCGGTCAGGACTTTCGAATGTACAGCGTCTTCTCCACATGCGCACACACCGTGCCGTCGGCATCGATCACATCGACGGCGTAGGTGGGCAGATGCTTGTCGCCATTGGCCGTGGCGGCGCGCACGGCCTCGACCATCGCATCGTCGAGCACGAAGCGGGCGGTGACGGTGCCCTTGGCCGGGTGCAGAAAGTCGATCTTCGCCGCCCGATCCCAAACCACATAGCCGCGTCCCAGGCGGTGCATCATCAGCAACATGTAGAACGGATCGGTCATGGAGAACAGCGATCCGCCGAAATGCGTGCCCACGTAATTGCGGTTGAACAGCCCCATGCGCAGGGCAACGAGCGCTTCGCTGTAGTCGGGTGCGATGTGTTGCACGCGGATGCCGGCGCCCAGAAACGGCGGCCACAGGTTGATGCCCCAGCGCAGCGCGCGCGGCCCGAGGCGCAGCTTGCGCAGGAAGCCTTGCTTCGGGCGTGGTGGTGCGCTCATCAGGCCTTGGCGAGCAGCTTGAGCGCGTCGCGAATGCCGGCCGAGACGTCGATGTCGGCGGGCTGGTCACGGGTGGCGCGCAGGGCTTCGCGCTCGTTGTAGCCGAGGGCCAACAGGGCGTTGAGAATGTCGCTCTGGGCGTCCGGCGGGGTCTCGATGCTGGCCGACGCCATTGCGGCGCCAGTCGTCGGCAGCGCCTTGGCGAGCTTGTCCTTGAGTTCGAGCAGCAGCCGCTCGGCGGTCTTCTTGCCGATGCCGGGCACTTTCACGATGCGGCCGGTCTCCTGCAGCGCCACTGCTTGCGCCAGATCGCTGACCGACAGCCCCGAGAGCACGGCGAGCGCGGTGCGCGCACCGATGCCGGACACCTTGACCAGCTGGCGGAAGGCGGCGCGTTCTTCCTCGGTGCCGAAGCCATAGAGAAAGTGGCCATCCTCGCGCACCGCCAGATGGGTGTGCAGCGTGACGCTCTGGCCGGTAGCGGGCAGCGGGTAGAAAGTGCTCATGGGCACATCGACTTCATAGCCGACGCCGCCGACGTCGACGAGGATTTGCGGTGGGTTCTTTTCGAGCAGGGTGCCGGTGAGGCGTCCGATCATGGATAGGTTCTTTAGAAGTCGGTGGCCTGGAAGGCCGGGAGGGCTTCGGCATCGGCCGAATGGCGGGCCAGTCGTGGATAGCGATCGGTGTCGACATGCTCGGCCACGGCATGGCAGGCAAAGCGCCAGGCCACCGCCACGCTCACGTCGGCGAGGTCGGGGTTGCCGGTGCTGCTGAGCCAGCCCGATTCGGGCATCTCGGCTTCGAGCAGGTCGAACGCGGCACGCAGTTGGTCGCTTTTTCGCTCGATCCATTCGGGCCAGCGTGCGGTTTCCGGGCGCAGGTGGTTTTCGTAATAAAGCTGCACGGCCTTGTCGCAGGCGGCCAGCGCGACGCCGGTGAAGCGCATGCAGCGCAGCAGGCTGGCCGGGTCGGCTGGCGTGAGGCGTTTGGAGGGGGCTGCCAGGGTCTCGAAAAAGCTGACGATGACCTGACTTTCAACCATCACGGCGCCGTCGTCGAACACCAGCGTGGGGGATTTGACGATGGGGTTGAGGGCGCGGAATTCGTCCGCCTGACGGAAGACGGAAATCTGTTCGTGATCGATCGACAGGTTCATCAGACGGGCGCTGATGAGGGTGCGACGCACGAACGGCGAATCGAACATACCGATGAGTTTCATGGGGTGCTGAATACGGCGAGAAGCAAAGGTTTATTGGCGCGTGAACCGGGTGGCGATGTCAAGCAATGATGCGGCGATCTGGATGCCCGCATCGCGCACGTCGTCGGCCGGTTCGAGCAGGTCGGGCACCATCACCACGACCATGCCGGCCGCGTGTGCCGCACGGACGCCGGCGTTGGAGTCTTCGAGCGCCAGGCAGCGGGCCGGTGCGTGGCCGAGGCGTTCGGCGGCGGCCAGAAAAATGTCGGGCGCGGGCTTGCCGCGGCTGACTTCGTCGCCGGCGACGACAGCATCGACACGCGTGAGCAGCCCGGCCGCGTCGAGCTTGGGCAGGGCACGGCTGCGGCGGGTGGAGGTGGCCACCGCACGTGGCGTGCGCCGTGCGTCTAGCTGGTCGAACAGTTCATGGACGCCGGGTTTGAGGGGGAAGGTTTGCGACGCGATGAAGGCTTCGTAACGGCGGCCGAATTCGGCTTGGTGTTTTTCGAGCGGGTAGTCGTCACCGAAAGCGGCCTTGAGCAGCGCTTCGTGCTCGCGCGAGTTGCGGCCGATCAACTGCATCGCCGCTTCGTGCGACCAGGGGATGCCCAGATCGAGGCTCACTTGGCGGCCGATGTCGTAGGCGATGCGCTCGCTGTCGAGCAGCAGGCCGTCCATGTCGAAGACGACGGCGTCGATCGAGTCGGGGTCGAAGCGCATGGTCATGACGGGCTGGCGGGCCAGGTGGCAAACGCCAGCGTGGCGGCCAGGGCAAGACCATGCACATTGGCGGCGGCGATGGTGAGCTTGATGGCGTCAGCCAGTTCGGCGGGTTGGTCGGCATGCTGCAGCAGCGACTGTCCGGCGCGGAAGGAGAGAATCAGCGTGAGCGCGGCGGCCGCGCATTTTTGCGGCACGTGGTTGTTGGCGACCATGATCACCAGCCAGCCATAGGCGACGATGGCCATCAGCAGGTAGCCCCACTTGGCGGTAAGTGGGCCGAGGATGACGACCAGGGTGCGCTTGCCGCTGGCGGCGTCCCCCGCGCGGTCGGGAAACTGGTTGATGAACAGGATGGCGGCCACCAGCAGCGCATACGACAGTCCGGCCATGAGCGGCAATGCGCTGAACTGGCCGCGCTGGACGAAATCGGCGCCGGCGACGACCAGCAGCCAGCCGGCCACGATGCCGGCTTCACCGAGCCCGCGCGCCATGAGCTTGAGCGGCGGCGCCGAGTAGGCCCAGCCGACCAGCAAACCGGCCACACCGATGGCGATGAGGCCGGGGCCGGATTGCCACGTCAGCCACAAGCCGGCGGGAATCACGGTGGCCAGCAGGCCGTAGCCGAAGCGGGCGGTCTGCGTCGGGGTGAGCACGCCGTTCTGGATGAAGCGACTGCCGCCGGTGAACGGAAACAGGCGTTCGGTGTTGGCCGCATCGGCACCGGAGACGGCGTCGTGAAAGTCGTTGATGACGTTGCCGCCGGCATGGGCGACGAGTGCGAACAACACGGTGACGAAGGCGGTGAGCGGATCGATGTCCACGCCCGAGCCGTAGGCCGTGGCCAGCCCGATCAGGCAGCCGACGAGCGTGACCGACAGGAAGGGCAGGCGGGTGGCGGCCAGATAGCAGGCGAGCGGATTGCCGCCGAAGCGGCCGAGACTGGGTTCAGCGGGGGCGCTCATAGCAAGACGATGTCGTACTGTTCCTGCGTGTAGCTGGCCTCCGGATGCAGCGAGATGGTCTTGTCGATGAAGTCCGAGAGCATCGCCAGTGCCTGCGATTCCTCGTCGAGAAACAGGTCGGTCACGTTGGGGGCCGCGAGTACGCGGAACTCGCGCGCGTTGTCGTACTGGCGGGCTTCGCGCAGCAACTCGCGCAGGATTTCGTAGCACACCGTGCGCGCGGTCTTCACTTCGCCGCGGCCCTCGCAGGTGGGGCAGGGTTCGCACAGGGTGTGGGCGAGCGATTCGTGCGTGCGCTTGCGCGTCATCTCCACCAGGCCGAGCGCGGTGAAGCCGTTGACCGTCATCTTGGTGTGGTCTTTTTCGAGCGCACGGCGGAATTCGATCAGCACCGCGTCGCGATGCTCGGCCGTTTCCATGTCGATGAAGTCGACGATGATGATGCCGCCGAGGTTGCGCAGCCGCAGCTGGCGGGCGATGGCCTGGGCCGCTTCGAGATTGGTCTTGTAGATGGTGTCGTCGAAGTTGCGCGCGCCGACGAAGCCACCGGTGTTGACGTCGATGGTGGTCATCGCCTCGGTCTGGTCCATGATGAGATAGCCACCACTCTTGAGGTCGACGCGCCGCGCCAGCGCCTTGAGAATTTCTTCTTCGATGTTGTGCAGATCGAACAGCGGGCGCTCGCCGGTGTAGTGGGTGAGCAGCGGTTGTACGCCCGGCATGTACTGCTTGGCAAAGCCCTCGAGCTTGACGAAGTTCTCCCGCGAGTCGATGACGATGCGCGCTGTTTCATCGGTGACCAGGTCGCGCAGCACCCGCTGGCCGAGGGTCAGATCCTGGTACAGCACCATGGGCGGTTTGGCGCCCTGGCAGCGGTGCTCGATCTCGGCCCACAGCTTGCGCAGGTAGGCGATGTCGGCCGCCAGTTCGTCGTCACTGGCCGACTCGGCCATGGTGCGCACGATGAAGCCGCCGGTTTCCTCGTCGCCCATGAGTGTGCCCAACCGCGAGCGCAAGGCTTCACGGCCGGCTTCGTCCTCGATGCGCTGCGAGATGCCGATGTGATGTTCCTGCGGCAGGTACACCAACAGGCGACCGGCAATGCTGATCTGGGTCGACAGCCGCGCCCCCTTGGTGCCGATCGGGTCCTTGAGTACCTGCACCATCAGGCTCTGGCCTTCGACGAGGATGCGTTCGATCGGTTGCGCGGCGTCGCCGTTCTGGCGCTCGCTCCAGATGTCGGCCACATGCAGGAAGGCGGTGCGATCGAGGCCGATGTCGATAAACGCCGACTGCATGCCGGGTAGCACCCGCACCACCTTGCCCTGATAGATGTTGCCGACGATGCCGCGGCTGCCGGTGCGCTCCACATGCAGTTCCTGCACCACGCCTTGTTGCATGAGTGCGGCACGGGTTTCCTGCGGCGTGAAGTTGATCAGAAATTCTTCGGTCATAGAGTAGCGGGTGAGACGCTTTTGTTCACGGCAGGAGGCCGAAGTGCGAGAGCAATTGGGCAGTGTTGAAGAGGGGCAGCCCCATGATGCCGGTGTAGCTGCCCTCGATGTGTTCGACGAACATGCCCGCGCGCCCCTGTATGCCATAGGCGCCCGCCTTGTCCATGGGCTCGCCGGTGGCCACGTAGCGGCGGATGGTGTCGTCGTCCAGCGCACCGAAGCGCACCGTGCTGACGCTGATCGCGTGCTCGGTGTGGTCGCCGTCGGTGATCGCCACGGCGGTCAGCACGCGATGGTCGCGACCCGAGAGCCGGTGCAGGATGCGTACGGCGTCGTCGGCGTCCGTCGGTTTGCCGACGATGTCGTCGTCGACTGCCAGCGTGGTGTCGGCGGCGAGCACGGGGCGATGGGGCAGGGAACGACGCATCACGCGTTCGATGCCGCCTTCCGCCTTGGCGAGCGCGACGCGCAGCACATAGGCATCGGGGGTTTCACCGGGATGGGGCGTTTCGTCCACATCCATGTCGGTGCGGGGGCCACTGCGAAATAACAGAACTTCGAAGTTCACCCCGATCTGACGCAACAACTCCCGCCGTCGCGGGCTGTTGGATGCAAGGTAAATGGCTGAGTTCATGGCGAAAATAGTAGCGATGTTGTCCCATTCTACGGGATGTTTCGCATGCCCGGATATATCACCGGGATTGAATGGTCGCGCGCAGCAGATTACTGCCGGTCGAGTTTCCCTGGTCAGCTCAACCGACGGCAGTCACCGGCATCTATTCGCGGTGATAGGGATGATTCCGCGTCACGCTCCACGCCCGGTAGAGCGCTTCGGCCAGGAGCGGGCGCACCATCGCGTGGGGCAGCGTGAGGCTGGACAGGCGCAGGGTTTCCTGCGCGCTGGCCTTGATGGCCGGGTCGAGCCCGTCGGGGCCGCCGATGATGAAGGCGACGTCTTCGCCTTCGCCCAGCCAGTGCTCGAGGCGCTCGGCGAGTTTCTGGGTGGTGGTGTCGCGCCCGCGTTCATCGAGGATGACGCGGCGGCAGCGGGCCGGCAGGGCGGCTTCGATGCGCGCCGCTTCGGCGGCCATCATGGCGGGCACGGTCTTGCCGGTGGTGCGCGGCTCGGCCTTCACCTCGACCAGTTCCATCGTTGCCTCGCGCGGCATGCGCTTCGCGTAGTCGTCGAAGCCGGCGGCAACCCAGCCGGGCATGCGCGTGCCGACGGCGACGATCAGCAGTTTCACTTGGCGGCGGGGTCGGGACGGTGGCCGGGGCCAGCGTTCCAGAGATCTTCCAGGTTGTAGTAACTGCGCACGGCCGGCTGCATGATGTGGACGATGATGCTGCCCAGGTCGACCAGCACCCAGTCGCCGCTATCTTCGCCTTCGATGCTGTTGACGGTGCCGCCGGCTTTCTTCACGTCTTCCTGCACGTTGCGCGCGAGCGCCCGGGTCTGACGTCCGGAGTCGCCGCTGGCGATGATCATGCGATCGAACATGGCGGTGAGTTTGGCCGTGTCGATCACTTCGATGTCCTTGGCCTTGATGTCTTCGAGTGCGTTGATGACGATCTGTTGGAGTTGGTCGAGTTCCATTGAGCCTCGTGGGGGTGGGGGCGGGCGCCCGAAAATTCAGTTTAGCCGATGTCCGGCAGGCGAAAAGCCGCGAAGACCCGAGGGGTCAGGCGCCATGGGGGGCGTCGTGGCGGTACAGATGTTGCGCAGCAATATAGTCGAGAACGCGATCCGGGAGCAAATATCGGGCGCTGTGGCCGTGGGCGAGCAGATCGCGGATGAGCGTGGCCGAGATGGCCAGCGGCGTCATGTCGAAGGCCACAATGCCGCCGGCGGGCGCATCGCGCAGCGCCCCGGGAGAGGCGAGTAGCCGGCCGTCGCAGGCCTTGGCCAGTTCGGGCGACAGCACCTCGGGCCAGCGTCGGCCGTGGGGTGCGTAGCCCGGCCGATTGGCCACCGCGATATGCGCGAGTTCGAACAGCGATTGCCAGCGATGCCAGCTGGCGAGCCCCTCGAAGGCATCGGCGCCGAGAATGAGCACCAGCGGTTGTGCTGCGCCAAGTTGTTCGCGCAGGCGGGTGAGCGTGAGCACGGAGTAGCTCGGGCCGTCCTGGCGGATTTCGATGTCGTCCACCACCAGCGCCGGATTGCCCTCGATGGCCAACTGCGCCATCGCCAGCCGATGTGCAGCCGGCGATCGCGGTGTGTCGCGGTGCGGCGGTTCGCCGGCGGGGATGAGGCGCATCTGCCCCAGGCCGAGCGCGTCACGGGCTTCTTCGGCCAGTCGCAGGTGGCCGAAATGGATCGGGTCGAAGGTGCCGCCCAGCAGACCGATGGGCGCGTCAGGCGGCGACTTCATGGCCGGGGATGTCGTGCCCGAAGATGTCGAGGGTCATGGGCAGGAACGAAGCGAAGACGATGGACAGCCCGGCGAACAACACGAAAACGAATGCCATCTGGCCCAGAAACACCGATATCAGCGAAATGACCGAACTGACGAACAGCGGCGCGACGGCGAACAGGAAGAAGGCGCCCAGCGAGAACAGGCAAAAGGGGAGGATGTTTCGCCAACAGGCGATCAGGCTGAAGAACAGCGCTTTGCCTGTCGGTAGCTTCTGCCAGCTTGCCAGCGGCGGCGCGAATAGCGTCGCCATGGTGACGGGGATGGTCAGCACATGGTGCAAGGCGAACGCGGTGAGCAGATTCGGGGGAATGCCGGCCTCGGCGCTGGAGGCCTCTGACGAAGTGATGATCCCCAGTAGCGAGGCATCGCCCGCCAGCCCGCCAATGAGCAGCATCGCGATATTGCCGGCGAGCGAGGCAGCGCCGATGCCGAGCAGGCTCCACAGGTTGTTCTTGAAACCGGAGAACAGCAGGTCGGGCGTTGGCTTCTTTTGCTCGTGGATCGTCAAACCACCGTTCAGTACGCCGATGAACAGACCGGGCAGGACCACCAGCACAAGCGCGGTGCCGACCAATGGCAGCGAGGCCAGCGTCATCGAAATCACGAAATATCCGATGGTCAGGTACGCAAAGAATCCGGGATTGCGCTTCCATAGCGCGAATCCTTGCGAAATCCAGGCGATGCCGTGGGCCGGGGGACGTTTGTAGGCTTGCATGTCTCAGGGGGATGGGGGAAGGCGTTCGGGCAGCGCCCGACGGTCGGCAAAGATATCAAGATATGCCGCGTGATGCGCGCCCGCGATCACCGGAATGAGTATCAGCAGGCCGAGTCCGGCGGGAATCATCGCCATCCAGGTCAGCACGTAGAGGCCGAGCGCGAGCACGAAGAACACCGGCAGATTGCGCACGCAGGCATTGATGGAGTGGGTGAGCGCGTCGAGCGGCTCGGCCCCGTGAAAGCGGATCAGCGCCGGCGCAAACCACAGCGCCATGACGACCATGATCCACAGCGCGGTGAATACCACCACCGCCAGCATGATGCCGCCGGTGGTGAGGCCGACCGCGGCAAGCGGGCCGATGAGCGCGCCCGTGAGCGCGGCGCTGGCGCCGATGAGCAAGGCGACAAAGCCGATGAGCAGTGCGGCGACCAGATGGAACACGCCGACCATGATGTGTTTGCCGGCATCGGCGCGCAGGCCGTCGAACACGGTGTCGATGCGCAGGGGTTTGCCACAGGCGACGTCGTCGGCCACTGCCACCAGCCCGGCACCGAGCACCGGAAAGGCAATCAGTGTGATCGCCCAGCCGATGAGCGGGACGACGCTGATCAAGGCGAGCACGACGAAGAATAGCGCCGCCACGATCGCCCAGCGTATCGGGTCGCGCAAGAACAACTGCCAGCCGATCACCAGCCAATCCAGGCAGCGGCCGGCGGAGACGGTTTTGGGGCTGGGGAGCGAGGGGGTGTCCATGCGCGTGTGTCGGTCAGGGGCGGGCGTTCATTGTCGCGCCGGCCGGCACGTCAGTCGACCCACGGCTGATCGTGGCCCGCATCGATGCGCACGCGCAACAGGTCGCGATACTCGTTCGGGTCTTTCACCATCACCATCTCGCCGTCGCGCGGCAGATGGAAATCTTCTGCCCGCGAGAGCCAGAAGCGCAGCGCCGCCGCGCGCAGCATGGCGGGCCAGACGGTGTGCTCGGCGGCGGTGAATGGGCGCTCGGCGTGGTAGGCGGCGAGCAAGGCGGTGGTGCGCTCGGGGTCGAGCGCGCCACTCGGGGCGCTACACCAGTCGTTGACCGTGACGGCGACATCGAACAGCAGTGCGTCATTGCCGGCAAAGTAGAAGTCGATCACGCCGCCCACGTCGTCGCCGTCCCACAGCACATTGTCGCGAAAGGCGTCGGCATGGATCACGCCTTCGGGCAGGGCGGCGGTGTCGATGTCCTGCTGAAAGGCCATTTCGCTGTCGAGCAAGGCTTGTTCGTCGGCCGGTAGCCTGGGGCGCACCGCCTGTGCCGTGCGGGCGCGCCATTCGGGGCCGCGCGGGTTGGGCTGTCGGCGGCCGAAGCGCTGGCCGGCCAGGTGCAGGCCGGCCAGCATGGTGCCCATCTTGCGGCAGCGTTCGGTGCCTGGGGCCATGTCGGAGGCGCCGGACAGGCGTCGTACCAGCACCGCCGGTTTGCCCGACAAGGTGCCCAGGTATTCGTTGTCGAGGTCGGCGATGGGCGCGGGAACCGGCAGGCCGTGGCGCGCCAGATGCGCCATCAGGTGCAGGTAGAAGGGCAGCTCCGAGCGCGGCATGGTCTCGAACAGCGTGAGCACGTAGCGCCCGAGGCGGGTGGTGACGAAGAAGTTGCTGTTCTGCACGCCCGCACTGATGCCCTTGAGCTCGACCAGGCGGCCGATGGCGTAGTTCGACAGCCAGTCGGACAGGGCGTCGTGAGTGACCGGAGTAAAGACGGACATGGTGTGAGCGGCGACGAAATGCCGCCGCGAATCAGGCGGCGGTTACCAGGACTTGATGACCCACATGGGGACGCTGAGTTTGGGTTCGGCGGTCTCGCGTTCGAACACGCCGTCGCCTTTGCGATCGACCAGATAGTAGGGCACGCCGTGGGGCGGTGTGACCTTGACCATGTAGAGCTTGCCGTGGACCCGGAATTCTTCGACCGTGTCTTCCCCGCGCTTGATGATGGTCACTTCGGGCTCGAAGTCATCTTCGGTGACACCGGCGGGAATGGGTGGGGGCGCCGGCACATCTTCAAGCTTGGACGAGGCGTCCTGTGCGAGTGCAACACGCGTCAGCGTGAGTGCGAGCAGGGCGAAGAACACAGCGGTTTTCATGGGGGGCATGAGAATCTCCTTCAATGCCAAGAGTGTATCAAGCTTGAACGTGTTGCAGTGCGCAGTGGTGTCGCACTCTTGGGGCGATGCCGTCGGAAAGTGTAAGTGCTTGATAAACGAGCCACTTGGGTGGCTGCGTCGGGTGAAGTTTCGTGTCTATAATGAATGCTGCAAGCCCGAAAACAATCATGGGCCTGACATGTGATACCGGGTCGTCAGTATCCGGATCGCACGGGAGTGAGGAGATGGCCCGGTCAGGTCCGCAGCAACGGGGGAGACAATGGCGGCACCGACATCCATTTCGGTCCAGGGGCATGTGCATCGCATTCACGACAGCGTGGATCGAGGCAAGTGTGACGACGTCAGCGATCTGGTGAGTCGTTCGTGGCAGCGATGCCTGAAAGACTATCAACTCGATCCGGCAGATCATTCGTGCCCCACGATCCTGGCCGAATGCGAGCTGGCCGATCATCGCGATCGCGCGATGGATATCATCGAATGCGCCAAGCACGAGATGACCACCCTCTACCAGCAACTGGGCGATCCGGAGTTGGCGGTCGTGCTGGTCGATACCGACGGCGTCATTCTGCACATGGTGGCGGCGCCCGCGTTCAGCGACGAGGTGGGGCGCTCGGGATTTCGCGTCGGCGCAGTCTGGAGCGAGGGCGAGGTCGGGACCAATGGCATGGGCACCTGCCTGGTCGTGAAACAGCCGGTGGTGGTGCGTCAGCACGAACATTTCTTCCCCGAATTTGCCGGCCTGACCTGTTCGGCCGTGCCGATCTTCGATCCCGATGGTCAACTGGTGGCGGTGCTCGACGTAACCAGCCGTTCGCCGCTCATGCAGCAGCACTCGCTGGTATTGCTCGGTATGACGGTGCAGATGATCGAGAACCGGCTGATCGACCGTCGCCATCGCGACGACTACCCGGTGCATTTCCACAGCCGCCCCGAGCTGGTCTACACCTTGCACGAAGGCATGTTGGTGGTGAATGACAGCGGGCGCATCCGCGCCGCCAACCGCAGCGCGCTCTTCCAGCTCGGTTTCGACAGCATGGATGCGGTGCGCGACAAGCGGCTTGACGAGGTCTTTCAGGTTTCGCTCGACGACATCGTCAGCCGCAGCGTGCGCAGCTCCTTTCATCCCGTACCGGCCTTCAGCGCGGGCTCCGCCAGTCGTTTCTTCATGGTGGCGCAAACGCCCGCTTCGCGGGCTCCGCAGGTGCGCGATCGCGGGTCGGACAACGCCGACGTGGAAGATGCGCAGCTGGTGCCTTCTGTCCCCGTCGGCCATTTCAGCGACCCGCGGTTGTCGTCGCAGCTGGCACTGGCGGCCAAGGTCATCGCGCGGCGCATTCCGGTGTTGCTCCACGGCGAAACCGGGGCGGGCAAGGAGATTTTTGCGCGCGCCTTGCATCAGGGGAGCCCCTATCGCGGCGGCGCGTTCATCGCCGTCAATTGCGCATCGTTGCCCGAGGGCTTGATCGAGAGCGAATTGTTCGGCTACCGCGCCGGGGCGTTCACCGGTGCCCAGCGCAGCGGTCGTCGCGGCAAGATTCTGCAAGCGGATCGCGGCACGCTGTTTCTCGATGAAATCGGCGACATGCCCTTGTCGCTGCAGGCGCGGCTGTTGCGGGTGCTGGACGAACGCATGGTCACGCCGCTGGGCTCGGAAGAGCCCATTTCGGTCGCGTTCCAACTCATCAGCGCGAGTCACCGCAACCTGCCCGAGCAGGTGGCGCGGGGCTTGTTCCGGGAAGACCTCTATTTCCGCCTGTGCGGCCTCGAAGTCGCCATGCCGGCCTTGCGTGAGCGCAGCGATCGGCGCGAATTGATCGGCCGCGTACTCGACGAGGAAGCGGGCCGCGCCATGCAGATGTCCGACGAGGTGGAAGCCTTGCTGATGTCGCATCCATGGCCGGGTAATTTGCGGCAGCTTCGGCATGTGCTTCGTACGGCATCGGTGCTGTGCGACGAGGATTGCCTGGAGCTCGCGCATCTGCCGCCCTCGCTGGCGCCTGCGGGCGTCGATGCCGGCGCCTCTGGCGATGAGGCCGATGAGGCCGATGATGAAGACGCCGCGGGTACCGAGGCGCTGAGCCTGAATCCGATCGAAGCCAACGAGCGGCAGGTGCTACTGCAGTTGCTCGAGGCGCATCGCTGGAACGTAAGCCAGGTGGCAAAGGCGTTGGGCGTCAGCCGCAACACCCTCTATCGCAAGTTCCACCGCTTCCATATCGAGCTCAAACCACCTCACTGAAGGTGCACAGCCGTGTATCGCGGCGATACGCCCTAGTCCGACATGCCCTGATGTTTGAGGCGGTGGAGGGTCGGCGTCTCGATAAGCATGTCGTGGAGCGCTGAGCGCGCTGCGCTGTCGAGCACCGTCACCGGCATGTTTGCGGTGCTTGCTGCCTGCGCAAAGGCGGCGTCCACGACACCGGTATCGGTCAGCGCTTGCCAGTCGGCGTCGGGGGCCAGGGGCGAGGACTTCACCAGCACAAGCCTTTCCGCGTTCAGACGGTCGGCCAGCCACAGGGCCAGGCTGTCGGTCGAGGCGTGTTCGGGGCGAGGGGCGTGTGCCGTGTGCTGCAATTGTGTCAGCGGCATCCAGATGGCGATGCGGCCGGCATGCAGCGTATCGAGGATGTCGGTCTCGTTCGCGCACAAACCAAATTCGGGTCGCAGTGCCTGCATGAGGAAGGCGAACTGCCCCATGCCGAGCACGGCGATGTTGTGGGAAGCGAGCGGCTGAATTGGCCATCTCGAGAGACGAAGCAGATCGCACTCGCCCGGTACCAGTACCACCCGGCCGCCACCCAGGCCGGAGACTTCGTCCAGCCACTCTGTCAGTGCCGGATCCTCGGCCAGTTGCCCCCCGATCTTGATGACCCACATTCGTATTTGCTCTCCCGGGCTGGTGGCCGCTTGCCCCGTGTGGCGGGGTCTATTGTGAAAAGACCTGTGCTCGTCCCGAGTGACAGATACACGAAACGTGCCAAGCGCCTCGCCCAAGGCCAGATCGTGCGCGTGCTCAGGCTGTTGCCGTGACAGGGGCCATGAAGTGGGGGCGGTGGCGGGTGGGCGCAGTGTTGCGGGAACGGCGCACAGTGTCACCCACGGTGTGTCAGCCCCGGGGAAGCGAGGTGGGCGGCCCTTGCCAAAAAATACGGTTACGCATGCCCTCCCGGCATCTTTTTGTGACCAAAACGCGGCGCAACGCCATTGTTTGCGGCAACTTCCCGCTCACACAGTGTGCACCGTCGCCGTGGTGGCACGTGACTTGCACTGGTCTGATACAGAGGTGTGTTTGACGACCTCGCGACGTTCCGCCGCTGGCTCGCATGGGCCAGGTCAGGCGGTCATCCTGGCGGACGGGTGAGTTAGCGAACCACGTTCGGGGGGTTATAAGAAAGAAGGAGACATTTGAATGAAGGTAGGGCTGAAGCAGAAAGCAGCGGTTTCGATCGCTTGCATGCTCGCCGCTGGAGTCGCTTGTGCCGATGCAGCGCTGGACCAAGCGATGAAGGACTCGAGCAACTGGGCCGCGCAAGCGGGTGACAACTACAACCAGCGATACAGTTCTCTTGACAAGATCAATGCCGGCAACGTGGGCAAGTTGCAGGTGGCATGGACTTTCTCGACCGGCGTGCTGCGCGGTCACGAAGGTTCGCCGCTGGTCATTGGCGACATGATGTACATCCATTCCGCGTTTCCGAACAATGTCTTCGCGGTCGACCTGAAAACGCAGGAAATCGTCTGGAAGCACACCCCCAAGCAGGATACGGCGGTGATTGCCCAGATGTGTTGCGACACCGTCAACCGGGGTCTGGCGTATGGGGATGGCAAGGTCTTCCTGCAGCGCGCCGACAGTGTGCTCGAAGCGCTCGACGCCAAGACCGGCAAGGTGGTGTGGTCGGTGGTCAACGGTGATCCGAAGCTCGGTGCCGTCAACACCAACGCACCGCATGTGTTCGGCGACAAGGTGCTGACCGGTATCTCCGGCGGTGAGTGGGGCGTGCGTGGTTACATCACGGCTTACGACATCAAGACCGGCAAACAGGTGTGGCGGGGTTATTCCACGGGGCCGGACGACGAGATGCTGATGGATCCGGCCAAGACCATGACCTGGACCGATGGCAAGCTGGCGCCGGTGGGCAAGGATTCTTCGCTCAAGACCTGGCAAGGCGACCAGTGGAAGATCGGTGGTGGCACGACCTGGGGCTGGTACAGCTACGACAAGGCACTCAACCTGGTGTACTACGGCACCGGTAACCCGAGTACCTGGAACCCCGCGCAGCGTCCGGGCGACAACAAGTGGTCCATGAGTATCTGGGCGCGTGATCTGGATACCGGCAAGGTCAAGTGGGTCTATCAGATGACGCCGCACGACGAGTGGGACTTCGACGGCATCAACGAGATGATCCTTGCCGACATCAACGTCAAGGGCAAGCCGACCAAGGCCTTGGTGCACTTCGACCGCAATGGCTTCGGCTACACGCTCGATCGGGTCTCCGGTGCGCTGCTGGTGGCCGAGAAGTACGATCCGGCGGTCAATTGGGCCACGCATGTGGACATGAAGACCGGTCGTCCGCAGGTGGTTGCCAAGTACTCCACCCAGCAAAACGGTCCGGACGTGAACAGCAAGGGCATCTGCCCGGCGGCACTGGGTTCAAAAGACCAGCAGCCTGCGGCCTTCCACCCGAAGACCGGCCTGTTCTACGTGCCGACCAACCACGTGTGCATGGACTACGAGCCGTACGAAGTCGAGTACAGCGCGGGTCAGCCGTACGTGGGTGCGACCTTGGCCATGTACCCCGCGCCGAACAGCCATGGCGGCATGGGTAACTTCATTGCCTGGGATGCCGGTGCCGGCAAGATCGTGTGGTCCAAGCCCGAGAAGTTCTCGGTCTGGAGTGGCGCGCTGACCACGGCGGGTGATGTGGTGTTCTACGGCACGCTGGAAGGCTATCTCAAGGCGGTGAGCCTGAAGGATGGCAAGGAGCTGTGGAAGTTCAAGACCCCGTCCGGCATCATCGGCAACGTCTTCACCTATATGCACGGCGGAAAGCAGTACGTTGGTGTGTACTCGGGTATTGGCGGCTGGGCCGGTATCGGCATGGCCGCGGGTCTCGAGAAAGACAGTGATGGTCTGGGGGCCGTGGGTGGTTACCGCGACCTGCAGAAATACACCAACCTCGGTGGTTCGCTCACCGTTTTCGCCATCCCCTAAAAAAGGCTGGCAACCGGCGTCGGGCATCCTCCTACCGACGCCGGTTCTCTTCACTCTTCCCCGCCGCCTCCGTGCGGCGGGACTATGCTTCAAAGCAGCAGATATAACGACAATCCGGAGAGACAATTCATGAAACGCTACCTCCTGCCCATGTGCGCAGCAATTGCCTTCGCCTCCGCCGTGTCGGCGGCCGCGTCGGGCGACAACAGCAAGCCGCTCTACACCGTGGTCGACGGCGACAAGGTGGATGAGCACACCTACGAAGGCTTCAAGGTGTGGCGCGCAGCGGCCTGTGACCGATGCCATGGACCGAACCAGGAGGGAATGGTTGGCCCGTCGCTGATCGATAGCCTCAAGGTGCTGACCTACGAGCAGTTCAAGGACACCATTCTCAACGGCCGGCTCGACAAGGGCATGCCGAACTGGAGCTCCAACAAGAAAGTGGTCAACAACCTCGATGCGCTGTACGCCTACCTGAAAGGGCGTTCCGATGGCGCGATTACCAAGGCGCGCGTCCGCAAGATCGCCAAGTGAGCGGGGGGCAGCCATGACGACATCCCGTGTCGGGCGAACCTGCCTGCAGGTGGTGGCCTGCGTGTGGGTGCTGATGATGCCCCTGGTGGCGCAGTCGGCGGATGAGTCGCCGGCACGAAAGGCGTTCCGGGTCTGCAAGGACGCCAACAACCTGCCATTTTCCAATGCCGCGGGCGAGGGCTTCGAAGATCGCATCGCCGATTTGTTTGCCAAGGAGCTCGGCGTGCCGGTGGTCGATTTCACCTTCCCGGCGCGACTCGGTTTCATCCGCAACACCTTGCGCAAGAAGCTGCCGGGTGAGGACTACCCCTGCGATGTGGTGATGGGGGTGCCGGCCGGTTGGGGGCAGGTGGCATCGACGAAACCGTATTACCGTTCGACCTGGTCGCTGTTGTTTGCGCCCACCGGGGTGCTGGCCGAGGTCAACACGGAAGCGGACTTCCTGGCACTCGACGCAGTGCGCGGCAAGCAGGTGCGTATTGGCGTGTTTGATCGCTCGCCCGGCTCGATGTGGTTGGTACATCACGCGCTTGTGGAGGCCGGTGTGCCTTATCGCGCCATGCATCCGAACCCCGATATCACGCCGGCCGACCTGGTCCGGGTCGATCTGGAAAACGGGAAAATCGGCGCCGCAATCGTGTGGGGGCCGGTGGCCGGCCACCTGGCGCGTCGAGCCGAAGGGCGGCTGCGCGTCGTCCCCTTGAAGTCCGAACCCGGCGTGCCGTTCGACTACGCCATGGCGATGGGGGTGCGTCGCGGAGAAGAGCAATGGCGCGCGCGCATCAATGCGCTGATCGACAAGAATCGCGATGAAATTGCCGCCATTCTGGCCGAGTATCAGGTGCCCACCCTGCCATTGAAAGAAGGAGTGTCCGATGCGTCGCGCTGAGTTCGGCCTTGCCGCCTGGGTACGGTGCCTGTGCCTGTTTTCGTTGCTCGGACTGGCGGGTTCGGCGTTCGCCGATGCCGGCCCATCCGAAGCCGAAAAGGCCGTATTCATGGCGCCTCATCTCGCCGGCATCAAGGCGCCGACGACCTTGCGCTACGCCTACGAAGAGACCGCTGCGGAAGCGCCTCCGGTGCATGACAGCGCCGATCTCACCGTCGATCAGGACGGCCCCGACGCCTATCGCGTGTCGGCCCGCTTTCTGAGCGGAGAGCGTCAGCTGAGCTTGCCCGTGGTCAGCGCAGCGACCGCCAATCCGGTGGTCCTGTACTTCCTTGAAAACGATGTACGGAAGATGCACGCCGATCTGGGCGGTTCGACCAATTACTTCCGCCGCCGCATTCGACTGGCGTTTGCCGAGTCGGCGAAAGTCGCGCCGGTGCATTTTGTGCTGGACGGCAAGGCACACGACGGCACGCGGGTGCGTATCGAGCCCTTTCGCGGTGACCCGGAAGCCGCGCGCATGAAGGGGCAAGACCTGAAATATTACGACTTCACCTTCAGCCCCACCGTGCCGGGCGGCGTGTTCGACCTGCGCGCCGCCGTCCCGGCCGCGGACGGCCAGTCGGTGCACGAAACGTCCTTGACCTTGAATGCCGGAGGCTCATGAAACCGCACGTCCACGCCGGGCGCCACGCCCTGTTGTTTCTGGTTTGCCTGC
>JBNKNO010000014.1:0-5686 GCA_050293885.1 Rhodocyclaceae bacterium | reverse complement strand
TCGAGTGGAATACGTGGTGGAGTGCATGCGCGGCGCCCCCGTGCAAAGCCGGGAGTATCTCTACAAGTGTTCCTGTGTGGTCGATGCCCTTGCCGAGCGCATGAGTTACGACGAATTCGTGCAGGAGTCGACCATCGCCAATGCCATCACCATCGGCGGTGAGCGCGGTGAAGTGATGCGCGGCTTGCAGGGGGGGCGCAAGGTCGCAGGTCATTTCCACACGATGGAAAACGAAGCACGCAAGGCCTGCTTCATGAAGCCGAAGGGCTGAGCTCGGCCGGTTGCTGCGGCGTGCGTTCAGCGCTGCGTTGGCGAACCCACACGTTGTGTCTGCACGCCGAGACCGTCGATGCCGGCCTCGACCACATCGCCAATCTGTAGAAAGCGCGCCGGCGTCCGCCCCATGCCCACGCCGGGCGGGGTGCCGGTGATGATCAGATCGCCGGGCGCGAGCGTCATCATGTGGCTGCAGTAGCTCACCAGTTGCGCGCAGGAGAAGATCATGTCGCGGGTATTGCCGTTCTGCATGCGTTCGCCATTGACCGACAGCCACAGCCCGAGGCGTTGCGGATCGGGCACCTCGTCCGCCGTCACCAGCCACGGCCCCACCGGGCCGAAGCTGTCAAAGCCCTTTCCCTTGCCCCATTGGCCGCCGGAACGCTCGATCTGGTACCAGCGTTCGGACACATCGTTGGCCACGCAATAGCCCGCCACATGCGCCAGCGCGTCGGCTTCAACGACGTGTTTTGCCTCGCGGCCGATAACGATGCCCAGCTCGACCTCCCAGTCGAGTTTGCGAAAGTCGGGGGGCGGCACGATGTCGTCGTTGGCGCCGCTGAGGCAACTCGTCCACTTGGGAAACATGACCGGTTCGGTCGGTATCGGCAGCTTCGCCTCGAGTGCGTGGTCGTGGTAATTGAGCCCGATGGCGACAAACTTGACGCAACCGCGCCACGGCACGCCGATGCGTGGCGAGTCCTTGATGATCGGCAGACTGCTCGGGTCGATGGTCCGCAGTCGGGCCAGTCCCTCGGGGGACAGCACCTCCGGCGTGATGTCGGGAACGACGGCCGAGAGGTCGCGCAGCCCGCCCTGCGCATCGAGCAGGGCCGGGGTTTCGTGGCCGAGGGGGCCGACGCGCAGCAGTTTCATAGATTGAGCATGAGCTCGTGTTCCTCCGGCAAGGGCAGGAAGCCGCGGGTCTCGTAATGCTTGAAGATGGCTTCGACGACCTCGTCCGGATCGTCGATGATGTGCATCAGATCGAGGTCGTCGGGATGGATCATGCGCTCGGCCACCAGCTTGTCGCGGAACCAGTCGAGCAGCCCCTCCCAGAACGGTCGGTGCACCAGAATGAGCGGAATCTTGCGGCTCTTGCCGGTCTGGATCAGTGTCAGCGCCTCCATCACCTCGTCCAGCGTGCCGAAGCCGCCGGGCAGGACCACGTAGGCAGCCGCGAACTTCACGAACATGAACTTGCGCGCGAAGAAGTGCTGAAAGGTCTGCGAGATGTCCTGGTACGGGTTGGCGTCCTGCTCGAGCGGCAGCTGGATGTTGAGGCCGATCGAAGGGCTCTTGCCGAAATAGGCGCCCTTGTTGGCGGCTTCCATGATGCCGGGGCCGCCGCCCGAGATCACCGAAAAGCCGGCGTCCGACAATTTGCGCGAGATCTGCTCGGTCAATACATAGTAGGGATGGTCGGGGGCGGTGCGGGCGCTGCCGAACACCGACACTGCCGGGCGAATGGCGTTGAGCCGTTCGGTGGCCTCCACGAACTCTGACATAATCCCGAAGATTCGCCACGATTCACGCGCGTTGTAGTTCGGAACGGTGGCGTTCGGCAGGTCGTCAGGTAATTTGTTGTTTGTGGTCATGTGGCGGGGCGTCGCGCGTGTGGGTGATGCGTCGATTCTAGCCCGAGGGCGTGAACGTTGCGCGACGACCTGTCGCTTCGATTCCTCCGCGAATGGTGCCGTGAATGGACCAGACTCAGCAGCTGTGCATTGAACTGCCCGATTGGCTCGACGCCTATTGCCGCACTTATCGGCCAGCGGCCGATCCGGCGCGGCGGATGGCGTTCGTGATCGAGGCGGCACGTCGCAATGTCGAACGCGAGAGCGGCGGGCCGTTTGCCGCGGCGGTGTTCGAGCGCGACAGTGGCGCGTTGGTGTCGCTCGGCGTCAATCTGGTCACCACCCAGGGGCTGTCGATTCTGCACGCCGAAGTGGTGGCCATTGCCCTCGCGCAGCGCCGCATCGGTTGCTACAACCTTGGCGCGCCGGGCCAGCCCGCTCACGAGCTGGTCACCAGCGTCGAGCCCTGCACCATGTGCCTGGGCGCGATCTGTTGGTCTGGTGTGCATGGCCTGGTGTCGGGCGCCAACGATGCCGATGCCCGCGCCGTCGGTTTCGACGAAGGGCCCAAACCGCCGGACTGGCGAAGCGAACTGCACGGGCGGGGCATCCCGGTGCAGGAGAATGTCGGCCGCGACGCCGCCCGCGCCGTGCTCGAAGACTACAAGGCCGCGGGGGGCTGGATCTACAATTCACGCGAAGGCGGTTGAGCCCGGCGGGGCCGATGTCTTCGATCGCTCCGAGCGTGTAACCTCCGTGCTCGCCCACCAGACTTAGAGAGTCAGACGCATGCCCACCTTGCTTCTTGTCGACGGTTCCAGCTACCTGTTCCGCGCCTTTCACGCCATGCCCGATCTGCGCAACGCCGCGGGCGAGCCCACCGGCGCGGTGTATGGGGTGCTCAACATGCTGCGTCGGCTCGATGCCGACTACAAGGCGGAGTACCGCGCCTGCGTGTTCGATGCCAAGGGCAAGACTTTTCGCGATGACTGGTTCCCCGACTACAAGTCGCACCGCCCGCCGATGCCCGAGGACCTGGCCGAGCAGATTGCGCCGCTGCACGCCGCCGTGCAGGCGCGCGGCTGGCCCTTGTTGATGGTCGATGGCGTCGAGGCTGACGACGTCATCGGCACGCTCGCCCGCCAGGCCAGCGCGGCCGGCATGGACGTGGTCATCTCCACCGGCGACAAGGACCTCACCCAACTGGTGGATGATCGCGTGCGCTGGGTGAACACCATGAGCGACGAAGTGCTCGACCCGGCCGGTGTGGAAGCAAAATTCGGCGTGCCGCCCGAGCGCATCATCGACTACCTGGCGCTGGTGGGCGACTCGGTGGACAACATCCCCGGCGTCGAGAAATGCGGCCCCAAGACGGCGGTGAAATGGCTCACCCAGTTCGGCTCGCTCGACAACATCGTCGAACACGCGGATGAAGTCGGCGGCAAGGTCGGCGAAAACCTGCGCAAGCATCTCGACTTTCTGCCGCTGGGCCGCAAGCTCGTCACCGTCGCCACCGACCTTGATCTCGGCCTCGGCCCCACGGATCTGGCCCCCCGCGAGCAGGACCGCGACAAGCTCATCGAGCTGTTCAGCCATCTGGAATTCAAGAGCTGGCTGCGTGAGGTGCAGTCGGGCGACAACCCCAAGGCCGTCGAGGCGGCTGACGTGAGTGAACACGACGATCCGCCCGCCGACCCGGCCAGCCACCGCAGCGGCGGCTACGACACCGTGCTCACTCAAGATGCGCTCGACGCCTGGATCGCCAGGCTCAAGGCCGCGCCCATCGCCGCCTTCGACACCGAAACCACCAGCCTCGACGCCATGGCCGCCACGCTGGTGGGCGTCTCCTTCGCCATCCCCGATGGCGGCGCCGCCTACGTGCCCGTGGCGCACACCTACCCCGGCGCGCCCGACCAGCTCGGCATCGACGCCGTGCTCAAGGCCCTCAAGCCCTGGCTGGAGAGCGACCAGTACAAGAAAGTCGGCCAGAACCTCAAGTACGACATGCACGTGCTCGCCAACTACGGCGTCACGCTCGGCGGCATTGCCGACGACACGCTGCTGGCCTCCTACATCATCGAGTCCGACAAGTCCCACGACATGGACAGCCTCGCCAAGCGCCACCTCGGGCTGGAGACCATTCCCTACACCGCTCTGTGCGGCAAGGGAGCGAAGCAGATCGGCTTCAACGACGTCGCCCTCGACCAGGCCAGCGAATACGCCGCCGAGGACGCCGACATCACCCTGCGCCTGCAACAATTCTTCGAGAAGCGGCTAGCGAAAGAAGACAAGCTGCGCGCGCTCTACCGCGACATCGAACTGCCCGCCATGCCGGTGCTGTTCGAGATGGAACGCAACGGCGTGCTCATCGACGACTTTCTGCTCGCCCAGCACAGCCAGGAACTCGGCCAGCGCATGGCCGAGCTCGAAGCCGAAGCGCACAAACTCGCCGGCCAGCCCTTCAACCTCAACTCGCCCAAGCAACTCGGCGAGATCCTGTTCGGCAAACTCGAACTGCCCGTGGTCAAGAAGACCGCCACTGGCCAGCCGTCGACGGATGAAGAGGTGCTGCAGAAGCTCGCCGAAGACTACCCGCTGCCCAAGTGCCTGCTCGACTACCGCGGCCTCGCCAAGCTCAAGAACACCTATGCCGACAAGCTGCCGCTGATGGTCAATCGCCACACCGGCCGCGTGCACACCAGCTTCTCCCAAGCCGTGGCGGTCACCGGCCGGCTCGCCAGCTCCGACCCCAATCTGCAGAACATCCCCATCCGCACCGAAGAGGGCCGCCGCATCCGCGCCGCCTTCATCGCGCCCAAGGGCCACCGCATCGTCAGCGCCGACTACTCGCAGATCGAGCTGCGCATCATGGCCCACCTGTCCGGCGACAAACGCCTGCTGCAAGCCTTCGCCGAGGGTGAAGACGTGCACCGCGCCACCGCCGCCGAAATCTTCGGGCTCACCCCGCTGGAGGTCGACAAGGAACAGCGCCGCTACGCCAAAGTCATCAACTTCGGCCTCATCTACGGCATGAGCGCCCACGGCCTCGCCAAGAACCTCGACATCGACCGGACCGCCGCCGCCAGCTACATCGACCGCTACTTCGCACGCTACCCCGGCGTCGCCGACTACATGGCCCGCACCCGCGCCGAAGCCGCCGACAAAGGCTACGTCGAAACCGTCTTCGGCCGCCGCCTGCATCTGCCCGACATCCACGCCCGCCAGGCCGGCCGCCGCCAGGGCGCCGAACGCGCCGCCATCAACGCCCCCATGCAAGGCACCGCCGCCGACCTCATCAAGAAAGCCATGATCGCCTGCTCGGCGTGGCTGAAGCAGGAACAGCTCAAGTCAAAGCTGATCCTGCAAGTGCATGACGAACTGGTGCTGGAAGTGCCGGACGAGGAACTGTCGATCGTGCGCGCGCAGTTACCCAAGCTCATGGCTGGTGTCGCCAAGCTCTCCGTGCCGCTGGTGGCGGAAGTGGGGGATGGGGCGAACTGGGACGAGGCGCATTGAGGTTTGTATTTGTGATCTGATTTTTGATTCGAGTCGGGTTCTGTTGTTGAACCGATGGTCGAGATGAGGGGGTGTCATTGAAAACTACGCTGCACTTACTGCTAGGTTTGTTGATATCTGCCGTCGCTTCCGTGGATGCTGCGACGACGGATATTGTGCCCTCAAGCCAGGATTGCGAAGTTGGCCTAGAGGCGGTACGTCACGACAACTGCATGGCAGGCATCAGTTTGCTTTCACGGTGTTTGCAAATCGATATTCCCAAGAGCAAACGAATTACTGCCCTGCAGGCACGAGGGCAGTGTTATTTCTCCTTGCAG
>JBNKNO010000013.1:47212-66086 GCA_050293885.1 Rhodocyclaceae bacterium | reverse complement strand
TTCAACTGAATTCGTTCTGCTCCGTTTCATCCTGTTCGAAGATCACCTCTGCCGGGCCGACCAGTTTCGGGTCCGGCTTGCCACAGGCGGACAGGTCCTTGTCCGGGTAGTCGAGCGTCGACAGGAAGTGGCGCATGCAGTTGAGTCGTGCGCGCTTCTTGTCGTCCGATTTGATGACCGTCCATGGGGCGTCGGCGGTATCGGTGTGGAAGAACATGGCCTTCTTGGCGGCGGTGTAGTCCTCCCACTTGTCGAGCGACTTGATGTCGATGGGGGAGAGCTTCCAGTGCTTGAGCGGGTCGTCGCGGCGAGAGATGAAGCGGCGCAATTGCTCCTCGCGGCTGACCGAGAACCAGTACTTGAACAGGTGCACGCCGCTATTGACGAGCATGCGTTCGAGCTGCGGCGTTTGGCGCATGAATTCGAGGTATTCCGCCGGCGTGCAGAAGCCCATCACGCGCTCGACGCCGGCGCGGTTGTACCAGGAGCGGTCGAAGAACACCATTTCGCCGGCCGTTGGAAAATGCTGGATGTAGCGTTGGAAGTACCACTGCCCTTGCTCGCTTTGGCTCGGCTTCTCGAGTGCGATGACACGTGCGCCGCGAGGATTCAGATGCTCCATGTAGCGCTTGATGGTGCCGCCCTTGCCCGCCGCGTCGCGCCCTTCGAACACGAGCACGATTTTCTGGCCGGTTTGCTTGACCCAGTTCTGCACTTTGAGCAATTCGATCTGCAACTCCTGCTTGATCTTCTCGTACTGAGTGCGGCGCATGCGCTGCTTGTATGGATAGAACGGAGGGAGCTTTGCCTTGCCGCTGTCCTCGTAAGTGCCGTGCGGCGCACTGGCGACGGCCAGCGCGGTGGGGCCGTGGCTGATGTGAAGAATCTCGTCGGCGGCCTCGGTTTCCTGCGAGCGCGTGTGGTGAGTCTCATAGACCACCGGGGTGTCGTCATCCGGCGCGGGCTTTCCTGCGAGTGAACGTGATTTCGACTTGGATGGTGGCGGTGCATTCTTGGCGCGACGCGAACCCGTCGCCGCGCGTTTCGGCTTGCCTGATGCCGGACGTTTTTGAGTGTCCGTGTCTTGGGTCGGTGGCGTGTTGGTCGTTTTGTCTTCGCTCATCGGCGCGTCCTTTGCTCTTTGATATCTTCAATTCCAGCCTGCGCTGTTGGTTGGCAAAGTATCTGACTTGCATCAAATATGATGGCGTTTCGCGCGACGCCGACGGCCCGCTGTTGCTCGTGCGCAACGCCGTCGCCGGCTCGCGTGCATCGACCACGCGGTGAAGGTGTTGGCCAGCAGGGGCCGGGGCGGCGGCTGGCCGTAACGGAGGCGAACCCAGCGAAAAGCAGGGCGAGGGTGGTCGGGCGGGATGAGCCGTCAGTGCTTGCCGGCTTTCAGCGTGTACTCGGTGCGATCACGATGCGTCTGTGATCAGAATGGCGCGAAAGTCATTCACGTTGGTGAGCGTCGGGCCGGTATCGAGACTGTCGCCGAGCGCTTCGAACAAGGTGTGGGCATCGTTTTCGTCGAGCACGGCCTGAACGCTGAAGCCAGCATCGAGCGCCCGTTCGAAGGTGCTCGGGTCGATGAGCGCACCGGCGCGCTCGACCATGCCGTCGATGCCGTCGGTATCGGCCGCCAGTGCGTGGATGCGCGAGTGTCCGTGCAGATTGAGCGCCAGTGCCGCGAGAAACTCGACGTTGCGACCGCCCCGGCCCATGCCGCGTACCGTGACGGTCGTTTCTCCGCCCGACAGGAGCACGCACGGTGCGGCAAACGGCTGATTGCGATCAGCGACTTGCTGCGCAATGGCGCCGAGCGCCCGGCCCACGTCGCGCGCTTCGCCTTCAATGGCATCCGAAAGTATATGGGCGGCCACACCATGTGCCTGCGCGACTTCGGCGGCGGCTTCCAGCGCCATCTGCGGGGTCGCCAGGAAGGTCACGACATGATCGGCGAAACGGGGGTCGCCCGGCTTGGGTGTCTCGCCCGTGCCACCGACGAGCAGCTCGCCGACCGCCTCGGGAAAATCGATGCCATAGCGCTGGAGAATGCTCAGCGCGTCTTCGCAGGTGCTCGCGTCGGGGAGCGTCGGGCCCGAGGCGATGGTTGACGGATCGTCGCCCGGCACGTCGGAGATCAACCAGGTGACGAGTCGGGCGGGACGGCAGGCCAGCGCCAGCCGTCCTCCCTTGATGGCCGACAGATGCTTGCGTACGCAGTTGATTTCGCTGATCGAGGCGCCGCTGCGCAACAGGGCGCGGCTCAGTTTCTGCTTCTCTTCGAGCAGTACGCCGGGGGCGGGGAGCGCCAGCAACGCGGAGCCGCCGCCGGAAATGAGCGCGAGGACCAGGTCGTCCTCGCCCACATCGCGCAGGGTTTCTTCCATGATGCGGCGTGCGGCGTCGCGACCGCGTGCATCGGGCACAGGATGTGCCGCTTCGACGATTTCAATGTGTTCGCAGGCCACCGCATGGCCATCGCGTGTGACCACGAGACCGGACATGCGGTCGGACAGATGCGCCCAGTGCGTTTCGACGGCGCGCGCCATGGCCGCAGAAGCCTTGCCCGCGCCGATGACGATGATGCGGCCCGTGGGCGGCGTGAGTGAATCGAGCGCATCCGGAACGATCCGAGCGGGGTCTGCGGCGGCCAGTGCCGCGTCAAACAAGGCATGCAGGCAGCGTCGAGCATTGAGCATGAGACTCCTCCCTGATCGTTCTTGTACTTCATCTTTCATTGTCGCCTCAACGCTCGCAAGCTCGTGTCGACCCTGATAGCAGGCGCTTTTTGTTTTCTAAAGAAAGTTTTTTGTGATAATGTTTCTGCAGGTAATTAGTCGCAGGTGTTTTATGTCAGCCATTGTCAAATCAAGTGTCGCAAAATCCGAGGCCAGAGCGGTGCTCAGCAAGGCGGTTGCGCGCGCGGCTGAGCGCATGGCCATTACACGCTCGTTGCTGGGGCGTGTGCTTGGCCTGAGCCCGGCGACCATTTCTCGCCTGTACAGCGGTAGCTACCTGCTTGAGCCGACGCGCAAGGAGTGGGAATTCGGGCTGCTGCTGGTGCGCGCATTTCGTTCGCTCGACTCCATTGTCGGAAGCGAGGCCACGGCCCGAAAGTGGCTCACCAGCGAAAACCGGGCGCTGGGTGCCCGGCCGCTCGATCTGATCACTTCAACCGAAGGACTGGTGCGTGTCGTTCACTACCTGGACGCCTCCCGCGGTATCGTCTGAGGCGCACCCTTGGCGGGGGAGCGTGTGGCGCATGGTCGAGGCGCAGCATGTCGCGTCGACAATGAAGATCGTCGACTCGCCCGACGAGCAGGATGTGCTCGAAGCCTTGTTGGAATCCAACAAGCCGGCCCTTCCGCTCGCGGCCGAGCCGCTTGACTACCTTTTGGCCACGCCATTTCGCTATCCGCCGCTGCCCGGTGGCTCACGCTTTCGTGTGGGGATCGATCCGGGGGTGTTCTACGGGGCGGATACCGTGGCAACGGCTGGGGCCGAGCTCGGCTACTGGCGGTGGAAGTTTCTGCACGATGCCGTCGATCTCGACCGCCTCGAGCCGGTCGCGCATACCGCTTTTTGTGCGCAGGTCGAGACCTGGACGGTCGATCTGCGCAAGGCGCCGTTCGATCGCGATGCCGCGCGCTGGATGCATCCGACCGACTACCACGACACACAAGCCTTCGCACGCGTTGCACGCGAGGCGCAGGTGGGCGGGATCATCTACGCTTCGGTGCGCAGCACTGTACCTGCCTGGTGTCTGGCCTTGCTGTCGCCGGAGGGGTTTGCGCAACGAAAACCGCTGCATGCGACGCAGACCTGGTGGCTGGCGGTCACGCCCGATGGCGTGTTGTGGCGGCGCGATGCGCAATCCATGAGTTTTTCGGCCGAAGGCTGGCAGACGGGCTGAGTGTCGAGTCGCACAACAAAAACGCCACCCGAAGGTGGCGTTTTTGCGCAGTGCAGATCGGTGTTCAACCGCGACGCATGGCGTCGAAGAATTCCCCGTTGCTCTTGGTCTGCTTGATCTTGTCGAGCAGGAATTCCATCGCATCGATGTCATCCATGCCATAGAGCAGTTTGCGCAGAATCCATATTTTCTGCAGCACATCGGGTGCCAGCAGCATCTCTTCGCGGCGCGTGCCGGAGCGATTGACGTTGATGGCCGGATACACCCGTTTCTCCGCCATGCGGCGATCCAGGTGCAGTTCCATGTTGCCGGTGCCCTTGAACTCTTCGTAGATCACGTCGTCCATGCGGCTGCCGGTGTCGATCAGCGCGGTGGCGATGATGGTCAGCGAACCGCCTTCCTCGATGTTGCGCGCGGCGCCGAAGAAGCGCTTGGGCTTTTGCAGTGCGTTGGCGTCCACACCACCGGTGAGCACCTTGCCGGAGGCCGGCACCACGGTGTTGTAGGCGCGCGCCAGGCGGGTGAGCGAGTCGAGCAGGATGACCACATCCTTCTTGTGCTCGACCAGGCGCTTGGCCTTCTCGATCACCATTTCGGCCACCTGCACGTGACGGGCGGCCGGTTCGTCGAAGGTGGAGGCGACCACTTCGCCTTTGACCGAACGCTGCATCTCGGTCACTTCCTCGGGGCGCTCGTCGATGAGCAGCACGATGAGGGAGATGTCGGGATGGTTGGCGGTGATGGCATGCGCAATGTTCTGCAGCATCACCGTCTTGCCGGTCTTGGGTGGTGCCACCAGCAGGCCGCGTTGGCCCTTGCCGATGGGCGCGATCATGTCGATGACGCGCGAGGTGATGTTCTCGCCCGCCTTGATGTCGCGCTCGAGCTTCATGCACTCGGTCGGGTGCAGTGGCGTCAGGTTTTCGAACAGGATCTTGTGCTTGCACGCCTCGGGCGGCTCGCTGTTGATCTTGTCCACCTTGACCATGGCGAAGTAGCGCTCGCCATCCTTCGGCGTGCGGATCTCGCCTTCGATGGTGTCGCCAGTGTGCAGGTTGAAACGGCGAATCTGCGACGGCGACACATAGATGTCGTCGGTGCCGGCGAGGTACGAGGCCTCGGGCGAACGCAGAAAGCCGAAGCCGTCGGGCAGCACTTCGAGCACGCCGTCCCCGAAGATCGGCTCGCCTTTCTTGGCGCGGTTTTTCAACAGCGCGAAGACGAGCTCCTGCTTGCGCAGGCGGTTGGCGCCGTCAATGCCATTCTCTTGCGCCATTTCCAGCAATTGGCTGACGTGGAGGTTCTTGAGCTCCGAAAGTTGCATGATGATCTACAGATATAGGGGGATAAGGGCCGGTCGGTGCCGGAAGGTCTTGCAGGCGGGGTTTGTTAGCCGCGACGCCGGGGGGTCCGGGCTGAGCGCCCGCTAAGGGCGTCGCGGTGAAAGTGAGCGGATTGTGGGCCGATCAGAGGTTGCTGTCAATAAAGGCGGTCAGTTGCGACTTGGACAAGGCGCCGACCTTGGTGGCTTCGACGTTGCCGCCCTTGAACAACATCAGGGTCGGAATGCCACGGATGCCGAACTTGGCCGGGGTGTCCTGGTTTTCGTCGATGTTCAACTTGGCGACTTTCAGCTTGCCGTCATAGTCCTTCGCCACCTCGTCGAGAATCGGCGCAATCATCTTGCAGGGGCCACACCACTCTGCCCAGTAGTCCACCAGGACCGGGGTTTGGGATTGCAGCACCTCGGCGTCGAAAGTGCCGTCGGTGACGTAATGGATATGCTCGCTCATGATTCCTCGCGTCAGGGGTAATGAGATGTGTATCGGGGATTGGCCGGACGCGGCCCAGTGCTAGCGAAACGCGGTGTTTCGCGGCGTTATCTGACGGAAGTTATGTCATGCAGCGCCGCACGTCAAGCTGGCGTCGGATCGACTTCGATGCGCCGCGTTCCCGGCAACGGTGCAGACGCGCTATAGTTTGAGCCTTCCCGCACCCAGCGCCGCCGGCAAGGGGTGTGGTGCCGATGCAACACATGGAGAACTGATGAAATGACCTACGTGGTGACCGAAGCCTGCGTCAAATGCAAGTACACCGATTGCGTGGATGTATGTCCGGTGGACTGTTTTCACGAAGGCCCCAACTTTCTCGTCATCGATCCGGAAGAGTGCATCGACTGCACGCTGTGCGTCGCCGAATGCCCGGTCGAGGCGATTTACGCTGAAGACGATGTGCCTGACGATCAGCAGGAGTTCATCGCCATCAATGCCGAACTGGCGTCCGAGTGGAAGGTGATCATCGAGCGCAAGGATGCGTTGCCCGATGCCGACGAGTGGGCCAAAGTCACGGAAAAGCGACACCTGCTCGAACGCTGAACCAGCCGGTGAATGTCCATAGACCCTAGCGCGATGGAGGAGGTGCGGCATCACCGCATCGCGCCGGGTGCCGGTTTTGCCGATGCCTGTGCCCGGCATCTGCTTGCCGCAGCCCCCACGCGCGACCTGACCGCCTGGCGCGTGGTCGTCCCCAATCTCATGATGGCGCCGGCGCTCAAGCGGGCGCTGGTGCAGGCGGCCGGCCACAGCCTGTTGCTGCCCCCCGTGGAGACCCTTCAGGTCCATTTGGCTCCCTGGAGTCGCCAGCATGGACCCACGCCCGATCACCGTCGCCGTTTTGCGCTCTACCAGCAGTTGCGTGAACGACGCTGGTTTGCACAGGGCAACCTGTGGTCGCTGTGCGCCGAATTCATCGCGCTGTTCGACGAGCTGACCGAGCACGGTGCCACGCTGCCCGCCAGCGAAGCCGCGTTGGCGGCACAGCTGGCCGAGGCCTATGCAGCGCGCGAAGACGATCCGCTGCGATTCGAAGCCCGCGTGGTGCATGCGCTGTGGTTGGCGGAAGCGACCGGCGCGCCGTCGGTGGCTGCGGCCCGTTTGCTCGGCGCGGTGAGCTGGACCCGCACCGCGCCGTCGCCCCTGCTGGTGATTGCTGAAGGCCCCTTGCCGATGCCCTGGCAGGCATGGTTGGCGGCCCATGCGCAAAAGGCGCCGGTGATCTTGTGCGAAGCCGATCGCATCAATGCCGACGACGCCGTGTTGCAACTGCTCGAAGCGACCTGGCCGGAAAATGCCGATCAGCCGCTGCGCACGCGCATCGCAGCGCTGCCGCAGCCGGCACGGCTGGACGAGCGCGTCGCCATGCGGGCCGCCGATACGCTCGAGCAGGAGGCGTATGCCGTGGCCGCCGAGGTGCATCGGGCGCTCGACAGTGGTGTGCGCAGCATTGCGCTGATTGCCGTCGATCGCCTGGTTGCGCGGCGCGCGCGGGCGCTGCTGGAGCGCGACGCCATTCTGGTGGCCGACGAGTCGGGCTGGAAGCTGTCGACCACACGTGCGGCCGCGCTGGTCGATGCCAGTCTTGAAGTCGTCGCGCATGACGGCTATCACCGCGATGTGCTTGACCTGGTCAAATCGCCTTTCGTGTGTGGCGATCTGGCGCAGGCGGATCGGGACGAGGCGATCCTCGCCATCGAACAGGCCATCGGTGAGGCCAATCACATCCTCGGGCTCGACGCGCTGGCGGCACTGCCGCAGGACAATCCGCACGCTGTCGCCATGCTTGCTCGGCTGCACGCGGCGGGGCGGGGTTTTTCCATGCAGCGCGCGCTGCCTCAGCAGTGGCTCGAACGGTTGCAGGGCTTGCTTGATGCATTGGGCGCGCGCGAGGCGCTGGCGGCCGACGCGGCCGGCCAGGTGTTGCTCGATTGGATCGAGGCGCGCATCGCGGAGTTGCAGGGCGAAGCCTGTCCGCTGGATTTCGACGAATGGCGCGCCTGGCTCGAAAACGGCCTCGACGAGGCGTTGTTTCGCGACCGCAGCATCCGCAGCCCGGTGGTGATGACGCATCTGCCGGCGTGCCGGCTGCGGCGCTTCGAGCTCGCCATCGTGATCGGCGCCGATGCCGAGCAGTTGCAGGCGGACGATGTTCGACCGGTGTTTGCGCATGAAGGCGTGCGCCAGGATCTGGGCTTGCCGGGCAAGCCCTCCGGCATCAAGCGCCTGCGCGACGATCTGTCCGGGCTCATCGCCAGTTGCGATCGCGTGGTGTTCACCTGGCAGCGGCTCAAGGAAGGTGAGCCCCACCAATTGGCCGCCGAGCTCGATCTGCTCGATCTGGTGCATCGGATGTGTCACGACACCCCCCTCATCGCCCATGCCGATCCGGTGCCGATGCCCGAGCGCACGCCCTTGGGCACGCCCGTGCCAGCGCCGTCGCTGCCGGTGGGCCTGCGCCCGGCGCGCGTCACGGCCTACGGCTACGAGTCGCTGGTCGCCTGCCCGTATCAGTATTTTGTGCGTTTCGTGCTCGGCCTCGATGCCGTCGAGGCGGTGCAGGAGACGATGGAAAAGCGCGATTACGGGCAGTTTGTGCACGAGGTGCTCGACCGCTTTCACCAGCGCTATCCGCACGTGGCCGGGCAGGACGAGGCGGCCATGCTGGCGCTGCTCGAGCAGCTCAGTCACGACGTGTTCGCGGAACAAGGTCAGTCGGGCTTTCTCGAAACCGCCTGGCTGGTGCGCTGGTGCAAGCAGTTGCCGGGCTATCTGAGTTGGCAGCGCGAGCGCGAAGCCGCCGGCTGGCGCTACGTGGCCGGTGAGCATGCAGTGACGCGCGATCTGCCGCTGAGTGATGGCGCTCGCGTGACGCTCAAAGGGCGGCTCGATCGTGTCGACCGCGACGCTGGCGATGCGCTCGCCGTGCTCGATTACAAGACACGCAGCCTCAACGACTTGCGCAAGAAGGCGCGCGATCCGGAAGACGTGCAGTTGGCGGTGTATGCCGCGCTGATGGGTGAGGCCGTCAGTCAGGCGGCGTATGTGTCGCTCGACGGCGATCAGGTCGAGTCGGCCGCGGTGAAAGACCCGGCGGAGCACGCACACGCGCAGATCGACCGGCTCACCGGGCTGTTCGAACGTTTGGGGCAGGGCGCCCCCATGGTGGCCAATGGCGTGGGCAAAGTGTGCGATTGGTGCACGGTGCGCGGCGTGTGCCGCAAGGATCACCATGACGACTGACGCCTTCGTGCCCACCGCCCTCGACCCGGCGCGCAGTGTGGTGGTCGAGGCCTGCGCGGGCAGCGGCAAGACCTGGTTGCTGGTTTCGCGCATGCTGCGCATTCTGCTCGACGGTGCCCGGCCAGGGGATATTCTGGCGATCACCTATACCCGCAAGGCGGCGCGCGAGATCCGTGCGCGACTGCGTGACTGGCTGCGCGAGCTGGCGTGTGCCGACGATGCACAGGCCATCGCCTTTCTGGTCGAGCGCGGGCTCGACGCGGCGGCGGCGCGGGCGGCGCTGCCGCGTGCGCGGCGCTTGATCGAGACGGTCGAGCAGGCCAGCCCGGGCATCACCATCACCACCTTCCACGGTTGGTTTACGCGCATTCTCAACGGCGCCAGCCTCAGCTCCGGCATGGCGGGCTATGCCATGGCCGATGCCGAACGGCCGTTGCTCGACGAAGCTTGGGCGATGTTTTCGAAAGCGTGCACTCAAACCCCCGAGGCGCCGCCGGCCCGTGCGCTCACCGAACTGTTCGAGACCTTTGGCCTGAGCAACACGCGCAGTTTGCTCAACAGCTTTGTGGCGCGACGCGCGGAATGGTCGGTGTTTGCCGGCGAGGCGCAATTGGACGACGTGATTTCCCGCATTGCCGACGATCTGGGCGCGACCACCGACGAAGCGGCGCTGGCGTCCTTCTTCGACGCGCCGGGGCTGGACGAGAAGCTGCAGACCTATGGCGATCTGCTCGCGCGCAATGCGAGTACTGATCAGAAGCTGGCCGCGCAGTTGGTCGATGCGCGTGGTGCGCGTGAGCGCGCCACGGCCTTCGACGCCATGGTGCCGGTGGTGTTCACCACCACCGGCGCCCCACGCGCGCGCAAGCCGTCGGGCGCGCAGGCGAAGCGCCTTGGCGAGGCCGGCGAGGCGCAACTGCTCGCGCTGCATGCCGAGCTGTGCGAACGCATCCAGTGCTGCCTCGACGCGCGTACCGAAGTGCGCGTGATGGCCTTCAATGCCGCCGCGCTGCGCGCCGGTTCAGCGCTACTGGCGCAGTTCGAGGCGCTCAAACGCAGTCGGCGGGTGATGGATTTCGCCGATCTGGAGATTCATGTCGATCGGCTGCTGGGCGACGAGGGACAGGGGCCGTATTTGCAGGCGCGGCTCGATGCCCGCTATCGCCATGTGCTGCTCGACGAGTTTCAGGACACCAATCCGGTGCAGTGGCGCATCCTGCTTGCCTGGCTGGGCGCCTACGACGCCGATGCCTGGCGGCCGTCGGTGTTCATGGTGGGTGATCCGAAACAGTCCATCTACCGCTTTCGCCGCGCCGACGCGCGCATTTTTCGGCATGCAGCCGAGTGGCTGGGTGAGCACTTCGGCGCGCTGCGCCTGCCCAACAACCAGACCTGGCGCAACGCGCCGGCGATCGTCGAAGTGGTCAACCAGGTGTTTTCGGTGGAGCCGGAATTCACCGGCTTCGAACCGCAGGTGGCGCGGCGTGCGGCGCGCGCCGGTCAGGTGCTGCTGCAGCCATTGGTGGCGGTGAGTGTCGATGAGAATGGCGTTGCCGCGGATGCCGGGCTGCGTGATCCGCTGAGTACGCCGGCGCCGGTGGCCGAGTCGCTAGCGCGGCGCGAAGAGGCGCGTGCCATGGTGGCGCAGTTGCAGGCCTGGGTCGGGCGGCTTGAGGTGGGCGAGGGCGATGCGCGCCGCGCGATGCGCTGGTCCGACGTGCTCATTCTGACCCGCAAGCGCACCATCCTCCCCGAGTACGAGCGCGCCTTGCGCGAAGCCGGCGTGCCCTATGTGAGTGTCAGTCGTGGGCAGTTGCTGACCACGCTGGAGGCGGCCGACCTCATCGCCTTGCTCGACTTTCTCATCTCGCCCGCCAACGATCTGGCGCTGGTGCACGTGTTGCGCACGCCGCTGTTCAACGCGCCGGACACCCTGCTGATGGCGCTGTTCGGCCAGCCCGGGGATCACTGGTGGGCGCGATTGCAGTCGCTCGCGGCCTGTGGCGAGGCGCATGCCGATTTGGCCGGGTTGGCGGTGACGCGGCTCAGTGCCTGGATTGCCTTGGCCCGACGGCTGCCGGTGCACGACTTGCTCGATCGCATCTATCACGAGGCCGACCTGCTTGGCGCCTATCGCGAACGCGTGCCCACGGCCATGTGGCCGGGCGTGTGTGCCAATCTCGAGGCCTTTCTGGCGCTGGCGCTCGACGTGGACGGCGGCCGCTTCCCGAGCCTGCCGCGCTTTGTCGACGAGCTGCGCCGGCTCGGTGCCGCCAGCGACGACGAAGCGCCGGATGAAGGCACCTTGGCCGAGTCGGGCGAGACCGGCCGGCTGCGCATCATGACCATCCACGGCGCCAAGGGCCTGGAGGCGCCGGTGGTGTGGCTCATCGACGCCAACAACACTCGCCAGCAGCCTGACAACTACCAGCCGGTGATGGATTGGCCGGTGGGCGCGGCGGCGCCGACGCACTTCTCGCTCCATGCCAGCAGCGCCTTGAAGGGGCGAGCGCGGGCGCATGTGTTCGAGGCCGACGAAGCCGCCGCGCGGCGCGAGGCGCTCAATTTGCTGTATGTGGCGATCACGCGTGCCGAGCAGTGCTTCGTCGCCAGCGGCAGTGTCGGCGTGGGCTCGGCGACGTCCGACTACGTGCGATTGCGCAGCGCGCTGGCGAGTCTGGGCAGTGAAGACGGGCATGGCGCCGTGCGCATGTGCGACACCGTGGCAGTGGCCGACGAGGCAAGCGCGGCGGTCGGCGCTTCACGCGTTGTCGCAGCGCCCGTGGGGGAGCGGATCGCCACTGCCGACGACAATCACGGCATGGCATTCGGCACCGCCATGCACGCGCTGATCGAAGCGCGCACGACACCCGGCGCCCCGATGCCGGAGTCGGTGCCGGTGGCCGCGCGGGTGGCGGCGGAAGCCATTCTCGATGCGTCCGATCTGGCCGATTTTTTCGATCCGGCGCGATTCGAGAGCGCACACAACGAGGTCGAAATCGTGCACCGTGACGGCCGTCTGGGGCGCATCGACCGTCTGGTGGTGTTTGCCGATGCCGTGTGGGTGCTCGACTACAAAAGTGGTGCGGCGGACGACGCCATGCTCGGCGCGTATCGCGCTCAGTTGGCGGGCTATGTCGAGGCGCTCGACGGGCTCTTCGGCCAGCGGCCGGTGCGGGCCATGCTGGTATTTCCGGACGGCACGCGACATCGCTTGTGATCGACAACCCGCGTTTCGCCCGGAGGGCGGCCTATGCGGGCTTCCCCCGGCTTTCCGGGCGCACCACAATGGACTACCATCGGTAGAACAAGACGTTGCGTCAGACGCACAACGAAAAGCACGAGGTAGATCATGCAGGTGAGCGAAATTCTCGCGATCAAGGGCAAGGTGCTCTACACGATCGCGCCGAGCCGCAGTCTTTCGGAAGCGGTGGCCATCATGACCGAGCAGGATGTCGGTTCGCTGGTGGTGTTCGATCACGGCAAGATGGTGGGCATGCTCACTTTCCGCGAAGTGCTCAAGGTGGTGAACGATGCCGGCGCACACTGGCAGGATCGCACCATTGCCGACGCCATGATGCCGGATCCGGTGTCGGCCAGCGCGAACATGGAAATGGACGAACTGCGGCGCCACATGGTGTCGCACCATCAACGCTACGTGCCGGTAATGGACGATGAAACGCTGCTCGGGGTGATTTCCTTCCATGATGTGGCCAAGGCGGTGCTCGAAGAGCAAAGCTTCGAGAACCGGATGCTCAAGAATTACATTCGCAACTGGCCGGAGGAGTCCGACGAGGCCTGATTGCGAAGTGAGGAGCCGTGAGGTGCCGCAGGGGGGCGCCGCACGGAATAGAACGCTGGATTCGCGCGGTGAGTGCCTGGCAGCCCGGAACGGCTGACGCGACTCGCCCGAGCGCGATCCTGCGCAATAAAGAGGAGACAACATGGAAAAAGTGTGGCTGAAGAGCTACCCCCCTGGCATTCCGGCTGAAATCGACGTGGATGAATTCCGCTCGATCGGCGACATGTTCGAACAAAGCTGCCGCAAGTTCGGCGATCGAACGGCCTACATCAACATGGGCAAGTCGCTCACTTATCGCGAGCTCGATACCCTATCGGCCCAGTTCGGGGCCTACCTGCAACGCGAACTCAAACTCCCCCGGGGCGCCCGTGTCGCCCTCATGATGCCCAATCTGCTGCAGTACCCGGTTGCCATGTACGGCGCGCTGCGGGCCGGCTACACCATCGTCAATTGCAACCCGCTGTACACCTCGCGCGAACTGGAACACCAGCTCAAGGACTCGGGCGCCGAGGCGATCGTGATCGTCGACAACTTCGCCCATACCTTGCAGCACGTTCTCCCCAACACCGCCGTCAAGCATGTGATCGTGACGCGTCTGGGGGACATGCTCGGGCTGCTCAAGGGCGGGTTGGTGAATTTCGTCGTCAAGTACGTCAAGAAGATGGTGCCTGCCTGGTCGATTCCCGGTCATGTGCGCTTCAACGCCGCGCTGGCAGCGGGCGGTGGCCACGCGCTGGAGCGGGTCGATATCGGCCACGAGGACATCGCCTACCTGCAATACACCGGTGGTACCACGGGCGTGGCCAAGGGCGCGATCCTGACCCATCGCAATGTGCTCGCCAATCTTCAGCAGGCCCATGCGTGGATCCACCCTTTTACGAGTGAAGGCCGCGAGGTCATCATCACCGCGTTGCCGCTCTATCACATCTTCTCGCTGACGGCGAACTGTCTGACCTTCTTCAAGATTGGCGCGACCAATGTGCTGATCACGAATCCGCGCGACATTCCCGGCTTCATCAAGGAAATGGGCAAGGTCGCGTTCACCGCCATCACGGGGGTCAATACGCTGTTCAACGCGCTGCTCCATCATCCGGATTTTGCCAAGCTGGATTTCTCCAGCCTGCACATCACGCTCGGGGGCGGTATGGCTGTGCAACAGGCGGTGGCGGACCGTTGGCGAGAGGTGACCGGCAAGCCGCTGGTCGAAGCCTACGGCCTGACTGAAACCTCGCCGGCGGTCACCATCAATCCGCTCGACTTGGCGGCGTTCAATCACTCCATCGGCCTGCCCGTTCCCTCGACCGAGATCAGCATTCGCAGCGATGAGGGGCAGGAAGTCGGCATTGGTGAGCCCGGCGAGTTGTGTGTCAAGGGGCCGCAGGTGATGCGCGGCTACTGGCAGCGCGACGCGGAAACCGCGAAGGTCATGACCCCGGATGGGTTTCTGCGCACCGGCGACGTGGCAACGGTGGATGCCGAGGGCTTCGTGCGCATTGTCGATCGCAAGAAGGACATGATTCTGGTGTCGGGCTTCAACGTCTATCCGAACGAGGTCGAGGATGTGGTGGCGGGGCACCCCGATGTGCTCGAAGTTGCGGCCATTGGCGTGCCCAGCGAACACAGCGGTGAAGCCGTCAAGGTGTTTGTCGTGCGCAAGGATCCGCGCCTGACCGCGGAGGCCCTGGTGGCCTATTGCCGCGAAAATCTGACCGGTTACAAGGTGCCGCATCTGGTCGAGTTCCGTGACGAGCTGCCCAAGACCAATGTCGGCAAGATATTGCGCCGTGCCTTGCGTGACGATGCGTCCGCGTGATCTGTTCCCTTGTTTTTTTCGGCCGATCGTGTTCTTATTTCGCCGTTAATTTGATTGACTGACTGGATCGCAGCCCAGATGCGCCGTTTTGATTCTTCCGCTTTCGTCGTCGTTGTAGTACGCGTAGTCAGCGTAGGTATCGGCGCGTCGTAGCGGGTCAGGCAATCCAAGGATTCTTAAAACCCCCGCCGGCGCCAAGCTGGCGGGGGTTTTCTCTTTTCCGCGTCAGCCACTGGCCCACCGGCCCAAAATCAGGAGAGCAGCATGATGCAGATGAGCGGTGCGGAATTGATCGTCCGCCTGTTGGAACGACAAGGCATTGAAACCGTGGCCGGCGTGCCGGGTGGGGCGATTCTGCCGTTCTACGACGCGCTGTCGCAAAGCGAGAAGATTCACCACGTGCTGGCGCGGCATGAGCAGGGCGCCGGTTTCATGGCACAGGGCATGGCGCGCGTCTCGGGTCGTCCCGAGGTCTGCCTGGCCTCTTCGGGCCCCGGCGCCACCAATCTGGTGACCGCCATCGCCGATGCCAAGCTCGATTCGATCCCGATGGTTGCGATTACCGGCCAGGTGCCACTGGGCATGATCGGCACCGACGCCTTCCAGGAGGTGGACACCTACGGGATGACCATTCCCATCACCAAGCACAACTATCTGGTGCGTGATGCCAGCGAGTTGCTGGAAGTGATTCCGGCGGCCTTCCGTCTCGCCATGTCGGGCCGTCCCGGCCCGGTGCTGGTGGACGTGCCCAAGGATGTGCAGACCCAGATGGTCAGCTTCGAGGCGTATCCGGAGCCGGTGTTGCGTGCGCCCACGCCCGAGCTCGATCTGGCCGCCATTGAAACGGCCGCGCAGATGATCAACGCGGCCGAGCAGCCGGTGCTGTATCTGGGCGGCGGCGTGATCCACTCCGGCGCCAGCCATCAGGCCGTGACCTTGGCCGAGCAGGCCGGCATGCCGACCACGATGACGCTGATGGCGCTTGGCGCCATGCCGGTCGATCATCCGCTGTCCATCGGCATGCTCGGCATGCACGGCGCGCGCTACACCAACTACGTGCTCGAAGAGGCCGATCTGCTGGTGTGCGTCGGCGCGCGTTTCGATGATCGTGCCATCGGCAAGGCGGCGCAGTTCTGCCCGCATGCCAAGATCGTTCATATCGATATCGATCCGTCCGAGCTGGACAAGATCAAGACCGCCAACATCGGCATCAATGGCGATGTGTCCGAGGTGTTGGAGCAGCTCCTGCCGCGCGTGCAGGTCAAGCTGCGCAAGCGCTGGCTGGCGCATGTGGAAGGGTTGAAGAGCCGCTTCCCGTTGGCGATGCCGGACGTCGACAATCCCCGCTCGCACTATGGGCTGGTGCAGGCCGTCGCCAATGCACTCGACGACGAAGCGGTGATCACCACCGACGTGGGCCAGCATCAGATGTGGGTGGCGCAGGCCTACCCCTTCCGCCGTCCTCGCCAGTGGCTCACCTCGGGTGGCCTGGGCACCATGGGTTTCGGCATGCCGGCCGCCATCGGCGCCGCGCTGGCCGAACCGGATCGCACGGTGGTGTGTTTCTCCGGCGACGGCAGCCTGAAGATGAATATCCAGGAGATGGCGACCGCGGCGGAAGAAGAACTCAACGTCAAGATCGTGCTCATGAACAACAACTCGCTGGGCCTGGTGTATCAGCAGCAGAACATGTTCTACGGCAAGCGCGTGATGGCCTCCAAGTACAAGCGTGCGACGGACTTCCTGAAGGTGGCGGAGGGTTTCGGGCTCGATACCTGCAATCTGGATACGGCCGAGAACCCCGTTGCGGCACTGGCCGAAGCGCTGCGCAAGCCGGGGCCGTGCCTGATTCACGCCTCCATCGATCGCGAAGAATTCGTCTACCCCATGGTGCCGCCGGGTGCCGCCAATACCGAAATGATCGGCTAAGGAGGAATAACGCATGTCTACTGTTATCGATCGCGGTGAGGCCGGTCTGGTCAAGGTGGTGCTTGAGCTCGAAGTGGCCAACCACCCCGGCGTGATGTCGCATATCTGCGGGCTGTTCGCGCGCCGTGCCTTCAACGTCGAAGGCATTCTGTGCATGCCCTTGTCCGACGCCACCCGCAGCCGTATCTGGCTGGTGGTGTACGAAGACCAGCGTCTGGAGCAGATGGTCAAACAGGTGGAAAAGCTCGAAGATGTGCTCGCGGTGCGTCGCCACGGGGCGGATCACGCCGTGCTGACGCGGCTCGACGAGTTCTTCTCCTGATCCGGGCAGCGCCGAACACAAAGGCCGGCGAGGGTGCCGGCCTTTTTTCGTTCGAGCGGGTGAGCGCACTGCGGACGACGCGCGGTTCGGTCGGGCTTTTGATAAAATTGGCGGTTTCCGTCTTTGGTGTCCCCGTCCATGTCCGGTAATTCGATTGGCAAACTCTTCAGTGTCTCGTCCTTTGGCGAGTCGCACGGACCGGCCATCGGCTGCGTGATCGACGGTTGCCCACCGGGGCTGGCGCTGACCGAAGCGGACATCCAGGCCGAACTCGACCGGCGCAAGCCGGGCACCTCACGGCACGTGACACAGCGGCGCGAGCCGGACACCGTCGAGATTCTCTCCGGGGTGTTCGAAGGCGTGACCACCGGTGTGCCCATTGCGCTGCTCATTCGCAACCAGGATCAGCGCAGCAAGGACTACTCCAACATTGCCGATACCTTCCGGCCGGGCCACGCCGACTACGGCTACTGGCAGAAGTACGGCATTCGTGACTACCGTGGCGGGGGGCGTTCCTCGGCGCGCGAAACCGCGGTTCGTGTGGCCGCCGGGGCGGTGGCGCGCAAGTGGCTGCACGAGCGCCACGGCATCGTGATCCGCGCCTTCATGTCGCAGCTTGGGCCCATCGAGATTCCTTTCAAATCCTGGGCTGACATCGACGTCGAGGGCAACGCCTTCTTCGCGCCCAATGCCGATATCCTGCCGCAGCTCGAGGCCTACATGGACGAGTTGCGCAAGTCGGGTGACTCCATCGGCGCGCGCATCGACGTGGTGGCCACCGGCATTCCCGTCGGTTGGGGTGAGCCGGTGTATGACCGCCTCGATGCCGACATCGCCTACGCGATGATGAGCATCAACGCCGTCAAGGGCGTCGAGATCGGCGCCGGCTTCGAGTGCGTGACGCAGCGTGGCACGGAGCATTCCGACGAAATGACGCCAGCGGGCTTTCTGAGTAACGAGGCCGGTGGCGTGCTCGGGGGGATTTCGACCGGGCAGGACATCATCGCCAGCATTGCCATCAAGCCCACGTCGAGCATCCGGCTCGATCGGCGTTCAATCGACAAGGCAGGCGAGCCGACCATCGTCAACACGCAAGGCCGTCACGATCCGTGCGTGGGCATCCGCGCCACGCCGATTGTCGAATCCATGCTGGCATTGGTGTTGATGGATCACGCCTTGCGCCACCGTGCGCAAAATGCCGATGTGGTCTGCGCGACGCCGAAGATCGCCGGGCTTGCCCCCGATGGTCGCCAGCGCGTGCCATCCCCCAAGGCTTGACTTGAATCAACGCCCGCGGCGTCCGGGGGCGTACGCTGAACTCAGCGACAATGAACATGAACCAAGGAGGTGGTATGGAATTGCAGGCCCATGATCTTCACAATGAATTTCCGGAATACCACGAGGAAATTCATGCGCTGAAAACGTCGGATACGCACTTTCAGCGGCTGTTCGACAAGTACCATGAGATCAATCGTCATGTGGTGCGTATCGAGGTCGAGGCGGAGCTCGCCACCGACCCCGAGCTTGAAGGCCTGAAGAAAGAGCGCTTGCTGCTCAAGGATCAATTGCACGAGATGCTCAAGAAGCAGAAATCCAATTGAGCCAATGATCTCAGCCGTGTGACAAAAGCGCCTTCGGGCGCTTTTTGCGTTGTGGCACGTTGTCGTCGTGCCCGCGCCGCTACAATGCCGGCCATGCTCCCGTACTGGCGTCTTTCCGGCTACTACTTTTTCTATTTCGCGTTCATCGGTGCGTTTGCGCCGTACTTCACGCTCTATCTGCAATCGCTCGCGTTTTCAGCCGCCGACATCGCCATCCTGATGTCGCTGATGCAGGTGATGCGGGTGGTGGCGCCCAACCTGTGGGGCTGGTTGGCCGACCGGGTCGGTGCGCGCATGCCCATCGTGCGTTTCTCTGCCGCCGCCTCGCTGGCGGGGTTCGCCGTGTTCTTCCAGACAACCAGCTTTGCCGGGGTGTTTGCCGGCATGGCAGTCATGGCGTTTTTCTGGAGCGC
>JBNKNO010000013.1:4778-47113 GCA_050293885.1 Rhodocyclaceae bacterium | reverse complement strand
ACTGGCCGGCATCGTGGTGTGCTCGTTCACCGTGCCGGAGGCCGGGCGCCCGCCTCATCACCACGACACGCCCGGGCTGTGGGCGGTGCTGCGCCGGCGCGAGGTCAAAGCGGTGCTCGGGGGCTGTTTCTTCATGTCGGCGGCACATGGCGCGCTCTATGTCTTCTATTCGATCTATCTGGTCGATGCCGGCTACAGCAAGGCCGTTGTCGGATGGATGTGGACGCTGGGCGTGGTGGCCGAGATCATCGTCTTCATGCTCATGCCGCGAGTGACCGCCCGTTTTTCACCGCGCTCGGTGCTGATCGTCGCCTACGCAAGCGCGGTGCTGCGCTTTGTGATGATCGGTTGGGGGGTCGAATCCATCGCGCTGTTGCTCATTGCGCAGCTGCTGCACGGCCTGACCTTCGGTGCCTATCATTGCGCGTCGATCGCGGCCATCAACCAGTGGTTTCCGGGGCGTCTGCAGGCGCGTGGTCAGGCGCTCTATGGCAGTATCAGTTTCGGTGCCGGCGGCATGCTCGGTGGATTGTTGAGCGGTTACACTTGGGAATCGATCGGGCCGGCGTGGACGTACACCATCGGTTCGGGTTTTGCGTTGATTGGATGTTGGGTCATCTGGCAAGGCTGGCAGGAAAGCAGATAAGGAGGTGTTGAGGATGACGATGCGATGGTTGCGTGCATTGAGCTTGGTGGCAGCGGCAACGCTGGCGGTTGGCTGTCAGACGGTGCAGACGACGAACAGCGGAGCCGTGGGTGTGACGCGCGGTCAGTCCATGCTGGTGTCGGCGCAGGCGATCGAAGCAGCCTCGGCCAAGCAGTACCAACAGGTGCTTCAGGAGGCCAAGGCCAAGGGCGAGCTCAATCGGGACGCGAAGCAGGTGCAACGGGTGCGGCGGATCGCGGCACGGCTGATTCCGCACACCGCTGCCTTTCGCCCGGATGCGCTCAAGTGGCGCTGGGAAGTCAATGTCATTACCTCGGATCAGCTCAACGCCTGGTGCATGGCCGGCGGCAAGATTGCGTTCTATTCAGGCTTGATCAACAAACTGACGCTCACCGATGCGGAGATTGCCGCGGTGATGGGGCACGAGATCGCACACGCCTTGCGTGAGCACTCGCGTGAGCGCGCGTCTCGGCAAATGGTGACGAGCATTGGTTTGTCGGTGCTCAGTGCCGCGGTCGGGCTGGGGCAGGGCGGGGCCGATCTCATGGGCGCGGTGGCCAAGGTGACCTTCGAGTTGCCCAACTCGCGCCTGCACGAGACCGAGGCCGATAGCGTCGGCGTCGAGTTGGCGGCGCGTGCCGGGTACGACCCGCGCGCCGCCGTGGCGCTGTGGCAGAAGATGGCCAAGCAAAGCAATGGCGCACCGCCGCAATGGCTGTCGACGCACCCGTCCTACGCCACGCGACAGCAAGAGCTTGCGCGTGATGCGCAGCGAGTGATGCCGCTCTATCAGGCCGCGCAAAAGCGTTAAGCTGCGCAAGCGCCCACGCGCCGGGCGTTGTGGCGAGCCGGGGATGTCGCGAGCATCCTCGGTGGCGGCGCGGGCGCGAAATCATTGATTGACTGGATAGTGCGACGCGAACTTGGGTGCATGTTGCGTTGCGGCGCGCCGGCTATTCAGTCGGGCGTTGCTGTGGTTTAATTTACGGTTCCCCAGTGTGTTGGAAAACAGGATGCAACAGGCGCAAACCCTTTACGAAAAGCTCTGGTCCAGTCACGTCGTTCGCGAAGAGGCGGACGGCACGGCGCTGATCTACATCGACCGTCATCTGGTGCATGAAGTCACCAGCCCGCAGGCATTCGAGGGGCTGCGGCTGGCCGGTCGCACGCCGTGGCGCACGGGCTCGATCGTGGCCACCGCCGATCACAACACGCCAACCGACCACTGGGACGAAGGCATCAAGGATCCGGTGTCGCGCCAGCAAGTCGAGACGCTGGACGCGAACATCCGCGCCGTGGGTGCGCTCGCCTACTTTCCGTTCAAGGACAAGCGCCAGGGCATCGTGCATGTGATCGGGCCGGAAAACGGCGCCACGCTGCCGGGCATGACGGTGGTGTGCGGCGATTCGCACACCTCCACTCATGGCGCTTTCGGCTGCATGGCACACGGCATCGGCACCTCCGAGGTGGAACACGTGCTGGCCACGCAGTGCCTGATCCAGAAGCGTTCCAAGACCATGCTGGTGCGTGTCGACGGCCGGCTGGGCAAGGGCGTGACCGCGAAGGACGTGGCGCTGGCGATCATCGGCCGTATCGGTACCGCCGGCGGCAACGGCTACGCCATCGAATTCGGCGGCGACGTGATGCGCGCGCTGTCGATGGAAGGGCGCATGACCGTGTGCAACATGGCGATCGAGGCCGGTGCGCGCATGGGCTTTGTCGCTGTCGATCAGACCACCATCGACTATCTCAAGGACCGTCCGTTCTCGCCCACGGGCAGCGACTGGGACAAGGCGGTGGGCTACTGGCGCACGCTGCATTCGGACCAGGACGCGACGTTCGACCAGGTGGTCGTGCTGCGTGGCGAGGACATCCAGCCGCAGGTGACCTGGGGGACATCACCGGAGATGGTGGTGCCGGTGGGCGCCAACGTGCCCGATCCGGCGAAGGAGACCGATCCGGTCCGCCGCGAAGGCATGGCGCGGGCGCTGCAGTACATGGGCCTGACGCCCAACCTGCCGGTGACGGGCATCAAGATCGACAAGGTCTTCATTGGTTCCTGTACCAACTCGCGCATCGAGGATTTGCGTCAGGCGGCGGTGGTCGCGCGCGGCCGGCAGAAGGCGGCGAACGTGCGCCAGGTGCTGGTGGTGCCGGGCTCCGGTCTGGTCAAGCGTCAGGCCGAGCAGGAGGGGCTGGACAAGATCTTCCTGGCCGCCGGTTTCGAGTGGCGCGAGCCGGGCTGCTCGATGTGTCTGGCGATGAATGCCGACCGGCTGGAGCCGGGCGAGCGTTGTGCCTCGACCTCGAATCGCAACTTCGAAGGGCGCCAGGGCGCTGGTGGGCGTACCCATCTGGTGAGTCCGGCAATGGCCGCGGCAGCCGCGATTGCCGGTCATTTCGCCGACGTGCGCGACATCCTCTGAACGGCGGCTGCGGAGAAACAGAACATGCAGAAATTTACGACACTCAATGGACTCGTGGCGCCGCTCGATCGCAACAACGTCGATACCGACGCCATCATCCCGAAGCAGTTTCTGAAGTCGATCAAGCGGTCCGGCTTCGGCCCCAATGCGTTCGACGAATGGCGCTACATGGATCGTGGTGAGCCGGGCGTGGACAACAGCAACCGGCCGCTGAATCCGAAATTCGTGCTCAACGAGCCGCGCTACCGGGGCGCCGAAGTGCTGCTCACGCGGGCCAACTTCGGCTGTGGTTCGAGCCGTGAGCACGCCCCCTGGGCGCTGCTGGACTTCGGCTTTCGCGTGATCGTCGCCGAGTCCTTTGCCGACATTTTCTTCAACAACTGCTTCAAGAACGGCATCCTGCCGATCGTGCTGCCAAAGGCAGAGATCGATGTGCTGTTCGGACAGGTGGATAGTGCGCCCGGCTACAAGTTGGAAGTCGATCTGCTGGCGCAGCGGATCACGCGCCCGGATGGCCACGCGATCGCCTTTGAGGTCGATCCGTTCCGCAAGGAGTGCCTCCTCAACGGCTGGGACGACATTGGTCTGACCCTGCAGCATGCCGACGAAATCCACGCTTTCGAAGACAAGCGCAAAGCCGAGCACCCCTACTATTTTCGATGAATTGCATTCCGCGCACGCTGGGCGCGCGGACAGTTGGAGACTGAAATGAAGATTTGTGTGTTGCCGGGTGACGGTATTGGCCCCGAAATCACCGCCCAGGCGGTGCGCGTGCTCGACGCGCTGCGCAGCGATGGCCTGGCGTTCGAACTGGAAGAAGCGAACATAGGTGGTTGCGCGGTGGATGCCGAGGGCGTGCCGCTGCCGGCGTCTACACTGTCGCTCGCCAAGGCAGCCGATGCTGTCCTGCTGGGTGCCGTGGGTGGTCCGCAATGGGATAGCCTGCCGCGTGATCAACGCCCCGAGCGCGGCCTGCTGGGTATTCGCAAGGAACTGAATCTGTTCGGTAATCTGCGCCCCGCGATCCTGTATCCGGAACTGGCCAACGCGTCGTCGCTGAAGCCCGAACTGGTGGCCGGGCTTGACATCATGATCGTGCGTGAGCTGACTGGCGACATCTATTTCGGTCAGCCGCGTGGCATCGAAATGCGCGATGGCGAGCGTGTTGGCTACAACACCATGATCTACAGTGAAAGCGAGATCCGCCGCATCGGCAAGGTGGCGTTCGACATCGCCCGCAAGCGTGACCGCAAGTTGTGCTCGGTGGACAAGATGAATGTGCTCGAATGCACCCAGTTGTGGCGCGACGTGATGATCGAGCTGTCGGCCGACTATCCGGACGTGGAACTGAGCCACATGCTGGTGGACAACGCCGCCATGCAGTTGGTGAAGAACCCCAAGCAGTTCGATGTGGTGGTCACCGGCAACATTTTCGGCGACATCCTCTCAGACGAAGCGGCCATGCTCACCGGCTCCATCGGCATGCTGCCGTCGGCATCGCTCGACGAGAACAACAAGGGCATGTACGAGCCGTGTCATGGCTCTGCGCCCGACATTGCCGGCAAGGGACTGGCCAATCCGCTGGCGACGATTCTGTCGGTGGCGATGATGCTGCGCTATACCTTCAGCCAGGAGGCTGCGGCCGTGCGCATCGAGAATGCCGTCAAGAAAGTGCTGGCCGAGGGGCTGCGCACGGGCGACATCCACGAAGCCGGCACGCGCAAGGTCGGGACGGTAGAAATGGGTGACGCCGTCCTGGCGGCACTCTGACGAATTCGGAATCAGGAAATCAGGAAACCAACATGGCAATGAAGCGAGTAGGTCTGGTCGGCTGGCGTGGCATGGTCGGCTCGGTGTTGATGCAGCGCATGCGCGAAGAAGACGACTTCGCACACATCGATCCGGTGTTCTTCAGCACCTCCAATGCCGGCGGTGCGGGTCCGGACGTGGGCAAGGACATTCCCGCCTTGCAGGACGCCAACAGCATCGATGCGCTCAAGGCAATGGACGTGATCGTCACCTGCCAGGGCGGCGACTACACCAAGGCCATCTTTCCGCGCCTGCGTGACGCCGGCTGGAAGGGCTACTGGATCGACGCCGCCTCTGCGTTGCGCATGAACGACGACGCCATCATCGTGCTCGATCCGGTCAACGATGGCGTGATTCGCGACGCGCTGAGCCGTGGCGTGACCAACTTCATCGGCGGCAACTGCACCGTCAGTCTCATGCTCATGGCGCTTGGCGGCCTGTTCCAGAACGACCTGATCGAATGGGCCACGGCGATGACCTATCAGGCAGCTTCCGGTGGCGGTGCGCAGCACATGCGCGAACTGCTCAAGGGGATGGGCTACCTGAACGCGGCCGCGGGCGATGCGCTCAACGACCCGGCGACCGCCATTCTCGATATCGACCGCAATGTCGCGGCAGCGCTGCGCAACAGCGACTACCCGGCCGATCATTTCGGCGTGCCGCTTGCCGGGTCGCTCATCCCCTGGATCGATACCGATCTGGGCAATGGGCAGAGTCGCGAAGAGTGGAAAGGGCAGGCCGAAACCAACAAGATTCTCGGGCGCGAAGGCAATCCCGTTGTCATCGACGGGCTGTGTGTGCGCATGGGTGCCATGCGTTGTCACTCGCAGGCGCTGACAATCAAATTAAAGAAAGACGTCCCCCTTGACGAAGTCAATGACATGCTGGCAAAAGCCAACGACTCGGTCAGAGTGGTGCCCAACGAGCGAGAGCTGTCGATGCGCGAGCTGACACCGGCCGCCGTGACCGGCACGCTTGCCGTACCGGTCGGCCGCTTGCGCAAGATGGGGATGGGGGGGGAATACCTCTCCGCCTTCACGGTGGGCGATCAACTCCTTTGGGGTGCCGCCGAGCCCTTGCGCCGTATGTTGCGGATTTTGCTCGAACGGTAAAATGTCGCGCCCGGCGGTGCTGTTGCGCCGGGCGAAATTCTGCCAATGTGTGGCAGATATGACACAAGTTAGACCGCTCAAGTGACGTGGCTGGAGCCAGCAGGAAGAAAATTCCTTCCGTTTTAAGGTATTGGAAACGATACTTAAAGTGGATACTGGCTTGATGCAGCATATCCATAATGATATGTTCGCATTCCAATGTAGTGCTCCAGCATGAGGATGCGGTTTTGAATACCTTCCAGAAGACCTCACTTCGGGCCACGCTTATCGCGGCCACCATCGCGGCATTGCCGCTCGGTGCGAATGCCGCCGGCTTGGGTCGTATTTCCGTTCTCAGTGCCTTGGGGCAGCCGCTAAGGGCCGAGATCGAGTTGACGGCCACTTCGGACGAGCTCACGTCCATGACGGCAGGCGTTGCCGCGCCGACCGCGTTCAAGGATGCCGGTGTGGCCTACGCGCCGGCGCTCGGAACGATCCGCATGTCGGTCGAACGGCGCGGCAAGCGGGCCTACCTCAAGCTGCTCAGCACGAAGCCCATCAACGATCCGTTTGTCGACATGCTGGTTGAGCTCAACTGGTCGGCCGGTCGTCTGCTGCGCGAGTACACGTTCCTGCTCGATCCTCCCGATATGCCCGCCCCGGCGGCCGCGACCGCAGTCGGCGCTCCGGTGAGCAAGCCCGTCGCGCGGGCCGCCCGTCCCATCGGCGGCGGTGGTGACTATCGTGTGAAGCGTGGCGATACGCTGGGCAAGATTGCCCGTCAGAACAAGCCGGCAGGCGTCAGCATGGATCAGATGCTGATCGCGCTGTACCGAGCCAATCCTGAAGCCTTTATCGATGAAAACATCAACCGCTTGCGCGCTGGCGTCATCCTGAACGTCCCCGATGCGCAGGCCGCCGCTGCCGTACCGCGCGCCGAGGCGCGCCAGCAGGTCATCGCGCACGCAGCCGATTTCAACGCTTATCGGCGTCGTGTGGCCGCACGGGTTGCCGAGTCGGCGCCGGCCGAACCCTCCGAGACAACGCAAACGACCTCCGGCAAGATTACCGCCAAGGTTGAGGAGGCTCCGTCGCCGGAATCCGAAAGCCAGGATCAGGTCAAGGTTTCCAAGACCGAAGCCGGGCCTGTGGCGGGTGAAAGTGCCGCGCTGCAAGAATCCACGCGTCGGCTGCAAGCGCTCGAAGAAGACATCGTTACGCGCGACAAGGCCTTGTCCGACGCGAACGAGCGTCTGGCGGCGCTTGAGAAGAACATCGCCGAGTTGCAAAAACTCATCGAGCTGAAGAACGAGAACCTCGCAGCGCTTCAGCAACAGGCCAAGGCCGAAGCGCCCGCGGCTCAAATGCCGACCGAAGAGCCGACGCCCGTCGTGGCTGAACCGTCTGCGGCGGTTGAGCCGGCGCCGGTGGTCGAGCCCGCACCCGTGGCCGAACCGGCACCCGCCATGCCGGAACCGACGCCGGCAGAGCCGCCGGTCGTTGCCGAAGAAAAGCCGGATGCAGCCATGCCGGCCGGCGCGCAGGATGAGATCGACAAGGAACTGCAGGAACTGGTGAAGCCGCCAGAGGCCGAGCAGCCGACAGAGGCCGCGCCCACGGTTGAACCCACGCCGCCGGTCGAGCCGTCGCCTGCTGCAGAGCCGGCACCGGCGCCCAAGCCGGCCATGCCGACCATGCCGACGCAAGAGCCCAGCCTGCTGGACAGCGTGATGGGGAACCCCGCCGCACTGTACGGCGTTGGCGGCGCTTTGCTGGCACTGCTCGGATTCGGCCTGTATCGCAGCCGCAAGAACAAGGCTGGCGAGTCGTCAAACGATACCGCGATGGCGTCCGTGTTCCCGCCCGACCAGAACTCCGTGTTCGGCGAAACGGGGGGGCAGAGCGTCGATACGGGTAGCAGCAGCTTGATTCAGACCGATTTCAGTCAGTCGGGCCTGTCCGCAATCGATGCGGACGAGGGGGTCGATCCGGTGGCCGAGGCGGATGTCTACATGGCCTATGGCCGCGACGCGCAAGCCGAGGAAATTCTCCTTGATGCGATGAAGGCTGATCCTTCACGCACCGCGGTTCATCTGAAACTCCTCGAGATTTACGCGCAGCGGAAGAATCTCAAGCAGTTCGAGACCACGGCGACCGAGCTTTACACGGTCACCAGCGGGAAAGGCGAGGATTGGGAGAAGGCGGTCGAGATGGGGCTCAAGCTCGATCCCGACAATCCGCTGTTCTCACGTTCGGCAATGCCCGAAGCCGCTGAGAGCGCTGCGGACGAAGGTGGCTTTACCGCGCCGTCAGCGCCGAGTGAGAGCGAGAGTGACACTGCTGCTGACAACAGTGTCGCGGTAGCCGCCACCGGCGCGGCAGCGGCTGCCGCCGCAGTCGCCGCGTTGCGGGGTGGTGGCAGCGCAGCGTCGGCGCAGGAAAGTGCAGTCGATACCGAGGAGCCGGCGGACGCGTCCTTCGACGAGTCGCTCGACTTTTCGACCTCCATTCCCTCCACGGAAGAGCCGTCACCGTCTCAGCTCAAGGATACGTGGGCGATCCCGGGGGATCTCAATCAATTCACCGATTCGGACCTCCAAGGGGTTGCCGAGGCACCCGCCGCGCCAGCGCCGGCGCTTGCGGAAGACGATGCGCTCGGACTCGATACGGGTGATCTCGACTTCAATCTTGATCTCGACGACGGTTCGACCGCCGATGCTGTCGAAGCGCCCGCCGAACAGGCGAGTACCGAAGAGGATGGCGTTGAAATCGACGAGTCATTCGATTCCGCCGATTCGTCGTTGGAATTCAATCTTGATCTGTCCGAGCCCCCGCCGGCCGGCGACTCGATGGCTGAAACCAGCGTGACTGGCGTTTCTCCAGAGGCGAATCTGGAGACCACCGACGTGGGCGCCCGATCGGGCGGCATCGATTTCCAGTCAGCGTTCAACGAGCCTGAGCCGTCCGAAGCGCCGGCGGCTGCCGCTGATGCGGAAGAAGCGGCCGACATGGCGGTGGTGGATCTCGAAAAGACCAACTTCGACGGCAGCTTGCTCGATTTCGACTTCGAGCTTGATGATGACAAAGGCGAGGGTTCCGAGCAGGACATGATGGCGACGTCGCTCGATTTGTCGGATATCAGTCTCGATCTGGAAGGTGCCGATGCAGAAGAGAAGAGTGGCGAGGCTGAGGAAGCGCCGTCGCTCGATAGCGCTGCACCCGAGGCACCGGTAGCGGAGGCAGTGGATGAACCGGATGTGCCCGAAGTGACCGATGTCGAAGGTAACTTTACCGAGCAGTCGCCGGCCGCCCAGCCGGTGGATGCGGAAGAGGACGCGATGATGGCGTCACTCACCAAGAGCGTGGTGACCTCGCTGACTGACAGCCGTGCCATGCCTGATCTGCCGGCCGAAGACGAGTTGAATCAAGAGGTCGATACCAAGCTCGAGTTGGCAAGAGCCTACGAGGAAATGGGCGATGCCGAAGGCGCGCGTGAGTTGCTCGATGAAGTGATGCGTGACGGCGATGCGACCCAACAGGAGCAGGCTCGTAGTATTCTGGCGCGGCTTGGATAACCTGGACGGCGGCCGATGGCCGCCGAATAAGCTGTGAAGTCGCTCCATCCGGCGGCGGTGCTTTCCCTCTGGGCGAGTGCCGCCGTTTTCTTTCAGGCGCTGATGCCGCCGCTCTTCTGGTGGGGCGCGCTGGGCGTTGTCTGTGTCGCCACACTGTCGGCCGGGCCGCGCATGCGCCGGCTGTTGAAGCGTGTGCGCGTTCTGCTGTTGGTGACGCTCGTCATGTTTGGCCTAGCAACGCCCGGCGTGAAAGTGCTGCCGCATTTGACCTGGCTGCCGCTGACCTGGGACGGACTCACCCTCGGGGTGGCGCATTGCACCCGCTTGGTGATGATGGTGGCGTTTGTTGCGTGGCTGCTCGAGCGCCTGTCAAACGATCGCCTGGTGTGCGCGCTCCACGCCATCTTTTCACCCTTGGCGCCGCTGGGCGTCTCGGCAGAGCGCATCGCGGTGCGACTGACGCTTGTGTTCCGCGCGGTCGATGTCACGCGCAGTGGTTGGCGGGCGTGGTTTCTTGAAGCGGAATCCGGCGATGCACCGGCGCATATTGCCGTTCATACGCAACGCTTCGGGCCAATCGATGGCCTTGCGTTTGGCGGGTTGTTGGTCGGCGCCGTGCTGTGGGGGTTGTGGTGAGTCGGATTGCGTTGGGAATCGAGTATGCGGGCGATGCGTTCGAGGGCTGGCAGACGCAGCCGCACGGGCGCACGGTGCAGGATGCCGTGACGCGCGCACTGGGCACCATTGCCGGCGAACCGGTGAGTGTGGTGTGTGCCGGTCGAACGGACACCGGTGTCCACGCCACCACGCAGATCGCCCATTTCGATCCGCCCGTGTCTCGCCCCTTGTCGGCTTGGGTGCGCGGAACCAACAGTCATTTGCCGTCGAGCGTGGCGGTGCGCTGGGCGTGCCCGGTGGATGACTCATTTCACGCGCGGTTTTCCGCGACCGCGAGACACTATCGCTACGTGCTGTTCAACGCCCCGGTGCGTCCGGCGTTGCTGGCCGGGCGTGTCGGCTGGTTTCACCTGCCACTCGATGGCGCGCGGATGATTGAGGCCGCTCAGTCATTGGTCGGCACGCATGACTTCTCGGCTTTTCGCGCGGCGGCCTGTCAGGCGAAGTCACCGGTTCGCTCCGTGCGCCATGCACGGGTGTCGCGGCAGGGCGATTTCTGGCTGTTCGACTTCTGTGCCGACGCCTTCTTGCATCACATGATTCGAAATCTCGTCGGTGCGCTGGTGTATGTCGGCAAAGGCAAGCACCCACCGGCGTGGGTGGCGGAGTTGCTCGCGCACAAGGATCGCTCGAAGGCCGCGCCAACATTCGCACCCGACGGGCTCTACCTGTGTGGCGTGGAGTACCCCGCCCGTTGGTCGCTACCGCAGGGCGGGCGTATCATCTGTCCTCCGCAACTGCCCACGGTGTCGCCGTGCAACGAACCCGAATCAAAATCTGTGGATTGACCCGCGTCGAGGACGTGCAAGCGGCGGTCGCCGCCGGTGCCGATGCCATCGGTTTCGTGTTCTATCCGCCCAGCCCGCGCTACGTGAGCATCGCGCAGGCGCGCGCACTGATGGCGCATGTGCCGCCGTTTGTGACCACGGTGGGCTTGTTCGTCAACGCGGCGCCCGCCGAGGTCGAGGCCGCGCTGGCGGCGCTGCCGTTGCAGTTGCTGCAATTTCACGGTGATGAAACCGAAGAAGATTGCAAGCGTTTCAATCGTCCCTACATCCGCGCGGTGAGAATGCGCGAAGGGGTCGATCTGGTAGAATACGCAGCTTGTTTTCCGTCGGCCCGCGGCTTCTTGCTCGATGCATTCGTCGAGGGTTATGGCGGAGGCGGCAAGGTATTCGACTGGTCGCTTATCCCTGAACATTTCGCGCCGCCGTTGATCCTTTCCGGTGGCCTGGATGCCGACAATGTCGGCGAGGCCGTGAGACGGATTCAGCCTTGGGCGGTCGATGTCTCGAGTGGTGTCGAGACGGAAAAAGGAATCAAGGATGCCGGGGCAATCACCCGGTTCATTTCCGGAGTACGCAATGCAGATGGCTGATATGCCGTATCAACTGCCCGACGCGCAGGGCCATTTCGGCCCCTACGGCGGCGTGTTCGTGGCCGAAACGCTGATCCCCGCGCTCGACGAGCTCAAGGCGGCCTATGTCGAGTGTCAGCAAGACCCCGAGTTCGTGGCCGAATTCGAGTACGAGCTCAAGCACTACGTGGGTCGCCCCAGCCCCATCTATCACGCCCGTCGCCTGACGGAAGCGTTCGGTGGCGCGCAGATCTACCTCAAGCGCGAAGATCTCAACCATACCGGCGCGCACAAGGTGAACAATTGCATCGGTCAGGCGCTGGTGGCCCGTCGCATGGGCAAGCCGCGCGTGATTGCCGAAACCGGCGCTGGCCAGCATGGCGTGGCGACGGCCACGGTTGCGGCGCGCTACGGCCTCGAATGTGTGGTGTACATGGGCGCCGAAGACGTAAAGCGTCAAGCCGCCAACGTGTATCGCATGAAGCTGCTGGGTGCGACCGTGGTGCCGGTCGAATCGGGCTCGCGCACGCTCAAGGACGCGCTCAACGAAGCCATGCGTGACTGGGTCACGAACGTGCAGAACACGTTCTACATCATCGGCACGGTGGCCGGCCCGCATCCGTATCCGCAAATGGTGCGCGACTTCCAGACCGTGATCGGCAAGGAGTGCATCGAGCAGATGCCGGAGCTGGCCGGTCGTCAGCCGGACGCCGTCATCGCCTGTGTGGGCGGGGGCTCGAACGCGATGGGCATCTTCCACCCGTACATCGAGCACCAGGACGTACGCCTGATCGGCGTGGAAGCGGCGGGCGATGGCCTCGACACGGGGCATCACGCGGCATCGCTCATCGGTGGTCGCCCGGGGGTGCTGCATGGCAATCGCACCTACCTGCTGCAGGATGAAGACGGCCAGATCATCGAGACCCATTCGATCTCGGCAGGGCTCGACTATCCGGGCGTCGGCCCCGAGCACGCCTGGCTCAAGGACGCTGGCCGTGCGGAGTACGTCGGCGTGACCGATGCCGAGGCGCTCAAGGCCTTTCACGACCTGTGCCGCCTGGAGGGCATCATCCCGGCGCTTGAATCCTCGCACGCGCTGGCCTATGCTGCGCGCCTCGCACCGACTTTGCCCAAAGACAAGGTGCTGCTTGTGAATCTCTCCGGCCGCGGTGACAAGGATATGCACACGGTCGCCGAAAAATCCGGCATCCAGTTTTAGGCGCCCGGGCCCACGTGGCCCGGCGAATACACCATGTCCCGAATTCAATCCACATTCGATCAATTGCAGCGCCAGGGGCGCCGTGGCTTGATCCCTTTCATCACGGCTGGTCATCCGACGGTTGAAGCGACGGTGCCGCTCATGCACGCGCTGGTGGCCGGCGGCGCCGACATCATCGAGCTGGGGGTGCCGTTTTCCGATCCCATGGCCGACGGCCCGACCATCCAGCGCGCCTCGGAGTGCGCGCTGGCCAACGGCATGTCGCTGCGCAAGGTGTTCGGTATCGTCAAGACCTTCCGCGAAACCGACGCCACGACGCCGGTGGTCCTCATGGGCTATGCCAATCCGGTCGAAGCCATGGGGCTCGACACCTTTGTGCAGACCGCCGTCGAGGTTGGCGTGGATGGCGTGCTGGTGGTGGACTACCCGCCGCAGGAATGCGAGCGTTTTGCCCGCTCGGCGCGCGACGCCGGGGTGGATCCGATCTTCCTGCTCGCACCGACCTCCACCGACGCCCGTATCGAAGAGGTCGCCAAGGTGGGCAGCGGCTACATTTACTACGTGTCGCTCAAGGGCGTGACCGGCTCGGCGAAGATCGATCTGGCCGAGGTGGCGGAGCGTATCCCGTCGATCCGTTCGCGTGTCGGCATGCCGGTGGGTGTCGGGTTCGGCATTCGCGATGCCGCGTCCGCTGCCGCCGTGGGTGAAGTGGCCGATGCGGTGGTGATCGGGAGTCGAATCATCGAAGAGATCGAGTCCGCCGGCGAAGCCGAAGCCCCGGCGCGTGTTACCGCCTTCCTTCGTGACATCCGCGAAGCACTCGACCGCATTGGAGCCTCCTGACCATGAGCTGGTTGCAAAAACTGCTGCCCCCGAAGATCAACCGCGACGACAGCGCGAGCCGAAAATCCATCCCTGAAGGTCTGTGGAGCAAGTGCTCGGCCTGCGAGGCGGTGCTCTATCGCTCGGATCTCGAGAGCAATCTCAACGTCTGCCCCAAGTGCGGCCACCATCAGCGTATCGGTGCGCGTGCGCGCATCGACGCCTTGCTCGACGAGGAAGGCCGCTTTGAAATCGGAAGCGAGGTGCAGCCGGTCGATCCGCTCAAGTTCAAAGACCAGAAACGCTATCCCGATCGGTTGAAATCAGCTGCCCGTGCCACCGGTGAGCAGGATGCGATGGTGGTCATGCAAGGCACCATCAAGGGGGTGCCGGCGGTAACGGCGTGCTTCGAATTCGGCTTTCTCGGCGGATCGATGGGGTCGGTCGTCGGTGAGCGCTTCATTCGTGGCGTGCAGTTCGCCATCGACCAGCGCATGCCCTTCATTTGTGTGGCGGCCTCCGGCGGTGCGCGCATGCAAGAAGGGCTGTTTTCGCTCATGCAGATGGCGAAGACCACGGCGGCGATCAACCAGTTGGCGCAAAAGAAGCTGCCGTTCATCTCCATTCTCACCGACCCGACCATGGGCGGCGTATCGGCCAGTTTTGCCTTCATGGGCGACGTCGTCATTGCCGAACCCAATGCGTTGGTGGGTTTCGCCGGTCCGCGCGTGATCGAACAGACCGTACGCGAAACGCTCCCTGATGGATTCCAGCGCGCCGAGTTTCTGCTCGACAAAGGCGCAATCGACATGATCGTCGATCGCCGCGAGTTGCGCGATCGCCTTGTCGGTCTGCTGACCTTGCTGACCCGACAACCTGCGCTCAATGACTGAAACGGTTGTGCCGGCCGATCTGGCCGGCTGGTTGTCGCTGATCGAGGCACGCCACGGTCAACGCATCGATCTTGGTATTGAGCGGATCGCCGCGGTACGCGATGCGCTTGGCCTGCGTTCCGACGCGCTCATCATCACGGTGGCCGGCACCAACGGCAAGGGTTCCACCTGCGCCATGCTCGAAGCGATTCTGCTGGCGGCGGGCTACCGTGTGGGGCTGTACACCTCACCGCACCTGCTGCGCTACAACGAACGCGTGCGACTCGACGGGCGTGAGGTCGAGGATGCACCGCTGGCCGAGGCATTTGCCCGCGTCGAGCAAGCGCGGGGCGATACCCACCTGACCTACTTCGAACATGGCACGCTGGCCGCCTGGGTGTGTTTTGCTCAAGCAGCGCTCGACGTCATCATTCTTGAGGTCGGGCTCGGCGGCCGGCTCGATGCGACCAATATCTTCGACGCCGACTGTGCCATCGTCACCAGCATCGCCATGGATCACATGGATTACCTGGGCGATACACGCGAGGCGATCGGGCGCGAAAAGGCCGGTATCTTTCGTGCGGGGCGCCCGGCAATCTGCGCCGACCCGCAGCCGCCGCAAAGCGTACTCGACGTGGCTGCCGAGCTCGGCGCCCATCTGATGGTAAGCGGGCGCGATTTCGGTTTTGCTGGCGACCGCACCCAATGGGCCTACCGGGGCGCGGGTGTGAAGCGTGGCGGCCTGGCCTATCCGGCGCTGCGTGGTGCCAACCAGTTGCTCAACGCCTCGGCCGTGATTACCGCCGTCGAATCCCTTCGTGATCGCCTGCCGGTGCCCATGCAGGCGATCCGGCAGGGCCTGATGCTGGTCGAACTCCCCGGACGTTTCCAGACGCTGCCCGGGCAGCCGGCTGTTGTGCTCGATGTGGCGCACAATCCGCAGGCGCTTGGCGTGCTGTCTGAAAATCTCGCCAACATGGGCTACTACCCCGAGACTTGGGCGGTGGTCGGCATGATGGGCGACAAGGCGATCGAAGAAGCCATCGGCCGCGTCGCCGCGCGCGTGGATCACTGGTTGCCGGTCACGCTGCCTGGTCCGCGTGGGCTCGACGGCGAAGCCCTCGGTGCGCGGCTGCGCGCGATGGGGCTGCCCGTCGAAGCGACATACACATGCCCTGCAGACGCCTATCGCGCAGCCCGAGAACGGGCGCAGGACAGTGATAGAATTGTGGTCTTCGGTTCCTTCCTGACCGTCGCGGACGTCATGTCGGCGATTCGCGCAGAGCGCTAAAACCCGATGGCTAACGACGACGCCCAGACTGACCTCAAGAAACGCGCCCGCCGCCGACTCGTAGGCGCCGCTGCGCTTGCCCTGTTTGCGGCCATTGTGCTGCCCATGATCATGGACCCCGAACCGAAGCCGGTGGGTGAGGACATCAAGGTGCGCATTCCGGCCGAGGTGGGCGACAACGTTGCTGCACGCAGCATCGAAGTTCCAGTGGCCCCCAGTGTGACCGAGCCGGTTGCACCCGCACAGGCGGAATCACCGAAAGCGGCCAAGCCCGCAATGAAAGATCCCGAGTCGACCAAGGTCGCGCCCGCCAAGGCCGAAGCGCCGAAAGAGACGGTCGAGAAGAAGACTGACGAACCGGTGGCCAAGGCGGACGAAGCCGAGCGCGTTGCGGCGATCCTGGCAGGGCAGGCCGAAGCGGCCAAACCAGCGGCGGACAAGAGCGGCCCCGGTTTCGTGGTCCAGGTAGGCGCATTTGCCAATGCCGCGAGTGCGGCGGCCTTGTCGGACAAGATTCGTCAAGCCGGTTTCAAGGCCTTTACCCGCAAGGTTGGTTCGACAACCCGGGTGCGTGTCGGTCCCTACCCGAGCCGTGACGAGGCGGAAGCAGTGGCGGAAAAACTGGCGGGCAAGGGTTTCAAGGGCGTGGTGATGCCCCGCGGCTGAGTGGCCGCAGAGGGTGAATGAATGACGGTCTTCGACTACGCATTTCTGGGTCTGGTAGTGGTGCTGGCCATACTGGGCTTCTGGCGGGGGCTGGTCAGTGAGGTGCTGGCGCTGGCGGGCTGGATACTGGCGTTTATTGTGGCCCGCCTGTTTGCCGGGCAGGCCGCGGCATTGTTTGTCGACTGGTTGTCTGAACCGGCGTTTGCCTATGTGGCCGGCTTTGCCCTGATCTTCATCGCCGTTTTAGTGGTGGTGGCAATCTGCCGTTATCTGCTCAGGGCGTTGATCAGAGCAGTCGGTCTGGGTTTTGTCGATCGCGGCCTGGGGGCTGTTTTCGGCACGGCGAAGGCCTTGGCGATCGCCTGTTTATTGGTTGCATTGGGTGGCGTGAGCGGTGTCTCGCGCGCACCGTGGTGGGAGGCGGCGTTGTTTTCGCCGCTGCTTGAAACGGCCGTGGTGGCGGCCAAACCGTGGTTGCCCGAAGGGGTGGCCGACCGGGTGCGTTTTCGATAGGTGGATGATCCATGTGCGGGATTTTGGGCGTTGTTGCTACATCGCCAGCTAATCAGTTGCTCTACGACGGCTTGCAGGTGCTCCAACACCGCGGGCAGGACGCGGCGGGTATCGCCACGAGCGAGAGCGGACGTTTTTGCATGCACAAGGGTTCCGGCCTCGTGCGCGACGTGTTCCGTACGCGCAACATGCGTAACCTGGTGGGCAACTGGGGTATCGGTCATGTGCGTTACCCGACGGCCGGTTCGGCCTACAACGCCGCCGAAGCACAGCCGTTCTATGTGAATTCGCCGTACGGCTTGATGCTTGCGCACAACGGCAACCTGACCAACTCGGTCGAGCTCAAGCGCGAGATGTTCCTCGCCGATCTGCGGCACATCAACACCAACTCCGATTCGGAAGTGCTGCTCAACGTGCTCGCGCACGAACTGCAGGAATCGGCGGCCGGCTGCAAGCTCGACGACAACGCCATCTTCGCCGCGGTCGCTGCCGTTTATCGTCGTTGTCGCGGTGCCTATGCGGCGGTCGTGATGATCGCCGGTGTCGGGCTGCTGGCGTTTCGCGATCCGTACGGCATCCGCCCGTTGGTGATCGGGCGCAATGACACCGATGAGGGCTCCGAGTGGATCGTGGCGTCCGAGAGCGTCGCCGTCGACGCGCTCGGCTTCAAATTGCTGCGCGACGTCGAGCCGGGTGAGGCGGTGTTGATCGACATCGAAGGCAACTTCCGCTCGCGCGCCTGTGCGCCGAAGACCATGCACGCGCCTTGCATGTTCGAATTCGTCTACCTTGCCCGCCCCGATTCGCTCATCGATGGTGTGTCGGTCTACGAGGCGCGCCTCAAGATGGGTGAGTTTCTGGCTGAAAAATTCCGCCGCACCCTGCCGCACGTGCATATCGATGTGGTGATTCCCATCCCCGATTCGAGTCGGCCGGCGGCGCTGGAAATGGCCAATCACATGGGTGTGCAGTATCGCGAAGGCTTCGTGAAGAACCGCTACATCGGGCGCACCTTCATCATGCCGGGGCAGGCGGTGCGCCGAAAATCGGTGCGCCAGAAGCTCAATACCATCCACCAGGAATTCAAGGGCAAGAGCGTGTTGCTGGTGGATGACTCCATCGTGCGCGGCACCACCAGCCAGGAAATCGTGAACATGGCGCGCGATGCCGGCGCCAGCAAAGTGTATTTTGCGTCTGCGGCGCCCCCGGTACGTTATGCCAACGTGTACGGCATCGACATGCCGACGCGCGGCGAGTTGATCGCGTCCGACCGTGACGACGAGGCCATTTGCCGTGAGATCGGCGCGGATGGCTTGTTGTACCAGGATCTGGATGACCTGCGTGCCGCGGTGCGCGCGATCAATCCTGCGATCAACTTTTTTGAAACCTCCTGTTTTGACGGTTGCTACGTCACTGGGGACGTGACGAAAGAATATCTGGCCGGGATCGAGAGCCAGCGCGCTTCGCCGCCGGTGACCGTCGAAGACACGGATGGCGGTTCTGCCAATCAGCTGGATTTGAATCTGGCCGGCGAGGCCCAGGACTGAGAACGAGAAAGCAAGTGAGCGACAAGCAAGACTCAAGCGCGCAGGACTTCGATACGCTGGCCGTGCGTGCCGGCATTGAACGCAGTCAGTTCAACGAGCACAGCGAGGCCATGTACCTGACCTCGAGCTTCGTGTTCGACAACGCCGCTCAGGCGGCCGCGCGTTTTTCCGGCGAGGAAGAGGGCAATGTGTATGCCCGTTTCACCAACCCGACGGTGACGGCCATGCAGGATCGCTTGGCCGCGCTCGAAGGCGGCGAGGCCTGCATTGCGACCGCTTCGGGCATGGCGGCGATTCTGGCGCTGGTGATGGCCTTGCTCAAGAGCGGCGATCACATCGTGGCCTCGCAGGGGCTGTTTGGCTCCACCCAGCAATTGTTCGGCAACGTCTTCAGCAAATTCGGCATTGAGACCACCTTTGTGCCCGCCGCCGACGTGGCCGGCTACGAGGCGGCGATTCGGCCCGAGACGCGGCTGATCTTCGTCGAAACGCCGTCCAATCCGCTGACCGAACTGGTCGATATCGAGGCCGTCGCCCAGGTGGCGCACCGCCACGGCGTGCTGCTGGCGGTCGACAACTGCTTCTGCTCGCCGGCCTTGCAGTTGCCGCTGGCGCTGGGGGCCGACGTGGTCATCCACTCGGCCACCAAGTATCTGGACGGGCAGGGACGTGTGCTCGGCGGTGCCGTGGTCGGCAGCAAGGCGCTCATGGACGAGGTGTTCCGCTTCCTGCGCACCGCCGGTCCCACGCTATCGCCGTTCAATGCCTGGGTGATCCTCAAGGGCCTCGAAACCTTGCGTTTGCGCATGGAGGCACAAAGTGCCAATGCGATGGCGCTGGCGCAGTGGCTCGATAGTCAGCCCTGGGTGAGTCGCGTCTATTACCCGGGTCTGCCTTCGCATCCGCAGTACGAACTCGCACGGCGGCAACAACGATTGCCCGGCGCCATCGTGAGTTTCGATGTGATCGGCGGGCGCGACGCGGCCTGGCGTCTGATCGACGCGACGCAGCTGATCTCCATTACCGGAAATCTGGGCGATACCAAGTCGACCATCACGCATCCGGCGTCGACGACGCATGGACGCATTTCAGCCGAAGCGCGCGCCGCGATGGGGATTGAAGAAGGACTGATCCGCGTTGCTGTCGGGCTCGAGGCGGTGGACGACCTGAAGACCGATCTGGCTCGCGGTCTGGGTTAAGCCGGTAGGGCGTTCTCGAGGCGCGCCAGCGTGCCGTTTGCGGTCGTCAGGCAGGGCGCATTGCCATGCCAGTCGGCCAGCACCCAGCGCTCGCACGGGCGGCCGTCAATGTCGTAGCGATGCGTGGCCGGGCGGTGGGTGTGGCCGTGGATGATCAGCGCGCATCCATGCGTGACGAAGGCCTGCCTTGCCGCATCGGCGTTCACATCCATTATGTCCAGTTGCGTGGCCTGCTTGTTGGCCTCGCTGACCTGGCGCATGTGTTCGATGATCGCCTTGCGCTCGGCCAGCGGTTTGGCGAGAAAGGCCGACTTCCACTCGGCTTGACGCACTTGGGCGCGAAATGCCTGATAGGCATGGTCGTCGGTGCACAGCACGTCGCCATGGAGCAGAATGGCGTCCCGCCCCGCGGTGACGATGCGCACCGGCTCATCCAGAACGGTGACGCCGGTTTGCGTTGAAAACCGTTCTCCAATCAGAAAGTCCCGATTTCCGGCAATAAATGAGATGTCGACCCCGGCGTCGCTGGCGGCACGCAGCTGCGCGCACACGGACGCGTTGAAGGGCGCCGCCAGATCGTCGTCGCCGGCCCAGTACTCGAACAGGTCGCCGAGGATGAACAGGCGCTTGGCCTGGCGCGCCGGACCGTGCAGAAAAGCGAAAAACGCCCGAACGGTGTCGGGCGTTTCAGCGGACAGGTGAAGGTCCGCGATGAACAGATCAGTGTCTGACATCAAACCGTGAATCAGGCCACCTCGGCGCGCTCGATGACCACGTCGTCGGCCGGTACGTCTTGATGGAAGCCGGAAGAGCCGGTCTGTACACCCTTGATGGCGTCGATGACGTCCATGCCCTCGGAGACGCGGCCAAACACGCAGTAGCCCCAGCCCTGCGCCGTCGGTGCGCGGAAGTTGAGGAAATCGTTGTCGGAGACGTTGATGAAGAACTGGGCCGTGGCCGAGTGCGGATCCTGCGTGCGGGCCATGGCGATGGTGCCGCGATCGTTCTTCAAACCGTTGTCCGCTTCGTTCTTGATGGGGTCCTTGCAAGGCTTTTGCTGCATGCCCGGCTCGAAACCGCCGCCCTGGATCATGAAACCGTCGATCACGCGATGGAAGAGTGTGTTGTCGTAGTGTCCGGCCTCGACGTAGGCAATGAAGTTCTGCACGGTTTCCGGCGCCTTGTCCGCGTCCAGTTCCAGGGTGATCGTGCCGTGATTGGTGTGCAGTTTGACTGCCATGGGTTCTCCTTGATGATTCAGTTGCTGATTACTGTGCGCCCGACACTTCGTGCGCCTTGACAATGACGATGTCCGTGGCCGGTACGTCGCGAAAATGGCCGGCCTGCGTGGTGCGGGCCTTGGCAATGCGCATCACGACATCCATGCCGTCGGCCACCTTGCCGAAGACGGCATAGCCCGCGCCATCGGGCGACGGATAGTCGAGTGAGCGGTTGTTGCTCACGTTGATGAAGAACTGGGCGGTGGCCGAGTTGGGGTCCTGAGTCCGGGCCATGGCGATGCTGCCGACCACGTTCTTGAGACCGTTTTTCGCTTCATTGGGGATAGGCGCGCGGGTGGTCTTCTGCTTCATGCCGGGCTCGAAACCGCCGCCCTGGATCATGAAACCATCGATCACGCGGTGAAAGATGGTGCCGTTGTAAAAACCGCTGCGCACGTAGGCGAGAAAGTTCTCGGTTGTCTTCGGCGCCTTTTGCGCATCGAGTTCGATGCGGATGTCGCCTTCCGAGGTTTCCAGGACCACGGTCGGGCCTGCATGGACAAGGGCGGTGGCGGCCAGCATGACGAGGCCGAGAATGAATGACTTCACTGCGAGTATCTCCTGTGCCGGTCAGGCACCGCCCTCGTAGGCGATGCGCCACTGACCGTTTTCCTTGATCCAGTATTGGCGCTTGCGGCTGGCGTCGTTGAAGTTGTTGCTCTTGTAATCCTGTTCGAAGGTGACTTCCACCACGCCTTCGCGCCCGGGGCTGCGCAGCATGCTCATTTGCGCGATACGCACCGAGATCCAGGCCTTGCTCTTGCCGATCGCCCGCTTGCGCGCCTTCCAGTGTGCGAGATCGAGCTTGTCGCCCTGGAAGGACTTTGCGTAGTGGGACAGGTAGCGCTCGACGTTGCGGCTTTCCCAGTCCGCACGCCAGGATTCGATGGCCGAATTGAGTGCGCTGCGCTCGCTTTGCCAATCGTCGAGTGACAGCCATTCGATTTCGTTGCTGATGATGACCGGCGTGAGCCCTACCTGGACGTAATGGGAGAGGGCGTTGAAATCCTGGTTGGCGAGCACGACGCAGCCTTCGGAGGTGCGTGGCGGGCGCGAATAGGTGTCGTAGGGCACGCCGTGCAACCAGATGCCATAGCCGGTGCGGCCTTCGCGTTTGTCCCATTCGTTCGGGTAGTTGATGGGGAAAGCGCCGTCGCCATACAACTCGGGAAGCTTGCCGCCGTCGATCTGGGAGACGACGTGATACACGCCCACGGGCGTTTTCATGTCGCCTTCGCGCATCTTTTCGGCGCCGGCCTTGCCATGGCTGGCGTAGTAGTCGGCCACGAAGCGGGGCGTGCCGTTGTCGTTGCGATACACGTACAGACGTGCGCGACGGGTGTCGACAACCACGGCGTACTTCTGCGCCGGCCCCATTTGCAGCAGATAGCGTGGAACGTAGTCGGCATGAGGCTTTTCACGGTAGGCGCGCAGGCGGGCGATGGCTTCTTCGCGCAAATCCTCGATCTGAGCCTTGTTGGTGGGGGTGTCGCCGAAGGTCGATAGCGGCCGCGAGCGTGCCAGCAGCAGGTCGCCCTTGATCAGGTTGGCCAGACGAAACTTGGGATAGACCTTGAGCAGCGCTTCGGTGCGCGCCAGCGCCTCATCGAGCGCATTGCTTTCGATGGCCTCAAAGACGCGCTGGAGATCAGCCTCGGGCCCATTGTCGGTGATCGTGGCGGATAGCGCGTGGCTGGCGGACATCAGCATCGCCAACGCCAGCAAGCAGGAAGTCAGACAACGCCTCATGCTCAGTGGCGTCCGATCTGCTCGTGCGTGATCCGCCACTTGCCCTGGGTGCGTGCGAACGTGAGCGTCTTGTAGGTCGAGCCGCTGAACCCGGTCGAGCGATAACGCTGCAGGAACACGGCCTTGGCGGTGTTCTTGTCGGTCAGAGTAATGTTCATATTCTCTATATCGACCGAAATCTCGCCAGGTTTATTGCCGACGCGTTGCTGACGCTCGCTCTTCCAGCGCGCGAGCGACTTGCCGCCCGCCGGATCGAAGTTCTCTGCGTAGTACGACAGGTAGCTCGGGACGTCTTTGCTGGACCACGCCTGCGCCCAGGCCAACAGGACGGTTTCGATCTTGGCCTGGTTCTCGTCAGCAGTGGTCGTGCCCGGCGGTGTTGCCGGTTCGGTCGCGGCGGCGGGCGGGGCGGGCACGGCTGCCGGCGCCGCGGGCGTTGCGACCGGAGCCGCTTGGGGCTCGGGCGTGTTCGTGGGCGCGGGTTCTGCTGCGGGTTTGGCGGTGGGCGCCGGTGCTGCGGGCGGTTTCGCCGCGGCGACTAGGGTCGCCCCTGCACGGTTGGAGACGGTCATGAGCTCTCGAATGAGGGCCAGCTTGGACTTGGCCGCGGTGTTGCCGGCATCGATCTGGAGCGCCTTGTTGTAGGCGTTGCTGGCCAGTCGTGCATACACGTCGCCGAGGTTCTCGTGTGCCGTGGCATAACTCGGATGGGTCCGGATCGCCATTTCGAGTGCGCCCTTCGCCTTGTCGAATTCGCTGCGCTGGGCGTACAGCACCGCCAGGTTGTTGTAGGGCTCGGGCAGTTCGGGGTAGTCCTCGGTCAGCTTCTGGAACACCTTGATGGCTTCGTCGGCGCGATCCAGCTCGGCCAGCGCGATGCCTTTGAGAAACCGCGTTTGCGGATCCTGCGGGGAGGTACTCAGATCCTCGTCGGCCAGGCTGATGGCGTCGGGATAGCGCCCTTTTTCGATGAGCGACTGGATGGCCTCGACCGAGGCGTGAGCCGGCTGGAAAGTCAGCGCCATCAGGGCCATCAGGGCGCTGCTTGTACGAAAGAGGGGAGTTTTCATTGTGGTATACTTCGCCGCCAGAAGTCGCGGCCCGAAAGCCTTGGATTAACGCGGCATTCTACCAACAAAAGCCGAATCTAGTCTCAACCCACGTACCAGTGCCGCCGACCAGGCGGGTTCTATCGAGAGCCCGCTTTTTTTGTGGACTTCCGGACGACAACGGCCGCCAGTATCGAGCCCAACTATCATGCTATCGATTTACAACTCGCTGACGCGGGAAAAGGAAACCTTCGTACCGATCGAGCCCGGCAAGGTGCGCATGTATGTGTGCGGCATGACGGTGTATGACTTGTGCCATCTGGGCCATGCGCGGGTGATGGTGGTTTTCGATCTGGTGGCCCGCTGGCTGCGCGCGAGTGGCTTCGAGGTCACCTACGTTCGCAATATCACCGACATCGACGACAAGATCATCAAGCGAGCGCTTGAAAACGGCGAGTCGATTCGTGCGCTGACCGATCGCTTCATCGCCGCCATGCACGAAGATGCCGACGCGCTGGGCGTGCAGCGGCCCGATCACGAACCGCGTGCGACCGAACATGTGGCCGGCATGCTGGCGATGATCGAGACGCTGCAGGCAAATGGCCTTGCGTACGTCGCGGCCAACGAGGATGTGTGCTACGCGGTGCGCAAGTTCCCGGGCTACGGTCGTTTGTCGGGCAAGTCGGTGGATGAACTGCGCGCGGGCGAGCGCGTGGATGTGGCCGATGGCAAACGCGACCCGCTCGACTTCGTGCTGTGGAAGCACGCCAAGGCGGGAGAGCCGGGAGACGCGCGCTGGGCCTCGCCGTGGGGCGAGGGGCGACCGGGCTGGCACATCGAGTGCTCCGCCATGGGGGCCGCCTTGTTGGGCGAGCACTTCGACATTCACGGTGGCGGACAGGATTTGCAGTTTCCCCACCACGAAAACGAGATCGCGCAAAGCGAAGGCGCGCACGGCTGCAAGTCGGTGAACTACTGGATGCACAATGGCTTCGTGCGTGTCGATGACGAGAAGATGTCCAAAAGCCTGGGCAACTTCTTCACGATTCGCAACGTGCTCGAGCAGTACGACGCAGAAGTCGTTCGTTTCTTCATCCTGCGTGCGCACTACCGCAGCCCGCTCAACTACAGCGATGCGCATCTTGACGATGCGCGCCAGGCGCTGACGCGGCTGTACACAGCGCTCAAACACGCGGATGACCGTGAGGCGATGGTGGATTGGGATCAGCCTTGGGGTGCCCGCTTCAAGGCTGCCATGGACGACGACTTCAACACGGCCGGCGCCGTTGCCGTGTTGTTTGAAATGGCCACCGAGGTCAATCGCACGCAGGACGCGCGGCTGGCAGCCGAGCTGCGCGCCTTGGGTCAGGTGCTTGGTTTGTTCTCTCGCTCGGTCACGGAATTTCTCCAGGGCGATGGGGCCGAGGGTGACTTCGATCCCGCGGCAATCGACGCGGCCATTGCCGAACGTGCCGCCGCCAAGCAAGCGCGCGATTTTGCCACCGCAGACCGGATTCGCGCCGAGTTGCTCGACGCCGGCGTGGTACTCGAAGACGGGCCGGAAGGTACGGTCTGGCGGCGCGCCTGAGCGTGTGTGGCGGCTATGTCACAGTCTGATATTGCACAATCGGGCACACTCTGAATAATGGTGCTCATGACCACGACGGCTTCTCACTGGATTGGACACACGGACTGCTCGACGTGCCCCGTCAGGCGCTCTGCACTCTTCTCGGTTCTCAAACCCGAGCAGATTGCCATGGTGCACGACTGCTTCGACGATGTGCAGTGTTCATCCAAACATGTGCTCTACCATCAGGGCGCGAAAAGCGAGGCGCTCTATACCGTGCGCGAAGGGGCGATCAAGCTGGTGCGCCATGGTGCCGATGGCTCCGCGCGCATTGTGCGGATCGTCAAGCCAGGAGATCTGGCCGGGCTTGAAGTGCTTGGCGGTCGTGAGCACGACGCGTCGGCGGTCGCGGTGGGGCCGGTGCGCGTGTGTCGCTTGCCGCTGGCGTCGGTCGAGCGGCTCAAGGCGCTGGATCCCGGCGTGGGTGAGCGCATCCTCGAAAAGGCCGCGGAGGCGCTGTCCGAAGCGCAGCTGTGGCTGGCAGAACTGACGGCGGGGAGCGCGCCGGCGCGCACACGCGTCGCTCGCCTGTTGTTGCGTCTGCAAACCGGTTCGGGGCGTCAGGGGGTGCTTCGGTTGGCCTCGGCGGACATTGCCGCCATTCTCGGCATCACCGTCGAGACCGCGAGCCGGGTGGTCGCCGCGTTCAAGCGCGAGGGCATTCTGACGCCGCCCGTGCCCGGCAGTGCGATCATGGCCGCCAATATTGACCGGCTTGAACGGGAAGCCGACCCGGGCGATTCCTAGGGTACGTATCCCGGGTGTGAAGCAGTCAGTCCGGGGCGAGCCTTGACGGGTCGCCGCCGGGATGTGGTGTTCAGCGCAAAATCCGTCCGTTCCGGTCCAGGATGGTGATTTCGACGAAATGCGATCCGTAGTGATCTGTCGGCGAGTACTGCACCTTGAATCCCTTGAGATCGATCGGCGACTTCTCCAGCGCCGCGATGAGTTTTTCGCGCGTCGGCTCTCCGTCGATGCGTTTGAGCCCCTCGATCATGACCCGGCCCGCCACGTAACCTTCCAGACCGTAGTAGTTTGCTTCCGCGTTCTTGTCGATCGCGGCGATGGCCTTCCTGTAATGACGAACCAGGGGGAGCGCGTCGTTCCAAGGGTAGGGCATGACCTGGGTGATGCCGATGCCACGTGCGTTGGCGGCGCCCATGTCCTTGACCAGCAGGTCTGCCCCGATGGGGGAGAGCGTCACGAATTGCGGTTGCTGCCCGGTGGCGCGCATGGCCTTGACAAAGGCTGCGGTGGGTTTGAGCAGGGTAACCATGACCACCGCCTGCGGCGATGCCGCGGCAATCACCTTCACCGCCTCTGACGCGTCGGTTGCATTGCGGGCGATGGCGGCGGTCGCGCTCGGTTTGAGACCATGCTTTTCAAGCGTGCGCACGACGCCTTCGAGGCCCGACTTGCCAAAGCCGTCGTCCTGATAGAAGACGGCGACATTGGTGATGCCGATGCCCACGAGGTGATTGATGGTCGCGGCCGTTTCATCGGCGTAGCTGGCGCGAAGGTTGAACATGAAGCGGTTGACCGGTTCACGCAGTGTGCCCGCGCCGCTGATGGTGCCGACCAGCGGCACACCAGCGTCGCCGAAAACTTTCATGGCGGCGGTCGTCGGGCTCGATCCGTAGTAGGCGATGAGCGCAAATACCTTCTCTTCATCAATCAGCTTGTGGGTGTTTGCAACCGAGCGTTCGGTTTCATAGCCGTCGTCAATTGCGGTGAGTTTCAGCGTGCGGCCATTGACGCCGCCGCCGGCATTGACTTCCGCCAGTGCCGCTTCGACACCAACGCGCATGGCAACACCATAACCGCCATTCGGGCCAGTGAAGGGGGAAGACATGCCCAGGTGAATGCTGCTTTTTGTGACACCGGGATCGGCGTACGCGGACAAACTCAACAAGGCGCCGGCCGCGAGCGCGAGAAGTGCGCGGCCAAGGGTGTGGTTTGGCATTGTCTCTGGTGTATTTATATGTTTTGGGTGAATTATCAAAAAAGTATAGCGGACTTCTCAAGCGCCATAATCACATTGTCCGTGCGCGTGTGACATGCTTGGCGACTCGTCTCCGGTAACGGAAAACGACGGGGAAACTTGAAAATCATGATGTGGCGCCGGGGGTTTCGTCGGGTTGTCGCCCAGGGGGGGGCACGCAACGACCGGGGGGCGTCCGGGGCGAATGCCCCGGACGGGAGTGCGTTACCGCATTACTGGAAGAAGTCCTTGACCTTGTCCATCCAGGACTTGGCCTTCGGATTTTGCTTGTCGGCGTTCTCCATCGCGATGGTGTTGAACTCGGCGAGCAACTCCTTCTGGCGGTCGGTGAGCTTGACTGGTGTCTCGACCAGCACATGGCACATCAGATCACCCTGAACATGGCTGCGTACGTTCCTGATGCCCTTGCCGCGCAGGCGGAAGACCTTGCCGGTCTGCGTTTCTGCCGGGATCTTGATGCGCGCCATGCCGTCGAGGGTAGGGATCTCGATCTCGCCGCCGAGCGCGGCGGTGACGAAGTTGATCGGCATCTCGCAATGCAGATCGTCTCCGTCGCGCTGGAATACGGAGTGCGACTTGATATGGATTTCGACATACAGATCGCCCGCCGGTCCGCCATTGATGCCCGGCTCGCCGTGGCCGCCGTGGCGAAGACGCATGCCGTCGTCGATGCCAGCCGGAATCTTCACTTCCAGCGTTTTCTGCTTCTTCACCCGGCCGGCGCCGTGACAGCTGGTGCACGGGTCGGGGATGTAGGAGCCTGAGCCGTGACACTTCGGGCAGGTCTGCTGGATCGAAAAGAAGCCTTGCTGAATGCGCACCTGGCCCGCGCCGCCGCAGGTCGGGCAGGGCTTGGCCTGGGAGCCGGGTTTGGCACCCGTGCCGCTGCATGCCTCACAGTGTTCCTGGGTGGGGATGCGGATGGTTTTCTCGGCGCCGCGGGCCGCTTCTTCGAGCGAGATTTCGAGGTTGTAGCGCAGATCGGCGCCGCGATAGACGTTCGAGCGGCCACCGCGACCGCCGCCAGCGCCGCCGAAAATGTCGCCGAAAATGTCGCTGAACGCGTCGGCGAAACCGTCGAAACCTTGCGCGCCCGGGCCGGCACCCATGCTCGGATCGACACCGGCGTGGCCATACTGGTCGTAGGCGGCCCGCTTTTGCGCGTCGGACAGCACTTCGTAGGCTTCCTTCACTTCCTTGAAGTGCTCTTCAGCCTCCGAATTGCCCGGGTTGCGGTCCGGGTGGAACTTCATCGCCAGCTTGCGATAGGCCTTCTTCAGGTCGGCTTCATTGACGTCGCGGTTGACGCCCAGAATTTCGTAAAAATCACGCTTGGCCATTGGCTATTTCCAGCTTGCTCTGTCGTGGAAAGGCCGGACCGGCCTGCACGAGGGGTGCAGTGCGGTCCGGCCGGGATGTGACGACGGTCTGCCTTATTTCTTGTCGTCCTGAACTTCCGTGAACTCGGCATCCACGACGTCGGCGTCTTCCGCCTGGTTTTGTTCGCCGCCCGTCTCGCCGCCGGTTTCGCCGGCCTGCGCCTGGGCTTCGGCATACACTTGCTCACCCAGTTTCTGGCTGACCTGGCCGAGGGCTTCGGTCTTGGCCACGATGGTGTCCTTGTCGTTGCCTTTCATGGCCTCTTCGGCTTCAGCGAGCGCGGTTTCGATCTTGCCCTTTTCCTCGGCATCGATCTTGTCGCCATGCTCGGCCAGCGCCTTCTTGATCGAGTGGATCAAGGTGTCGCACTGGTTGCGGGCGTCGACCAGCTCGTGGGCCTTCTTGTCGTCCTCGGCATGGGCCTCGGCATCACGCACCATGCGTTCGACTTCCTCGTCGGACAGGCCGGAGTTGGCCTTGATGGTGATCTTGTTTTCCTTGCCGGTGGCCTTGTCCTTGGCCGACACATGCAGGATGCCGTTGGCGTCGATGTCGAAGGTGACCTCGATCTGCGGCATGCCGCGCGGTGCCGGCGGAATGTCCGACAGGTTGAACTGACCGAGGCTCTTGTTGCCGGCGGTCATTTCACGTTCGCCCTGCAGCACGTGGATGGTCACGGCCGACTGGTTGTCGTCGGCGGTGGAGAACACCTGGCTGGCCTTGGTCGGAATGGTGGTGTTCTTCTGGATGAGCTTGGTCATCACGCCACCGAGGGTTTCGATACCGAGCGACAGCGGGGTGACGTCGAGCAGCAGCACGTCCTTCACTTCGCCCTGCAGCACACCACCCTGGATGGAGGCGCCGATGGCGACGGCTTCGTCCGGGTTCACGTCGCGGCGGGCTTCCTTGCCGAAGAATTCCTTCACCTTGGCTTGCACCATGGGCATGCGGCTCTGACCACCGACCAGAATCACGTCGTCGATGTCGGAGATGCTCAGGCCGGCGTCCTTGAGCGCCACGCGGCACGGCTCGATGGTGCGCTGGACGAGTTCCTCGACCAGCGATTCGAACTTGGCGCGGGTGATCTTGATCGCCAAGTGCTTCGGACCGGAGGCGTCGGCCGTGATGTACGGCAGGTTCACCTCGGTCTGCTGACCGGAGGACAATTCGATCTTGGCCTTCTCGGCCGCTTCCTTCAGGCGCTGCAGGGCGAGCACGTCTTTCTTCAGATCGACGCCCTGATCCTTCTGGAACTCGGTGACGATGTAGTCGATGATGCGCTGGTCGAAGTCCTCGCCGCCGAGGAAGGTGTCGCCGTTGGTGGCCAGCACTTCGAACTGGTGCTCACCGTCGAGATCGGCGATCTCGATGATGGAGATGTCGAAGGTGCCGCCGCCGAGGTCATACACCGCGATCTTGGAGTCACCCGGCTTCTTGTCCATGCCGAAGGCAAGGGCGGCCGCGGTCGGCTCGTTGATGATGCGCTTGACGTCCAGACAGGCGATCTTGCCGGCGTCCTTGGTGGCCTGACGCTGGCTGTCGTTGAAATAGGCCGGCACAGTGATGACCGCTTCGGTCACTTCCTCGCCGAGATAGTCTTCGGCGGTCTTCTTCATCTTGCGCAGCACTTCGGCGGAGACCTGCGGCGGCGCGATCTTCTTGCCGCGCACTTCCACCCAGGCGTCGCCGTTGTCGGCCTTGCAGATGGTGTAGGGCATCAGGTCGATGTCCTTCTGCACTTCCTTCTCTTCGAAGCGACGGCCAATCAGGCGCTTGACCGCGAACAGCGTGTTGCGTGCGTTGGTGACCGCCTGGCGCTTGGCCGGCGCGCCGGTGAGGATCTCACCGTCTTCGGCATAAGCGACCACGGACGGCGTGGTGCGCGCGCCCTCGGCGTTTTCGATGACCTTGGCTTTCCCGCCTTCCATCACGGACACGCAGGAGTTGGTGGTGCCCAGGTCAATACCGATGATCTTTCCCATGATGATTCCTTTGTCTGAATTTTTCGATTTGGCCGATGCACCGGCCTGCGTCTGATTTCAATGTGGGGATGTGTTCAGTCTTTTCAAGCCTTGGCGGCGGATACGATCACCAGTGCCGGGCGGATGACGCGCTCGTGCAGGGTGTAGCCTTTTTGCAGCACCGTGAGCACGCGGTTCGGTTCGCCGTCGTCCGGCTGCGCGCTGATGGCCTGATGCAGGTTGGGGTCGAACTTTTCGCCGACCGGATCGACCACGGCGACGCCCGAGCCCTCGAATGCAGACATCAGCTGCTTGAGCGTGATCTCGACGCCGTCACGCAGGTTCTCGAAGGTCGAGTTCTCGGCCGACAGCGCCGCTTCGAGGCTGTCCTTGACCGGGAGCATGGACTGCGCGAATTTCTCCGACGCAAACTTGGTCGCCTTGCCCACTTCCTCTTGGGTTCGGCGGCGCATGTTTTCCGTCTCGGCCTTGGCGCGCAACCACGCGTCGTGATGTTCTTCGGCTTTCAGTTCGGCGGCGCGCAGCGCCTCTTCAAGGCTGGGCATGATGTCGGCGGGGGTGTCGGTCGTTTTGCTTGCGGCCGGCGTTTCGCCAGTGTTCTCTTGAGCCGGAGCGGTTTCCGGCGTGTCAGGGGTCGGGGTGTTCTCTTGCATCGGAGCGTCCTGAAACGGGTTGAGTCAATGCAGGCGTACATTGGGGGCGCGGCCGTGAATTTCAAGCCCGCTTTCGGGAAATATGTCACTTTCGCGTGGCGGTGGGTGCCCAAACGACGTGGCAGGGGCATAATGAGGGCCGTCGGACGTCAGCAAGAGCAAGGACAGGTGGGCACATGAGCGATCTGCCAAGTCAGATCGGGAAGTACCGGATCATCCGGGAATTGGGGCGCGGGGCGACAGCAACTGTCTACCTCGCCGAGAGCCCTGTGTACCCCGAACCGGTGGCGCTCAAGTACATCCGCTTCGACGACAAGTCGAAGGACGAGGCGAAGTGGAACCGCCGTCTGCTCAAACTGCTGAAGGCCGAAAAGTCCGTCGCCAGTCGCTTGCAGCATCCGCACATCATCCGGATTTTCGAAGGGGTGGTGGAAGACAACGAAGCCTATGTGGTGATGGAGTACTTCGCCGGCGATTCGCTGGAAAAGTTCTGCAGTTTTGCCACCTTGCTGCCCATCCACCGCACCATCGGCATCGTCTTCAAGTGCTGCATGGCACTCGACTATGCTTACCGCCAAGGGGTGGTTCATCGCGACATCAAGCCCGCGAACATCATGGTGGACGACAACGACAACGTGAAGATCACGGACTTCGGTCTGGCCATGAACATCAACAAGAAGGTGGATACCGACTCCACCTTCATCATGGGCGTGGGTTCCCCGGCCTACATGTCGCCCGAGCAGATCAAGAGCTATCCGCTCAACCAGAAGACCGACCTGTACTCCCTCGGCGTGGTGCTGTTCCATCTGCTCACCGGCCGACTGCCGTTCCGCGCCAAGAATCCGGCACAGCTCATCTACAAGATCATCAATGCCGAACCGCCCTCGGCGTGCCAGTTGGTGCCGGATCTGCCCGAGCTCATGGATCAGGTGATTCGCAAGGCGCTGGAAAAGGATTTGTACTCCCGCTACAAGAACGGCGCGGAGTTTGCCAAGGACTTGTCGGCGGTGCGCTACAAGATCGTCGACGACAAGTTCGTGCCGCCCGATACCAGCCGGTTCGGCCAGTTGCGAAAAATGCCGTTCTTCACCGAGTTCGACGACATCGAACTGTGGGAGGTGCTGCGCATCTCACGGTGGCAGGTCGCCGAGGCGAATACGGCCATCATTCGCGAGGGTGATCAGGATCAGCGTTTCGGTCTGTTGATTGAAGGCACGGTGGAACTGGCGGCCGGCGGCAAGCAGATCTGCCAGATCGAGGCGGGGGATGCCTTTGGTGAAACGGCGTATCTGGATGGTGTCGACCACAAACACATCTTCTCGGTTACCTCACTCACCAACGTCACTTTCCTGGAGGTCAACCCGGCGGCGTTGGCACTGGCGACCGAGGAGACGCTCGAAGCCTTCCGTGCGCGACTGACGACCTCCATGACACGGCGGCTTGCCTTGCTGGCCGGTGTGGTCTCGGAACACGCGCCCGCTGCCACGCGCGGCAAGGGCATGGCGTCGGGGCTCGACCTGCAACTGGTTGACGACTGAGCGACGGCGCTTTAGCTGCCGCGCTGGCTGTGCACCCAGTTCAATAGCTGCGATTCACTCATCGCACCGCTCATGCGTGCTTTTTCGCGCCCGTTCTGAAACATCACCAGCGTCGGGATGCTGCGAATCGCGTACCGCGATGCCAGCGCCTGCTCCTCTTCCGTATTGATCTTCAGCATGCGCACATTCGGCGAGAGTTTGCCCGCCGCGGCCTCGAAGGCAGGGGCCATCGCGCGGCACGGTCCACACCATGGGGCCCAGAAATCCACCACCACCGGCAGATCGCCACGTGTCACATGGCGTTCGAAACCCGCGGCGTCGGCCGCAATGGCGGTGCCCGGAAACAAGGCTTTGTGACAACGGCCGCATTGCGCGTTGTCGTCCAGCCGTGCCACCGGCACCCGGTTGATGCCGCCGCAGCTTGGACAGGCGGTTTGAACGGTTTCACTCATGCGTTGCAGCCTCCTGTGCCGCGCGTGGGCCATTGCCCGTTTTTCAATCTGACCTTGGCTAGATGGTGACCGCTGGTCGGCTTTCAATCCCCGCGCATCGCGGTGGGTAAAGTTTTCCCCGTCGCGGCCGAAAACTTTCTCATGCCCCAAAGGCAATCAAGACCGGAGGAATGGGTGTGAGTCGAGGTAGCGTCTATGGAATCAGCAGGGTCGACAACGAAGCGAGCCGCACGCATGGCTGGCTGGTGACGATTCAGCGCCGTGGCGTGATTTATCGCAAGCACTTCAGTGACGGGGTGTTTGGCGGTAAGCGAAAGGCGTTCGCGCAAGCCAAGGTCTATCGGGACGAAGTCATCGCCGCTCATCCGCCCTTGTCGATGCAGGAGTACTCCTCCATCCGCAAGAAGAACAACCGCTCCGGCGTGGTGGGCGTATGCCGCTACTGCGCGTCGGAAACCCGCGATCTGCCGGAAGAAAAGCAACGCTGGTTCTGGGTGGCCTCATGGCCGTTGCCCGACGGCCGGCGCAAACGCGTGAAGTTTTCCGTCAAGAAGTACGGCGAGGACGGGGCTTTTCAGCGTGCGCTCGACGCGCGCAATGAAGCCCTGCGCAAGCTGGACGGCGATTTCGATCCGGGGGCCGTGCGTCGGCGTCCGCGCCGCTCGACGCGCGCGAGCGACGAGTCGAGCGCCAAGAGTCTGACCGTATAACGCCACATGCCGGTGCTCGGGCGTTGGCGATGTCAGCCTCGGGTCATCGGCTCACTCATGGCAAGGCTGACCAGCCAGGTCAGCACGCTATAGACCAGCGCCCCCCAGAATGCGGTGGCGAAATCCGGTACCACGAAGCCAGCCACCAGCGCTGACGCCAGCCAGAACATCAAACCGTTGATCACCAAGGCAAAAATGCCGAATGTGAGGACGGTGATCGGCAGCGTGATCAGCAGCAGCAGTGGCCGGATCAGCGCATTGACCAAGCCGATGAGCAGCGCGCTGATGAGCGCAGCGGCAAACGACGTCACCGTCATGCTGCTGACCACTTCCGGCACCAGCATCAAGGCCACCGCATTGAGTGCCCAGCGGGCGATGAGTCGCCAGTTCATTGTTTTGCTCCCAGCAATTTGGCGCGTTCGGCGCCGATGGCGCGGTCGCTGGCGCCACGCTGCTCGGTCGGGGTCGCCCAGTGGCCGGCATGTTCAAGGACCAGCTCGCTGAGCGTCCGCATCCAGGCGTCGTTCTCGTTGAGGCAAGGAATGTAGTTGAATTGCTTGCCGCCGTTGGCCAGGAAGGCGTCCTTGCATTCCATGGCGATTTCTTCGAGCGTTTCGAGACAATCGGCGGAAAAGCCGGGGCACATCACATCAACTGACTTCAGACCCTCGCGGGCAAGCGCTTCGAGCGTCGGCTGCGTGTAGGGCTGCAACCACTCGGCCTTGCCGAAGCGCGACTGGAAGGTGACCTGGATGCGCTTGCCGTCTTCGCCCAAAGCGTTGGCGAGCAGGCGCGCGGTCTTCTGGCATTCACAGTGGTAGGGGTCGCCCTTGTCGAGGGTGAAGCGCGGTACGCCGTGAAAGCTCAGGATCAGGCGCTCGGCCTGGCCGTTGCGTTGCCAATGGTGTCGCACCGAATCGGCGAGCGCCGCGATGTAGCCCGGATGGTCGTGATAGCTGCGGATGAAGCGGATCTCTGGCAGGTTGCGCCAGGCGAGCAGGCTGCGGGCCACTTCGTCCATGACGCTGCCGGTGGTGCTGCCGGCATATTGCGGATACATCGGCACGATGAGAATGCGGTCGCAGCCGAGCGCGCGCATGTCGTCGAGCGCCGCGCCGATCGACGGTTTGCCGTAGCGCATGGCCCAGTGCACGATCCAGTCCCGATGGCCGGCCTCACCCACACAGCCGGCCAGGATCTTGGCTTGGCGCTCGGTATGGACACGCAACGGCGAGCCTTCATCGGTCCAGATCGACGCGTATTTCTCGGCTGATTTGGCCGGGCGGGTATTGAGGATGATGAGATTGAGGATGGGCCACCACAGCAAGCGCGGAATTTCGACCACGCGCGTGTCGGAGAGAAACTGCTTGAGGTAGGGCCGCAGCGCACCGGCGGTGGGCGCGTCGGGGGAGCCGAGGTTGACCACGAGGACGCCGGTGCGGGGCGTCTCGCCGTGGGTATGCGGGGGCTCGGGCCGATAGCGGGCCATGAATCTTCTCCTTGGTGCTTTTGCAGCGTCAGCCGCGGGACGACAGCGCGCCCGAGAGCAGCCGGGCGGTGATGTCCACAATGGGGATGACGCGTTCGTAGGCCATGCGTGTGGGGCCGATGACGCCGACCGAGCCGACGATCATGCCGTCCACTTCGTAGGGCGCGGTGATGACGCTGCATTCGTCCAGTTGTGCCAGGCCGGATTCGCCGCCGATGAAGATCTGCACGCCTTCGGCGCGATTGGAAATGTCGAGCAGTTGCAGCAGGCTGGTCTTCTGGTCGAACAGTTTGAACAGCTCGCGCAGACGGACCATGTTGGACGACAGCTCTTCGACATCGAGCAGATTGGTTTCGCCGGAGAGCACGTATTGCGACGCGGTCTCCTGCACGGCTTCACTGCCGGCGTCGACCGCCGCCGTCATCAGATCGGACATGTCGCTGTGCAGCTGTTTGAGTTCCGCCTGGATGCGCTGGCGGATGGCCTCGAAATCAAGCCCGACGTAATGGGCGTTCAGGTAATTGGCCGCCGTGACCAGCTCGGATGACGAGTAGCTCTTCTTGGTGGTCAGGATGCGGTTCTGCACGTCGCCGCTGGTGGTGACGATGATCAGCAGTACGCGCCCTTCCGACAACTGCAGGAACTCGATCTGGCGAATGCGGATGGCGTCCTTGCGCGGCGCGACGACCACGCCGGCAAAGTGCGTCAGCTGCGACAGCAGGTTGGAGGCCGCGCCGATGAGCCGTTGCGGTTGATCGGGTTGCAACTGGTCTTCGAGCTCGTGCAGCAGGTTGGCCTGCAACGGACGTACCCGCAGGAGCTTGTCGACGAACATGCGGTAGCCCAGTGGCGTCGGGACGCGGCCTGCCGAGGTGTGAGGGCTGGCGATGAAACCCATCTCTTCGAGATCGGACATGACATTGCGCACCGTCGCCGGCGACAGGTCGAGGCCGGAATGCTTGGACAAGGCGCGCGAGCCCACGGGTTGGCCGTCGGCGATGTAACGCTCGATCAGCGTCCTGAGCAGAATGCGGGCGCGGTCGTCCAGCGCGGTGATGTCGGAATCGTTTGCCATTGGTTGTGGATTCTATGGAAGTCCGTGCGTCGTGCAAAGCGGGCGATGTGTCACGCGTCACAACGCGCTTTGCGCGTCGAATCGCCACACAAGATGTGGTTTAATCTGCGCCATATGGAGACACCCATCGAAACCGTTGCGCTGATTGGTAAATACCAAAGTCCGGAGGTCACGGAGACCATTGTGCACGTCGCCCGGCTTCTGCGCGAACGCGGTTTGTCGGTTCGCATCGAGCAAGGCACGGCCAGTTCCACCGGACTGGGTTCGGACTACGCCGTCAGTAGCTATGAACAAATCGGCGCCAGCGCCGACATGGCGATCATCGTGGGCGGCGATGGCACCATGCTCAACGCCGCCCGGCGCCTGGCCAGCTTTCAGGTGCCGCTGGTGGGCGTCAATCAGGGGCGATTGGGGTTTCTGACCGATATTGCGCGGGACGACGCGCAGGCGGGGCTCGATGCCATTCTCGATGGGCGGGCGATCAAAGAGTCTCGCGTGATGCTCGATATCGAGGTGCTGCGCGGCGGGAGTCGCGTGTTTCACAACGTGGCCTTGAACGATGTGGTGGTCAACAAGGGCGATCTGGGGCGCATGATCGAGTTCGATGTGCGTATCGACGACGAATTCGTGTACACCCAGCGCTCGGATGGCATGATCGTGTCGACGCCGACCGGCTCGACCGCCTATGCGTTGTCGGCCAACGGCCCCATTCTTCACCCGAGCGTCGGCGGAATCGCGCTGGTGCCGCTGTGCCCGCATACGCTCACCGCCCGGCCGGTCACGCTGCCCGACGATTGCATGATCGATCTCGTGCTGCACGCGCCGCACGACGCCAGCGTGCACTTCGATGGGCAAGAGCGCTTCGATGCGCGTGCCGGCGACTGCATTCGGGTCACGCGCTCGCCGCACTGCATCCGCCTGCTGCATCCGCCCGGTTACAGTTATTTCGCCATGCTGCGCGAAAAACTCCATTGGAGCGCGTCACCGCGCAACGCCTGAGCTCACTGCCTCCGCCCATGCTGCGTCGCCTCTCCATTCGTGATTTCGTCATCGTCGACTCGCTAGAGCTCGACTTTTCTGCCGGTTTTGGCGTGCTGACCGGCGAGACCGGTGCGGGCAAGTCGATCCTGCTCGATGCGCTCGGACTGGTGATGGGAGACCGGGCCGAAAGCGGCGTGGTGCGTGCCGGGCAAAACCGTGCAGATATCACCGCCGAGTTCGACTTGCCAGACCAGCCAGAACTGGCGGCCTGGCTCGACGAGCAGATGATCGATGTCGGCGAGGAGGGCTTGTTGCTGCGTCGCGCGGTCGATGCCACGGGGCGTTCGCGCGCATGGATCAACGGCACCACGGCCACGCTGGCGCAACTGCGCGAGGTAGGCGAATGGCTGGCCGACATCCACGGTCAGCACGCGCACCATGCCTTGCTCAAGCCCGATGCCCAGCGTGCGCTCATCGATCGCTACGCCGGCCTGGAATCGCTGGCGCAGGACGTGGCCGCTGCCTGGCGTGTGTGGCAGGACGCGCGTCGGGCGCTGGCACAGGCTGCCGCCGACGCCGAGGGCGTCGCCCGCGAGCGCGAACTGCTGTCGTGGCAGGTCAAGGAACTCGACGAGCTCGGCTTCGCCCCCGAGGATTGGGAGACGCTGAATCAGGATCATGCCCGTTTGAGTCATGCGGCCAGCCTCATCGAAGGCGCTTCGATGGCGATCGATACGCTGGAGGAGGGCGAAGCACCCCTGGTCGGTTCGCTCGAACGTCTGTCGGCGCGGTTGGCCGAGCTCGCTGACATCGATGGCGCGCTGAGTGATGCGCAGGCGCTGCTCAACACCGCCGCCATTCAGGCCGATGAAGCCTTGCACGCGCTGCGGGCTTATCGGGACCGACTCGACCTCGATCCGGCGCAGTTGAGCGAGCTCGATGCGCGCATAGGTGCGGTGACCGACATGGCGCGCAAGCATCGTGTTGCGCCCGAGGCGCTGGGCGCGCTGCATACCGAGTTGTCGACGCGTTTCGCGGCGCTCTCCGAGGCGGCCGATCCGGAAAAACTCGCCCGGCGTGTTGACGATGCCGCATCGGCCTATCACGCGCTGGCCGCCGGGCTGACCAAGGCCCGTGCACCGATCGCCGCGCAGTTGAGCGAGCAAGTCAGCGCCGCCATGCAGACGCTGTCCATGAGCGGTGGCCGTTTCGATGTCGCCCTCGTGCCCGAGCCCGAGGGTAGCGCCCATGGCGACGAGCGCATCGAGTTTCACGTGGCGGCCAACCCCAGTCAGCCGTTGCGGCCGCTGGCGAAAGTGGCATCGGGCGGTGAGCTGTCGCGTATCGGCTTGGCCATTCAGGTCATCACCAGCCGGGCGGCGGCCACGCCCACGCTGATTTTCGACGAAGTGGATGTGGGCATCGGCGGGCGGGTGGCCGAGATCGTCGGGCGCATGCTGCAAGAACTCGGCGAGCAGCGGCAGGTGATGTGTGTCACCCATCTGCCGCAGGTGGCCGCCTGCGCCGACTGGCAGTGGTCCATCGCCAAGACGCAGGTCGATGGTGAAACGCTCAGTCAGGTGGCGCTGCTGGACGGCGAAGGGCGCATCGACGAAATCGCACGCATGCTCGGCGGCGTGGAAATTACCGACACCACGCGGCAACACGCGGCGGAAATGCTCGAGCGTCAGGCGGGCTGAATCGTCGCTGCTCAGGCGAGCGCGGTCAGTATGCCGGTGAGGATGAATCCCGTTGCCGCGATACGGCGCATGACGGCCGCGGGCAGTTTTTCGGCCAGTCGCTCACCCACCAGCACGGCCGGGACGTTGGCGATCATCATGCCCAGCGTGGTGCCCATGGTCACCCACAGCAGCGCGTCGAAGCGCGCCCCGAGCGCCACGGTGGCGAATTGGGTCTTGTCGCCGATTTCCGCAACGAAGAAAGCCACCATCGACACCAGGAACACGCGCCAGGCGTTTTGCGCCGGCGGCGTATCGGCTTCGTCGAGCTCATCGGGCAGCAGCGCCCACAGCCCGAAAGCGATGAAGGTGATCGCCAGGCCCCACTGCAACCACACTTCGGGAACCCATTGCGCCATCCAGCGTCCGGCCGCGGCGGCCAATGCGTGATTGAGTACGGTGGCGACCAGAATGCCCCAGATGATCGGCCACGGGCGGCGCAAGCGCGCGGCCAGCATGAACGAGAGCAACTGTGTCTTGTCGCCGATTTCGGCGATGGCGACCAGTGAGGTCGATGTGAGAAAGGCTTGGAGCAAGTCGGGTACTGCTGGCGGCTATTTGTTCTTTTCGTCCCGGTTCGGACAGTTTTCGCGCTTGCACTCGACGTAAAGATAAAGCGCATGCTCCTTGACCGAGAAGCCGCGTTCTTCTGCGGCGAGGTTTTGCCGCTTTTCGATCTCGGCGTCGAAAAACTCTTCGACCGCACCGCACTCGACACACACGAGATGGTCGTGATGACCGCCTTCGTTGAGTTCGAAGATCGCCTTGCCCGATTCAAAGAAGTGGCGCTCCAGCAGGCCTGCCTGCTCGAATTGGGTAAGCACGCGATAGACCGTCGCCAGACCGATATCCATCCCTTCTTCCATCAACAGGCGATACACGTCTTCCGCCGTCAGATGTCGCTGCTCCGTGTGCTGCTGGAACAGTTCGAGAATCTTCAGACGGGGGAAGGTCGCCTTGAGGCCGATGCTTTTGAGGTTCTGGGAGTTGTTGGGCATTTCCTTGTCCGGTTCGCGTGACAGCCATGTCACGGAAAGTCGCTCTGGACGGTATGATATATTTTTTGCCCTTTTCTGAGAATGCGGCTGTTTCTCATTGCCGCCGAGCGACCTGACCCATGCCTGCCAAAACCGCCCTTGCGTTGATTGCCTCCGTGATGTGTCTGACCACTGCCGGATGCGGCATCACCGAGAAGATCCGGCCCTACAAGCTGGACATTCGCCAAGGCAATTTCGTGACTCAGGAGATGATCTCCAAACTCAAGAAAGGCATGACGCGCGACCAGGTGCGCTTCGCACTGGGGACCCCGATGTTGACGGATGTCTTCCACGCCGATCGCTGGGACTACGTCTATCGCTTCGAGCCGGGTTACGGCGAGACGGAGCAACGTGTGGTGACAGTGCATTTTGAAAACGACCTCCTCGCAAGCGTGAGCGGCGACGTGACGGCGGCCGAGCCCGGTGGCGATGCGTCGGCTCAGGGGCAGCGCCGCATTCGCGAACTTGATCTGAGTGCGCCCGCGCCTGAGGCCACTGGCGACGATGCCAACAAAGAGTCGGAGCAGTAAGCGTGAGTGAACAGAAATTGAAAATCGCGGTGGCCGGTGGCGGCGGTCGCATGGGCCGTATGCTCATCGAAGCCTGTCTGGCGGCGCCGGATGTTGCGCTGGCGGCGGTGTTCGATCGTGCCGGCAGTCCTTTCATCGGGCGCGACGCCGGCGAGCTGATCGGCCAGCCGGCAGGCGTGTCGATTACCGACGACATGAGTGCCGCCATCGCGGCCGCCGACTGTGTCATCGACTTCACCCTGCCCGAGGGCTCGCTCAAACATCTGGCCGAGGCCGAGCGACTGGGCAAGGCCATGGTGATCGGGACGACCGGCTTCTCTGCCGAGCAAAAGGCGCGTATCGCGCAGGCCGCGGAGACGATTCCGGTGGTCTTCGCGCCGAACATGGCGGTCGGCGTCAATGCCGTCTTCAAGCTGCTCGAAGTGGCGGCCGGGATTCTCAACGAAGGCTACGACATCGAAGTCATCGAGGCCCACCACCGCAACAAGGTCGATGCGCCCTCCGGTACCGCCCTGCGCATGGGCGAAATCGTGGCCCGTGAACTGGGCCGCAATCTGAGCGACTGTGCCATCTACGGACGCGAAGGCGTGACCGGTGTGCGCGACGATCAAACCATCGGTTTTTCAACCATTCGCGGCGGCGATGTCGTCGGTGATCACACCGTCCTGTTCGCCGGCATGGGCGAGCGGATCGAGATCACGCACAAGTCGGGCAGTCGTGTGTCGTATGCGCGTGGCGCGTTGCGTGGCGCACGTTTCCTGGCGGGGCGGGCGAACGGCCTGTTCGACATGCAGGACGTGCTCGGGCTGCGCTAGCGCCGTTAAAGATGCGAACCGGATGACCGATATTCTCCGGTGACACCTGTCTTTTTGTCGGGGGTCGCCGTCCAGTCCGGGAGAGAGCGCTTCATGCTTGCAGTCGTCGTCAGTCCGTATCTCCGTCCGCCGTTTGAAACGGTGGGTGAGCCGGATTTTCTCGCGGACCCACGTGCAGCCACTTTTCCCGTATCGAGCGCCCATCGGTCGCGCCCGGCATCCCGTCGGCTTGTGGTATCGGGGGGCGCGTGAACGATAATCCCGAGCAGGCGACGCCGCCGCTCTTCGTCAGCGCCCTCGAGGTGCCGTCGGGCACAAGCGTCGACAAAGCACTGGCAAGCCTGGGGCTGACTCCTGAGCAAATCACGCCGCTTGCCGGGCTGGTGAGCCGCTACGAAGCGGCCTTGTCCGAAGCGAATTCGGCCCGTACGCGCGCCGAGCACCGCTTGCAGCTGTCGATGCGCAACTCCGGGGTCGGGCTGTGGGAATGGGATCTGACCAAGCAGCAGCTTCAG
>JBNKNO010000013.1:0-4684 GCA_050293885.1 Rhodocyclaceae bacterium | reverse complement strand
CGCGCCGAGCACCGCTTGCAGCTGTCGATGCGCAACTCCGGGGTCGGGCTGTGGGAATGGGATCTGACCAAGCAGCAGGTTCAGGTCGATTCGACCTGGAAGTCGAGCCTCGGGTTCGAAGAGCACGAGCTGGGGGATGAGTTTGATTGCTGGTTGAAGCGAATCGACCCCGCCGATGTCGATCTTTTTGCCGATGCGCTGCGTGCACACCTGAAGGGTGAGGCAGACGCCTTCGAGTTGTTATTTCGCGCCAAGGCCAAGGATGGCTCGACGCGGTGGTTCCAGGCGCGTGGCAAGGCGCACGAGCGTGGTGCAGACGGGCGATGGAGCCGGATGATCGGCACCTATCAGGATGTGACCCAGGAGCGTGTGGCAGAAGAAAGCCTGCGCGAGGCGCGCGATGCGGCCGAGGCCGCCAGCCGCGCCAAGAGCGACTTCCTCGCCAACATGAGTCACGAGATCCGCACCCCGATGAACGGCATCATCGGTATGACCGAGCTGGCACTGGATACGCCGCTTGATGCCGAGCAGCGCGGTTACCTCAACAGCGTGAAGGCCTCGGGCGATGCGCTGCTGACGATCCTCAACGACATTCTCGATTTTTCCAAGATCGAGGCCGGCAAGATGAGCCTCGAGAGCATCGATTTTTCGCCCCGGTCGATGGTGTCCGAGACACTCAAGACGCTGTCCATGCGCGCGCACGAGAAACGGCTTGAGCTCGCGTACGACGTGGATTCCGATGTGCCTTCTGTTCTGCTTGGTGATCCGGGCCGTCTTCGTCAGATCCTGCTCAACCTTGTCGGCAACGCCATCAAATTCACCAGCAGTGGGCAGGTCGTGGTCTCGATTCGGTGTTTATCCGAGGACGACGGTATTGCCGAGTTGTCGATTTCCGTGGCGGACTCGGGGATCGGGATTGCGCCGGACAAGCAGGCGGCGGTCTTCGAAGCCTTCTCGCAGGCGGATACCTCGACAACGCGCAAGTATGGCGGCACGGGGCTGGGGCTGGCGATCTGTCAGCGTCTGGTGTCGCTGATGGGCGGCGCAATGGCGGTTGCCAGCGAGCAGGGGCGCGGCAGCACCTTCACGTTCACCATCAAGGTGCCTGTTGTGGTGCCGGCCCGCGTGAGTCAGCAGCCGCAACTGGCAGGCATGCGCGTGTTGGTGGCGGAACCCGATGTCGTGGTGGCGGAGGTGTTTCGCCAAATGCTCCAGCGCCTCGGGCTGTATTGCGAGATGGCCATCTCCGGCGAGCAGGTCGACGCTGCGCTTGAACGCGCGGGGGAGGCGTTTACACCGTTCGACTTCGTGCTGATGAGTACGTCGATGTCGGAGCCAGGCGGGTTTGCGCTCGCCGAACGGTTCAGGAACGAGACGCAATGGCTGGAACGCATCGTCATGATGATGACGACCTCCACGCAACGTTCCGACTCCCAGCGCTGCAAGCAGATCGGTTTGAACTCGCGATTGGTCAAGCCTTTTTCCGCGGAGGATGTGGTTGAAGTGCTGCAGTCTGCGCTGAGTGGCCAGGTGGTTGGCGAGGACGAGTTGTTCGAGTTCGATCCGGAAATGACGCTGACCCAGCTCAGTCAGGCCCGCGACGACTCGCTTGATGTGCTGCTGGTTGAAGACAACCCGGTGAATCAGACCGTGGCCACAAAGATGCTGGAGAAGGCGGGGCATCGGGTGACTGCGGTAGCGAACGGCCAGGAGGCGCTCGACCAGCTGGAGCGCTCCACCTTCGGTGTCGTGCTCATGGATGTGCAGATGCCGGTCATGGGCGGGATCGAAGCCACGCAGGCGATTCGCGCGCGAGAGGCGCGTCGTAGCTGGGCCATGGCCGGAAGCTGGCGCCCGGTGCCGATCGTGGCGATGACCGCGCACGCGATGGCCGGTGATCGGCAGCGCTGCCTGGAAGCCGGCATGGACGACTACGTGGCCAAGCCGATCAAACCGCGCGAGCTGTTTGCCGCGATTGCGCGGGTCCGCGACAGCGTCGATGCGAGCGAAATGTCGAGCCCGGAATCGAGCCTGCTCGAAGATTTTTCGCGCATCGGCGAGCCCGCGGTCATGGATCTGGCGCAAACGCTCGAGTTGCTCGATGGCGACGATCACGCGCTCAAACAGCTCGTGGACCTGTTTTTTGCCGATTTCGGCAAGAATTTGCAGACGCTCAAGGCGGCTTCGTCCGACGGCGATTGTGATCTGCTCGCAAAAACCGCTCACACCATCAAGGGCTCCGTGGGGGTCTTCAACGCAACACCGGCGCTGGTTGCCGCAGAGCATGTCGAGCAGGCGGCGCGCAAGCGCGACATCGATCATGTGCGCTCATCCTTGCCCGGATTGCTGGACGCCTTGAACAGCTTGGCGACCGCCTTGCGCAAGCGGCGCGTCGCAGGGACGTGATCGGGCAGGGCGCATGCTGCACTGCATTGCCTGAACTGCCGCGATTCGTTAGAATTCGCTGATTATCTTGTTGATTGTTGAGCGGGATGGGCCAGACCGGCCGGTCCCGTTTTTCACGTGTGGGCTGAGGGCTGAAAGTGCCCTGTTCCCGGCGTTTTCAACGCTTGCATCTGAATCAGGAGCTTCGTCGTGACTCAATTTCCGCCCGCCATTCTCGTCCTTGCCGACGGGACGGTATTCCGCGGCAAAGGTATCGGTGCTGCCGGCCAGACGGTCGGCGAGGTCGTTTTCAATACCGCCATGTCGGGCTATCAGGAGATTCTCACCGATCCGAGCTACGCGCGCCAGATCGTGACGCTCACCTACCCGCACATCGGCAATACCGGCGTCAATGACGAAGACGTTGAGGCCGGTGGCGTGCATGCCGCCGGTCTGGTCATTCGCGATCTGCCGCTGCTGACCTCGAACTGGCGCGAAACGCGAACGCTCGACGCCTACCTGCGCGACGAGAATATCGTGGCCATTGCCGATATCGATACGCGCAAGCTCACCCGCATCCTGCGCGAAAAGGGCGCCCAGGCCGGCTGTGTGGTGACCGCCGGTGCTGATGGAAAGCTCGATGTCGACGGCGCGCTGCAAGCCGCGCGCGAATTCCCCGGCCTGGCCGGCATGGACCTGGCCAAGGAAGTCACCGCGGCGGCGTCCTACGAATGGACCGAAACCGAGTGGTCGCTCGAGTCCGGCTACGGCGCACAGGAAGCACCCAAATATCACGTGGTTGCCTACGATTTTGGCGTCAAGCGCAATATCCTGCGCATGCTCGCCAGTCGCGGCTGCAAGCTCACCGTGGTGCCGGCGAAAACGCCGGCGGCCGAGGTGCTGGCGCTGAACCCGGACGGCGTCTTTCTCTCCAACGGCCCGGGTGACCCCGAGCCCTGCGATTACGCCATCGATGCCATTCGCGAGATTGTCGCCTCGGGCAAGCCGACCTTCGGCATCTGCCTCGGCCATCAGTTGCTCGCACTGGCGTCGGGTGCCAAAACGACGAAGATGAAGTTCGGCCACCATGGCGCGAACCATCCGGTCAAGGATCTGGACAGTGGGCAGGTGATGATCACCAGCCAGAACCACGGCTTTGCCGTCGATGGCGAGAGCCTGCCGGGCAATCTGCGCACGACGCATACCTCGTTGTTCGACGGCAGCTTGCAGGGCATTGCCCGCACCGATGCGCCGGCGTTCAGCTTTCAGGGGCACCCCGAAGCGAGCCCCGGTCCGCACGACGTGGCCTACCTGTTCGACCGTTTCATCCGGCTGATGGACGAGCGCGCGTGATGTGAGCGGGTGCCCGCTGGCGCCCGAAGACACACAACCGTCCCATCACCCCAACCCAGTTTTTCGAGGCAAATAGATGCCCAAGCGCACAGACATTCAAAGCATCCTGATCATCGGAGCCGGCCCCATCATCATCGGCCAGGCCTGCGAGTTCGACTATTCCGGCGCCCAGGCCTGCAAGGCACTGCGCGAGGAAGGCTACAAGGTCATCCTGGTCAATTCCAACCCGGCCACCATCATGACCGACCCGGAAACGGCCGATGTGACCTACATCGAACCGGTGACCTGGCAGGCGGTCGAGCGCATCATCGACAAGGAACGCCCCGACGTCATCCTGCCGACCATGGGCGGGCAGACGGCGCTCAACTGCGCACTCGATCTGGCCAAGCATGGCGTGCTCGAGAAGTATGGCGTCGAGTTGATCGGCGCGTCGCGCGAAGCCATCGACAAGGCCGAGGATCGCGAAAAGTTCAAGACCGCGATGACCAAGATCGGTCTCGGGTCGGCGCGTTCGGGCATCGCCCATTCCATGGAAGAGGCGCTGCAGGTGCAGGCCGGCATCGGTTTTCCGGTGATCATCCGTCCGTCCTTCACGCTCGGCGGTACCGGCGGCGGCATCGCCTACAACATGGAAGAGTTCTCCGATATCTGCAAGAACGGTCTCGAAGCCAGCCCGACCAAGGAACTGCTCATCGAAGAGTCGCTGATCGGCTGGAAGGAATACGAGATGGAGGTGGTGCGTGACCGCGCCGACAACTGCATCATCGTGTGTTCCATCGAAAACCTCGACCCGATGGGCGTGCACACCGGCGACTCGATCACGGTGGCGCCGTCGCAGACGCTCACCGACAAGGAATACCAGATCCTGCGTAACGCCTCGATTGCGGTGCTGCGCGAGATCGGCGTCGATACCGGGGGTTCGAACGTCCAGTTTTCGATCAACCCC
>JBNKNO010000012.1:0-67998 GCA_050293885.1 Rhodocyclaceae bacterium | reverse complement strand
CCCAGACGATCATCGCCAGCGTTTGCAGCAAAAAGGACAGGCCGATGGCGGTGATCAGCGGCGCGAGCCGTGGCGCGTTGCGCAGGCGCCGGTAGGCCAGCCGCTCCATGAGGTAGCCCAGCGCCGCACACACCGGCATCGCCACCGCCACGGCAATCGACAGCATCAGCAGCGGCGCCATGTCCGGCGCCACGCCCATGAGCCAGAGGATCACCTGCAAGGCCGTGAGCGCGCCGACCATCATCACTTCGCCATGGGCGAAATTGATCAGCCCGAGAATGCCGTAGACCATGGTGTAGCCCAGCGCCACGAGGGCATACACGCTGCCGACCACGAGGCCGTTGACGATCTGTTGCAGCAGGGTGTCCATGGGCGGGGTCAGGGGCTCGATTGAGGCGTCGTCATGGGCCGAAGCTTAAACAAAGCGGTGCTGTGCGCCAATGGTGGGGGACGTAGCCCGGCCGAGCGCAGCGACGCCGGGATCAACCTTGCCAGTTCGTGACCGCGTTCCCGGCGTCGGGCCTGCGGCCCTCGGCCGGGCTACAAAAAACGGCGACCACGCGGGTCGCCGTTTTCGTGTCTGCCGATGACGCTTACTCGTCGAACACCGCGCTGGTGTAGACCTCCTGCACGTCGTCCAGCGATTCGAGCGCGTCGATGAGCTTCTGCATCTTGGCGGCGTCGTCGCCGGCCAGCTCGGTCTCGTTCTGCGGCTTCATGGTCACTTCGCCGAACTCGGCGGTGAAGCCGGCGGCTTCGAGCTTGTCCTTCACGTCGGCGAAGTCACCCGGCGAGGTGAGCACTTCGATGGAGCCGTCTTCGTTGGTCAGCACGTCTTCGGCGCCGGCTTCGAGCGCGGCTTCCATGAGCGCATCCTCATCGGCGCCCGGGGCGAACATCAACTGGCCCACGTGATCGAACTGGAAGGCCACGCAGCCGTCGGTGCCGAGGTTGCCGCCGTGCTTGGAGAAGGCGTGACGCACGTCGGACACGGTGCGCACCTTGTTGTCGGTGAGGCAGTCGACAATCACCGCGGCGCCGGCGATGCCGTAGCCCTCGTAGCGGGATTCTTCATAGTTGGCGCCGTCGAGCAGGCCGGCGCCGCGCTTGATGGCGTTTTCGATGTTGTCCTTGGGCATCGACTCGCCCTTGCACTTGTCGATGGCCAGACGCAGGCGCGGGTTCGATGTGGGGTCGGGGCCGCCCATCTTGGCCGCCACCGTGACTTCCTTGATCAGCTTGCTGAAAACCTTGCCCCGCTTGGCGTCCTGACGCCCCTTGCGGTGCTGGATGTTGGCCCACTTGGAATGACCCGCCATAAATACTCCCGACTTCTGCTGGGCCGGCGTCGATGCCGGCGTTTTGCGCGTCAAACGCGCGGATGGAAAGAGCCGCATTATACGCGGCCGAGGCGCTGTGTGCCCGACCCCCGGTTCCCCACAGGCGCTGCGAGTCTGCTAGATTGCGGTTGTTGACATGCCAGTCGAATCACGAGGTCGCCCATGCTTGCCCTGCGTATTGCCCTGAGTTTTGTTTTGCTTGTGCTCGTCGCGCCCATTGCCAGCGCGCAGGATCTGACCTTCCGCGGTTGCACCGACGGCGCCGGTCGCGCGGTGCCCAGCCGTCTGGACGAGGAATCGCCGGTGCTGGTCACGACCGTGGTCGACAAGGGGCGCTTCACCATCATCTACAACCCGCGTGCGCTGCCGGGTGTTTCCGACGCTGTCCGCGCCTTTTTGTATGCGCATGAATGTGCGCGGCACAATCTGGGCTCGGTGCGCGAATTGCGCAATGTCGAGAACGCCGGTGCGGCCGATTGCTGGGGCCTGACCACGTTGCAGCGCTCCGGCTTGCTGCGCAAGCCCGGTGATGTGGCCAAGCTGCAATCCGAGTTGGCTTTTACCGCCAGCCAGTGGCAGCGCATTCCGGGCCCGGTGCGCGACTTCGAACTCGCCCAATGCCCGCAGCGCGCCACGCAGCGGGCGCCCAGCAACCCGGGCTGGAACCGCTGCGTCCATGCCTGCGGCGACCGACTGTTCCGCTGCGGGCAAAGCAACAGTTGCATGCAGACCTACAATCGCTGCGAATCGGCTTGCCGGAAGTAAGCGAGCGGGCCGTGCAATGATCTCCAAGACATCCCATCCGGCCGAGTGGGCGCTCCTGCTCATGGATATCGAGGAGGTGCAGGAGCATGTGGCGGCACTGATCGAGAAAATGGATGACGCCGGTGCCATCGATGAGGCCGAGTTCGCGGTCGATCTCGGTCGCATCTACGCGCATCTGAACCGCGTCTGGCATGGGCGCGACGGCAAGGCGCCAGTGGGGCCGGCGGCGCGGGCCGCGGCCAGCCGGTTCCCAGAGGACATCGAGCCGGTCGGTTAGCGCGAGCCCCCGGTCGATTCGCTTGCTCATCTGCGCGCGACCCGATATTTTCACGTGAATCGACTCGCTGGAACCCGACCATGACCGCACCGCTCCCCATCGCCCGCGCCGACGGCCGCGACATCGTTCTGCTGCCCAAGCTGGCCAACCGTCACGGCCTCATTACCGGCGCCACCGGCACCGGCAAGACGGTGACGCTGCAAAAGCTCGCCGAGTCGTTTTCGCGCATCGGCGTGCCGGTGTTCCTGGCGGACGTCAAAGGCGATCTGTCCGGCGTGGGGGTCGAGGGCGTCGGCTCCGAGAAGCTGATGGCGCGGCTCAAGGCCATCGGCATCGAGGAATTCACCCCCATCAAGAGTCCGACGGTGTTCTGGGACGTGTTCGGCGAGGCCGGCCATCCGGTGCGTGCCACCGTGTCCGACATGGGCCCGCTGCTGCTGGCCCGGTTGCTGAACCTCAACGACACGCAAACCGGCGTGCTGCAGATTACCTTCCGCGTGGCCGACGACAATGGTCTGCTGTTGCTCGATCTGAAAGATCTGCGTGCCATGGTGCAGTTCGTCGGCGATCATGCCAAAGAGATCAAGACCCAGTACGGCAATGTGTCGGCAGCATCGATCGGCGCCATTCAGCGCGGCCTGCTGATGATCGAGGAACAAGGCGGCGACCAGTTCTTCGGCGAGCCCATGCTCGACATCGCCGACCTGATGCAGACCGACAGCAACGGGCATGGGGTCATCAACATCCTGGCGGCCGACAAGCTGTACAACAGCCCCAAGCTGTACTCCACCTTCCTGCTGTGGCTGCTCGCCGAGCTGTTCGAGCAACTGCCCGAGATCGGCAACCCCGAAAAGCCGAAGATGGTGTTCTTCTTCGACGAGGCCCACCTGCTGTTCAAGGATGCGCCCGAGGCACTGCTCGAAAAGGTCGAGCAGGTGGTGCGCCTGATCCGCTCCAAGGGCGTGGGCGTGTATTTCGTGACGCAGAATCCGCTCGACGTGCCCGACACCGTGCTTGGCCAGCTTGGCAACCGCGTGCAGCACGCGCTGCGCGCGTTTACTCCGCGCGACCAGAAAGCGGTCAAGACCGCGGCCGAGACCATGCGCGCCAACCCCAAGTTCGATGCGGTCGAGGCCATTACCGAGTTGGGGGTGGGCGAGGCGCTGATCTCCTTCCTCGACGAAAAGGGCCGGCCCAGCATTACCGAGCGCTGCATGGTGGTGGCGCCGGGGTCGCGCATGGGCCCGATGACCGATGCCGAGCGCGATCAGGCGATCAAGGGCTCGCTGCTCTACGGCCACTACGAGAAGGCGCTCGACCGCGAATCGGCCTACGAAAAGATCCAGGCCGGCTTCGGTCAGGAACAAGAGGCTGCCGAGAAACCCGAAGCGAAGCCGGCCGAGGATGACGATGGCGGCTTGCTCGGCGGGCTCGGCGGACTGCTCGGTGGCATGTTCGGCGGCGGTACCCGTTCGCGCCGCTCCGACGGCGTCATCCAGTCGGCGGCCAAGAGCGCCGCGCGCAGCATCGGCACGCAGGTGGGGCGCGCCATCATCCGCGGCGTGCTCGGCTCCATCCTGAAGCGATAACGCCCGCGCGTTGCCGCGCCTCCGGAGTGCTCGCATGTACACCCTCTACTTCGGCAACATGAATTACTCGTCCTGGTCCTTGCGGCCATGGGTGTTGATGCGCCACTTCGACATTCCCTTCGCGTCGCGCAAGGTGACGGTGGACGGGACCGGGCCGAACGAGCGGCATCGCGACTATTCCGCCAATGGCCTGGTGCCTTGCCTGCACGTGGACGGCTTTCAGATCTGGGATACCTTGGCGATTGCCGAGTTTCTCGCCGAGCGGCACGACGGGCTGTGGCCGCGCGATGCCTTGGCGCGCGCCCGCGCCCGCAGCGTCGCCTGCGAGATGCATTCGGGCTATACGGCAGTGCGCGGCGCCATGCCCATGAACATCAAGCTGCGACTGCACGGCGCGCCGCTGGCGGCGGACGTCCAGGCCGACGTGGATCGCATCGCCCAGGTGTGGACGGAATGCCGCGCGCAATTCGGCGCCGAGGGCGGCCCCTTTCTGTTTGGCGCCTTCTCCATCGCGGATGCCATGTTTGCCCCGGTGGTGTGGCGCTTCCATACGTTCAATGTGAGCTTGCCGCCGGTCGCCGCGGCCTACCGCGATGCCATGTTGGCGCATCCGGCCATGCAGGCCTGGGAGGCCGGTGCCCTGGCCGAGACCATCGCCATGCCCGCTTACGATGCCGTCGCCGATGCGTGGGGCGGGCCGCGCTGAGCCATGCCCGGCGAATACTTTTTCGAAGAAGGCTGCTACATCACCGAACTGCACAATGTGCCGGACGATCCCGCGGTGTCGGTCGCGCGCGCCCGCGTGCCGGTCGGCGGGACGACTCGCTGGCATGTGCTCGAGGGCATCGCCGAGCGCTATCTGATCGAGCAGGGCGAGGGGTTGGCTGAAGTGGGCGAGGGCGCGCCGCAGCCGGTGATGCCGGGGGCGGTGGTCGTGATTCCGCCGGGGGTGCGCCAGCGCATCGCCAACACCGGTTCGGTCGATCTCGTGTTTCTTGCGGTGTGCTCGCCGCGCTTCGTGCCCGAGGCTTATCGCGACGTCGACGCATCGTCCGCGCCCAGTGCGAGCCGTTCGTAGAGCGCGCGCGCATGGGTCGATAGCGCTGCCGGATCGCGCACCAGCAGGCGCAGATCGCGTCGCGCCCAGTCATCTTCGAGCGCCAGCATGACAACCTGATGGGGCCGTCGGGTGCGCTGCACGCTTGACTGCGGCACCAGCCCGTAGCCGACGCCGGCGGCGACCATGCCGATGACCGCGTCGAAGCCATGCACCTGGATGCGCACGTCGAGATGCCACCCCAGTTCGGCTGCCTTGTTCATGAGGAAGGTGTGGATGCCGGTGCCGGCATGCAGGGCAACGAAGGGCGCGTCCACCACCTCGCCGAAACCCACGCGGGCACGGCTGCCCAGCCGATCGCCGGGCGGCACGATCAGCACCAGACGGTCGAACCGGTAGGGCGCCACATGCAACTCGCCCGTACTCACGTCGCCGGCCACCACGCCAATCTGTGCCTCGCCCTGCGCGACGGCATACACGATGTCGGGACTGCCCGCCTCCTTGAGCGTGACGCGCACCTGGGGGTGGTCGTGCAGATAGTCGGCCAGATCCTCGGGCAGGAAGATGTTGGTGGCATTGGTGTTCGCCCACAGCGAAACCTGACCGCGTACGCCGCTGGCGAACGGTGCCAGGTCGGCATGCAGTTGTTCGAGTCGGGCGAGGGTGTGGCGGGCGCCGTCGCGCAGCACTTCTCCGGCCGGCGTGAGGCGCACCCCGCGCGCTTCGCGGATCAGTAGTGGCGTGCCGAAAGCCGCTTCCAGCCGCGCGACGCGATGGCTCGCCGAGGAAGGCGCCAGGTGCGAATGCGCCGCGCCGCGCGACAGGTTGCCGGCGTCCGCGATGGCGACGAAAAGTTTGAGGTCCACCAGGTCGTAGTGCATGAGTGTTCGGATTTGACGAAGACTGTGCTCGCATCATAGCAATTGTGTGAGGCGTCGGCCGGTGGCTAAATGGGGGCCATGTCGTCGTCCGCTTCTCCCGCCGCCGTCGCCGAGCAGCCCACCCCCTTGCCGGTGGCCGGGTTGGTGTTCGCCCTGCTCGCCGCCGTGGGATTCTCCTTCAAGGCCATCTTCGTCAAGCTGTCCTACCGTTACGGCGTGGACGCCGAGACCCTGCTGGCCCTGCGCATGGCCTACAGCCTGCCGATCTTCGCGGTAATGGGCTGGCGCGCGCGGGCGACACCGCGCAATGGCAAGACGCCGCTCACGCGCCGCGACTATGGCCTGCTCGCGGGGCTCGGGTTGTTCGGCTACTACCTCGCCAGTTATCTCGATTTTCTCGGGCTGGACTACATCAGTGCCGGCCTGGAGCGGGTGATCCTGTTCATCTATCCGACCATCGTGGTGTTGCTCTCGGCCGTGTTTCTCGCCAAGCCGATCACGCGCCGCACCGGTGCGGCCCTGGTGCTCTGTTACGTGGGCGTGGCGGTCGCCGTGGCGCATGACTTCAAGGTGGTGGGCGAAACCCGCGACGTGCTCGTCGGCAGCCTGTTCGTGTTTGGCGCGGCGGTGTCCTATGCGCTGTTTCTGCTGGGCAACGGACAGGTGGTGAATCGACTCGGTTCGTCTCGCCTCTCGGCCGGTGGGTCGATCTTCGCCGGCATTCTCGCCATTGGTCAGTTCCTCGTGCTGCGCCCGTTGTCGGCGCTCGACCTGCCCTGGATCGTGCACCTCTACGCCCTGGCCATGGGCACGCTGTGTCTGGTGCTGCCCGTCTGGTGTCTGGCGGAAGGCATCCGCCGCATCGGCGCCAGCCCGGTGGCGCTGGTGGGCAGTTTCGGGCCGATCATCACGCTTGCGGCAGGTTGGATGCTGCTGGACGAGCCGGTGGGGACAGCTCAATTGCTCGGCGCGGCACTGGTGATCGGCGGTGTGACCGTGATGGCGAAGCGCAACGCGAGATAAGGGCTGGTGTGCCGTTGGGGTTATACGCCGCACGCGCATTGCGCCCGGCGAGTTCGATCCGGCGGGACGGGAATCTTTTCGGCCAATGTGGTCAAACGACTCAAACCCCTTTGTCGAGGGTGTTGACGCATCCTGGATGCAAAGGGGGCCGCGCCCACTTCGCAAGGAGCTGCCCATGACCCCGCAGAGCGTCGAAACCCTTATGGAAGACATCGAGCGCGAAGACCCGCTCGATTTCGCCTTGTTGTCCATCGATGAACACGATGCGCGTCAATTGATGGCCAATCACTTCTGTGAGGTCAACGACACGCTGGCCGCACACGGACTGGATGCCGAAGCGCGACTCGCGATCATGGCCGCCATTGCGGCGCACACCATGGTCGAGAATCTGCTGTTGAACGTCGATCGGCTGCAGGACGGCCCGGCGAGTGACGAATTTACCGCGTGGATGAAGAAACACGGCCTGCGTTGAGGCCGGTTGCGTTGGCGCGCGGCGACGGTGATCGAATCGCTTTGTTACAATACACGTCCGCGTGGCTATTCGTTCAGTTCTGCGGCGATCTGCGTGCCGCGCCGCAGCCTCCGTGTGTTTCCGTCATTGGAGAATTTCCATGCAACATCCCCTCAATACGCGCCTTGGTCGCATGCGCGCTGGCGCGTTTGCCCTCGTTCTCGGGCTGTTCGCTGTCGGCGCCCAGGCGCACGGCGACGTGACGCCTCATCCGGTGGATGCCACCGCACTCAAACAGATCGGCTCGGAGTGGGTGGACGCCAATCCCTATCGCGGCAACGAAAAGGCCATCGAAATCGGGGCGGAAGGCTATCTTCACAACTGTGCCGGCTGTCATGGCCTGAATGCCGTGTCCGGCGGTGTGGCGCCCGATCTGCTGCTGCTTGATGTCGATTGCCTGGGCATGGCGGATGAGGGCAAGGCGTCCTGTCTCGCCGATACCGACGAATACTTCCGGGATATCGTGCTCAATGGCAAGAAGACCAGCGATGGCCGCGTGACCATGCCGAGCTACGAGAGCGTGTTTTCCCAAGAGGCGGTGTGGGCGATCAAGTCCTACATCGACGCGCGTACGGTCGAGACGCAGTAAGTCAATTCGCGATTCGTCGCGTGTGCCGGGGTGACATCCCGGTTCGAAGCCGCCCGGCACGTCGTCAGACCCGGGCGGTTTTCTTTTTGCGCGCCGGGTTGCGGTTGCGCAGCGCGCAGTCAACCGCCAAACGCGCCCACGGCGCCATGGCGTGCGGGCTTTCAAGCGCCGCTTCCGGTGCCATCCAGTAACCCATCGAGTACGTTTTCGCGTCCTCGCGCGTGTACGTGAAGCGCTCGCTGCCGGCCTCGGCAAACCGTGCTTCGCTGTCGCCATCCGCCTTCAGGTAGAGGGTGTCCCGCGCCACCAGCGCAAAGAACAGATCGTCCACATAGAAGCCCCAGCCGCCAAACATGCGCTTGGTGCGGATTGTGCCCAAGGGCGCGAACAACTCGCAGGCGTGGGTGACGATGTCGGGGGTGTTGGCGGGCATGGGTTCCGGATGGGCGTGCCGTCGATCGACATGCGTCGACCGACGGCGTGCCGCGTTAGTGCGTTTGAGGGCGGTGCGCCGCCGCGGCGGTGGTGGGGGTTGTCGGCGCGCAGCTGACCATGCGCATGATTCGGCCGACGCGCAGCAGCTGCCCCTGGCGATGCAGATAGTCGTTCTGCGCCGCATAGGCCGCGCGTTCGGTGCGTACCAAGGCCGGGCAGTCCTTGTAGATGCTGTGTCCGTCGCGATGGAACTGCAGCACATGCACCAGTTCATGGACGATGAAGGAGTTGTCGGACGGATTGTCCATGTCCAGATCGTCGCGGTAGAGCACGCGGTTGCGCTCCATGTCGTAGAGGGCAACGATGCCGCGACAGCTTGGCACACCGTCTTCGCAGGCTTCTTGCCGTATTTCGGCGGCGGGCATGGCGACGAAATTCGGCAGGGCTTCCTCGGGGATGGCCGGCAGACCCGTGATATTTACGGCGGCCTCGAGCAGATATGCAACCAGTTGGGTATCCATGGTTCTCTCCAGGTTGAGGTGACACGATTTGACTCCTGTCCCTTCAATGGCCTCTGTGTGCCACTTCCCTTGGCAGGTATGTTGCGGCGCAACATTCCTACAATTTCACCTTAGAACATCAACGTCAATTGTCCACAAACTCGCACTGCCTGCTGACGAACGGTCGTTCAGAAATTTCGCTGCAAATCCATGCCGGCATAGAGTGAGGCCACCTCATCCGCGTAGCCGTTGAACATCAGCGTGTCGCGTTTGAAGAACTCGCCAATGCGCCGCTCGCGCGACTGGTCCCACTTGGGATGGTCGACATCCGGATTCACGTTGGCGTAGAAGCCGTAGTCGTTGTGCTCCGCCTTGGGCCAGCTGGTGAGTGGCTGCTCATCGGTGAAGGTGATGCGCACGATGGACTTGGCGCTCTTGAAGCCGTACTTCCACGGCACCACGATGCGTACCGGTGCGCCGTTCTGTCGTGGCAGGGTTTCGCCATAGAGGCCGAGCCCGAGCAGCGTGAGCGGGTGCATGGCTTCGTCCATCCGCAGGCCCTCGATGTAGGGGAATTCGAGAAAACCGAAGAAATGCGGCGTGATCACTTCGCGGTCATAGTAGCTTTCGAACTGCACGAACTTTGCCGAGCCAAGGGGCTCGACCTGCTTGAGCAGCGCCGAGAGCGAGTAGCCTACCCACGGAATCACCATCGACCACGCTTCCACGCAACGCAGCCGGTAGATGCGTTCTTCGAGCGGCGCGAGTTTGAGCAACTGGTCGATATCCAGCGTCTTCGGCTTGTGCACCAGCCCGTCGATGGTCACCGTCCAAGGGCGGATCGGCAGCTTGTGGGCGTACAGCGAGGGGTCGCCCTTGGATGAGCCGAACTCATAGAAGTTGTTGTATTCGAGCACCTTGCGCAGCGGCGTTGTGGTGTCGGCGGTGGAAAACGGGCTCACGGCAAGTGGTGATAGCACGGCGGTGTCGGGCGCATTGGCGGCGCGCGCCGGCAGCCCGAGTGCCGCACTGGCCGCCAGTGTCGTGCCTTGAGCGAGAAAGCGCCGACGCGATTCGAACAGCGCGCGCGGGGTGATTTCGGAGGGCTGAATGTGGGCGGGGCGGCGGATGAGCATGGCAGCGTTTCGAGTGGCGATGAGAATCAGACCGTCGCGCGGGCGAAATGGTTACATCGGCCCGCGTCAGGAGCGCGTTCGCCAGGAATGTTAAGCTCGGCGCTCCATCAATCCGGGTCGTCGTTCGCGCCCCCTCCCCCCCGTATGTCGCTTGTCCGCCTCCTTTCTTTCGTGTCGCGTACGCCGCGTCTTTCTGGCGCCGCTGTCCTGCTCATGCTGTGGGGGCTCGCCGCGCCCGCCTTCGCCCACGGTGTGGCCGAGGGGGATGCGCAGTTCATGCAGCAGTTCTCCGGCACGCAGTTGTTGCCTTTCATCTATCTGGGCGCCAAGCACATGGCGACCGGCTACGATCACCTGCTGTTCCTGGTCGGCGTCATCTTCTTTCTCTATCGCCTGAAGGACGTTGCCCTCTACGTCAGCCTGTTCGCGCTCGGGCACAGTGTCACCTTGCTGACCGGCGTGCTCGGCGGCACCCATGTGAACCCCTATCTGGTGGATGCCATCATCGGTCTGTCGGTGGTTTACAAGGCGCTCGACAATCTCGGCGCATTCAAGGTGTGGCTGGGATTTCAGCCCAATACGAAGATCGCGGTGCTCATCTTCGGTTTCTTCCATGGCTTCGGCCTGGCCACCAAGTTGCAGGATTTCGCCCTGCCGCAGGAGGGCCTGGTGGCCAACATCATCGCTTTCAACGTGGGGGTGGAGATCGGCCAGATTCTTGCGCTCGGGGCCATTCTCATCCTCATGGACTTCTGGCGCCGCAGCCACGCTTTTGCGCGCCAGGCGTTTGCCGCCAATGTGCTGCTCATGGCTGCGGGCTACGTGCTCGTGGGCTATCAGCTCAGCGGCTATCTTCTGACACCGTGAGTTTCTCGGATGACCGATTCCCGACCCCATCACGAACTGCACGACATCGCCGACCTCGATCCGGACGGACTGCCCTCCCGCCGCAGTCTGCTCAAGGCCAGCGCGATCGCCATCGCCATGGCGGCTGCGCTGCTCGTCGTCGCCATCCTGCCCGCTGAGTACGGCATCGACCCGACCGGCATCGGTGGCAAGCTTGGCCTGACCGCGCTGAACGATGCCAGAGCCGTCGTCGAGAGCGGCCCGGCAGAAGCGCTTGTGCGCAGCGACACACCTTTTCAGACCAAGACCCTCACGCTGTCGTTGATGCCTGGTCAGGGGGCGGAGATCAAAGCCGTGATGGCCGCCGGGCAGAGCTTCGTATACGAGTGGGCGGCACAGGGTGGCGCGGTCTATGTCGACATGCACGGAGACCGCCCCAACGCCAGCGAAGACGATTTCACCAGTTTCCGGATCGCCCAATCCCTCGACCGCGCCGCCGGTAGCTTTCGCGCGCCGTTCACCGGCCGTCATGGTTGGTATTGGCAAAACAAGGGGGAACTGCCGGTCACCATCGAACTCAGGATGAGTGGTTTCTACCAAGAGCTCTACATGCCTTGAGGCGGCGTGTCTGGTGTCGGGCCGCCGTCCCTCGCCGTGCGACGCGACCATGCTTGTGGGCTGGGAGCGATCTAAAGTACCGGCAATATCGGACGTTGTTTCGAACACCGGGCTCTGTCCGTCGACAGCCGACGAGCCCCCACTCAACGACCCGTCTGCCAGCGTGTATTGCCGACGTGGGGAGCGAAGAAGCTTGGCCAGTATTCCGACATTCCTTCAGACAATCTGCCGTTTTCGGTGGTGCCTGCTTTGGCAGGCCGGATGGCGAGCGGGGCGTATTGCATGAAGCGTATCCCGGAAACAAAGTCGGGCGCCTCCAGCCGCAAGCTGAACCGCATGTTGATGGGGACGATGTGGCCGATTGTGGTGGTGATCTTCGTCCAGTTGGGGGTGACGCTATTCACCGTGGACGTGCTGTCGTCGGTTCGGGCGTTCGTCAATGGCGAAAGTTTGTGGACCCTCGCCAACAAAGAAGCCTACATTCATCTTGAGCATTATCTGGAGACGCAGGATCCGGCGGACTACGCCGAGTTCCGGACGGCGATCGCCATTCCGCTGGGCGATCGTCGGGCCCGCGTGGCGTTGGAACAGGATCCGCCCGATCTCGCAGCCGCGCACGAGGGCTTTCTCGCGGGCGGAAATCATCCGGACGATGTTCCCGGTTTGATTCGTCTGTTCAGGCTGTTCAGGGACTCACCCCTGATGGATCGTCCCGTCGGGATCTGGGCGGATGGTGACGTGCACGTTGCCGAGTTGGAAGCGCTGGGCGAGCGCGTCCGCACCACGGTAGAGGCGGGGCGGCTGGACGCAACGAGCGAAGCGCGCTTTGATGCAGAACTTCACGTCGTGAACGATGCGCTGACACCGGTCGGCCGGGCGTTCTCCCGCGCGCTTGGCGACGCTACGCGACAAGGGAGCGAGCTGGTGCTCGCGCTGGTGATCGGGCTGGGTTTTGTCCTGATGTCGCTGGGCATGCTTCGGTCGCGTTCGTTGATCAAGCAGCGGGTGGCGATGACCGAGATCATGCAGCGCGAGGCGGAAAAGTACATCGCCTTGCTGCGCAATACCAGCGACGGGATGTGCATCATCGATCATCACGGCAGGGTCGTCGAGGTCAGTGATTCTTTCTGCAAGATGCTCGGTTACTCGCGTGACGAAATGATGGGGATGGCGGCATCCGACTGGGATGACCAGTTTTCACCGGAGGCACTCGATAGCTTGCTGAAACGCAACTTCGCCGCCGGGGGGCGTGTCGAGTTCGAGACGCGTCATCGTCGCAAGGACGGCAGCATCTATGTGGCGGAAGTCAGCGCGCTGCCACTGAGCAATCAGGGCGAGCCGCTGTTCTATTGCCTGACGCGCGACATCACCGAGCGCAAGCAGATGGAAACCGCCCTGCAGGATAGCGAGGCCCGGTTCCGCTCGGTTTATGAATCTTCGCCGGATGCGACGCTGATTCTGGTCGGCCGTCGCTGTGTCGAAGCCAATCAGGCCGCCGCCGACCTGTTCGGCCTGAGTGCCCGGCAGGATGTCGTCGACACGCATCCCGGGATGTTGTCGCCAGATACCCAGCCGGATGGAGAGAGTTCGGTCAGCAAGGCCGAGCGCATGATGGCGCTCGCCGAAGCGCACGGCGTGCATCGTTTCGAGTGGGTGCATTCGCGCACCGATGGTCGCGAGTTCACTGCCGAGGTGACCTTGTCGCGCCTCGCGTTGGGAGACCACCAAGCGTTGTTTTCGGTCGTTCGCGACATTACCGAACGCAAGTTGGCCGAACAGCGGATTGGGCACGACGCCGAGCTGCAGCGGACCTTGCGCGCCTTGCTCGAGGTGAGCATGGGAGAGCAGCCGCTGGACGTTCTTTTGCATCGTTTTCTGAATCGCTTGTTCGAGGTGTCCTGGTTGTCGCTGATGCCCAAGGGCGGCATTTTCCTGGTGGATCCGGCGGAGGGCGGGTTGCGGCTGGTGGTCAGTCACGCGCTCGACAGCGATATCAGTCAGCGTTGTGCGAAGGTCGCGCTTGGAGAGTGTCTGTGTGGCATGGCCGTGAAGACCGGCAAATTGCAGTTCAGCGATTGTGTCGATCATCGCCACACCATCACCGTACCCGGCATGGCCGATCATGGTCATTACAGCTTGCCGCTGATCTCGGATCAGGAAGTGATCGGGGTGCTGGTGCTGTATCTGCCCACCGATTTTCGTCGTGACGAGCGCATCGACCAGTTTGTCAGTGCCGCCGCCGACGTACTGGCCGGGCTGATCCGGCGCAAGCAGAGCGAGCAGTCGCTGGCCGCGTACCAGGAAGGTCTGGAGGCTCAAGTGCTCGAACGCACGCGGGAGCTGGCGTTGGCGAAAGATGCCGCAGAAGCGGCAAACCGCGCGAAAAGTGCGTTCCTGGCGAACATGAGTCACGAGATTCGCACGCCGCTCAACGCGATCAAGGGCATGGCCTATCTGGTGCGTCGCGGCGGGATTGACGAGAAGCAGCAGGCGCAGATGGGCAAGTTGGAGGCCGCCAGCGAGCATCTCGTGGGGGTGATCAACGCCGTGCTCGAACTGTCGAAGATCGAGGCGGGCAAACTGGTCCTCGATCAACAGCCGGTCGACGTGAGCGCCATGCTCGATACCGTCCGCGGCTTACTGGACGAGCGTGCTGCGGCAAAGAACCTCAAGCTGGTGCTCGATGTCGGGCACATACCAACCGGCCTGGTGGGCGATGCGACCCGTTTGCAGCAGGCACTGCTCAATTACGCGGGGAATGCCCTGAAGTTCACCGAGGTCGGCACGGTGACCGTGCGTGCGCGCTGCCTTGAGGAAGACACGTCGCACGCCGTGATTCGATTCGAGGTGGAGGACACGGGTATCGGCATCGAACCTGAGGCCTTGCCACGCTTGTTCGAGGCTTTCGAGCAGGCGGACAATTCGCTATCGCGTGCCTACGGGGGCACGGGCCTCGGTTTGGCCATTACCCGCAAGATCGCCGAGATGATGCACGGAGAGGCCGGCGTTCACAGCGTGCTCGGCAAGGGCAGCCTGTTCTGGTTCACTGCGCGACTCGGGAAAGGGGCGCCCGTGGTGGCGCCTGAGGCGGGTGCCGACGAGGATGTCGAAGCCTCCGTGCAGCGCGAGTTTGCCGGTGCGCGCATCCTCTTGGTGGACGACGAGATGTTCAACCGCGAAATCGCACAGGAGATGCTCGAAGCGTTGTCGCTGGTTGTCGATACCGCCGACGATGGCATGCAGGCGCTGGAAATGGCGCAAGGCAACGACTATGCGCTGATCTTGATGGACATGCAGATGCCGCGCATGGACGGCTTGGAGGCCACGCGGGGATTGCGATCACTCACCGGGCAGGCGCGGGTGCCGATTGTCGCCATGACCGCCAACGCATTTGCCGAGGATCGCGAACGCTGCGAGGCGGCCGGCATGGATGATTTTCTCGCCAAACCGATCGAACCGCTGCGCTTGTACACAACCCTGCTGACCTGGCTCAGGCGCGGCTCGGTCGGTCAGCGTGATGCAGAGACGCCTGGCGTGGCCTGACGTTCCGGGCACGCGCAAGTCTCGGACGTCGCACCAAGAAAAAAGGCCCGGGTGGGCCTTTTTTCTTGGTGGCTGGGGACGGGATCACAACAACCCGAGCCGCTCCACGATCGTCGAGGTCGGTCCGGCCTGGTTCATGCAGTAGAAGTGCAGGCCGGGGGCCTCGGCGTCGAGCAGCTTGGCGGCCAGGTCGGTGACCACGTCGAGGCCAAAGGCCTTGATGGCGTCGCTGTCATCGCCGAAGGATTCGAACTTGCGGCGCATCCAGCGCGGGATCTCGGCGCCGCAGGCGTCGGAGAAGCGCGCCAGCTTGGAGAAACTGACGATGGGCATGATGCCGGGCACGATGGGAATGTCGATGCCCATCGCGGCGCATTCGTCGCGGAAGTGCAGATAGGCGTCCACGTTGTAGAAATACTGCGTGATCGCCGAGTTGGCACCGGCGTCGACCTTGCGCTTGAAGGCGTCGAGGTCGGCCTGCGGGGTGCGTGCCTGCGGGTGATACTCGGGGTAGGCAGCCACTTCAATGTTGAACCAGTCGCCGGTCTCGGCGCGGATGAACTCCACCAGTTCGTTGGCGTAGCGCAGCTCGCCCGGATCGACCACGCCCGAGGGCAGGTCGCCGCGCAGCGCGACGATGCGGCGGATGCCTTGGTCCTGATAGCGTTGCAGGATCTCGCGGATGCTTTCCTTGGTGCTGCCGATGCACGAAAGATGCGGCGCCGCCTCGAGCCCTTCACGCTGGATTTCGAACACGGTGTCGAAGGTGCGCTCCTGAGTGGAGCCGCCGGCGCCGAAGGTGACCGAGAAGAAATCCGGTTTGAGTTGGGCGAGCTGGGCACGGGTATCGCGCAGCTTGGTGATGCCGGCCTCGGTTTGCGGCGGGAAGAATTCGATCGAGAAATGGGTGTTTTGCGTCATGTCGTGTCGTTGTGTCATGCCGGGCGGTCAGCCCGGACGGCGTGAATGAAGAATTCCCGGTTGCCGTCACCACCGGTGATGGGGCTGTCGAAGTAGTCGAGCACATCGAGGCCGGATTCGTCGGCGCACGCCCGGATTTTACGTTCGACTTCGGCGTAGCGGGCCGGATCGGTGACGATGCCGCCCTTGCCCAGCCCTTTGGGGCCGACTTCGAACTGGGGTTTGACGAGCGCGATGATGTGCCCGCGCGGCGCCAGCAAGGCCGGCCAGCGGGGCATGAGCAGGGTGAGCGAGATGAAGCTGGCGTCGCACACGATGAGGTCGAAGCCGGCATCGGGCCGCGTTTCGCCGACATCGAGGTCGGTGAGTGTGCGCGCGTTGATGCCTTCGCGGCAGCGCACGCGCGGATCGTGCCGCAGGCGGGGGTGAAGCTGGTCGTGGCCGACCTCGACGCCGGTGACGTGCGCGGCGCCGGCCTGCAACAGACAATCGGTGAAGCCGCCGGTGGACTGGCCGACATCCAGGCAGCTCATGTCGTGCACATTCAGCCCGGTATGGGCGAGCGCGCCGGCCAGTTTGAGGCCGCCGCGCGAGACGTAGCGGTCGTCGTCGGCCGGCTCGACGCCGAGTTCGGCGTTGGCGGCGACTTCGAGCGAGGGCTTGCGCACCGGTTCGCCGTCGGCCATCACGCGGCCCGCCGCGATCATGCGCTGGGCGGCGGTGCGCGAGGGCGCGTAGCCGCGCTCGACCAGCAGGCTGTCGATGCGGAACAGGCCGTTGCGGTCCACCGGGCCACTGGCATGTTCGTGGGGCGCTGGGGCGGGCCGCGCGCTGCGGCGATGGAATGACTTCATCGACATCTAGCTGGCCTTGACCAATTCCACCGGGTGCTCGTACACGTCCTTGCGTTTGTCGTAGAGCGGAATGGTGGTGCCCTTGAGGCGGTTGCTTTCGAGGTCGTGCAGGTCCACTTCGGCGACCACGATCTGCTCGATGTTGGGCGTGCCCTCGGCGGCGATGCCATCGCGGGCGAAGGGGAAGTCGGACGGCGTGATGATGCTCGCTTGCCCGTAGTGCAGCCCGAGGCCTTCGACCGGCAGGTTGCCGACGGTGCTGGTATGCACCACGAACACCTGATTCTCGATGGCGCGAGCGTGGCAGCAATAGCGCACGCGCAGGAAGCCTTGCCGATCGTCGGTGCACGAGGGTACGAAGAGGATGTCGGCCCCGGCCTCGCACACCATGCGCGCCAGTTCGGGAAACTCGATGTCGTAGCAGATGAGGATGGCGATCTTGCCGAACGGGGTGTCGAACAGGCGCAGTTGGTCACCGGCGTCGGTGTCCCACTTCTCGCGCTCCCAGCGGGTGCGGTGAATCTTGTCCTGCTCGTGGATCTCGCCGGTGGGCGTGAAGTAGAAGGCGGTGTTGAGCAGGCGGCCGTCCTCGTGCACGTGCGGATGGCTGCCGCCAATGAGGTGCACGTTCCACTGCGCCGCGAGCTCCTGCATCAAATCCTTGTAGCGCTTGGTGTAGTCGTGCAGGTTGCGCACCGCTTCGCGAACGTCCGAGGTGTCCATGAAGGACAGCAGCTGACTGGTGAAGATTTCGGGCAGGACGACGAACTGCGGGTTGTAGTCGCCGGCCGCCTTCATGATGAAGCGCACCTGGTTCTCGAAGCCGGACCAGTCGTGGATCTGGCGCAGCAGGTATTGCACGGCGGCGATGCGGACGATCATAGGTCGATTTCCTCGGGGATGACGGTGGGTCGTTCCGCGTCGTAGTCCGGATTGATCCAGACGATGATCGAGGCATGCCCGCAGGATTCGGTGTCTTCCGGCAGGTACTCTTCGATGAGGCCGCAGTAGTTGAAGCCTTCGTGCAGCTGGAAGCTCAGCACCGGGTCGCGCAGATCGCCAGTGACCACTTGCTGCGCGTAGAACTCCGGCGTCATCTCTTCGGCGTGCCTGTGATAGCCGGGCAGCCGGCCGCAGGCGATGATGCGCTTCAGGTTCATGGCGCGGCACAGCGTGCGACGTGCCTCGTAGAGCAGATGGCCGATGCCCTGCCCCTGGGCCTCGGGGGCGACGAACACCTCGGCGCCATACAGCGTCTTGCCGTTGGGGTCGTGATTCTCGAAGGTGCCGGCGCCGGTGATTTCCTTCCAGGTGTGCGACTCCGCCCATTCGTCCCACATCACGATCAACGACGCCGCGCAGCCGATCAGGCCGTCGTCGGATTCGGCGACGAGCTGGCCCTGCGGGAACACGTCGAGCTGCTCGGCCAGCTTGCGCCGGCTCCATGGGGGAATGTCAGGATACACGCGCGCCTGCAACGCGATCAGTGCCGGAATGTCTTCCGGCCGCGTGTGGCGCACACGGGGTGCTTGCATGAAAACTCCTGGCTCAATCGAAAACCGGCGGACGCCTCGCGGAGTCCGCCGGCAGGACGGGCCGTTGCCGATCAGTAGCGGTAGTGCTCCGGCTTGTACGGCCCTTGTTTCGGTACACCAATATAGGCTGCCTGCTCGTCGGTCAGTTCCGTCAGCTTCACGGCCAGCTTCTTGAGCTGCAAGCGCGCGACCTTTTCGTCGAGGTGCTTGGGCAGGGTGTACACACCCACAGGATAGTCCGAAGTGCGGGTGTACAGCTCGATTTGGGCAATGGTCTGGTTGGCAAAGGACGAGCTCATCACGTAGCTCGGGTGGCCCGTGCCGCAGCCCAGGTTCACCAGGCGACCCTTGGCCAGCAGGATGATGCGCTTGCCGTCGGGGAAGATCACGTGATCGACCTGCGGCTTGATCTCCTCCCATTCGTACTGCTCGAGCGCGGCGACTTCGATCTCGTTGTCGAAGTGGCCGATGTTGCACACGATGGCCTGGTCCTTCATGGCCGCCATGTGGTCATGGGTGATGACGTGGAAGTTGCCGGTGGTGGTGACGAAGATGTCCGCGTGCGGCGCGGCCTCTTCCATGGTCACCACGCGGTAGCCTTCCATGGCCGCCTGCAGGGCGCAGATCGGGTCGATTTCGGTAATCCACACCTGCGCCGACAGCGCGCGCAATGCCTGCGCCGAGCCCTTGCCCACGTCGCCATAACCGCACACCACCGCGATCTTGCCGGCCACCATCACGTCGGTGGCGCGCTTGATGCCGTCCACCAGCGATTCGCGGCAGCCGTAGAGGTTGTCGAACTTGCTCTTGGTGACCGAATCATTCACGTTGATGGCCGGGAACTTGAGCTCGCCGCGCTGGTGCATCTGGTACAGGCGATGCACGCCGGTGGTGGTCTCTTCGGTCACGCCGAGGATCTTGTCGAGACGCGTCGAGTACCAGCTCGGATCGGTCGCCAGCTTGGCCTTGATGGCCGCGAACAGGATGGTCTCTTCCTCGCTGGTCGGCTTGGCCAGCACGCTGATGTCCTGCTCGGCGCGGGCGCCCAGGTGCAGCAGCAGCGTGGCATCGCCACCGTCGTCGAGGATCATGTTGGAATAACCCCCGTCGGCCCATTCGAAGATGCGGTGGGTGTAGTCCCAGTAGTCGGAGAGCGACTCGCCCTTCACGGCGAACACCGGAATGCCCTCGGCGGCGATGGCGGCGGCGGCGTGGTCCTGCGTCGAGAAGATGTTGCACGAGGCCCAGCGCACTTCGGCGCCCAGCGCGGTCAGCGTCTCGATCAGCACCGCGGTCTGGATCGTCATGTGCAGCGAACCGGTGATGCGCGCGCCCTTGAGCGGTTGGGTCTTGGCGAATTCCTCGCGGATCGCCATCAGGCCCGGCATTTCGGTTTCGGCAATGTTCATTTCGCGGCGGCCGAAGGCGGCCAGCGAAAGGTCGGCGATAACGTAGTCGTTGAAGTCAGTCACAGCGTTCATGGCAAAGCTCCATGCTATGACCGGGGGGAGGGGGAGCAGCTCGACTCACGCACCTCCCGTGCCCGGCACGGGTTGATGTCGTGAGCGCCGTTGATTCTCACCGCCAGCGGCGGCTTCCGAGCCTGGGGCGGCGATCAGGCAGATCGACGACCTCGCAGCGCTCCTCGGAAAGTCGAACAGTATACGGCAGCGTTGGAGGAAGCTGAAGCGAAGCGGATGATCGGCGTGGCTGCGATGGGGCGAGTTGTGTCGACGTGTGCGCATGCGACGACTATTCTCGTCTGAGACTGGCGATCAACTGCTTCTTTTGGCGGTTTTCTCCGTGACGGGCCACCAACGCGGCAAGCGAGTCTGGTTGTACAGACTGAATGAGATTCACCGAACTGCGGATGAGCCGATCGTTCCGCCATCCTCTACCGTTGAGTAGTGCGCTGATGAGCGAAGGAACGATCAATCCGAGGTGGCTGCGGCTGTCCATCACCGCGCTTGCCAACGCGTACAGCGCGTCAGCTCGTCGCAGCGTATGTGGCTCCCTTTCGGCCAAAGTGACCAACGAGTTGATGTGCTCTGCGGCAAGTGCCGGATAAGCTTTGACTAAATGTCGTATCGGCCAGGACGACACCGTGACGACGCGGTTGATCTCGGGTTGTTCCCGAGCCACTTCAAGCGCTTCGATCAGTACTTGGCGCAGACGATGTCTATCCAGATGCTCAGCGACCGAGGACAACGACTGGCAACGGTACCAAGGATGCTTGATCGATCGAGCTTTCTTCAAGGCAAGCAAAGGATCTGTCTGGGCGAGCTCACGTACTCGCTCGCGTCCAGCGACGTCTTCGCTGCGAATGGAGTCAATCCACATGATGGTCTATTGCCCGAGCGGCGACACCCCGATCAGCCACCCATGCAGCCACATCACGAAGATGCCGTACAGCGCGAGCCCGCCGACGATGGCGATGGCGTCGTTGAGCTTGCCTGCCGGGGCGTGCGGTAGCGGGCGCTGGCTGCGATGCTTCATCGAGATGCGGTCCGCCACCGCCCAGGCGAGGAAGCCGCCGAACAGCAGCACGTCGGCCAGATTGCCGTTGGCGAGCAGGTGGGCGAGTGCCCACAGCTTGGTGGCGAGCAGCGTCGGGTGTTTCGCGGCGGTCTTGATGCGCCCGGGCAGGTAGGTGGCCAGCAGCAGCGGAAACACCGGGATCAGGAACAGCATGGCGACATGGCGCAGGGCCGTGGGCGGGGTGTACAGCACCACCGGATCGAGCCGTGCCGCTGCGTACCCCTGCGCGATGAGGACGACGCCGCCAATCGAGATGAGCGAAACGATGCCTTTCCAGCCGTTCTCGCCGAGGCGCGCATGCATGCGGTCACGCCAGGCTTCGTTGAGGATGGAGAGGGAATGGGCGCCGAAGAAGAGCAGCAGGCCGAGGATCAGGTGGGTCATGGGGAGTTATCCGGTGAGCGTCCGGTGAATTCGAGTACGTCGCGGGGGCGGTCGGCAAGGACATGGCTCCGCATCGGGAAACCGGAATGGCATGGGGAATATCTCCGCAGTATAGGCGGTGTGGGTGTCGGTCGGTTGTGGCCCATGGTCAGCGATATCCGAATGGTATGATCGCCGGCATCACTTGCCCGGATGCCCGCTGCCATGCCTGCCGACTCGCATTCTCTGCTGACCTTGGACGTCGACTCGACGATCGATGACCGTTTGGCCGCATTGCGCGCCGCCGGCCGACGGGCGCGCCAAGGGCGCCCGACGCGTGCGCAAAGGCTGCGCGCAGTGGGCCGCGTGTTGGTGTACATGCTGCTGGGTGCCGGGCTCGCGGCACTGTGGCACGGGCGTGATTTCGACATTCCCGGCGGCGGGGCGACCCTCGTCCTGATCTTCGTGCTGGTCGTCGGGCTGTTGGCGCAGCGACAGCAGACACGCATCCTGCGCCGGGCCGCGTCGGGGCAGGTGGGGGCGTACACGCTCACGTTGTCGGCCGCGGGCGTGACCACCACCCATGCCGATGGCCGCAGCGAACTGGCGTGGTCGTTGTTCGACGCCATCGAGCGGGTCGGCGACGTGCTGTTCTTCCACATGCGCTCCTTCAACGTGCTGCCCGTGCCGTTGCGCGCGCTGCCCGCGGGCATGGCGGTCGAGGCGTTTGTTGCCGAGGTGGAACGCTTGAGCGGCCTGTGCGTGTCGCCGGCCCCCACGGCACCGCCGGCGGTGCCGCGGGGCGGCGACGGTATCTGGCGTGACTGGCTGTCGAACCTTTTTGCGGGGCTCCTGTTCTTCGTCGCGCCCCGGCGCGCCGCGTGCCGCGTGCGTGCGTCCTCCGTGCAGTTGGTGCTCCTGTTGCTCACCGGGCTGGCGGTAGAGGTGGTGGGCGAGTGGCTGCACGTCGGCGGGCCCGGGAGCCAGTTCAATCCGGCTGGTGTGCCGGCCGCGATGTTCGGTTTGACGATGGTGCTGCTGGTGGCCTGGGTGTCGGCTCGGGTAACGGGGGACGACGCACGCATGGTGCCCGGCGCGACCGCGTTCATGAGCGTCCTCGTCGTCTCGTCCCTCGCCTTGTACGGTCTGCAACTGTTGCCCGATGAGATGCAGGTGAGCGAAACCCTTCGCCTGGTGAATCTGCTCCTGGCGTTGTGGGCGATGGTGGCGCTGGTACTGGCGCTGGCGGCCGCGCAGGGGCTGTTGGCCGGTCAGCGGGCGGCGGCGGTGCTCGCGGTGCTGCTGCTTTTCGTGATGCCCGTCTGGTGGATGAGCACGCTGGAACTCGGCGACCTGTGGTACCCGCCCTACGACGAAGCCCGGTACGCCAAGTGGCAGGAACGCCGCGCGCGGGTGACCCGCGAGGCCGTGCTGTACACGCAGCCCGCCTTGCTCGAATCCGCGCTGGCGCGAATTCCTGCCGGGCGACCGGGGGTGCCGGAATTATTCACCGTGGCGGTCGGTGGCGACGGTTCGCAGGATGTCTTTCTGCGCGAGGTGGTGGGCGCCGATGCGTTGTTGCGCGATCGTTTCGATGCGCGGGCGCACGTGGTGCTGGTCAACAACCCGGACACCATCGATCGTCTGCCGATGGCGAACATGACTGCGTTGAAGCGCACCTTGGTGACGATGGGCGAGCGCATGAACCGGGACGAGGACGTGCTGCTGCTGTTCCTCACCTCGCATGGGGCCAGGGATTTCCGTTTTCATCTGCAGCTGTGGCCCTACACCTTCGACCCACTGACTCCCGAGACGCTGAAGGCGGCGCTGGACGAAGCCGGTATCCGCTACCGGGCGGTGGTGGTGTCGGCCTGCTACTCGGGCGGATTCGTGCAGCGCATGGCCGCGCCGGATACGCTGGTGATGAGTGCCTCCAGCGCCGATCGCAATTCCCACGGTTGCAGCCAGAGCGCCGAATGGACCTTTTTCGGCCGCGCCCTGTTTGCCGAGGCGCTGACCGAGACCTATTCGTTCGAAACCGCCTTCGATCGGGCGCGCCGCGCGGTGACCGCGCGCGAGGCGCAGGAGGGGTTCAAACCGTCCGAACCCCAGATCGCCGTCGGCGACGCGGTGCGACCGGTGTTGCGGGCCATCGAGCAACGTCTGGAACAGGCGGCGCCCGGCGCTGCACGCGCCCTGGCGCCGGCGGCGGGGTCGCCCGAGGGCTGACCCGCGCGTGACTCAGTTCAAGGCAAAGTTGATGGATGCGTGAAGCCGGGGGCGGCGATCGTGCAGTTCGGCCGGGTTGCCACGCAGTGGCTGGGCGACGACGAGGCGGCCGGTGACGCGTTCGGAGAAGTCGAACAGCACGCCGGCACCGACGCTGGTGAGGTAGTCGTCGTGGGTGCTTTCCTTGAGGATACCGGGGCGGTAGGGGAGTGCGCCGCCGTGGTCGATGAACACGATGCCGGTGAATTTGGGTGAATCCGGGTCGGCGGCCTGGTATTCCTCAAGCGTGCGGCCGATGCGCAGTTCGGCGGACAGGAAGTAGCCGTTGCGGCCCGACAGCAGGCCTTCGGAGAAGCCGCGCACGGTATAGGCGCCGCCGATCTGGAACAGCTCGCTGGCAGGCAGGAAGCGGGTGTCGGAGAATTGCAGACCGCCGCGCGTGAGCAACTGGAAGCGTTCGCTCAGGCGGTCGAAGCGGGTGGCGCTGCCGCGGTAGTACCAGAAGCCCTGGTCGCCGCCGAGCACGCCGCTGATGCCGAACACCAGGCTGTTGTCCACGTACCATGCCGACTCGTCCGTCTGGCGCTCGCCGGCGATGCCGGCGGTGAACACCCGCAGGTTGAGGGCTTCCTGGGTGAAGCCGCTGAACTCGCTCGACGATTCACGGGCCGACAGGCGACCGTACACCGACCACATGTCCTCCAGCGTGACTTTGAGCGGATAGCTCAGGCCGGCCGTGTAGTCGCTGGAATCGCCGGTGATGTCGAGCGGTTCGAAGGGGCCGTCGACGATCGAGATGTGGCCGTTGCTGGCCGACAGATCGAGGCGCAGGCCGTTGGGTGCGAGCGGCAGCGAGTAGGACAGCGCGTAGCTTTCCGACCCCTCGGTGGTGGTGGCGATGACCTGGAACAGGTCGTTGCGGCCGGCGAGGTTGGTGAAGCGGGCGTTGAAGCCCATGCGCGTCTCGCCCACGGTGTCGCGACCGGCGTTGTCGGCGAACAGGGCGAAGCGAACGCGGTCGGGTTCGGTCGAGGTGACCTCGACATCGGTGGTGCCGAACTGTTTGCCGGCCACCACGGCGGCGCGCAGCTTGCTCTCATGCAGGCGGTTGTAGCGCACCAGGTCGGCTTCGAGCGCGGGCACGGACAGCAGTTCGCCGGCTTCCAGTTGTACGCGTTCGCGAATGAAAGCGGGGTCGAGCGCGTCGGTGCCGTTGATGCGCACGTCGCCCACCCGGGCTTCGATCAGACGGATGCGTACCAGCCCGTCCTTGATGGTTTGCGGCGGCAGTATGGCGCGTGCGGTGGCGTGGCCGGCCTTGGCGTACAGCGCGTTGATGGCGTCGACGGCCTGCTGCAGTTCGGCGAGTGTGACCGTGCGCCCTTCAAGCGGACTGATGATGGCGTCGATGTCGGCCTGGTCGAGCAGCGCCGACTTGTCGATGAGGATCTGTTGAACCGCGATCTTGACCGTCTCGCTACCGGGCTTGGCCGCGCCACCGGCGGGCACCGAAATCTCCGGCGCCTCGGGTGGCGTCAGCACGCGTTCTTCCTGCGCGCGCCGTCGTTCGTCCTCTTGCTGTTGTTGCTGGATGGCGCCCGGGGAGATGTTGGCCTGGGCGCATGCCAACGAACTGACAAGCGCCAGCGCAAGCGCGGCGAGGGGGCGGTGCTTGGATGACATGAAATCTCCCTGTCTCAATCGTCGGTGCATGCGCTGGCGTCTTCTGCGTTGTTGCATTCGAAAATGGATGGATCGACGAACACCAGGTTGCCCGCGCCGGAGGCGTAGACTTCCACGTTGCTGCCGGCGACCCGATTGCTCTTGTCGTTGTTCGACTGATGGTCGAGTGCGTTGAGCTGGCCGCGGCTGCGTAGATCGGCCACCCCGCCCGGGTTGCTGAACACCACCTTCCTCGGGTTCTTGGTGATGATGTAGGCGCCGATGAGGGCCGATTCGGGCGTGACGATCATGTCGTACAGACCGCTGCGGGTAAAGGCGCGCACGTCGAAGCCGGGTTGGAAGCGGCGGTCGTGATGATCGACGCGGATGGCGAAGCTCGGCGTGTAGAAGGCCGCGTAGTCGCCCAGCTTGCCGTCGGTGACCGTGAACAGCGGCGTGTCGGCGGTGGTGGTGCTGGTGGTGGCGTAGAGGTCGCCGATGGTCACCGCGGTGTTGCTCTTGAGCGCCAGGACGATGTTGCTGGCCTCGGTGCCGCCGACGCCGGTGGCGTTGACCAGGATCGGGTCGTTCAGCGCAATCGGCTGGGCGACCACGTCCATGGTGTCGGCTTCGAGCTTCAGGTCGGCGGTACGCACTTCCACCGGCGCCCCGGTGCCGATGCCTTGCGGCGCGGTGAGGAAGGTCGAGGTGGTGGCGACGATGTCCGGTCCGGCGGTGCTGCTGCCGGCCACGTTGCCGCTGCCGTCGCCGCCGGCTGCGATGCTCACCGTGTCGCTGCCGATCTGGCCGCCGGTGAACTTCACGTCGTCGCCAGCGGCGATGTCGACGTTCAGCGGCGCGGTGACGGCGCCTTGCACTTCGACGTCGGTGCCGCCGAGCACGCGCACTTCGGTGCCGGCATCGAGCTGATGCAGGATCAGCGCCAGCAGTTCGCTGCGCACGTAGATGCCGGTGCCCGCGTTGGCGGTGAGGTAGCCGGTGTCGTCGGTGTCGGTCGCCAGCCGGGGGCCGAGGCCGATGTCGAGGAAGTCGGTGGCGGTGCCGATGCTGCCGCCGGCGCTCATGTCGAGCGAGGCGGCGCGGATGTTGATCTCGTCGGTGGAGAAGGCGTCGAGGATCGAACCCGGGGCCTTGAGCGTGACGCCGTTGCGCGAGTAGATCGTATCGACGGCCAGATCGTTGCTCAGCTGGGTGATGAAGATGTCGCCGTCGGCGCGCGCGATCAGCGGCGCGGTGTCGTCGAGCATCACCAGCACCGGGGTGCTTTGCGTGCCGATGCCGCCCTTGGCCGATTCGAGAATCAGGCTGCCGGCGGCGAACGAGGGCAGGCCGGCGCCAGCGGCGTGGGTGATGTCGCCCACGGCCTTGAGGCGGGCTTCGCCGGTGGCGAGGATGGCGCCCACATTGACGGCGCTCTCGGAGGCCAGGAACGCGTCGCCGCTCACGGCCTTGCCGCTGCCATCGGTGACCCACAGCGTACCGCTGCTGTCGACCACCACCGGCTTGCGTTGGGTGACCGTGGCCACGCCGCTGTTGCTGATGCTCAGGTCGCTGCGTTCGGCGGCGGCCAGCGCCACCTTGTCGGCGTCGGAGATGTTGCCCGGGTTCTGGGTCAGGTCGATGTCGCGGGCGAGGCCGGTCTCACCCACGCCCTTGTCGGCCAGCAGGGTGACCGTGGCGCCGGCGATGTTCGGATCCTTGAGTACCGGATTGGTGTCGGTGGTCTCCTTGAGCAGGCCCGGCGACAGCGAAATGCCGAGCTCGTGTTCGCTCCAAGAGGAACCCTTGAGGATGCCGTCCTGCTCGGCCTGGGTGGCCGCGTAGGCGAAGCCGTCCTGATAACCGGTCGGAATCACGTTTTCATACGCCGGCGTGGCGTACAGCTTCTGGTGCAGGGCGTGGTACTCGGCCGTCTTGTCGGCGTTGTACTGGCTGACGATGGTGTTGATTTCGGTCGGTGTCTTGCCCTGCTGGGCGAGGTCGTCGCGCAGGATCTGCTCCTGCGCGCTCGACAGCACGACCTGCGTGTTCGGATCGTAGCTGGTCGGGTTGGGCTGGCTGTTGCGTACGTTCCAGTAGGTGCGATAGTCCTGCGTCGCACCGGTCTCGAAGGCGGCCACGGCGGCCTGCTGCTTGTCGGCGTTGGCCTGCGTGTTTTCGAGCAGGGCGAGTTGTTCCCACAGCGTGAGCAACTGGTTGTAGGTGCGCTGATCGACCTGTTCGAACGGGTTGTTGTCGATGATGCGGCCCGGCGTGCGCACTTGCACGTCGCCGGTGGCGGAGACGATGCTGGAGACCAGCAGGTCGCCGCCGGTATTGCCGCTCCAGCTCAGGCTATCGAGGAAGATGTCGCCGCGTGCCTCGGCGCTGACACCGTAACCGCCACGCTGGGTGAGCACGTCGGTATAGCCGGCATTGAGCTGGACGGGTGCGCCCGCCGAGCCGATGGCGCCATTTTCGGAGATCAGCTGGATCTTGTTGCCGGTGACGCTCGACAGCGGCCCGCCCATGATCAGATTGCCATCGGCGGCCAACAGCACCTGACCGAGTCCGGCATTGGCGGCGCCGCCGGCAAATATGTTGCCGATGGTCAGATCACCGTTGGCTTGGCGCAGGGCAAGGTTGCCTTCGGCCACCGCGGCGTTGAGCGCATCGCCGTTGAGGTCGATGTTCACCGGCACGCCGTTGATGCCGGTGGTGCCGATGCTGTGCGAGGCGCCCATGACGATCGTCTTGCCGGTCACCAGCGCGTTCTCGCTGCCCTGAAGAATCGACTGGCCGCCCTTCACCAGTGCGGCATTGGCGCCCTGTACGGAGGCTGCGCCCGGGTTCACGCCCGCGGTGATTTCCGTGAGGCCACTGCGGTTGCTGATGGTGCCGGTGAGGATCACGCTGCTCTTGGAATTGATCGCGACCAGACCCGTGTCACGTCCGGAGAACTCGACGGCGATCGGGTAGTCGGCCTTGAGCGAGAACTTGGAAATGGTGGTGGTGCTGGTGGCCTCGGTCCACTTGGAGTGGTAGTCCTGCGCGATGCAGATGGTCCACCAGTTGCAGTCGGTCCACTCCTTGGTCTTGGTCCAGGTGTTGGAGGTGGTCTTGGTGGAACTGGTGGTCTTCAGGCGGGTGCCCGCGAGGCTGGTGTTGCGTTCCAGGTAGGTGCCATCGTCCAGCCGGCGGGTGCCGGTGGTGTAGGGGCCACTCTTCGACTCGACCGAACCGGTGGGCTTGGTGCGCAGTTGCGAAATGCCGAGGAACTGGGTGCCGGAGAACTCCCAGTAGGTCTTGGTCGATTTGTCGGTGGCCGTGGTCCACACGTAACGCAGGCCGGTTTGCGGGTTGTAGGCGGTGTTCCGCCCGTCGGTGGCGCCCAGATCGGCGCCCACGTAGTGATAGTTGGCGTCGAAGGTGTTGCCCACCCAGCGGCCGGTACGATCCACCATGACGGCCCCGTTGTCGCGGGTGAGCACGGTGTGGATGCTGTCCACCGAGCCGTCGGTGGTGTCGACGCCCTGGATGTCGGTGATGTCGATCACGCCGCGGATACCGCGGCCGCTGCCATCGGCGTCGTTGCCGGTGTTGATGTTGCCGACCACGACCTGACGGTCGGTGGGGTTGGTGACCGTGATCTGACCGAAGCCGTCGAGCACCTTGAGGCGCGCCGAGTTGCCGGCGGTGTTGAGGATCTGGCCGTAGAGCTGGATGTAGCCGCCCTTGACGGCCTCGCCATCGAGCACGTACTGACCACCGGTGACCGACGGATCGTAGCTGGCGCCGATGTTGCCGTACTCGGAGATGAGCGGATACAGGCCGCCGAAGGCGCTGGTGCGCTGCGCCCAGCCGGCAGTGTTGATGTCGGCGTCGGCGTAGCTGGCGCTCGCTTCGATGCGACCGAGTTCGGCGTTGAACAATACCGTGCCGGCAGCGGCGTTGAGCGTGGTGTATTTCGGCCCGGTGTGATTCTTCCAGTTGATCACCAGCTGGTCGAGCGTGGCCTGATTGAGGCCGAACAGACTGGCCGGGCCGGTGAGCGTCGGCGTGTTCGGCAGGTTGATGTTCCAGGCCTCGATACCGCTCTGCACCAGACCGTTGATGTTCAGGAAGCGGGCGCTGATGAACACGCTGCCGTTGGCGATGATGCCGTTCCCCGGCGGGGTGGTGGTCTGGCCGCCCTGGCTGTTGGCGGCCGGATCGCCCGAGCTGTGATAGAAGCCGTCGACGAAGCTCTGCACGAAGTCGCCGTTGTCGGCCTTCACGTCCACCTGCGCGGCGCGGATATTGCCATCGACGTAGATGCTGCCGGCCTGGCTATAGACGCGCACGCTGCCCAGCGGGTTGTCCACATCGCCTTCGAGCTGGATGTCCGGTGAGGGCGCCGGCAGGTTGGCGTTCTTGGCGCTGTTCGGATCGTAGTTGCTGATGACCTCGATCTGCGGCAGCCCGGCGTTGTTGTTGTACTTGGTGTCGAGCGTCAGCGTCGGCGCCGGTGCGCTGGTGTTGATGCGGCCGATCTCGTGGTTGTCGTTGATGAGGAAGCCGTTCAGGCGCACTTCGCCGCCGCTGTCGCTATCGACGGTGAGCTTGCCCAGCACCAGGAAGTCGGGCGTGTTGTTGACGATGCTGATCTTGGCATCGCCCGGGGCCAGCAGGCTGCCGCTGCCGATCAGGTTGTCGGCCGTGACGTTGATGTTGCCGAGCTTCACGGTGATGTCATCGACGTGGATGAAATCGGCGATCGGCCCGTTGGCGGCCACGTCCGACAGGCCCGGCAGTTGTGATTCGAGCGTCGCCAGATTGGTCTGGGCGGTGCCCAAGTCCGTTTCCAGCCCTTGCACGGCGGTGTCGTTGCCGCTCACCGAGGTGTTGGCGGAGGCGATCGAGGTTTCAGCGCTGCCGATGTTGCCGGCCAGGGTATTGACGTCGGTGCGCAGCCCGCTGTTGGTGTTTTGCAGATTCACCACCGTGGCCACTTTCGCGCCGTCGCTACCCCCCGCGAAGCGGCTGCGCAGCGTGGTCTGCAGGTTGTTGATATTGGTGTAGGTGCTGTTCAGCGTGCTGCTCTTCTGGTCGAGCTGGGTGTTCTTGCTGGCGATGCCGTCGAGCAGGCCGGCCATCACGCTCAACTCCGAACTGGCCGCGGCGCGGTCGGTGTCGTTGGCGGCGCGCAGGGCATCGATCTGGGTCTGCGAACCGCCGTTGTTCAGCAGCGTGTCGATCTGCGCCTGACGGCTGGCGATGTTCCCGAGCAGGGTGTCGACCTTGCCATCGCTGGTCGTCAGTGCGGTCTGGCTGGTGGCCAACTCGCCCTTGAGGTCATTGATGGCGTTGCGCAAGTTGGCCGCGCTGTTTTGCAAGGTGTTCAGCTGGTGGTAGTCGGTGTCGGCGGCGCTGAACTTGCTCATGGTGGTGAGCGTGGTGTTGATGCTGCCGTTGTTGGTGTTGAGGCTGTCCGCCTTGGTCACCAGCGTGCCGGCGTCGGTACCGATGCCAGACTGGCTGACCAGCACGCCATCCACCGTGACGCTGGCGGTGCCGGTGGTGCTGACGATGTCGTTGCCCAGATCGTCGATCTGCGCTTCGACCAGATCGATCTCGTTCTGCTTGCGCTCTTTCGGGCTCGGGTTGTTCCAGTTGCCGGTGTTGAAGTTGGTGCTGTTCGGATCGCCAGAAGCGAGGCCCAGTTCCACCAGTTTGAACTGCAGGAACTTGATCTCGGACTCGTAGGCGGCGACCGCTACCGGGTCGGCCGCGTATTGCTCCATCAGGCTGCGCAGCTTGTCGATGCGTGCCTGCAAGCTGGCCGCCAGACCCACTGCCGGATCGATGGTGTAGCTCACGCCATCGGTGGCGGTGGCCTTGAGGCGCCACAGCACCAGGCCGGAGTTCGGATCCTGCACCGGCGAGGTGACCACGTTGCCGTTGGCGTCCACCAACTCGTAGTCGAGGGTGAGCGACTCGAAGCGGTGGATGCCGGCCAGCGCCGTGCCCTGGATGTTGGCGGTCGAGCTGCCGCCCACCACGTTGTCGCCACCAGTGATGTCGAAGGACACGTCGTCGCCGCCGAAGGCGTTGCTGATGCCGCTGACGATGGCCGAGCCGGCTTCGCGGTAGATATCCTTGCCGATGCCGATGTGGTTGGCGTTGATGTTGCCGCGATCGGCCGCCAGCGAAATGTCGCCGGCCGCGTCGATGCGCGCGCCGCTGTTCAGATTGAAGCTGGCGTTGCTGATGATGGTGGAGATCGGATCGGGATCGGAGTTGATCGGGAAGGCGGTCTTGTTCCACAGCCGCACTTCCGAATCGGCCGTCAGCTTGCTGCGCGTGCCATCGCTGGCCTGCCCGGCGCCGATGTGCACCTCACCTTGGTCGGCAAGGATGTTGGCGCCCGTGCCCACGGTGGTGGTGTGATTGCCGGTCCAGGTGGAGCGCGCGGTGCCCGAGGGCGCACCGGCCAGACCGTAGGTGTCGGCGGAGGCGCGGGTGTCCAGATCGACGTCGGCACGCGAGCCGGCATCGATGTCGCCCAGATCGCTGGTGACGTCCGAATTGGCGCCGAATTCCACCAGCGCATCGCCGGTGGCGACGAAGCGCACTTCGGTCGCGGCAATGGCCACGGCGCCGCCCGAATCGAGCTTCACCTTGTCATGGCCGATGACGCCGTTGAAGGCGTCCATGCTGAAGCTGCCTTCGCCCAGCGAAGGCATCAGCACATGCACCTGCGCGCCGCTGCCCAGCGTGGCGCGGGTGTCGAGGTTCACCGTGCTCTTGGAGCTGCCGGCGGCGGCGTTGAGCGCGCCGCCCGAGCCGGACTGGATGTTCCAGGCGGCGGTGTCGGCGTTGGCGGCCGCGTCGCCGGCTGGCGTCGTCTGGCCCCACCACAGCTTGTAGGCGCGGTTGTTGGCGTCGATGTCGATGTGGTTGGCGTTGATGCGGGCGTTGCTGGCGACGCTCGCGTAGGTCTTGCTGTTGACCGAATGCCGCGCGGTCGAACCGCTGGCGCCCACCGCCGAGGCCGACACGCTGTTGACCTTGCCGTTGAAGGTGCTGGTGTGGTCGGCCTTGAGGTTGAACTGCGCGGCATTGAGCGTATGCGCCGGATCGCCGCTGCCCACGCTGGCGCGGGTGTCGCTCGTGCTGCTGGTGCCGACGCTGGCGGCCGAGCCGGCGATCAGGCCGCCACTGCCGGAGCGGGCGGTGGCGATGTTGTTGTCGCTGCTGGTGGCGCTGACGTCGAGCAGACCGGTGAGTCCGCCGAGGCTCGCGACCTTGACGCCGTCGCCGAGCGTGGCGCTGGTGACGGTGTTCGAGTTCGCGTGGCCAATGGTGGCACCCGCGGCCAGTACCCCGCCGACCGACAGGCCGGTGACCTCGGTGCGCTGGTCGCTGGCGTTGTCGGCCTTGACCTCGACCTTGCTGGCGACGGTCAGTTCGCTGTTGTCGCCGATGGCGGCATCCACATGCGCCTTGTTTTCCGATTCGGCATAGGTGGCATTCACGCCGGCCAGCAGGCCGCCGGCCGCGCCCTGGGCGTAGGCTTCGGCGGAGTGGCTGGCGGTGTCCTGGGTGGCTTTCACCGACACCGTGTCGGCGCTGATGAGGGCGCCGCTGCCGATGCGCGCATCGACGTCGGGGGCGCTGGTGGCGGTGGCCACCGAGGCGCCGATGCCGACGCCGCCGGCCACGTTCACGCCGAGCGCGTCGGCCTTCGCCTTGGGCGTGGCGGTGGCGCTCACGGCCACGCCGTTGTCGACGGTGATCTGCGCATTGCTGCCGATGGTGGCGCTCACCGTCGGATCGACGGTGGCGGTGGCCACCGAGCCGCTGGCCGCCAGGCTGATACCGGCCTTGCCGGCGATGGACTTGGCCTCGGCGCTGGTGTCGGAATCGGCGGTGACGCTCAGGCTGCCGACCGTGGCCACCGATTGACCGATCTCGATGTCGTCGCCGACCGAGGCTGTGGTCGATCCGCCCATGTCGGCGGTGGCCACCGAGGCGCCGATCGCCGCGCCGCCGGCCACGCTGACGCCGACCGCCTCGCTCTTGGCGTCGCGATCGTCGCTGGCCGACACCGTGACGGCGCCGGCCTTGGTGATGTGCACGCCGTCGCCGAGGGCGGCGCGGGTGGTGCTGTTGTCGTGCACGATGGCCACGGCGGCGTCGATGGCGATGCCGCCGTAGGTGCCGGCAAAGCCGGTCAGGTCGCTGACCGTGACCGTGTGGGCCGTGAGCGACAGCGGACCGCCGCTGCTCAAGGTGGCCAGTGCGGCCACGTCGGCCGCCGTGCCGGCATTGACCGAGAGCACGCCGACGCCGGCGCCGAGGCCGACGCCGCCGACCGAGGCGCCGCCGGCCAGGATCTTGACGTTGATGTCCTGGCGGGCGTCGAGGTCGATCGCGCCGCCGGCCGCGACGGTGGCGTCGCCGATGGTGGCCGTGGTGCCGGCGGTGTTGGTGGCGGCCAGGTCGGTGGAAATGCTGACCCCGCCGCGTGCGTTCTGGCTCTGCGTGCCGGCGTCGCGGATGCGGCTGTCGTTCGAGCCGGCCAGCAGGCTGTTGATGCTGCCGTCCTGGGCCTGATCGTCGGCGTAGCTGTTCACATCGCTGAAGCCACCGCTGTCCGACTTGAGGCGGTTGCGCCCTTCGCTGTCGAGCCCGCTGCCGACCGAATACACCGACACGCCGCCGGCGATCGCGCCGACGCCGCCGGCCGCGCTGACCGTGATCGAGTCGATGTCGGCGCTGGTGAGCGCATTCACGTCCACATCGCGCTTGGCATCGACCAGCGCGTTGTCGTCGATCAGCGCGGTGGTGTCGTTGCGCACGCTGCCCACATCCACGCCGCCGGCCGCGCCGACGGCACCGAGGGCGAGCGAGCCGGTGTAGGCGTCGACCTTGGCGTGGTTCTTGGCGCTGACGTTCACGTCTTGCGTGGCGCCGCCGTTGGTGACGCCCTGGTTGACCAGCGCCCCACTGCCGATCACGGCGGTGGTGTCGGAATCGACACTGCTGACGGTGACCGCGCCGGAGACGCCGGCATAGAAGCCGCCGGCGCCGCTGGCGGCGACCGAGAACAGGTCTTCGCTGGACGTGGCTTCGACCATCAGCCCGGTGATCGGGTCGCGGTCGGTGAGGTCATTGCCGGACAGCGCCTGCATGAAGCCGGTGTTGTTGCCGCGTGCATTGACCGTGGCACCGACGCCGACGCCGGCGGTGGTGTCCTTCTCGATGCGGGTGACGCCGACCGCGCCGCCGACGCCGGCGGCGCCGAAGCCGGCCGCCAGGGTGCCGTCGATGACGTCGGTTTCGGTGTCGTCGGAGGCGACGATGGCGACGTTGCCGTCGGCATCGACCACCGAGCCGGTGCCGGTGGTGGCGCTGGTGACGTTGGTCATCGACAGCACCGAAGTGGAGCCGGCGACGCCGACGGTGCCGCCCACGCCCAGGCCGGCGGCGATGGAAAGAATCTCTTCGTTGCTCTTGGCGACGACCGACACGTCCTTGTTGGCGCGCAGGTCGGCCGAGTCGCCCACTTTGGCGACGGTGGTGTGATGGGCGACGAGCACATCCGCGCCCGCACCGATGCCCACCGCGCCCGCGCCCGAGGCCGAGCCGGCGATGCCCATCTGGTAGTGGTCGTTGCCGGCCGCCACCAGGATCGACTGGCCGGCGCCCGCGCCGGCGTTGTGCTGGTTGATCTGGGCGTTGTCGGCGATTTCGGCGGTGGTGTGGGTGTCGATCACGTTCACGTCACCGGCGAGGGTGATCGCTGCGGTGCCGGCGCCCGCGCCGGTGGCCGAGATGGTTTCGATGTCGTCCTGGTTGGTGGCGGTGACCGCCAGCCCCTGGAAGCCGGTCGCGCTGCCGCGGTTGCCGACGCGCTGGCCGGTGAGCGCCTGGCTGTCGCTGCCATCGGGGTTGCTGGCGGCGGGGGCGCTGATTTCGCCCTCGTCGCTGCTGTTGGCATCGTAAGTGGTGCCGAAGCTGCCGTCCGCGACGGTGACGCCCGCGGCTTTGCCGAGCGCATCGACCGTGGCGCCATCGCCCACGCGGGCGGTGACGGTCTTGTCGATGACGGCCACGGCCGCCGAGGCGCCGATGCCGGCGGTGCCGCCGAAGGCGCCGTTGCCGGCGATCAGGTCCATCTCGTTGGCATCGTCGGCGCTCACGATCACGTTGCCGTCGCTATGCACGGTGGCGGCGTCGGCGATCTGCCCGACGGTGTCGATGTCCACGACATACACCGAGGCCGAGCCGGCCACGCCGGCCGAGCCGCCGGCCGACAGCGAGGCGGCCACCGAGGTGATGTCCTCGCGGGTGCGCGCGTCCACAGCCACGGTGTCATTGGCCTTCACGCTGGCGCCGGTGTCGATGCTGGCAGTGGTGAGTTTGTCGATGACGCCGACGTCGGCGCCCGCGCCCACGCCGCCCCGGCCGCCGAAGGCCACCGCGCCGGCGACGCCGAGCAGGGTGGTTTCATCGGAGGCGCGCACGGTCACGTCCTGCGTGCTGCTACCGTCGTCGAGCGGGTTGATCTGTGCGTTGGCGCCGATGGCGGCGGTGGTGGTTTCGTCCATCACCGTGACCGTGGCCGAACCGGCGATGCCCACCGAGCCGGCGCCGGAGCCGCCGGCGGCGATGGTTTCGATGTCTTCATGCGAGGTGGCGGTGACCGCCACGCCGGTGCTGGCGGCGGTTTCGATGGCGCCGCCGGCGTCCTTGGTGCCGATGGGCACGTCCATGGTGCCGCGCTTGCCGCGCCCGCTGGCGGTGCCGTCGATGCGCGCTTCGACCGTGTTGTCGGTGATCAGCGTCGAGTTGGAGACGCCGACAGCGGCCTTGCCGCCGCCGGCGACGTTGCCGGCGAGGCTGAAGAGGTCGACATCGTCGGCGGCCGCGACCTGCACATTGCCGTCGGCGGTGGCCGTGCTGCCGGCGTCGATGTGTGCCTTGACCGTGTTGCCGGCCTGCACCACCGAGCCCGAACCGGCGAGGCCGACCTTGCTGGCGATGCCGCCGCCGGCGGCGATGGCTTCGATGTGGGTGGTGGAGTCGGCATCGACGACAACCGAACCGGCCGTCGATTCGACATCGGTGTTGCCGGTCAGGCCGGCATCGACGGTGTTGTCCACGTCGTTCCAGGCGAAGGACACGCCCACGCCGGCGCCCTGCGTCGAGCCCGCCAGTGCGCCGGCGAGGCCGAAGATGCGCGAGCTGTCGGTGCTGGTGAGGCTGACGCCATTGACCGCGTCCACGCCGTCGCCGGCGCGCTGGCCCGAGACCCAGGTACGGGTGGCGTTGTCGATGGTGTTGATGGTGACTGCGCCGGCGCCGGCCATCTGGCCCTTGCTGGCGCCGATGGCGGCCGAGATGGTGTCGATGTCGTTGTCGGTGAGCGCATTGACGGTGACCAGTCCGGTGGCGTCCACATCGCTGTCGGCGATCCAGCTCTCGGTTTCGTTCTCGAGATGGTTCCAGCCGAAGGACAGGCCGATGCCGGCTTTGCCGCCAAAGGCGACGGCGCCGGCGATGGCGCGGATGCTGGAGTTGTCGGTGGCCGACAGATGCACATTGCCCACCCCGGTGAGCAGCACCTTGTTCAGATAGCTCCGGGTGGTGTTGTCGATCTCGTTGATCGACACCGAGCCGGCGATGCCGAGCTTGCCCTTGGTGCCGGCCACCGAGGCCGACAGGGTTTCGATGAAGCCGGTGACGTCGGCGTCGGCACTCAGATTGCCCGATAGCGCCAGCGTGGCGTCATCCACGTAGGCGTCGGTGGTGCCCTTGAGGCTGTTCTGCGCGTAGGAGCCCGCCAGCCCGTTGCCGCTGCCCTGGGTGGAGATGGTGACCGCGCCGGACAGCGCCGACAGCGCCAGCTTGTTGGTGGCGTCGAGGTCCACATGGGTGGCCTGGGTGATCTTGGCGCCGTCGCTGATGTGCGCCGAGGTGTTGGCCGAGATGTCGTTGATCGACACGTCCGCCGACACGGCGACGCCGAACTTGCCCTTGCCCGCCTTGGTGGCGCCGGCCTTGCTGCCGCCGTCCTGGGTGTCGCTGGCGCCGGCCGGCATGTCGGTTTGTGCCTTGCTGTTGGTGGCCAGCGCGCCGGCCACCGAGTAGGCGCCTTGCGAGATGTCGGACAACGCGATGAGGTTCACGTTGCCGCCGCTGCTGATCTGGCCGAGCGCCGGCACGATGTCGAGCCCGAGCGGGTCGAAGTTGCCGATGTAGGCGTTCACGTCGGAGTGCAGGGTGTTGACCGACACCGAGAATCCGATGCCCACCTGCCCCTTGGTGGCGACCACGCCGCCGGCCACCGAGATGTTCTCGATATCGCCCTCGGCATCGAGGGTGATGTCGCCGCCGGCATCGACCTTGGCGTCGTCGTCGATGGCGGCCAGCGAGGTGTTGGTCAGCGTGTTGATGGTGACCGCGCCTTCCACGCCCACCGCGTCGGAGCTGCCACCGGCTTCGGCCACCGCGACCACGCGCTGGGTGTTCTTGGCGTCGAGCTCGACCGTGGTGTTGCTGTTCACTTCGGCGTCGCCACGGATGGTGGCGGAGGCCTTGGTGTCGATGGACAGCAGCCCGGCGGAACCGCCGATAGCGGCCTTGCCGCCGCTGGTGCCGAGGAACTTCTTCGACAGGATGCCGACCGCACCGGTGATGCTGATGTCGTTGGCGGCATTGACCTTGACCGACTGCGCCGCCAGACCCGGCATGGCCTTGTAGCGGGTGTTGATCTTCGCGCCTTCGTCAATGTAGGCCTCGGCCGAGTTGGCCAGATCATAGATGTTCACGCCCACCGCCAGGCCGATGCCGCTCTTGCCCTTGGCCGAATTGATCGAGTAGGTCGACAGGAACATGTCGAGCACGCCGCCCTGCAGGAAGCTGAGGATTTCGTCCGGGTCGTTCCAGTCGATCTGCCACGGGTAGGGCACGAGCGTATTGGCGTCGACCAGTAGCGCGCCCTTGGCGTCCACGGTGGCGCCCTTGCCGATGAAGGCGGTGGCGGTGTTGGTGAAGTTGCCGCGCGCCACGGCGCCGCCCACGGCCGAGCCGGTGGAGCTGGTTTTCGCGCCGGCGCTGGAGCTGGGCTGGTCCTTGATGGTGGCCAGGACGGTGATGCCGCCGCTGGCGGTGACGTCGGCCAGCGGTGCGATCGAGGCGGTGGCGGTGTTGTTGGCCTCGGTCCAGCCGACGGCGCCGGCGGCGTTGAACTTGCCTTGCTTGATGCCCGGGAACAGGAAGCTGGTGAGGCGGTCGGCGGTGGTCGGGTTCACCTTGCCAGTGGCGGTGAGGATGCTGCCGACCACGTTGCGCTGGATGCCGGCCTTGAAGTTGGTGATCTTCTGCGTGAGCTTGTTGGGGTTGCCCAGCGTGGCGGCGTTGGCCGAATTGTTCTCCTCGATGTCGGCGTTGGCCTCGACGGTGACGTCGCCCGACAGTGCCTTGGCGGTGCCGCCCAGCGTGGCGGTGGTGCTCGAGCTGATGTCGCTGATCGCCACTGCCATGCCCACGCCGCTGCCGCCGGTGTTCTTGGCGTCGGCGGAGGCTTCGATTTCAGCCTCGGTGGTGGCTTTGACGTCGACCGAACCGCCGGTGGTGGTGGTGGTGCTGTCGCCCACCGTGGCTTCGGTGACGATGGTGGTGTTGGCGCGCACGAACACCGCGTCGATCGGCTTGTTGATCGAATTGACCGAGGCGGTCACTTCCACTTCGGTGTCGGTGCTGGCTGTGACCGACAGCGCGTTGGTGGCGGTCAGGCTGCTGGTGCCGACCACGCGGGTGCGCGCGTCGGCGGTGGATTCACCCCAGGCGGCGGAGAACAGGAAGGGGCTGCTGAAGGTCGGCTTGGCGGCCGAGGTGGCGCTCGCATCAATGGTTAGCGTGTCGGCGCCGATGACCACGGACGCCCCTTCCACCGTGGTGTGGGCGATGGCCGTCGACAGCGACACCAGCGGCACCGAGTTGAAGTCGAACAGGTTGTCGTCCAGCGCCTGGATGGTCGCGCCGTCGGGGTCGGGCAGCCAGCTCTGGTCGAGCAGATCGGTGGCGGTGCCGAGGATGTTGTATTTGTGCGAGGTGTTGGCGCTGGCGGTGATGCTTACCTCGCGGCCGCGCACGTTGCTGGCGACGTTGTTGAAGTCGCCCACCGTGGTGGTGGCGGTGGCGGTCTTCTCGAAGCCGGAACGCGCGCCCGCTTCGCTGCTGATGGTGACCTTGCCGCTGCCGATGACAGTGCTGCCGAGCACTGTGGTGGTGGCGGTGGCTTTGGTGGTGATCTCCAGGAACCGGCCGCCGATGCCGTCGATGGGGTCGTCGAGCTCGTTGTCGAGCCAGGCCTGCGCGTCGGCCACGGTGGTGCCCGGCGCGTTCTCCAGCAACTCGTTGACGCCGGAAGTTTCGGCGCGGGCGCGGATCAGGATGTCCTTGCCGGTGATCGTGGCGCCGGTCACCTTGACACTGGCATCGGCCTCGCGAAGGCTGCCGATGGCGTCCAGCTCGTGGCCTTCGACCTTGACGTCGCCGCCGCTGTGGCCGTTGTCGCCATGGGCCAGCAGGCGGCTGCCCTGCTGCAGTTCCACATGCTTGGCGCGCAGCGTGAGGTCGCCCGAGTCGCCTTGCGAGGCGGCGGTGAGGTGGTCGTCGGTGTTGGGGTTGGCCACGTCGCGCGTGGAGATGGTGATGTTGCTGCCGACGGTGATGTTGTCGTTGGCGATGAGGGTGAAGTCGGCGCCGTCGGTGTATTGGTTGGCGGTGACGACCTCGATGTTGTTGGGGTCGATCAGCACCGATCCGTTTTTGCCGTCAGTGGCCTTGGCCTTGAGCGCGCCGCCGTCGAGACGGACGGTATCGGTGGCCGAGAATTCGATGTGGCCGCCGTCGCCGGAGATTTCGCCGCCGCGTGCCGAGATTTCGCCGCCGGCGGTGAGCGTGGCGGTGTCGTCGGCATAGATGCGGATGTCGCCGCCGTCGGAATTTGCGCCGTGGCCGTCGGCGGCCACGCGGCCGCCATTGGCGACAGTGATGTTGCCGCCGGCGGTGATGTTCACGCGCCCGGCCGCTTCGCCCGTCGCGCCATCGGCGGAGACCAAACCGGCGATGTTCACCTCGTTGGTGGCGACAATGCGCACGGTGTCGCCCTGCTGCACCAGCTGGGCACCTTCTTCGAGGCCGTCGATGTTGACCAGCGCGCCGAAGCCGGCACGGGCCGCGGCGCCGGCTTCGATGCGGGCGCCGGCGTCGATATTGACGGTCGCAGCCGCCAACTGCGCGGCGCGCACCGCTCGGATGGTGCCTTTCACGGTGATCAGGCCACTCGGCGACAGCGGAATCTGGCCGGACAGCGCCTGGTTGACGGCGGCGTCATCGATGATGCCACCCGGGCCGACCAGACGCTCCATGTATTCCGGCGTGGGGGTGGCGACGGTCAGGCTGCCGACGTTGATCTGCCCCTGCGCGCCCACGACCATGCCGTGCGGATTGAAGAAGAACACATTGCCGCCGATCTGGCCGTTCTTGTAGGCGTTCATCACGCCATCGATGATGCTGCGTTCGTTGCGCACCAGATTGAGCAGGTTGGCGGTCTGGCCCGGCAGGTGCAGATTGACCGTTTGCCCCGAGCCGATGTTGAAGCGCGTGAACGAGTTGAAGGCGTTCTGCCCTTTTACCGTCGCGGTGGTGATGTCCGTGACCGCCCCGGCCTGCGTCAGCGTTGTCTGCGTGCGTCCGTCGGTGACGATGGCCGGTTGGGCCGCCATCGCCGCGGGGGCTGCGAGCAACATCCAGCTGGAGAACGCGTTGAGGAAGGCGCAGCGGCGCAGCACGCACAGGTACTGGCGACGGAGATAGGCGAGGGCCGAATAACTCACGGTATTTCTCCCGGGGAGGGGTTATCGCCGCGAGAAGCCCCGCGACGGATATTGTTCAATGCATTGTTTGAAATGCCGCCGGCTGCGAAGCAAAGTTTGTTGCCGCGACCGGTGTCCGTCCTGATCTGAGTCGGATCGGAGGTGATGTCTTTTTTCTTTTTCGTACGCCCGTTTGCTTGATCTGGCTGACCGGAAGAGATGATGCAAACGGCGCTATCACTTGCTGAAGCAAGACGCGTACCCCGAACCGCAAACATTTGTTACGAATGGGAAAACTGCGTAGGCCGGAAGCGGTATGTTTTGTGTGTGTAAAAAACTCCGACACGACAAACGCGTTCGCGGACAGGACAGGGGCATTGTTCCGCGCGCGATGCGGCTCCGGCTGTGACCTGGTACCAGCGGCCTGGATTCACGGGGCAAAAACGTGACTTGGCGCACGCTCACGCGGCGTGGTGGTCAGGGGCGGCGAGACGTTGGCGGCAGGGGATCGGGCGATCCGGCTGATCGCCCATGAGACAAGCGTGCGGGATTCGGCACGCGCCGCAGGCCGCGGCTTGCGGTGTCGTCAGCGGCGCTTATCGCGCCCGCGATCGACGTTCGTGCACGCTCAGGGCGACCAGCGTGAGCACGGACATGGGAATGACAAACCACACCATCGCCTGACTGAAGGTCTTGAGCACCCCGCTGCCGCGGGCGTCGAGCACCAGATAGATCAAGTAGGCAATGTAGTAGACCAGAAACAGCATGCCCTCCCAGCGCGCGATGCGGCGGCGGGCAAGAAAGATCGGCAGGCAGGCAACCGCGACGGCGAGCATCACCCACAGGTCGAACTGGAGCGCGGCAGCGGCCACCGGCAGGCCTGCGGGCGACATGATGGCGCCCAGCCCCAGACAGCCGAGCAGGTTGAAGACGTTGCTGCCGACGGCGTTGCCGATGGCCAGATCGCGTTCGCCGCGCCAGGCGGCCATGACCGAGGTGGCCACTTCCGGCAGCGAGGTGCCGACCGCGACGACGGTCAGCCCGATGACCAGATCACTCACGCCCAGCCACTTGGCGAAGGTGACCGCCGCTTCCACCAACCAATCGGCGCCAATGACGAGCATCACCAGGCCAGTGAGCACCAAGGCGCCTTGCACCGCCCAGTGCTGGTCCCAGGTCGCGGTGGGCAGCTCCTCGCCATAGTGTTCCTGCTCGCGGCGCGAGGCCCGGCGCGACTGGCGCACGAGAAACACGATGTAGACGACCAGTAGTACGAACAGCAGCAGACCTTCGCCGCGGCCGATGGTGCCGTTGAAGGCCAGCGCCACCACCAGCGCCGAGGCGCCGATCATGACGGGGACCTCCTGGCGGACGACCTGGCCGGCCACCACCAGCGGGCCGATGAGCGAGCCCAGGCCCAGGATGAGCAGGATGTTGCAGATGTTGCTGCCGATCACATTGCCGATGGTCAGGTCCGATTGCCCGCCCAGTGCCGCGTCGATGGCGACCGCGATCTCCGGTGCGCTGGTGCCGAAGGCGACGATGGTGAGCCCGACCACCAGCGGTGACAGGCCGAAGGATAGCGCCAGCCGGGAGGCGCCGCGCACCAGCAGTTCGGCGCCGAAGGTGAGGGCGGCGAGGCCAACGATGAACAGGAGAAATTGGGTCATGGAGCGGCGCTGCGTGGGTCGAACGAGAACGGCCCGCCAATTTGCTGGCGGGCCGCTATTGTGTCACGTGCGTCACTCGATCGCTTGCCAGTGGCCATTGTCGAAGCGATACAGCGAGATGCCGCCGTTGCGGATGTCACCTTTGTCGTCGAAGGCGATGGTGCCGGTGATGCCGTCGAACAGGATGGCCTTGAGTGCCGGCAGATAGTCGGCCGGATCGGTCGAGTCGGCCACCCGCATGGCGTTGATGAGCGCCATCGCGGCGTCGTAGCTGTAGGGGGCGTAAAGCTGCACATCGGTGTGGAAGCGACGGGTGAAGCGCGCCTTGAAGTCGGCGCCCTTGGGCATTTTCTCCATCGGCAGGCCGGCTTGGGTGCAGAACACATTGCCGTCGAGGGTGCGGGCGGCAAGCTTGAGCATCTCGCCGGTGCATACCCCGTCGCCGCCCAGAAACTTGCCGGTGAGGCCGAGCTGACGCAGTTGCTGCAGCATGGGGGCGGCCTGCGCATCGAAACCGCCGAAGAAGATAGCGTCGGGCTTGGTGCCCTTGATCTTGGTGAGAATGGCCGAAAAATCGGTCGCCTTGTCACTGGTGAACTCGCGGGCAACGACCTCGGCGCCATGGGCCTTGAGCCCTTCGGCAAAGGCGTCGGCCAGACCCTGCCCATAGGCCGAGCGGTCGTCGATGATCGCCACGCGTTTGAGCTTCAGCGCTTCGGTCACGTGTTTTGCCATCGCCGCACCTTGTTGCAGGTCATTGGCGATGACGCGGAAGGTGGTGCGGTAGCCCTGTGCGGTGAGTTTGGGGCTGGTGGCCGAGGGTGTGATGACCGGAATGCCCGCCTGCTCATAGACGCGTGAGGCCGGAATCGAAGCGCTCGAGGTGACGTGGCCGACCACGCCGGCCACTTCCTCGTCGGCCAGGCGCTGCGCCACCGTGGTGGCCTGGCGCGGATCGGCCTGATCGTCCTCGCTGACGAGGTCGAACGTGACCTTCTTGCCTGAGATGGTGATGCCCAGCGTGTTCGCATCTTCAATCGCCAGACGGGCGCCGTTTTCGCCGTCCTTGCCGATGTGGGCGAGCGGGCCGGTGAGCGGGCCGGCATGACCGATCTTGACCGTGTCGGCCCACGCGGCACTCATGCCGAGACCGAGCAGAACGAGCGCGAGAAGGGAATTTTGCATTTCGCCAGGACTCCTCATGACTTTGGAGTGTCAGAATGGATGCGTATTCCTCCGCGGCGGGCCGTGGCATGAAGCGGGCATGTCGCCGTGGAGCACAGGCACACATTCTAACCAAGGGGTTCGGCGCGTGCACGCGCGCCCCGGGAGTGAAAGATGAAGCGGATTCTGATGACCTTGCTGGGGCTGCTCGGACTGGTGGGATTGGGTGGGTGCGAACGCTACCTGATGGAGGACATCCGCCCGGGCGTGACCTCGCGCGGCGAAGTGCAGGAGCACATGGGCCCGCCGGGCATCGAGTGGCGCAACGACGACGGCACGGTGGTGTGGGAGTACTCGATGCAGCCCTCGGGCATCACCTGCTACCACCTCACCATCGACGCCAACGGCATCGTGCAGCAGGTCGAGCAGGTGCTCACCGACGCGCGCATGGCGAGCATCACCCCCGGCATGACGCAAACCCAGGTGCGTCGGCTCATTGGCAAGCCGGCGCGCAAGACGCACTTCCCCAACAAGCGCGAGACCGTGTGGGACTGGCTGCTCGATGACCGGATGCCGTCCCAATCGATCTATTTCAACGTGTTTTTCGACGACAACGGGCAGGTGACGCGGACTGGTCGGGAAACGGTGCAGCTTGGCTAGGCGGGCCTGCCTGACGATGGCGCTGGTGGGGCTGCTGGGCGCGTGCGCCTTGTTTCCGCGGCTTGAGCTCGGGCAGACAAAAGCGCAGGTGGTGCGCGGTTTCGGTACGCCGAGCCGCATCGTCCGGCAGGCCGATGGCGCAGAGCTGTGGCAGTACGCCACCCAGCCCTTTGGCACCACCTTCGTGAACGTGCGCTTCGATGCCGCCGGGCAGGTGGTGAAGCATTGGGACGCGCTGGACGAAGCTTACCGTGGCGAGATCACGCCGGGCCTGAGCATGGCCGAAGTCGCCGATCGGCTGGGCCCGCATCGCGCCGAGTTCCGGTTTGCCAATTCGGGCGAAACCGTGCGCGACTGGAACGTGAGCAACATCGGCAACCCGGGCATCGCCACCCAGTTCAACGTGCATTTTCGCGACGGGCGCGTGGTGCGCACCTCCGTCTCCTACGTCTATGCGCGCGATCGCGTCGGCGCCGGCGGTTGGTTTGGCGGATTCCACATCGGCAGTGGCGGTTGGGGCGGCGGCGTCGGCATCGGTTTCTAGGGGGAGCGTCGTGCGCTGCGGCACGGAACCTGTCCGATGCATTCAAGACCCGGCGGGCCGGCGCCGATATATGACTGAAATGTGTCCGTACAAGGCGCAAGACATTCACGCTGAGAGAGGCTGTCCCCCCGATCGATGATCAAAGAAATCCACAGTAGTCAGCTGCGGGTTGGCATGTATCTGGCCAAGCTCGGCGTGTCCTGGCTCAATCACCCTTTCGTCAAGAACGCGTTCCTGATCGAATCGGCCGACGATCTGCGCACGATCCGCGAGCACGGCATCGACAAGGTCTGGATCGATACCGACAAGGGCGACGACGTCATGGTGGCAAACGAGCCCGCCGCGCGCCCCGCGCCGCCGCCCGAGCCGGCTGCGCCGCCGCCGGATATCGTCACGCCCGCTGCGGCAAAACCGACGCCCAAAGCCAGCATGCAGGCCGAGGTCGCGCAGGCGAAAAAGCTTTGCCAGATGGCCAAGCGCGAGATGAAATCGATGTTCAGCGATGCGCGCATGGGCAAGGTCGTCAAGACGGGCGACGCCATGCCGCTGGTGGAGGAGATCTCCGCCTCGGTGCTGCGCAATCCCTCCGCGCTGATCAGCGTTGCGCGCATCAAGACCCACGACGAATACACTTTCATGCACTCCATCGCCGTGTGCGCGCTCATGATCGCCTTGGCGCGGCAGCTGGACCTCGACGAGGCGCTGGTGACCGAGGCCGGCATTGGCGGGCTGATGCACGACCTGGGCAAGGCCTTGATGCCGATCGAGGTGCTCAACAAGCCCGGCAAGCTCACCGACGCGGAATACGAGATCATGAAATCGCACCCGGAGGAGGGCTGGAAGCTGCTGCGCGAAGCCGGCGATGCCACCGAAGGGACGCTCGACATTGCCCTGCATCACCACGAAAAGGTCGACGGCAGTGGCTATCCCAAGGGCTTGGCGGGCGAGCACATCAGCCTGCTGTCACGCATGGGCGCGGTGTGCGACGTCTATGATGCGGTCACCTCCAATCGACCCTACAAGTCCGGCTGGGATCCGGCCGAGTCGCTGCGGCGCATGGCGTCCTGGAAAGGCCATTTCGACGAACGCATCTTCAAGGCCTTCGTGCGCAGCATGGGCATCTACCCGGTCGGTGCGCTGGTGCGCACCAAGACAGACAAACTCGCCGTGGTGATCGAGCAGCACCCGACTTCGATGCTGACGCCCAAGATTCGCGCTTTCTTCTCCGCGCGTAGCAATGCGCCGATTCCGCAGCAGGTCATGGATCTGGCCTCGCCCGCCTGTCGTGAGGAAATTGCCGGTGTCGAGAACCCCGCCGATTGGGGCCTGGAGCATCTGGAGCGCTTCTGGCTGGACTGAGTCCAGCGTGCCGGCCTCGGCGATCACGCGCTGCGCGTGTTACACCGAGCGGAAATAGTCGAGAAAGCTGCGCTGGCTTCGGCGCCGGCGCGATGCGTGGCGCCGATGACGATGACGCCGTTCTCGCGTTGGCTCCCGTTCTTGCTCGTGCGCTTGCGCCGCCTGCGCCATGGCGGGTTCAAGCGGGCGGTCGCGGGTGCGGCGGCTGCTTGAACGCCGACCTTTGCGCTTGTCGCCTCGGGGGTTCCTGGCAACGCGAAAGATCGCGATCGTCAGCCGCCCCAAGCCGTAGAACACAACAACCGCAAGGGTCAGCGGGTGCGTGAGGATGTCCCAGATCAGAAACGCCAGTTCGGCGAGGCGGACTTTTTCCGCGTCGTTCTGCTGCGTGCGTGCGGACGACGAAGCACCGCCAAAGGTCGAGCCGCCCGCCAGCGTCGTGCCCTTGTAGGCGCCGCGCATGGCAATGTCTTTTTGCAGGCCGAGCTCGCGTTCTTCGTCCGATGTCGCTTGCGGTTCATCGTCGCCGAACAGGGAAGAGAAGGTCGACTTCACCGAGTCCATGCGCGCCTTCACTTCATCTTCGTCGTAGAAGAGCGAGTGGCCTTTCTTGGCGGCAAGCTGGCCGGAGACTGTCGATCGATCCGATGTCGGCGTTGCGACGATGTCTTCGACCATGGCCTTGTACGGGTCTTTCGAGGCGTGGCCCAGGTCGACGTTGCTGATGGCGACCGACGGCGTTTCTTCTTCGGTCGCCGCGCCGGTAAAAGTCTCCTGCGGTGACGCGACGGCGGGCTGCGACACGCTATCGAGGCGCGCCAAGGCGACTTCCGCGGTGCAGAGGCTGAAAACTGCGACGAAAAGAGGGGCGAAGTAATGTGCGTGCTTCATCCTGAACAGCATCGCAATTGTTGTGCCCGTCTTTTCAAGCGATTGAATTATCGACGTTTGTTGTTTGTCCCCTTGTGCTCGCCACGCGGGGTGTCAAGTCCCTCGACACACTGTTTTACCGCGCTGCGCCGGTCTGCGGTGCTGCGGCCGGGGGTGTCGCCGCGGGTCGCTGGAACACGCGCTAAAGCTTTTCAACGCCGTGCCGTTGTCCGCTCCATGAAGAAAAAGCGACGAAAGCTGCTGCCGCTCGGCGTCAAGAAACGCACGACGACCGAGTTGCCTGCGCTGATTGCCCTCGACGCCATCGGGCAACCGTGGTTCTGCGAAGCGCATCTGACCGACCTGATGGCGGTCTCCATGGTGTGTCAGGTTGCGGCGGAGCCGGGTAGCGAGGTGCACGACGCCGCGCTCGAGTTGTTCGATCTGCTCGGCAAGGAGCCGCTGGATGCCAAACAGATCGAGCCGCTGCTGATGTTCACCAACGACTGGATGCAGCGCCAGTCCAACGGCAAGATCCAGGACGCCATCGAACGGCTGCTGTCGACCACCGCGCCGGCCCCCGAAGCGCCTTGATCGCAAGATCACGGCGCTGGTCGATGCGCTGTCCCCGCGCCTGCCCATCTCATTTCAACCCCGAATGTCTTGCTCGACGCACTGTGCGTTCGGCCGTAGACCGATCCAGGATGTGCGCCGGCGCGTATGCCGTTGGCGTTTTGTGACCTTGTAGCTACCACTTGTTCGCCACCGGCGCGCCGTGCAGGCTCGACAGTGGGTGACAAGCCCAGTAAAATCAGCAGCCTGCTGAGGAGCGCTGCGACCCGTGAGGCTGTGATCCCGGGGCCAGGCTCAGCAAAGAACAACGGCGCTCGCAAACCCCTTCTGCCGGTTTGCCGCGCCGTTTTTGTTTGCGCGCGCCGGCTATGATTCAAAGGACCGATCGAGGACCGACCCATGCAAGCTGACCGCACCGACGAACTCAACGCCCTGCTCGCCGAGCGCACCCTGATTCTGGATGGCGCCATGGGCACCATGGTGCAGCAGCACAAGCTGGTCGAGGCCGACTATCGCGGCGAGCGCTTTGCCGAGCACGGCAAGGACCTGAAAGGCAACAACGACCTGCTGGTGCTGACCCGGCCGGACGTGATCGGCGGCATTCATCGCGACTATCTCGACGCCGGCGCCGACATCATCGAGACCTGCACCTTCAACGCCACCCGCGTGTCGCAGGCCGAATACGATCTGGCCGACGTGGCCTACGAGCTCAACGTGGTCGGCGCGCGCCTGGTGCGCGAGTTGTGCGACGAATACACCGCGAGGAACCCGGCCAAGCCGCGCTTTTGCGCCGGCGTGCTGGGGCCGACTTCGCGCACCCTGTCGATCTCGCCGGACGTGAACGATCCGGGTTTTCGCAACGTGACTTTCGAGGCGCTGGTCGAGGACTACTACGATTCGGCCAAGGGCTTGATGGAAGGCGGTGCCGATCTGCTGCTGATCGAAACCATCTTCGACACCCTCAACGCCAAGGCGGCGATCTTTGCGGTCGAGCAGCTGTTCGCCGATCTGGGGCGCCGCTTGCCGATCATGATCTCCGGCACCATCACTGACGCGTCCGGCCGCACGCTGTCGGGCCAGACGGCCGAGGCGTTCTGGAACTCGCTTGCGCATGCGCGGCCGATTTCCTTCGGCCTCAACTGTGCGCTCGGTGCGCAGGAACTGCGCCAATACGTGGAGGAGCTGTCGCGCGTGTGTGATTGCTTCGTTTCCGCGCACCCCAACGCCGGCCTGCCGAATCCGCTGTCGCCCACGGGCTACGACGAGACCCCCGAAGCGCTGGCCGGCGAGATCGCCGATTGGGCGCGTGCCGGCATGCTCAACATCGTCGGCGGTTGCTGCGGCACCACGCCGGCGCATATCGCCGCCATTGCCGAAGCCGTCGAGGGCGTGAGTCCGCGCAAACGGCCGCAGATTGAGAAGAAGCTGCGCCTGTCGGGCCTGGAGCCCTTCAACGTGGGCGCGGAGTCGCTCTATGTGAACGTCGGCGAGCGCACCAACGTGACCGGCTCCAAGGCGTTCGCGCGCATGATTCTCGAAGGCCGTTTCGACGACGCGCTGTCGGTTGCCCGCCAGCAGGTCGAGAACGGCGCCCAGGTGATCGACATCAACATGGACGAGGCGATGCTCGATTCGCTCGCGGCCATGGACAAGTTCCTCAAGCTGGTGGCCGCCGAGCCGGACATCTCGCGCGTGCCGATCATGCTCGATTCCTCCAAATGGAGCGTGATCGAAGCCGGCCTGAAGTGCATCCAGGGCAAGGGGGTGGTGAATTCCATCTCCATGAAGGAGGGCGAGGCCGAGTTCCTGCGCCAGGCGCGCCTGTGCCGCCAGTACGGCGCGGCGGTGATCGTGATGGCCTTCGATGAGCAGGGCCAGGCCGACACCTACGCGCGCAAGACCGAGATCTGCCAGCGTGCCTACGCGCTGCTGACCGGGATCGGCTTTCCGCCCGAAGACATCATCTTCGACCCCAATATTTTCGCCATCGCCACCGGCATCGACGAGCACGACAACTACGCGGTCGATTTCATCGAGGCGCTGAAGTGGATCCACACCCACCTGCCGCATGCCAAGACCTCGGGCGGGGTGTCGAACGTGTCGTTCAGCTTCCGCGGCAACAACGCGGTGCGCGAGGCGATCCACACCGTGTTCCTCTACCACGCCGTGCGCGCCGGCATGACCATGGGCATCGTCAATGCCGGCATGCTCGGCGTGTATGACGATCTCGACCCGGTGCTGCGCGAGAAGGTCGAGGACGTGGTGCTCAACCGCCACCCGGGCGCAGGCGAGGCGCTGGTGGAATTCGCCCAGACGGTGCAGGCCGGCGCGGCCAAGGACACCGGGCCGGACCTCAGCTGGCGTGAGCAGAGCGTCGAAGAGCGTCTCAAGCATGCGCTCGTCAAAGGCATTACCGAATTCGTGGTGGAAGACACCGAAGAGGTGCGCGCCAAACTCGCCGCCGAGGGCCAACCGCCGCTGTCGGTCATTGAAGGACCGCTGATGGCCGGCATGGACGTGGTCGGCGATCTGTTCGGCGCCGGCAAGATGTTCCTGCCGCAGGTGGTCAAGTCGGCCCGCGTCATGAAGCAGGCGGTGGCGCATCTGCTGCCGTTCATCGAAGCGGAAAAACTGCGCACCGGCGCCACCAGCAAGGGCCGCATCATCATGGCCACGGTGAAGGGCGACGTGCACGACATCGGCAAGAACATCGTCGGCGTGGTGCTCGGCTGCAACGGCTACGAGGTGGTCGATCTGGGGGTGATGGTGCCCACCGAGAAGATCCTGCATGCGGCGCGCGAGCATGGCGCCCAGGCCATCGGCCTGTCCGGGCTGATTACCCCGTCGCTGGAAGAAATGAGTCATGTGGCGGCCGAGATGCAGCGCCAGGGGTTCGCGCTGCCGTTGCTCATCGGCGGGGCAACCACCAGCCGCGCGCACACCGCCATCAAGATCGCGCCGAACTATGAACAGCCCGTCGTCTATGTGCCCGATGCCTCGCGCGCCGTGGGCGTGGTCACTGCGCTGCTGTCCGAAGGGCAGAGCGAAGCTTTCAAGAACGATCTGGCGGCCGACTACGAGAAGATCCGCCAGCAGCATGCCAACAAGAAAGGCGTGCAACTGGTGAGTCTGGAGGCGGCGCGTGCCAATGCCTACGATCCCTTGTCCGTCGATCACTACGTGCCGATCGAACCGAATACCTCCGGCGTGATCGCGCTCGATGTGGATCTGGCGGACATTGTCCCGTTCATCGACTGGGGCCCCTTCTTCCAGACCTGGGATCTGGCGGGCAAATTCCCGCAGATTCTCAATGACGAGGTGGTCGGCGAAACCGCGAACAATGTGTTCCACGACGCGGTGAAGATGCTCGGCCAACTGGTGACCCAGCAGTGGCTGCAGGCCAAGGCGGTATTCGGTCTGTTCCCCGCGGCCAGCGAGGGCGATGACATCGAGTTCTACACCGACGAAGACCGCCATACCCCGCTCATGACCTGGTATGGCCTGCGTCAGCAACACCAGCGCCCCAGCGGCAAGCCGCACTGGTGTCTGGCCGACTTCATCGCCTCCAAGGAATCGGGGGTCAAGGACTGGTGTGGCGCCTTCGCGGTGACCGCCGGCATCGGCATCGAGCACAAGCTCGCAGAGTTCGAGGCCACCCACGACGACTACCGCGCCATCATGCTCAAGGCCTTGGCCGACCGTCTGGCCGAAGCCTGTGCCGAATGGCTGCACCTGCGGGTGCGCAAGGAATACTGGGGCTATGCGTCGAGCGAAAACCTGACCAACGACGACCTCATCCAGGAGGGCTACCGCGGCATCCGCCCGGCACCGGGCTACCCGGCTTGCCCCGACCACACCGTCAAGGCGGCGCTGTTCCAGTTGCTCGATGTGTCCGCCAATACCGGCATGGGTCTCACCGAATCGATGGCGATGACGCCGGCGGCGTCGGTGAGCGGCTTCTACTTCGCCCATCCGCAGAGCCGCTACTTCGCGGTCAGCAAGATCGGTGAAGACCAGCTCACCGACTGGGCGAAGCGCACCGGCATGAGTGTGGACGCGGCGCGTCGCTGGCTGGCGCCGCTGCTGTGAGCGTGCCGGCGTCACTGCCGCCGGCCGCCCGCGACGCGCTCGCCCGCGGACGAACGATCGAGGCGATCAAGATCGTTCGTGAGCTCGAGGGGATCGGGCTCAAGCAAGCGAAGGAACGGGTGGATGCCTACCGCAAGGATCCGGCGGTATTTCCGCAAGGCCATGCCGGTGCGCCGGAACGGCGAGGCCATGGCCTCTGGATTGTGGTGCTCGTCGTGGGGTTGCTTGCGTGGTGGTGGGTGAGGCGCTGAGCCGGGCGCTCAGCCGGTAATCGGCGCCATGCAGCCCGTCCACAACTGAGACTTCACTTCCTCTTTCGGCACGTCGGTGGCATATACCGCATCGATCACCTGATGGACGACCGGGCTGCGGAATTTGGCGAAGTAGCGATAGGCGTCTTCCTTCGGCCGTTCGTTGGCTTTGAAGGAATAGGCCAGATCGCCGATCATCCGCCGTTGCAGGCAGTAGCTGGCCAGTTTGAGGCGCGGTTCGGGCACGCCCGCCGTGGTGATGGCGCAGTGCTGAAAGGTGCGCACGGTGTAATCCCACACATTGCCGATGGTGCCGGCATAAACCTGCTGCACCGTTGCCATGTTTTCCTCGGCGAAGGGGCGGCCGCGGTAAATGTTCATGGCATCTTCTTCGCTCATGCCGCCGCGGCGGCGGATGGCGGTGTGCATGGCTGTGTCCGACATGCCCACACAGGCGCTCATCAGCTCGAATTCCTGCTGCGAATAGTAGATATTGCTTTGTTCGGCGGGCGCCGCGGCTTCTTCCTCTTTGACTTCCTCGCCGTCACTGACTTCCGGTGCGGGCGCCGGTTCGCGTTCGGCAGCGGCCTCGGGCGCGGGCGTTTGCGCCGACGCGGGTTGGTCCGGCTTGGTGGGCGTGGTGGCGTTGCAGGCGGTCAGTAGCGCGACCAGGGCGGTCGCGATCGCGGTCCGTAGGTGAAGCATGCGGATTTCCTGAGACGTGGGTGTCGTGTCGACCGGAAGCTCATCGGTCGGCGGGCGAATAATCGGGATCAGGGGCCAGTATGCGGGCGCGTATCGGCGCCATCAACTCGATCACATCAATTTAACCATTCGTGTCCGCGCGAGTGTTGTACATCTGCTGTAAGTGGCTGTGGAACAATGTCATTGTTCGCCCCGTTGATGGGCGGCGACTATTTTGAGAATGTGTAGTCGGAACAGACGACGGAGTCGTGGCCATGCAACAAGGAATATTTGTCAGCTACCGGCGACAGGACAGTCAGAGCGCGGCGGGTCGGCTGACCGACCACCTGAAGGAGCATCTGCGGACGGTGTCCATCTTCCGCGATGTGGAAACCATCGAGCCGGGGATGGACTTTGTCGAGGCGATCGAGCGGGCGCTGCGTTCCTGCGGTGTGCTCATCGCCGTCATCGGGCCGCGCTGGGTGGATGCGGCCGACGCCGACGGCGCCCGTCGGCTGGACGATCCGAACGACTACACGCGTCTCGAGATCGCCACCGCCCTGACGCGCACCGATGTGCGCGTGATTCCGGTGCTGGTCGAAGGGGCGACGATGCCGACCACCGGGCAACTGCCCGAGGATCTCGAACCGCTGGCGCGACGCAACGCGATCGAACTGAGCGACAAGCGCTGGGATTTCGACGTGTCCTTGCTTGTGGACACGCTGCGCAAGGCGCTTGAGTTGCCCGAGCCCAAGGCTGCCGAGGCGCCGCAAACAACCTCGACAAGCAGCGGCAAAACCGGGTCGCGCAAGAAATGGTGGATCGGCGGCGGGCTGGCCTTTCTGATATTGGCGGCGCTGATCGGGGAGCAGGATGGCGGGTTGGACCCGGTGCCCCCGATGCCTTCGCCGCAACCGCTGGGGGCGACCGGGGGTGGCGTGAGTGTGGCCCCCGCAACCGGGACCATCAACCTGACGGGCTTGTGGCGCGATTCCGACGGCGGCATGCACGAGATTGTCCAGCGCGGCTCGGAACTGGTATTTCAGGGGCAGACACCGGACGGCTACGTCGCCGGCACCGGCACGCTGTCCGGCCGGCAGGGGCAAACGACCTACATGTTCAACGGCTACCCGCTGCGTTCCACCTTCGTGGTGTCCGCCGACGGCCAGCGCATGGATGTGACCGTGATCGATCCGGCCACCAACGAGCGCGACGCGACGCAGCTGTTTCGGGTGCGTTAGCGCGTGTTCCCGGTCGACTCATCGGTCACGCCGGTCGGTCCCCGGGGCCCGTCAGATGGATTCAGTCTGGGTGCTCAAACCGAGTCGTTCGCCGAGCCGGCTGATGAGTGAGCGCATGCCCGAGGCACTGACCTGCGGGGCGTCCACCAGTGTATCGGCGGTGCGTCGTGCGACGCCGGCCAGGCCGATGGCGGCGCAGGCCGCGTAGAAACTGAACACGTGGCGTTGCGGGATGTGCAATCGTTCCGCCAGTGCCATCAGGTTGATCGGGTGATTGAGCCACAGCGCGGCAATGCGAATGGCGTCAGGCGTTACCAGCAACTCGTTCAGATCGGGCCAGTGGCGCAGGTAGACCGGCGCGTCGAGCGGCGTCGTCTGCGGCACGCGACCACGGGCCGTCCACAGCGCGACTTTCCACAGCAGGTTGTCGCGTGGCGTGAATTGCGGCGAGCATGTCAGCTCGGCGGCATTGTCCAGCGGATCGAAACGCACGTCGCTCGCCCCCATGCTGACCACGCACAGGGAGCGCAACTGGCGATCCGGGATGTCGACCTGCACCGAGCCATTGCCCGGCGGAATCACCCAGCAGCCCCAAACACCCGTCATCGCCACGGCGCGTCCGCGCTCGTCGGCCATGGCGGCGGCACGTTGCAGATGGCCTTGCAGATAGTCGGCGGGGTCGTATTGGGCGCGCGCCCAGGTGTCGGGCGCCATGGCGTCGACATCGCTGGCCTGGCCCACGTAATGACTTTCGGTGCCCGGGTCCGGCACCGGGCCACGGGGTGAGAGCGGGGTGTCGGGACGTGTTGCCGCGCTGCTGTCGGCGTCCCCGGTGCTGACCGATTCGGCGACCGGGTCGTCGCTCAGTCGCAGCTTGCGGCGCACGCTCATGAGCGCGCGGGCCATGCCCTTGGGGCGCAGCGGTTTGCGTACGAACAAGGCTTGATCGGCGTAGTTCACGCTCAACTCGATGATCGCGACCTCGGGCCAGCGCGCGCGTGCGTCAGCCAGGCGGCGGGTGGCATCGCCACGATCGACGTCGACGAGGATGGCATGGGCGCGTTCGGGCTCGACCAGCACGCAGCGGGACTGAAGGCCCTCGCGGAAGAACTCGCGCAGCATGTTGTGCGAGCGCTCATCCATCCATGGTGCGGCAACCTTGACCGGTTCCAGTGCCGATTCGCTCATCCTGTCTCCCGAAGTGCGTGTGCTGCCGATGAAATACCAGTGTCATTCATCGGCGGATTCTTGTACGACTTTAGCGCGAAACCCCCGCGTTGGCGGCCGTGCGTCGATCGTCGGCCCCTGCGGCACGAGGGGCGGTCAGCGCCGGTCGTGCGGCGGTTGGATGACCAACACCTGACCGGGCCGGATGCGGTCCGGGTCGGCGATGCGCGCCGCGTTGTCGGTCGCGATCTGCGGCCAGCGCGAGGCGTCGCCGTACACCCGCCAGGCAATGCCGGACAGGGTGTCGCCCGGGATCACGTGATATTCCAGCCGGTCCCGGCCGATCTCGTCGTAGGCGATTGGTGGATTGATCCGCCAGCCTGGCTTAATGCGGTCCGGATGCGCGATGAAGTCGCCGCCCACGCCGATCGACGCCAGCTTGTTGTGACGCGCAAGCAGACTCGGCCAGGCGTTGCCGGTGCCAAGGAGGCGGCGGGCGATGGACCACAAGGTGTCTCCCCGGCGCACGGTGTAGAAGATCCGGGGCCCGGCTTCGCCTGCTGCGGGTTCCAGGCCGGCTGCGCTGCCCGCTGCCGCAATGTATGTCGCCCAGTCGATCCCCGGCTGGATGCGTTCGAGCAGGGCGATGGCCGCCTGCAGGGTGTCCGTGTCCCCGGTCGTGGCGGCGTTGACGCCGACGTTGGCCAATGCCTGGATCAGCGCGTCCGATTGTTCGCCAATGACCTGTGCCGAGAGTGCGTCCGGATCGGCGGCGAGCAGTGCGCGCAGTTGCGTCAGGCCGCTTTGCGTGTCGCCGGCGCTCAAGGCCGCGATGGCGACCGCAACGGCGTCGGGGGCGACCACGGGAGCCGGTTCGGGCGGGGGTTCAGCGCCCGCGTCGTCACGCGGGGCGAGTTGGCTTTGCGCCTTCGCCAGGGCGGCGGCAAGTTCGGTGTTTCCGGCGGCGGTCGCCTTGGCCTGGGCGGCGTTCAGGGCAGCGCGCACCCGCCCGAGTGACTCGCCGAAGAGACGGTCGCGCGCGGCGGCGTCGTCACCGTCGACAATGGATTGAATCGATTCGAGTGCCGCCGCGTGTCGGTCGGATTCGAGATCGCGAACGATGGCGTCGATGCGTGCTTGCGGGCTGGGTGCGACCGGCGCGGGTTTGGGCGCTGGCGATGGGCGTTGACCCCCGGACAGCTCGGGGGCCATGTCGCCCGCCTGGTCGCGAACGGTGTCGCCGACGAACACATACAGGGTCGTCGCCGCCGCGACGGCCAGACCGGCCGCGACGATGAGCCATCCCCATCGGCGCCCTTGCGCCCGAGGCGGTTGGTCTGGGGCGGCTTCGGCGGCGCTGCCCGTACTGGGCGGTGTCGCGATGGGTGCGCCGGGTGCCGGCGGCGCCATCGGCGCGGCTTGGGGAGGCGGCGCGAGGTCGAACAGCCGTCCGTCCGGGGTGCGCATGTGCAGCGCCGGCGCGCCCCATTCGACCGGATAGCCGCGCGCGAACAAAAAGGCGCGGGCCGAACTGAGGGCGGCATCGACCGGCTGGCCGGCGGCCAGATAGCGGTAGAAGTGGCGCGACAGCTCCACTGCGGCATCGTCGGGAATCGGGAACTGCATCGCGATCACCGCCGGGATGCCGCGCCGGATGAGGCTTTGGGCGACGCCGCCGAAAGGGTCGCGGGTGGAGGTCGTGGCGCCCATGCAGCTGTTGAGGAACACCAGCCGCAGGCAGTCGCGATAGTTGCGCAGCAGCACCGCCAACTGGCGGCCGGCAATGGTGTCGGCGGTGCCCGGGTTGCGGTCGGACTCGAGCAGCAGCACGCCGTCGTCGCCGACAAAATCGCCATGGCCGATGAAATGCAGCACATGCGGGCGGTGTTCCAGCAGCGCGTTGTCGAGGGTTTCGAGCGTGGCGTGTTCGAGCCGTACGGTGGTCAATACGCCACTGTTGCTCAGTTCTTCGAGGGCGCGATCGAGGTGGGCGAGCTCTTCGCCGATGGCCAGCTCGGGGCGGTCGGCCGGTGCGGCGATGGCCATCAGCATGCGCAGCGGCGGCGCGACCGCGAGCGTCGGCGGCGGCGCGTCTACATCCAGCCAGCGCACCACCGGTTTGAGGCGGTCGGAGAACAGGAAGTCGTCCTGCGTCGGGCTGTAGAGGAATTCCCACGGCAGGCGCGCCAGCTCGGGCGCCTCGGTGGTGTTGATGACGAAGCGCAGGCCGTCGCCGCGTTGCGGGTCGATGCCGCGCAGGCTGTCCGTCAGTCCGCTGCCGGCGCTGGAGCCGAACAGCGCGGTGTACAGCGTCTGGCCGATTTGCCGTGCGGCCGCATCGCCCGGCAACAAGGCGGGTTCGGCATCGGCCGGGCCGGCGCGGCGGGCGGAGCCGGCGATGGGGCGGGCGTTGGCCCACAGGCTTTGTTCGAGCACCGCCGGGTTGAGCGTGATGGCCGCGTCGGCCAGTGCGCCGGCTGGCGATTCGGGCACGCTCAACGCGTAGCCGCCGGCGCCATCCCCGGCAAAGCGAAGTTGCAGCGAGCGATAACGTACCGCCGCGCGGTCACGCTTGGCGGGCATCTCCGGTGCCGGTGCGGCGTCGCCGTGCTGGCGCACCCGATCTTCGACCTCCATCACCACTTCGGCCGTCAGGTTGCCTTCCGGTTGCAGCAGGGTGAGTGCGCGCAGGTAGGCGGGCACGTCGGCCAGCGGCGTGTCGGCGGCCATCACCGGCAGCACATGCCAGCCCGGCGTGGGCCATTTGCGCGCGGCGAGCTTCAGTTCGGTGCGGGTGTAGTGGCCTTGGGCGACGGCCTCGGGCGCGACCAGAAAGATGAACAACTCGGCATCGTCGATGGCCTGGCGGATGCGGTCATCGAAACTGGTGCCGGCGGGGAGATCCTCGCGGTCGAAGAAGACCTCGTGACCCACGGCCTGCAGCCGGCAGCACAGGTCATCGGCCAGATCGCGATAGGGCGAGGCGTAGGAGAGGAAGATGTTCAAGTCGGCTATCGGTTTGGGGCGCCAGAGTCTGAGTATAGTCGTGCGATGACAGCGTAGTGCGCTATGCAAGAGTGCACAATGAAAGACGCCGCAACCCGAAGGCGGCGGCGTCTGTGCAGTGCCGGTCGCGCCGTGCCGTTCAGCAGGCGCTCGCCCAGCGGCAGGTCGATGCGGCCTGTGCGGCCTTGTCGACGGCCTGGCCTGCCTTGATCCACGCGCGGATACCGTGTTTGACGTTGTACACCTTGGTGTAGCCGACCTGCTGCGAGAGGAAGGCGCTGACGGTGCGGGTGCGGTTGCCGCTGCGGCAGATGAGGATCACCGGCTGCTCGGGCGTGGCGATGGCTTGCAGCTTGCCGAGCCAGGCCGCGGGTTCGGCCTGGCCGCGCTCGCCGAAGAAGGTGAGCAGATGGCTGCCCGGCACGATGCCGGTTTCCTGCCATTCGCCGGCGGTGCGGATATCCACCACCGGCACGCCGCTGGCCTGCAGGCGGGCCAGGGTGGCGTTGTCGATGTCGATGACTTCGGCGTGTGCCGAACCCAGCGCGAGCAGCGTGGCGAGGGCGAACATGATTTTGCGCATCGGCATCTCCCTTGAATATCAGCAAACGCTGATTGTACTGCTTCGCCCCGATGGCGGTACGGCTACGGTTTCCTGGCGTTACGAAGCAACACACTGAGCGTCAGGTCGCCGGTGACATTGACGGCGGTGCGGAACATGTCGAGCAGGCGGTCGACGCCGAGAATCAGTGCGATTCCGGTGGGTGGAATGCCGAAGCCGGTGACGATGTTGGAGAGGATGACGATACCGACCCCCGGCGTGCCCGGCGCGCCGATGGAAGTGACGATGAGCGTGAGCACGATGGCGATCAGCGACGACAGGCTCAGGGTCACGCCCGACATCTGGGCCAGAAAACACACGGCGACCGCTTGATAGAGGGCGGTGCCCGCCATGTTGACGGTCGCCCCGAGTGGAATGGTGAAGTTGGCGATGCTTTCGGGTACCTCGAGGTTGCGCACCGCGGTGTCGATCGACAGCGGGATCACCGCGGCCGAGCTCGAGGTCGAGAAAGCCAAGAGCAGCACGCCGCTGATGCGTTTGAGGAATTCGATCGGGTGGCGGCGGGCCACCAGCACCAGCAGCAGCAGGTACATGAGCATGAGCAGCAGCAGGCCGGCGAGCACCGCCAGCACATAGCCCGCCAACCCGGCCATCGCCACCAGCCCCGAGCGGGCAACTACGTCGGCGAGCAGGCCGAACACCGCCCAGGGCGCCAGATACATGGCCCATTTCACCAGCGTCATGGACAATTCGAGCAGGCCGTCGAGCGCGTTGAGAAAGGGGGCCGTCTTCTTGCGGTCGGCTACCAGCGCGGCGGCGCCGAGAAACAGTGCCAGCATGACGATGGCGAGCATGTCGTTTTCGGCGATGGCGGCCTGCGGGTTGCTGGGCACCAGTTTGACGATGAGCGTCGGTAAGTCGGGCTTTGGCGGTCGTTGTGCGGCCTGGGGGGCGGGTGGCTCGGCCGCCACGACCACTTGGGTGGTGCCCGGAGCGACGAGTTGCCCGAGGGTGACGCCGAGCGTGGCGCTGATGCCGGTGGTGAGGGTCACGAACACCAGCATGCGCAAGCCCACCGACTTGAGCTGTGCCATGCTGCCGCCGCCGAGCATGCCCTTGATGATCGATACCATCACCAGCGGTACCAGCACCATGCCGATGATGGCCAGAAACAACCGCCCGGGAACCGCCAGCCAAGCCCCGGCGTCGGCGGCCGTGGTGCGGCTCACCCAGCCGGCTTCCGGGCTCAGCGATGCGCCGACCGCAAGCCCGAGCATGAACCCCAGCATGACCTGCGCCCACAAGCGGGTGCGAAACCAGGAGCGCACCTCCCATTGCAGATCGCTCAGCCGGGAGGGTGTGGCGGGATGAATCGGGACGGACATGGCGTTGGCCGGTGGGCGCACGGCGAATTGCGTACCGACGAATTTCAGCACGAATGCCGGGGGGCGTCGACCCGGCAGGCACGCGGTGTCGACGGCGACGCGTCAGTCGTGCGCCGTGGTGGCCCAGGCGAGCGCGTCTTCGAGGCGGTCGTTGCCCCAGAACAGTTCGTCGCCGACCACGAAGCTGGGTGCGCCGAATAGCCCGAGCGCGGTGGCTTGCTCGGTTTGCGTGCGCAGCGCCTGCTTGTTGTCGTCGGCGTTGGCGCTCGCCAGCAGGGCGTCGGCATCGAGCTCGAGTGCGTTCAGGATGTCGGCGATCACGTCGGTCTGACCGATATCGCGGTCTTCGCCGAAGTTGGCGGTGAGCACGGCGCGCGAGAACGGGCCGATCCACGCTTCTTCCTGCCCCAGCCGGGCAACGCGCGCGGCCAGCAGGCCGTTGCGCGGAAACTGGCTGGGCAGACGGAAGGGGAAACCGTAGCGCGCGCACAGGCGCTCCATGTCGCGCCACATGTAGCGGCCCTTGGGCGGGTAGATGTTGAACGGCGAATCGTTCCACCCGAGGCTGAGAAACACCGGCCCGAGCAGGAACGGACGCCACTGCAGTGGTACGCCCGCGTCATCGGCGGCCGCTTGTGCACGCATCACGGCGAGGTAGGAGTATGAGCTGGCGAACTCGTACCACAGCGTGATCGGGCGGGGCGTCGTCATGGGGCGGCCTCGAAAAACGCGTCGAGTGCGCCGATGACTTCGTCCGGGGTCTCTTCCGGCAGGAAATGGCCGCTGCCGACGCTGTGGCCGCGCACGTTGGTGGCATAGTCGCGCCATACCGCCAGCACGTCGTAGCTGCGATGCACGAAGCCCCGATCGCCCCAGAGCACCAGCAGCGGGCAAGTGATGCGCTGGTCGCGGCTGGCGCGGTCGTGCACCAGATCGATGCCGGCGGCGGCGCGATAGTCCTCGCAACTGGCATGGATGGCGGCGGGGTGGGAGAAGCAGCGCAGGTACTCGGCCATCGCCGCGTCGTCGAACTGTGCGTCCGGCGCGGCCCAGCGGCGCAGCTTTTCACGCAGGAAATAGCCCGGGTCGGCGCCGATCAGGTGTTCGGGCAGGCCGCCGGGCTGGATCAGGAAGAACCAGTGGTAGTAGCCGGTGGCGAAAGCCTGATCGGTGTGCTGGAACATGTGCAGCGTGGGCGCGATGTCCATCACGCACAGCTGACTCACCGCCGCCGGGTGATCGAGCGCCAGCCGGTGCGCCACGCGCGCGCCGCGATCGTGGCCGGCGAGCGCAAAGCGCGGGTAGCCGAGCGCCGCCATCACCTCGATCATGTCCTGCGCCATCGCGCGTTTGGCGTAGTTGGCGTGATCGGCTTCCCCTGGCGGTTTGCTGCTGTCGCCATAGCCGCGCAGATCGGGGCAGATGACATGAAAGCGCGCGGCCAGCGCGGGGGCGACCCGATGCCACATGGCGTGCGTTTGCGGGTAGCCGTGCAGCAACAGCAGCGGCGGGCCCGAGCCGCCCTGTGTCAGGTGGATGCGGGCGCCGTCAGTGTCGATCTGGCGGTCGGAAAAGCCGGGTCCGAACATGCTCACTCCAGGAAGCAAATGTCGCGCAGGGCGGCATGCTCAGTATGGCACAGGCGCCGGCGTAGTCTATGCGTGATCCGCATCCGTCGGTGCGATCGTCAGGCGGCGGCAGAGGTGGCGGCCGACCGCACTGCTCCAGCGCGGATCGACGTAGCCGAGCAGTCGACGCCACCACGGCGCACGTGCCGGCGGTTGCGCCGGGCTCGTCAGCGCAAGCCGGGCGCCATGGGTCGAGGACAGCACCGTCGCTGTCGGCAGCGTGAGCACCGCATGCTGACCCGGTGACAGCACGATGTCCTGCGCCAGCCCGTATTGCGTGATCCACACGCAGCCCGACAGTGCGGAGAGCTGCGCGCCGGCGACATGTTTGAGCAGCAAGGGGCGACCGGCGGAAAGTGAAAGGGTGGTCCGTGTTGTCGTATTCATGATGCGTTCTCCTGCGGTGGACAGCGCGCCAATGCGTTGTCGGCTTGCTGTCAGTATCGACACGGTCTAGGCTGCTCACAAACGGTTTGTTTTCATCGCATGGATGCGTTTATTGCATGGATAGTGCCCTGCTTCGCCTGCCGCCCCTCGACCCGCTGCGCGGATTTGTTTGTGCGGCGCGCCATCTGTCGTTCACAGCGGCGGCCGAGGAATTGTGTCTGAGCCAGTCGGCCATTTCGCGGCAAGTGCAAACGCTTGAGTCGGCACTGGGCGTGAGGCTTTTCGTGCGCGGCACGCGCAGCCTTGCGCTCACCGAGGCGGGCACCCGCCTGGCCGAGCGGGCGGAAGTGTGGCTGAGCGAATACGGGCGGCTGGTGGCGCGTTTGCGCACGCCCTTGCGGCCGACGGTCAATATCACCGCCAGCGTGGGCATCTCCGCGCTCTGGCTGGTGCCGCAGTTGACGGACTTTCAGGCCACGCACCCGGAAATCGATGTGCGCATCTCGACCACCAATCGCGTGGTCGATCTGGCGCACGAAGACCTTGATCTGGCCTTGCGCTACTGCGTCGATCGCGATGCGCCGCCCGGCAGTTGGCGGTTGTTTGGCGATACGCTGGTGCCGGTGGCGCACCCGTCGGTGGGCCGCGGGCTGGTGCTCGACAAGACGTCGCTGCCCGATCAGGTGTTGATCGATTTCGACGGCGCGGGCTATCCGTGGCTGGCGTGGTCGGCCTGGCTGGCGGCGGAGGGGCTGGAGCACATCGAACCGCGTTCGCGCCTGCGCTTTTCGCATTATGATCAGGTCATCTCTGCCGCCATGTCGGGTCAGGGCCTGGCGATCGGGCGCGAAGAGATGCTCGCGCCGCTGTTCAACGAGGGCCGGCTGGTGACGGTCGGGTGCGACCGGCGATCGGTCGCCGGGCGCAGTGTCTGGCTGGTGCCTGCACCGGGCGCGCTGCGTGACGAAGTGGCCTTGTTCGCCCAGTGGGTGCGCCGCGTCGCCACCGGGCAGGAGATGGCCAGCCAGCAAGATCCCGCGAAGTTCGATGGCTGACTCAATACGCCGGCATCGGTGCCGTAACAGTAAGAAACATAAATCACAACACAGATCGAGATGACATCCCCACACCCCATTTCTGCTCGTGTGCTCCTGATCGCCGGCTTTTTCATGATGGCCGTGAGTGGCTGCGCGTCGATCAAACAGGCGGTTGACTCGGTGCGCGGCGGCGATCAGGCGCCACCGCCGGAAGTCCAAGCCGAGCCTGCGCCTGCACCGGCGCCCGAGGAGGCGCCGCCACCCCCTGAGGAAGAGCCGCCCAAGCCGGCCGTGCGCAGCAAGCCCAAAGCGGTGGAAGCGCCGGCCCCGGCGCCCAAGCCCGTGCCTGCGGCGCGGCCCGCACCCAAACCGTCGTCCCGTATTCCGGGCCCGGCGTGGTTGAGCAAGTGTGCGACGGCGCAGATGGCCGGCGGGGTCGTCCGCTGCGATACCGACTTGCTCATCGCCAAGCCGTCACCGACCGTTCAGGTGTTCACCCGTGATCCGGCGCGGGTGGTTGCCGGCAAGATCTTGCTGCGCAAGGGGTTGCCCCATATCTATCGGCTGTACGTGGTGCCGTGAGGCAGGCGCGCCGATATAGAATGAGCGCTTGAAGGAACACGCAGCGGAGCCGCAGCATGACTTACAAGGTATTCATCGATGGCCGTCACGGCACCACCGGACTCAAGATCGACGAGCGTCTGAGCGGGCGCGACGAGATCGAGATCCTCTCCATCCCCGAAGACCAGCGCAAGGATCCGGCGGTCAAGGCCGAGTACATCAACGCCGCCGATGTGGTTTTCCTGTGCCTGCCCGATGCTGCCTCGAAGGAGTCGGTGTCGCTGCTCGCGCCGGGCAACACCCGTACCCGCTTTCTCGATGCCAGCACCGCCCATCGCACCCATCCCGACTGGGTGTATGGCTTGCCGGAACTCAACGCCGGTCAGCGTGAGCGAGTGCGCAACGCGCAGAAGGTCGCCGTCCCCGGTTGCCACGCCAGTGGCTTCATCATGCTCATGCATCCGCTGGTGGCCGCCGGCATCGTGCCTGCCGACTACCCGGCCAGTACCTATTCCATCACCGGCTACAGCGGCGGTGGCAAGGAGATGATCGCCAGCTACGAGGACGCCGGCGAACTGGGCGACGCCATGAAGAGTCCGCGCTTCTACGCGCTGGGCCTCGCCCACAAGCATCTGCCCGAAATGCAGGCCATGACCCGGCTTGCCCACAAGCCGTTGTTCACGCCCATCGTCGGCAACTTCGCCCAGGGCATGGTGGTGGCGGTGCCGCTGCTGCCGCGCCTGCTGGCGCGCGCGGTGGCCGCGAAAGATGTCCAGCACTTCTATGGCGAGTACTACGCCGGCGAGACTTTCGTGCAGGTGATGCCGGCCGATCCGGCGCCGGTGCTCGACAATGGCTTCCTGCCGGCGACGGCGTGCAACGACACCAACCGGGCGGAGATCTTCGCCTTCGGCCACGACGAGCAGATCCTCGTCGCCGCGCGCTTCGACAACCTCGGCAAAGGCGCCTCGGGCGCCGCCATTCAGTGCATGAACATCATGCTCGGGCTGGAGGAGACGGCGGGGCTGGCGGTGTAGGCCGCGTCGTGACTGCATGAAAAACCCCCGGCCGCGCGCCGTAATGCTGTTCAGTTAAGGCGCAATAGACCCCTTCCGATGCGCGTACGGTACGCTCCCTCCCCTTCAAGGGGGTGAGACGGGGAATTCGCGAAGCATTGCTTCGCGCCCGTCGAACGGGATGGCTGTGCAAATCCAGCCCTGGACGGGCTGGGGTGGGGATGGGTTTCAATCAATGCCTCGAAAACCCCATCCCCCTCCCAATCTCCCCCTTGAAGGGGGAGGAGTCCGATGTGCTTACCTGAACGACATTAGGCCGCGTGCCGGGGTTTTTCTTTTGGGGGGCGGCGCAACTCAGCGCTGTGGCGTGTCGCTCGGCAGATGGCCGACTTTCAACCAGATGAGCGTATCGACCTCGGCGCGCGGGTGATGGGTGCTGCCGTCGGGGCTGCGTACCCAGGTGCCTGCCGGGTAGCGGCCGAATTCGTCGATCAGCTCGCCCGAGAGCACGAACATTTCCTCACCGCCCCAGTGCCGATGGCGAACGAAATGCTCGCCGGCCGGCCAGCGCACCAGCGTCACGTGTTCGGACTCGAAGGTGTGCAGGGCCATGACTTCCAGCCCGCCCTGACCGGGAAGCCATTCGTCGGCCTGAGTGTCGATGCGCAGTTGGGTGGTGTCCTTGGGGTCGAACTGGTGCAGCTTTACGAACAGCGTGCAGCCGTCGACGCTGAAGGGGGCATGGCGGCTGCCTGGCGGGTTGCGGAAATAGCTGCCCGCGCCGAAGTCACCGTGCTCGTCGGAGAACGTGCCGTCGAGCACCAGAATCTCTTCGCCACGGGGGTGCTCGTGCGCCTTGAAGTGTGAGCCCGGGTCGTAGCGCACCACGCTGGTGGCGTGGCCGTGCTCGGCGAATTCGCGCGCAAGCGGCTTGCGCCAGACGCCGGCGGCCGGGCTGGGTTGCCAGTCGAGATCGGCGGTGTGGATCACCACCCGGCGCGAGAAATCCATGTTGAGCGCTTGCGGTGGGGGGGCAGCGTCGGCGGGCATGCGCGCGTGCGCCTGATGTGCGGAACTGGGCTCTGACATGTTGCTACCTCGTGTCGCATCGCGGGCGTGATGTAGACGTAGACCCTAAGCGCGTTCGCTGCTTACATCTGTGACATCTTGCGCCTTTACCCAAAGGGATTTGACCGCCTAGGCTGAAACCGTTCAACCCGCAAGAGGAGCAAATCATGCGTAAGGCGACGGTCGTGCTAACAGGTGTTCTTTTGGTGGTCGGTGGTGCCGGTTGGGTGTTCGGGGGCACGCGTACGAATGACGAGGCGCATGCCCAGTCCAATCTCGCACCCCGCGAGTGCGTGTGCTCGGCGGGTCTGCCGCTGGGCGGTGTGGCGGGGGGCAGTTTGCTGCGCAACTGCCAGTGCGCGGCGCTGCAATGTGTGGTGGTGACCGGCTCGGGGCAACTGCAGTGTCGTTGAGCCGGGTCGGCCAGGTGGACTGGTCGTATTGAGGTGATCTGGCTCTGGTCGCCAACCGGCCGCTGACCGTTTAATCTCGGCGTCATCTGCACAAGGGAGTGGGGCATGAGCCCGGAGAGTGCGCTGAGCTTCTTCATCGCCATCGTGGTATTCGGCGTCACCCCCGGGCCGGGCGTGTTTGCGGTGTTGGCCCGGGCGCTCACCGGGGGCGCGCGTGCGTGCACGGCCTTGGCGCTGGGCATGGTGATCAGCGACATCCTCTACCTGGTGTTCGCCTGCCTTGGACTGGCCGCCATCGCGCATCAGTGGGGTGGCTTGTTTACCGCCATTCGCTGGCTTGGCGCCGGTTATCTTGTCTACTTGGGCGTTCGCCTGTGGCGCGCGCCGGTTGCCGAGGGCATGTTCGAGAACGGCATCGCACCGACCCGCCATGCGGCGGGATTCGCCCAGGGATTCCTCATCTCCGCCGCCAACCCGAAGGTGATCCTTTTCTACATGGCCTTTCTGCCCACCTTCATGGATTTGAGCGCGTTGTCCGGTCGCGACATCGTGTTGGCGGCAGCGCTGACGCTGGTGGGGCTCATGCTCGGCCTGATGGCGATTGCCGTCGGCGCCTCGCGTGCGCGACGGCTGTTCCGGTCGCGGCGAGCGGTCCGGCGACTGAACCGGGGCGCCGGGTCGATCATGGTGGGGGCCGGCGCCTACCTCGCCACCCGCTCATGAGCACGCCATCGATGCGGCCGGTCGACGTGCTGCTGGCGATGGTGGTCGTGGTGGTGTGGGGCATCAACTTCGTCGTCATCAAGGCCGGCGTGAGCGAGGTGCCGCCGCTGCTGCTCGGCGCCCTGCGCTTCACCGCGGCGGCGCTGCCGGCGTTGTTGTTCGTGCGCGCGCCACGCCTGCCGCTTCGGCTCTACCTCAGCTACGGTTTGACCATCGCCGTCGGACAGTTTGCCTGCCTGTTTACCGCCATCCACATCGGCATGCCCTCCGGTCTGGCCTCGCTGGTGCTGCAGTCGCAGGCCTTTTTTACGATGATTTTCGCGGCCCTGTGGCTCAAGGAGCGCTGGCGTCCGAGCCAGTTGCTCGGGCTGCTGCTGGCGGCGATCGGCTTGGTGCTGATCGGTACCACCCATGGGGTGTCGATGCCGCTCGGCGGTTTCCTGCTGACGGTGGCGGGGGCCGCCAGCTGGGCGGCGGGCAACATCGTCAATCGTTCGCTGGCCAAGCATGGGCCGGTAAACATGCTCGGCTTCGTGGTGTGGTCCAGCCTGGTGCCGCCACTGCCGTTTCTGGCGCTGTCGCTGATGATCGAAGGGCCGGATGCGATCGCCGCGGCACTGGCCGGCTTCAGCCTGCGGTCGGCGGGCGCGGTGGCCTATCTGGCCTGGGTGGCTACTTTGCTGGGCTACGGTTTGTGGAGCCGTCTGCTGTCGCGCTATCCGGCCAATCAGGTGTCGCCGTTCGCGCTGCTGGTGCCGCTGGTCGGTCTCACGGCGGGCTGGGCGATTTACGACGAAGCGCTCCGCCCCATCCACTTTGTCGGTGGCGCACTGTTGATGCTCGGTCTGGTGGTCAA
>JBNKNO010000011.1:32599-75713 GCA_050293885.1 Rhodocyclaceae bacterium | reverse complement strand
TTGGCGGCTTCCTTGAGGCGTTCCTGGCCACGCGGGGCGGGGCGGATTTCGCCGGCGAGGCCGACTTCGCCGAACACCGCCAACTGGGCCGGCAAGGCGCGGTTTTTCAGGGAGGAGACGATGGCCAGCAGCACCGCCAGATCGGCGGCCGGTTCGGTGATCTTGACGCCGCCGACGGCGTTGACGAAGACATCCTGATCGGCGCACTGGATGCCGGCGTGGCGGTGGGCGACGGCGAGCAGCATGGCGAGGCGGTTCTGTTCCAGCCCCACCGACAAACGACGCGGGCTGGGGGCGTGGCTGCTGTCGACCAGGGCCTGCACTTCGACCAGTAGCGGGCGGGTGCCTTCCTGGGTGACGAGCACGCAGGAGCCGGCGACCTGCTGGCTGTGCTGCGAGAGGAAGATGGCCGAGGGGTTGGAGACGGCGCGCAGGCCTTTGTCCGTCATGGCGAAGACGCCGAGTTCATTGACGGCGCCGAAGCGGTTCTTGAAGGCGCGGATGAGGCGGAAGCTCGAATGCGTGTCGCCTTCGAAATAGAGCACGGTGTCGACCATGTGCTCGAGCACGCGCGGGCCGGCGAGCGAGCCGTCCTTGGTGACGTGGCCGACGAGGATGAGGCTGGTACCGGTCTGCTTGGCGAAACGGGTGAGTTGGGCGGCGCATTCGCGCACCTGGGTGACGGAACCGGGCGCCGAGCTGTAGGCGTCGGAGTACAGCGTCTGGATGGAGTCGATGACGGCGATGCGCGGCTTGGGCTTGGCCTTGGCGAGCGTGGTGAGGATGGCTTCGAGGCCGATCTCGGGCAGCAGTTGCAGGCCGTCGGTGGGCAGTTGCAGGCGTTGGGCGCGCAGCGCGACTTGCTCGGCGGATTCCTCGCCGCTCACATAGGCGACGGGGTGATGCGGCGCGAGCACGGAGAGCGCCTGCAGCAGCAGCGTGGACTTGCCGATGCCGGGGTCGCCGCCGATGAGTACCACGCCGCCCGACACCAACCCGCCGCCGAGCACGCGATCGAACTCGCCGATGCCGGTGGGGATGCGCGGGGTCTCGCGCGGGGTGATTTCCGAGAGGTCTTGCAGGCCGCTGGTGGCGCCGGCGAGCGCCGCGAATCGACTCGGGCCACTGGCCACTTCCGCCGCGGTTTCGACAATGGTGTTCCACTGCCCGCAGTGCGGGCACTGGCCTTGCCAGCGCGGCGTGTTGCCGCCGCATTCGGTACAGGTGTAGGTGCTGCGTTGCTTTGCTTTTGTCGCCATGTGGGGGTCAGCCCTGCGCGCGCGTTTGCAGCATTTCGGCGGCGAAGCTGGCAAAAGTGGTGATCAGCAGCGAGCGGAATTTGTCTTTGGGCAAGATGACTTCGAGCGGCGTGAACAGCGGCGGTGACAGCGGCACGGCAGCCAGACGCCCTTCGTTGATGTCGCGCTGGATGGCGGCATGCGAGGCAATGGCGTAACCGAAGCCTTCGCTGGCGAGCTGTTTGACGGCGGCCAGCGAGCCCAGCTCGGCAGCGATGCTGACTTCGTCGATGGCAATGCCGGCGGCTTCGAAATACTGGTCCGCCAGATCGCGGATGGCGTTGCCCGGCTCGCGGGTGATGAAGGGATAGGGCAGCAGATCGTGCGCGGTGAGCTGTTCCTTGTCGGCCAGCGGGCACGTCGGATGGCAGATGATTTCGAGCTCGTCCTGCGCCGCACCGTGGCGTTCGAGCATCGGGTCGTCGGTGACGATTTCGATCAGGCCGAGATCGAGATCGCGATTGGCGACGCGGTCGGCAATCAGCTGCGAGTTGCCCACCGACACACGCGGCACCACGCGCGGGTACTGGCGCTTGAAGCCTTCGAGAATATGCGGCAGCCAGTACGCGGCAATGGTGGTACTGGTGCCGATGTTGAGCGTGCCGGCCAACTCGTCGGTGAGCTCGGCCACGCGCGACTCCATCTCGGCATTGAGCTCGAGAATGCGCTCGGCGTAGTCGGAGACGATCTGTCCGGCCGGGGTGGGCGTTGCATGCCCGTGCCCGCGTTCGAGCAAGCGCGTGTTGAAGTGCTCTTCGAGCTGCTTGATCTGAAAGGTGACCGCAGGCTGGGTCATGAACAGCTTTTCGGCCGCCCGGGTAAAGGAGCCGTGTTTGACGACGGCGGAGAAAACCTGCAAACGTCGATCTGCCATGGTGTGATAAGCCCTGTTTATTTGCATCGATTTGACCACAACTTGACCGGTCTCCGCACAAAAACGTCGGGTGCTTGACCCAGGTCGCAGCTACCGTCGCGGGCTTCATGGTATAAACCGGGCTCGCCCAAATGCCCCGGTCAGCAACGATGCCGCTCGGTTTCTACATCATCATGGCGGCTCAGTTTTTTTCTGCGCTGGCCGACAACGCCCTGCTGATCGTCTCCATTGCCCTGCTCAAGGACATGGAAGCGCCCCCCGAGTACGAACCGTTACTCAAGTTCTTCTTCACTGTCTCCTACGTGTTCCTGGCGGCCTTCGTGGGCGCCTACGCCGACTCCATGCCGAAATGGCGCGTGATGCTGATCAGCAACACCATCAAGATCGGCGGCTGCGGCATGATGCTGTTCGGCGCGCATCCGCTGTTCGCCTATGCGATCGTCGGTCTGGGCGCGGCCGCCTACTCGCCGGCCAAGTACGGCATCCTCACCGAATACCTGCCCCACCGCCTGCTGGTGGTGGCCAACGGCTGGATCGAGGGGCTGACCATCGGCGCCATCATTTTGGGCACCGGCATCGGCGGCGCGTTGATCTTTCCGAGTGTATCGGACGCCTTGCTGTCGCTCTCCATCCCGCTGGTCAACACGCCGTTCAAGATGGCGCTGCTGGTGGTCGGGTTCATCTACCTGGCGGCCGCGGTCTTCAACCTGTTCGTGCCCGATACCGGCGTCGATCACAAACCGCTCAAGAACAATCCGCTGTACCTGCTGCACGACTTCAACCACTGCCTGAAACTGTTGTGGCGCGACAAGCTGGGGCAGATTTCACTGGCGGTGACGACGCTGTTCTGGGGCGCCGGCGCGACTTTGCAGTTCATCGTGCTCAAGTGGGCCGACGACTCGCTCGGCATCGAATTATCGAAGGCCTCGTTGCTTCAGGGCGTGGTCGCCATCGGCATTTCCATCGGCGCCGTCATGGCGGCACGCAAGATCACCCTGCGCCGCTCGCCCAGCGTCATTCCGCTGGGCATCGCCATGGGTCTGAGCATGTTGCTGATGGTGGCCGTGCCGCATGTGCCGCAACTGCCGATCGCCAGCTTCGAGCTGTTCGGCCACGCGGTGGCGATCGACCTGCGCACCCTCGCCATCATGGCACTGCTCATTTGCGTGGGGGCCATGGCCGGCTTCTTCGTGGTGCCCATGAACGCGCTGCTGCAGCACCGCGGCCACATCCTGATGGGCGCGGGACACTCGATTGCGGTGCAGAACTTCAACGAGAACGTCTCCATCCTGATCATGATCGCGCTCTACGCGCTGCTCATCTGGCTGGATGTCTCGGTCAGCACGGTGATCGTCGTGTTCGGCCTGTTCGTGGCCGGCACCATGCTGCTGGTGCAGCGCAAGCACAATGCCAATCAGCGGGAGTTCGACAACGTCGCCCTGCTGGACGACGCGGCGCACTGAAGAACGAATCGACCGCTCAGAGAATGACCGGTCGGTTGGGCAGCTCGTTCGGGTTGTTCTCGCCTTTGGGAAAGTGCGCCTCGATCAACTCGCCGATGGCGCGTACGGCCACTTCAAACCCCGCCGCGTAGTCGCCTGCGCGAAAACGCGCCTCCAGCGCACGGCAGATGGCATCCCATTGCGCTTGCGGCACATGCCGCGTAATGCCCCGGTCGGCCACGATCTCGACCGCGTGATCGGCGTATTGCACATAAATGAGCACGCCGGTGTTCTCTTCCGTATCCCAGATGCCGAGTGACGCAAAGGCATCGAGCGCACGCTCACGCGGGGTGACGTCGTTCCACAGCAGCGGCAGATCGAGCCCGCCCTCGATGGCGATGCCGATCTCGCCGCGATGCGCGGATTCGGACTGGTGAATGGACTGCTCGATGCGCGTCAGCATCGCATCCGGAAAGCGTTTGCGCACCACCCAGCCAGGCAAGGCGAGATGACGAATCAGGCGACCGAAATCCATTACCAACTCCCCGAGGCGCCGCCGCCACTAAAACCGCCACCACCGCCGCTGAAGCCGCCACCACCCGACCAACCGCCGCCACTGCTGCCAAAACCGCCGCCATGGCCGGATCCGGTGGTCCATGGTCCGCCGCCACCGCCACGGCCGATGAGCAACACCGCGAGCGCCGCCACCAACGCGCCCACGCCAGCCATGCCGAGCACACTGGTGCTCGCATACCAGTAGCCGGCTCCCAGTACGCTGCCGACGCCACTGCCCCCCAGACGCCCGAATATTCCGCGCAGGACCGGCCCGGCGAAGAAGGCGATGAAAACGGTGGTGAACAGCAGATCGGGAATATCGGTGACACGGCTATCGGAACGCGACGTGCGGCTCGGTTCGGGCAGCGGCTCGCCCTGCACCAGGCCGATCAGGGCGGTCACACCCGCATTGATGCCATCGAAAAACCGCCCCTCACGAAACGCCGGGGCGATTTGTTCGGCGACGATGCGCTTGGCGTAGGCGTCGGGAATCGCCCCTTCCAGCCCGCGCCCGACTTCGATGCGCATCTTGCGATCGTTCTTGGCGACGAGCAACAGCGCACCGTCGTCCACGCCCTTGCGCCCGAGTTGCCATTGATCGACCACCCGGATGCTGTATTGCTCGATGACTTCGGGCGCGGTGGTCGGCACGATCAGCACCGCGATCTGGCTGCCCTTCTGTTGTTCGAACGCGGCGAGACGGGATTCGAGCGACTGGGTTTGGGCTGCACTGAGTGTGCCGGTGAGGTCGGTGACCCGTGCGCTGAGCGCGGGAATCGGCTGCAAGCCCTGCGCGCTGGCGATGAACGCAACAAACGCCAGCAGCGCAAAGACAAAACTGCGCAGGCCAGGCCTGCGCGCGTTCGCCAGCATTACTTCGATTTACCGAAATCGACCGCCGGCGGCTGACTGATGGTCGCCTCGTTTTCCACTGTAAAGCTCGCCTTCTTCTCGAAACCGAACACCATGGCGGTGAGGTTGTTCGGGAAGGTGCGCACCGACACGTTGTATTCCTGCACCGCGGCGATGAAGCGGTTGCGTGCCACGGTAATGCGGTTCTCGGTGCCTTCGAGCTGTGCCTGCAAATCGCGGAAGTTGGCATCGGCCTTCAGGTCCGGGTAGCGCTCGACGGTGACCAGCAAGCGCGACAGCGCGCCGCTGAGATTGGCCTGCGCCTGCTGGAACTTGGCCATCGCGGCCGGATCGTTGAGCAGTTCGGGCGTCACCTGAATGCCCGAGGCGTTGGCGCGCGCCTGGGTAACCTGGGTGAGCACTTCCTTTTCGTGGTCGGCGTAGCCCTTGACCACATTGACGAGGTTCGGCACCAGATCGGCCCGCCGTTTGTACTGGTTGAGTACCTCGGCCCACGCGGCCGTCACCTTCTCGTCGTTGATCTGGATCTGGTTATAGCCGCAACCGGACAACAACGCAGCGACCATGAGGATGGCGAACAGGCGGATTGCTTTCATCAGGAGTCTCCATTGGCCAGGCGCGCCATCTGCTGACGCGCAAAACACAGGTCTTCCCATGCCTTGGCCTTGTCCATGGGGTTTCGCAAGAGATAGGCCGGGTGATAAGTCACCACGACCGGAATGCCGTCGTAATCAAAACACTTGCCCCGCGCCGACGCAATGCGAATATCGGTATTTAACAAACTCTGTGCGGCCGGCCGGCCGAGGGCAACGATCAGCTTGGGGCGGATCAGTTCGATCTGGCGGGCCAGATAGGGAAAGCAGGCCGCGAGCTCCGAGAGCTCGGGGGTGCGATTGAGTGGCGGACGACACTTGACCGTATTGGCGATATACACGCCCTCGCCACGCTGGATGCCGACGGCCGCCATCATGGCATCGAGCAGCTTGCCGGCCTTGCCCACGAAGGGCTCGCCGCGCGCGTCTTCCTCCGCCCCCGGGCCTTCGCCCACGAACAGCCAGTCCGCCTGCCGATCACCAACGCCGGGCACCGCCTGGGTGCGTTGCTCGCACAAGGCGCAGGCCTTGCAGGCGAGAATGCGCTCGGTCAGTGCTTCCCAATCCAGTCCGGCCACGTCTGACATGTCGACCGCCGCGCCCGGCGCTCTGGCCACCGGTTTGGGCGGCGTGTCGGGCTGCGCCGCAGGCATCGGGTTCGGGCGCGACTGACGGCCACCCGCCGGCATTGACGCCGGCGTGGGCGTGGGCGTGGTTTCGACAACGGGCGTCGCCTCGACAACGGGCACGGGGTCGACGGACACCGGCACATCCGCCGCGGCCGCCTGTTCCGAACCACGCAGTCGCCAGATCGGCCCCAAACCCATCTCGCGCAAAATGGCGTCACGACGGGCCGTCATAGATCAACTCGCATCACGATGGCATCTTCGCGCCCATCCGGCGCCGGATAGTAGCCACGTCGGCGTGCAATGCGCGCAAAACCGTATTGCTCGTAGAGCGCCAACGCCGGCGTATTCGACGGACGGACTTCGAGAAAACACTGCGTCGCGCCAAGCGCGCGCGCCTCGTCGCACATCATCGCGAGCAAGGCCCGCCCCTTCCCCTGCCGCTGGGCCGACGCGACGATACTGATGTTGAGCAGGTGCGCTTCATCGAGGATCAGCATCATGACAGCGTAGCCGACCGGTTCGTCGCCGCACAGCATGACGCGACACAGATAGCCGGCCGAGAGTGAATCGGTGAAATTACCCGCCGACCACGGGTACCGATAGAGCTGGGGCTCGTGGAGCATGACCCAGGCGACGTCCTCGCTGCCCATGGGCCGAAGCGTGCAAGACGACGCGACGGCGTTCATGCCTTGCCTCCGCGGGCCAGGCGCTCGGCCGTGGTGAGCGCCACCTTGTCACGCACGTACAGCGGTGCAACCTGCGCGGCATCCAGCGCGCCAGCCAGCCCGCGCACTTGCGCAAGACGAAGCAGTGCATCCGCCCGCGGCACGACATCGCCCACACGGCCGGCCAGGTCGGGATGGCCGACCAGCAGGCGATCGCCGTAGGCACGAAACGCGGAACCCGCCCCCCACCATTGCCCCGCCGGCAGCTGCACCTGTTCTGGCGGCAAGCACGCCACCGGCGTCAGCGGATGCACGTCGTCACCCCGGCGTTCGTAACACGCGTGGTAGGTCTCGCCCATGCGTGCATCGGTCGCCACCAGCACCCGGGGGTGCGCCTGCGCGAGCGCGATAGCGTCGAGTGAACACACCGGCAGGATGCCCAGATCGGCCGACAAGGCCAGCCCCTGCGCCACGCTGCAGCCAAGCCGCAAGCCGGTGAACGCACCCGGCCCGACACCGAGCACCAACGCGTCGAGCCGGGACAGCTCGAGTCCGGCTTCGGTCAGTAACTCGAAAATGACGGGGATGAGGGTTTCGGACGGTGTCGCGCCACCACCGACGACACGCGCTTCGCGTCGATTACCATCGCAGAGCGCAACGGTGACGACCTCGCAGGAGGATTCAATACCAAGGAGTTTCATCGAGACGGGATTGTACCCGCCGACGGGGTGATCCGGTCAGTCGTGGACCTTGTGCTGACGACCGTAGGCCTTGCGGATGGCTTCGTCGATCTGGCGGCGCATCTCGAGCCGCTCTTCTTCGCTCAGCGAGCGGCGCTCACCAATGCTTTCGCTATCGATATGTGCAAAGGTGCTCACCGAGGCACGCACATCGGCGCGACGCATGCGATCCTGATCCTGCATTTGCACCCGATCAACCGACTGCGCAGCAGCCATTGAACACACCACCATCATCGCGGCACCAAGGGCAGCGAGCGTGAGACGCGGCATGGAACAGGATCGGGTCATGGTCATGAACGGCTTCAGTTGCAAATGAGTGGATAGCACTTTGGCACCTGGATGATACATACTTGGATTCTAGCCAAGCGCCAAGCAGGGTGTAAGCCTTTGTTTCCCCAAAGCGTGAACTTACGTACGGTTACGCATAATTATCTCGCCGTTGCGCTGGATGCTGGCGCGCCCGCCTGCCTGTGGATACGATGCAGCCCATGAATACACTGACAAGTACAAAGACCCGCTATCGCGTCCTTGTTGTAGACGATGACGCACGTTTGCGAGACCTGCTCTCGCGTTATCTTTCCGAACAAGGCTACTCGGTCAAGGCGGTCACGGACAGCACCGCCATGGACCGTGCATTGCACCGGGAACACTACGACCTCATCGTGCTCGACCTGATGCTGCCCGGCGAAGACGGCCTGGCCATTTGCCGCCGCCTGCGCGCGGCTGAAGATGCCACCCCGATCATCATGCTCACGGCGAAAGGTGACGACGTCGACCGCATCGTCGGTCTGGAGATGGGCGCAGACGACTATCTGCCCAAGCCCTTCAACCCGCGCGAACTGGTCGCCCGCATCCAGGCCGTGATGCGCCGTCAGCCGCAACAGCTGCCGGGCGCGCCGACCATGGACGACGAAGTGGTCAGCTTCGGCCCGATCACGCTCAATCTGGGCAACCGCACCCTGATGCGCGACGACGAGGAAGTCACCCTGACCACGGGTGAGTTTTCCCTGCTCAAGGTGCTGGTACAACACCCGCGCCAGCCGCTGTCACGCGACAAGCTGATGGAATTGGCGCGTGGCCGCGAGTACGGCGTGTTCGACCGCGCCATCGACGTGCAGATTTCGCGTCTGCGCAAGTTGGTCGAAGAGGATCCGAGCAAGCCGCGCCACATCCAGACGGTGTGGGGTTTCGGCTATGTGTTCGTGCCTGACGGCAGCAAGGCCAACTGATCGCTGATCTTTTTGGCCGGGCGGCCATCGCCGCCGCCCGGCTGATTTTGTCCATCGCTGCCAGCCCTCCCCGCCCACGCAAGCCCACGCCATGAGCTCACCGCCCAAAGGGCCACCCACACTGTTGCCCCGCACCTTGCTGTGGCAAACCTTTGCGCTGCTGGCAACGATGCTGATCCTGGCCTTTGCCGCCTGGTCGCAAATCGTTCGCCATTTCGAGCAGGGGCCGCGCGCCGAGGATCTCGCCCAAACCGTCACCAGCGTCGTCAACCTCACGCGCACGGCACTCATCAACGCGGATGCGGATCGCCGGCTCGAACTGCTGATCGACCTGACCGCCATGGAGGGGATTCGCGTCTATCCCGCCGAGCCCAGCGACCGCACCACGCCCCTGCCGCAAACCCGTGCAATGCAATTGTTGACCAGCGATGTGCGTCGCCTGCTCGGGCCGCAAACGCGCTTCGCCGGTAGTTGGGAAGAGCTCGAAGGCTTCTGGGTGAGTTTCCGGCTCGATCCGACGGATCAGGACGAATACTGGGTGATGTTGCCCGCCGAACGCATCCAGCGTCCGCAGCCGCTCGAATGGCTGGGTTGGGGCGTGGCGATCATGGCCTTTGCGCTGGTCGGCGCCTATCTGATCGTGTTTCGTATCGGCCGCCCGTTGCGGCGTATCGCCGATGCCGCGCGGCTGATCGGCCAGGGCAAGCACCCCGCGAAGCTACCGGAAGACGAGCCGGGAGAGATCGCCGAAGTGGCCACCGCCTTCAACCAGATGGCCGGCGACCTGGCACAACTCGAGAACGACCGGGCCGTCATTCTGGCCGGCGTCTCCCACGACTTGCGCACACCGCTGGCGCGCCTGCGGCTCGGTGTCGAGATGAGCGGCGCGCCTCATGATGAGGTGCTCGCCATGGTCAGCGACATCGAGGAGATGGACCGCGTGATCGGCCAGTTTGTCGACTATGGTCGTGGTGACGACTCTCCCGCCGAGGCGGTCGCGCTCGCGCCCCTGATCGACGACATTGTTTCGGCCGACCGGCTGCGTGGTCTCGCCATCGAAACGCAGATACCCCCCGAGGCCACGGTACTCGCGCGCAGCCTGCCATTGCGCCGTGCGCTGCGCAATCTGATCGACAATGCGGAGCGCTACGGCGGCCGCAAACAGACGCTCACGCTGACAGCCGTGCCGGTCGAACGTGGCTGGCAGATCAAGCTGCGCGATGAGGGGCCGGGCATTCCCGAGTCGGAACTCGAACATATCAAACGCCCCTTCGTGCGCCTCGACGAAGCCCGCGGCAACACCCAGGGGGCGGGCCTCGGACTTGCCATTGTCGATCGCTTCGCACGCGCGCATTCCGGCCGATTCGATCTCTCCAACCACCCCGAGGGCGGGCTGGTCGCAAGCATCACCTTGCCGGCGACAAAAGCCACGCCGGCCTGAGTAGGCAGCGCGGCCATCAGATCGATTTGACGGCCCCGGCATGCCAATCAAGCACACATGCGATTTTCCGCCAAGCACGCGCCTGACCCGGTGAACTATCCGGGTTAGAATCAGCCGACGCCCCAAGGAGACGCATTCATGCGCATCATTTTTCGCCAGCTGTTCGACGAGGACAGTGGGACCTGCACCTATCTGCTGGCCGACCCACTGACTGCCGATGCGATCCTCATCGACTCCGTGCGCGAGCACACCGGCCGCTATGTCACCTTGCTTCAGGAACTGGGGCTGCAGTTGCGCTGGACGCTGGAAACCCATGTTCATGCCGACCACGTCACCGCCGCCGCGTCGCTGCGCGAGCTGACCGGTTGCCACACGGCCGCCAGCGAATTGGCCGGGGCGGAATGCGCGGACCGAAAAGTGGACGACGGCGCCACCCTGGTTTTCGGCGACCAGGTCATCCGCGTCATCGCCACCCCCGGCCACACACCGGGCTGCGTCAGCTATCGGTGGTGTGACCGCGTGTTTACCGGCGATGCGCTGCTCATCAACGGCTGTGGACGAACCGACTTTCAGGGCGGCGACGCCGCGACGCTGTACGACAGCATCACCACCCGACTGTTCACCCTGCCCGACGAAACGCTGGTGTATCCCGGACACGACTATGCCGGCCGTCGCGTCTCGTCGATCGGCGAACAAAAAGCCATCAATCCGCGCCTGGCCGGCAAGACACGCGACGAGTTCATCCACATCATGGCCACACTCGAGCTGCCCCCACCGCGCCAGATCGAGCACGCCCTGCCCGCCAACCAGGCCTGCGGCCGCACCATCGAAATCCAGGGCGTTTGAACCGGCGATGAGCGAAAGTGTGTATGACATGATCGGCGGCGAAGCGAATCTGCGCGCGCTCGTCGATCGCTTCTATGCCCTCATGGACGAACTGCCCGAGGCTTGGGAAATCCGCAAGCTGCATCCGGAGGATCTGTCCGGCTCGGCCGACAAGCTGTTCATGTTCCTGTCCGGCTGGCTGGGTGGCCCCTCGCTGTACATCGCGCGCTACGGCCATCCGCGCCTGCGCGCCCGGCACCTTCCATTCCCGATCGGCACCCGTGAACGCGACCAGTGGATGATGTGCATGCGCATGGCGCTCGAAGAACACGTGAACGATGAACATTTGCGCGACAAGCTGATCGAAGCGCTGGAAGGCACCGCGGACCACATGCGAAATCGTGCCGAAGACGCCGGTCACGACCTTGAAAACAGCAAATCCGTATAATCCCTCGCCATGAAATTTCTTTTCGATCTGATGCCCGTGCTGCTGTTCTTTGCCGCATACAAAATTGCGGGCATGAACGAGGCAGCGGCGTCCGAACTGGCCACCGCGCTGCTGGGCGCCGACATTCTGGCCAAACAAGCGCCCATCCTGATTGCCACGGCGGTCACCATCCTCGCCACCTTTGTCCAGATTGCGGTGGTGTGGCTCAAGCATCGCAAGGTCGACACCATGTTGTGGGTGACCCTGTGCATCGTCACCCTGCTCGGCGGCGCCACGCTCGTGTTTCACGACCCGGTGTTCATCAAATGGAAGCCGACGGCAGTCTATTGGCTGTTTGCGCTCGTGCTGCTGGGCTCTGCCGCGCTGCTGGGGAAAAATCTGATCCGCGCCGTACTCGAAGTGCAAATGCGCTTGCCCGACCCGGTGTGGGGGCACCTGAATACCGCCTGGGCGCTATTCTTCGTCCTCATGGGCGTGCTCAACCTGTACGTTGCCTTCAACTTTTCCGAAGAATCCTGGGTCAACTTCAAACTTTTCGGCGGCACCGGCCTGATGCTGGCGTTCGTCGTCGCGCAGGGGCTTTACCTGTCGCGCCACATGGAAGAAGAAACTTAGATGATGTACTACGCCATGATCGGGGAAGACGCCCCCGACTCTCTCGAAGCACGCATGGCCGCCCGGCCCGAGCACCTGGCCCGCCTGAACGCACTCAAGGACCAGGGGCGACTGCTGATCGCCGGCCCCTGCCCCGCCATCGATTCGCCCGACCCCGGCCCCGCCGGCTTCTCCGGCTCGCTGGTGGTCGCCGAGTTCCCCAGCCTGGCCGAAGCCGAAGCCTGGCTGGCCGCCGACCCCTATGTGACTGAAGGCGTGTTTGCCCGCACCACGGTCAAACCGTTCAAGAAAACGCTGCCGTGAGCGATACCGTTCAACGCATCGAGACCCTGTTGCGCGAAGCCTTCAAGCCGGCGTCGCTGCACATCGAAGACGAATCGGCGCTGCATGCCGGCCATGCCGGCGCGCGCGACGGCGGCGGCCACTATCGTGTCGATATCGTGGCCGACGCGTTTGCCGGGAAAAACACGGTGACAAGACACCGCTTGATTTACGCCGCGCTCGGTGATCTGATACCCGGCGCAATCCATGCACTTGCCATCCGGGCAAATGCCACCGACGAACTGTGATGACCCAGAAGGAATCCTGATGAAGCTGTTTTCGAAAAACCTGATTGCTGCCCTCATTGCCGGCCTCGCCGTCCATGGCGCCATCGCCGCCGACGCGGTCGCCACGGTCAACGGCAAAGCCATCCCGCAGGCCTACGCCGATGCGCTGATGGCCGAACAGACCGCCAAGGGCGCACCGGATTCGAAAGAACTGCGCGACGCCGTGCGCGAAGAACTCGTGCGCCGCGAAATTCTCTTCCAGGCAGCCAAAAAGGCGGGCATCGACAAGAAGGCCGAGGTCAAAACCCAGATCGAACTGGCCCGTCAGGCCGTGGTGCTGCGCGCCTACCTGCAGGATTTCGTCAGCACCAACCCGGTCACCGACGCCGACGTGCGCAAGGCTTATGACGACATGAAGAACCGTCTGGGCGACACCGAATACGACGTCAGCCACATTCTGGTCAAGGACGAAGCCAAGGCCCGCGCCCTGATCGCCAAGATCAAGGGTGGCGCCAAGTTCGAAGATGTCGCCAAGGCCGAATCGGACGATCCGGGCTCCAAGGAAAAAGGCGGCGAACTGGGCTGGAGCAGCCCTGGCATGTACGTACCCGCGTTCTCCGATGCGATGAGCAAACTCAAGAAAGGCGAAATGAGCGAAGAACCCGTCAAGAGTAACTTCGGCTATCACATCATCCGCATCAACGACATGCGCAAGCTGGATGCGCCGGAGTTTGAAAAGATCGCCCCGCAGATCAAGCAGCGCCTGCAGAGCCAGCGTCTCGAGAAGCACATCGAGGAACAGCGCACGGCGGCCAAAGTGCAGTAAGCACCGCACCGTGACGCAAAAAAAGGGGAGCGACAATCGCTCCCCTTTTTCATGCGCGCTACCCAATCAGAACGCATCGTCCTCCAGCGCCCAAGCCCCGTCGGCACCATTGACCACGGCGTAGGACAGCCCGCTTGCCTGCGACAACACGTGGTCGGCGTAAAAACGCGCCGAGTGAATCTTGTTCTGATAGAAGGTATCGGTGGTGCCCGCGTCGACGTGCTGCTGGCTGATCAGCGCAGCGCGCGCCATCTGCCAACCGCCAGCGACAATGCCGAGCAATTTGAGCATGGGTACCGAACCCACCGAAGCCGCCTTGATGTCCGTACCGTAGGTCTCGAGGATGTAGGCCGTGGCCGCCTCCAGGGCATCGATGCCGCTGGCCAGCGAATTGCGGATGGCCGCCAGCGCCTCCCTGTCGTGTCCGGCCAGTTCGGCGACCACGCCGCGCATCTGCTCGATCACCGCCTTGATGGTCACCCCGTTCTCGCGCGCAATCTTGCGCCCGATCAGGTCGTTGGCCTGGATCGCCGTCGTGCCTTCGTAGATCGTGGTGATGCGTGAATCACGCAGATGCTGCGCCGCGCCGGTCTCTTCGATGAAACCCATACCGCCATGCACCTGCACGCCCATCGAGGTAATGTCGATCGAGTTCTCGGTGCTCCAGCCCTTGACGATGGGAATCATCAAGTCGACAAAAGCCTGCGCGCGTGCACGTTCACCTTCGTCCGGATGGCAATGCGCCACGTCGGTGGCCGCACCGACCACGTAAGCCAGGGCGCGCATGGCCTCGGTTTGCGCGCGCATGCTCATCAGCAGGCGACGCACGTCGGCATGTCGAATGATCGCCACCTTGGGACCGCCGCGCACGCCAGCCTCGGTGCCCTGCACGCGATCGCGCGCATAACCGACGGCCTGCTGATAGGCGCGCTCGGCCAACGCCACCCCTTCCATACCGACCGCAAAGCGCGCCTCGTTCATCATGATGAACATGTACTCAAGCCCGCGATTGGCCTCACCCACCAGATAACCGGTCGCGCCCCCCTGGTCGCCAAAAGCAAGCACGCAGGTGGGGCTGGCGTGGATACCCAGCTTGTGTTCGATCGACACGCAATGCACGTCGTTGCGCTCACCCAGCGAACCATCGTCATTGACCATGAACTTGGGCGCCACAAACAAGGAAATGCCCTTCACGCCCTCCGGCGCATCGGGCAGGCGTGCCAACACCAGATGGACGATGTTGTCCGTCATGTCGTGCTCGCCGTAGGTGATGAAGATCTTCTGGCCGAAGAGCTTGTAGCTGCCGTCACCCTGCGGCTCCGCCCGCGTGCGCACCGCGGCCAGATCGGAACCCGCCTGCGGCTCGGTGAGGTTCATGGTGCCGGTCCATTCACCGCTCACCATCCGTTCGAGATAGGTCGCCTTCTGCGCGTCGGTGCCGCGCAGCATCAACGCCTCGATGGCGCCTTGGGTAAGCATGGGGCACAGTGAAAAGGCCATGTTGGCCGATTTCCACATTTCCATGACGGCGCTGTTCACGATCTTGGGCAGGCCCTGGCCGCCGTATTCCGGATCGCAGGCCAGCGAGGTCCAGCCCGACTCGGCAAACTGCTTGTAGGCGGCCTTCCAGCCTTCCGCCGTGGTCACCTCGCCGTCTTTCCAGCGTGCACCTTGCTGGTCGCCGACCCGATTGAGCGGTGACAGCACGCCGGCGGCGAATTTCCCCGCCTCTTCAAGGACGGCGTCGACCAGATCTTCCGAGGCGTCCTCGCAGCCCGGCAAGGCTGAAATCTGCTCGAGCCCGGCGAGCTCCTTCATCACGAACTTCATGTCCCGAATCGGGGCGACGTACTCACTCATTGCCTACTCTCCATGTTGTTCGCGTGTCGGCCTGACACCGACCACTTCATTTGTTCCACAGATAAACCCGGTCATCGAAACGCACCACCCAGCCCGGACGAAACACCACCATCAAGGTCACCGCCATACCCGACAGCCACGCTTCGGAAAAACCCAGCAGCAGGAAGTACGGCAGGTAGTTTGCCGCCAGAAAATCGTAGGTGTACGCCCCCGCAGACCAAAGCAGCAGCGACGCGAAGGCACCTTGCAGCAACACGCTCAACCCGCTACCGAAAAATGCGATGACAAAGATGAAAACAAAGAAATGCTTGGGTGCGACGCGCTCGATGAGGCGGAAGTAGCCATTGGCAATCGCGACCGGAACCACCGCCATCACCAGCCAATTGATGGCAAAGGCCGACCACTGCGCACCGCCGTTGAGGGTCACGCCCAACAAGGCGATGGCAAGCGCCCCCATGCCCAATTGCGGCCCGAACACCAGGGTCACCACCATGGCGCCGAGCAGATGAAGATCGAGACCGGCGTAGATGCCGGCCTTGAGGCTCCAGACCAGTGCGAGCATCACGCCCAGCCCCAACCACAAGTTGAGCCGCTGCGATTCTCGCAGGCTGTGCCACGGACCGGTACGCCACATCCACACCGCGACGATCGCCGCGAGCACACCCGAGCCCCACATCCAGGCAGTCGGGAAGAGCTCGGCGGCGAAATTCACGTGGGCCTCCGGCTTACCCCAGCGCCGCGGTCAGCGCCGGCACGGCGTCGAACAGATCAGCCACCAGGCCGTAATCGGCCACCTGGAAGATCGGCGCCTCCTCGTCCTTGTTGATGGCCACGATGACCTTCGAGTCCTTCATGCCGGCCAGATGCTGGATCGCACCGGAAATGCCGATTGCGACATACAACTGCGGGGCCACGATCTTGCCGGTCTGCCCCACCTGGTAGTCGTTGGGCACGTAGCCGGCATCGACGGCTGCACGGCTGGCACCGAGCGCGGCGCCGAGCTTGTCGGCCAGCGGCTCGAGCAAGGCATGATAGTTTTCGCTGCTGGCGACGCCACGGCCACCGGAGACGATCACACTGGCAGCACCCAGCTCCGGGCGCTCCGACTTGGTCAGCTCACGCCCGACGACGGTGCTCAAACCGGTGTCGGCAGCCGCCTCGATCGCTTCCACCGTTGCCGAACCGCCTTCGGCGACGGCATCGAAGGCCGTCGTGCGCACGGTGATCACCTTGATCGCATCGGCACTCTGGACCGTGGCAATGGCGTTACCGGCATAGATCGGGCGCTTGAAGGTATCGGCAGACTCGACACCGATGATGTCGGAAATCTGCGCGACATCCAGCATGGCGGCCACGCGCGGGAGCACGTTCTTGCCGAAGGTGCTCGCCGGTGCCAGCACATGGCTGTAGGCGCTGGCATTGGCGAGGATCAGCTCGGCCACGTTTTCCGCACCCTGGTCGGCATAGTGCGCCGCATCGGCCACACGCACACGACTCACGCCGGCCAGATTGGCAGCGGCCTGGGCGGCAGCGTCACACCCGCTGCCGGCGATCAGGACGTCCACATCGCCACCAATGGCCTGCGCCGCGGCGATGGTATTCAGGGTGCTCACCTTGAGCGTGCTGTTGTCGTGTTCTGCAATGACGAGAATGCTCATGATCAGATCACCTTCGCTTCGTTCTTGAGTTTGGCGACCAGTTCGGCCACGTCCGCGACCTTGACACCGGCGCTGCGCTTGGGCGGCTCTTCAACCTTGAGGGTTTTGAGGCGCGGGCTCACATCGACACCCAGATCAGCCGGGGTCACATTGTCCAGCGGCTTCTTCTTCGCTTTCATGATGTTCGGCAAGGTGGCATAGCGCGGTTCATTCAGGCGCAGATCGGTGGTCACGATGGCCGGCAATTTCATGGTCAGCGTTTCCAGACCGCCGTCGATCTCGCGGGTCACGGTCGCCTTGCCATCGCCAATGGTCACTTTGGAGGCAAACGTCGCCTGCCCGACCTTCATGAGCGCAGCGAGCATCTGACCGGTCTGGTTGGCATCGTCATCAATCGCCTGCTTGCCGAGAAGAACCAGTTGCGGCGCTTCCTTGTCGCAGATGGCCTTGAGCAGTTTGGCGACCGCCAGCGGCTGGAGTGCCTCGTCGGTCTGCACCAGAATGCCGCGATCGGCGCCGATGGCCATGGCGGTACGCAAGGTTTCCTGGCACTGGGCGACGCCGCAGGAAACCACCACGACCTCAGTGGCCACGCCGGCTTCCTTGAGACGAACCGCCTCTTCCACCGCGATTTCGTCAAACGGGTTCATGCTCATCTTGACGTTGGCGATATCGACGCCGGAACCGTCACTCTTGACCCGAACCTTCACGTTGTAGTCGACCACCCGCTTGACGGGAACCAGAATCTTCAAGGCTGCGCTCCTTCGTTGATCTTGTTGAACAAGCGACGCACGAGCGCCGCGAACATCAACATTCATTATGGCATCGGGGGACAATATTTGGCTTGACACTGCCAAGCGAAAATCCCGTTGTCACAGAATCACGGTCCATACGGTAGCGTATGGCGGCAAAATTTGTCAATACTCTTGCGTATGGAGAACAATGCAACCAAAGCGCGCAATCAACTTGACCGCAAAGCCTGGGTGCTGACGGCCATCGACCTGCTTGCCAAAGAGGGGGTCGCGGGCCTGCGCGTCGAGTTGCTCGCCAAGCATCTCAAAGTCACCAAGGGCAGCTTTTACTGGCACTTCAAGGATCGTCGCGACCTGCTCGACGCCGTGCTTGAGCACTGGAAGGAAGGGCGGATCCGCGACATCGTCAAACAGACCCGCGCCGAGCCAGGACATGAGCTCAAGCAGATTCACCACGTCATCGACGTCTATAGCACCAGCCGCAGCCGGCGCGGCATGATGATCGAACTGGCCGTGCGCGACTGGGCGAAGCGCGATGCGCTGGCCGCTGCAGTGGTGGAGGAAGTCGACACCACGCGCCTCGAATGCGCGCGCGCGCTGTTTCTCGCTTGCGGCGTGCCAATGGCGGAGGCCTCGAGCCGCAGCATGCTGCTGTACGCCTATGTGTTCGGCGTTTCGCTGATGTTCTGCGACCGCTATTCCAACGACGTCGACGCGCTGAAACGCGACATTGCCGACCTGATCGCCCGCTCGGCCTCAACCCGCAAGCAAGACATGGCCGAGGCGGGGTAACACGGCGCAGGCGTTGTGCCCGGTTGCCTCGACGAGCGCGTCGACCGATAGCTGGCGAACGGCCGCCATCTCGGCGGCAATACGCGCCACCGCCGCCGGCTCGTTACGCGCCCCTTGCGCCCAGGCCGGTGCGATATCGGGCGCATCGGTTTCGAGCACCAGGGCAGACAGCGGCAGTTCGGCCGCGAGCGCGCGAATACGACGCGAGCCGGGAAAGGTCAGCGTCCCACCGAAACCGAGTTTGAAGCCCAACGCGATGAGTTGATCGGCTTGCTGTCGCGAGCCGTTGAAGGCGTGCGCGATGCCACCCGGCACGCCCACCCGCCTGAGCATGTGGATGATCGTATCGACCGCCCGTCGCACATGCAGGATGACCGGCAAGTCGTACTGCTTGGCCAGCGCCAGTTGCGACTCGAACCACGGCTTCTGTGCCGCCAACGCCGGTTCGGCGACGAAGCCATCGAGCCCGATCTCGCCCACCGCCACCACGTCGGGCCGCGCCAGGCGCGCTTCGAGTGCGACCAGATCGTCGTTCCGCGCAACATCAACAAACAGCGGGTGCAGGCCAAAGGCACGTGCCACGCCGGGCGTGGCGTCTGCGAATTGGTCGAGGCCGTCAAAACCGGCCGCCGTCACACCCGGCACGACAAATCCGGCGACACCTGCCGCCCGCGCCCGCGCAATCACCGCATCGCGATCGGCCGCAAACTCGGCAGCATCGAGATGGCAGTGGGTATCGATCAGCATCGGCTTGCCGGCAGGCAAGACCTCAGCGGCCCTTCCAGTCCGGCGGGCGTTTGGCGATGAACGCATCGATGCCTTCGGCGGCATCCTCGGTCATCATGTTGCAGGCCATGGTTTCGGCCGCCATCTGGTAGGCCGCTTCGATGCCCATCTCGAGTTGCTGATAGAAGAGTTGCTTGCCCATTTTCACGGCGATCGGCGTCTTGGCGCAGATCGATGCCGCGAGTTTGCCAATTTCGTCGTCGAGCGCTTCGGGCGGAACGACACGATTGACCAGCCCGCGTCGCTGCGCTTCGGTGGCGTCGATGAAGTCGCCGGTCACCAGCATTTCGAAGGCTTGCTTGCGGCCCATGTTGCGCGAGATGCCGACGGCGGGCGTCGAGCAGAACAGCCCGACATTGATGCCGGACACCGCAAAGCGCGACACATCGGCCGCCACCGCCAGATCGCACATCGACACCAGCTGGCAACCGGCGGCCGTGGCGATGCCATGCACGCGGGCAATGACCGGCTGTGGCAAACGCATGATCTTGAGCATCAACTTGCCGCACTTGCGGAACAGCGCCTGCTGAAAATCGATGCGGTGATTGGCGCGCATTTCCTTGAGGTCGTGGCCGGCACAAAAGGCCTTGCCCGCCCCGCCAAGCACCACCGCACGGACGCTGGTGTCATTGCCGATGATGTCGAACTGCTCGATCAAGGCGCCGAGCATGGCATCGGACAAGGCATTGAACTGCCCCGGGCGGTTCAGCGTCAGATGCGCCACGCCCCCCCGATCCTCGCGCAGCACCATGGGTTCGGCATTCGCATTCGTACTGGCACTCATGAGTTCTCTCCTCCTCTTCGGGCGCTCGTCGTCGCCTCGATATGAGACATCGTGACGGCAGATGCGCGTCCATGCGCGCCCGCCGTCACGCCCTGCGTGTGGCCGTCATTCGATGGCAGAGTTCGACTTCATCCGCTCACGCAACACGAATTTCTGGATCTTGCCGGTCGAGGTCTTGGGCAATTCGCAGAAGGTGAAGATCTTCGGCGTCTTGAAACCGGCCAGATATTCGCGGCAATGCGTACGCAGTTCATCCTCGGTGGCGTCGCTGCCTTCGCGCAACTCGATGAATGCCGCCGGCACCTCACCCCACTTTTCGTCGGGCGCGGCCACCACCGCCGCCGCCAGCACGGCCGGATGTTTGTACAAGGCGTCCTCCACCTCGATGGAGGAGATGTTCTCGCCGCCGGAGATGATCACGTCCTTGGAGCGATCCTTGATCTTCACGTAGCCGTCAGGCTGCATCACGGCCAAGTCGCCGGTGTGGTACCAACCGCCGCGGAAGGACTCTTCCGTGGCCGTCTCGTTCTTGAGGTAGCCCTTCATCACGATGTTGCCGCGGAACATGATTTCACCCATGGTCTCGCCATCCCAGGGCACCGGCGTCATGGTATCCGGGTCGATGACGCAGACGCCCTCCTGCGCGTGATAGCGCACGCCCTGCCGCCCGTTGAGCGCCACCTGCTCGGCCAGCGGCAGATCGGCCCAATGGTCGTGCTTGGCACACACCGCCGCCGGGCCATAGGTTTCGGTCAGCCCATACACATGGGTCAGGTCGAATCCGATGTTGGCCATGCCTTCGATCACCGCGGCCGGCGGCGGTGCCGCCGCAACGAGGCCGAAGACCTTGTGATCAATGCCCTCGCGCCACGCGGCCGGCGCATTGGCCAGCATCGAATGCACGATCGGCGCGCCGCAGTAGTGCGTGACCTTGTGAGTGCGGATGGCCTCGAAGATGAGACGCGGATCGACCCGGCGCAGGCAGACGTTGACGCCGGCATTGGCGGCCATCGTCCATGCAAAGCACCAGCCGTTGCAGTGGAACATCGGCAGCGTCCACAAATACACCGCGTGCGGCGGCATGCCCCACGACAGGATGTTGGACATGGCGTTGAGATAGGCGCCGCGGTGGTGATAGACCACGCCCTTCGGATTACCCGTGGTGCCGGAGGTGTAGTTGAGCGAGATGGGATTCCACTCGTCGTCCGGCATGTCGAAGGTCGCGGTCGCGTCGCCCTCGGCCAGAAACGCCTCGTAGCCGAGCGAACCGATGCACTCGCCCGGGCCGTCGTATTCCGGGTCATCGACGTCGATCACCAGCATGTCGGCGCGACCGGCAATCTCGACCGCCTTGGCCATGGTGCGCGAATACTCGCGATCGGTGAGCAACACCTTGGCTTCGCCGTGGTTGAGGATGAAGGCAATGGCCTCGGCATCCAGACGGGTGTTGATGGTGTTGAGCACCGCGCCGGTTGCCGGCACGCCGAAATGCGCTTCGTACATCTCCGGCGTGTTGTTGAGCACCGCCGCGACCGTGTCGCCCTCGCCAATGCCGCGCGCCTTGAGTGCCGAGGCCAGCCGACGGGCACGGGCATCAACCTCTTTCCAGGTGTAGCGCCGCTGGCCATGCACCACCGCCACGCGGTCGGGATACACGTAAGCGCTGCGTTCAAGAAAGCTCAACGGTGTCAGCGGTACGTAATTGGCCGCGCATTTGTCCAGGCCTTGCGCGTACGGTGTTCCTTGATTGCCACTCATGAAAGGTCTCCTCCTCGAATTTGGACGCGCTGCTTATCTGGCGCAGCGCTTCTCCAATGAACTCATCTGCGTCTGGTTGCTCGACAACCCGGCCAGCCAGTCCGCCAACTCAAGCGCAAGCTGATTCACGCCCGCACGCAATGCAATCACCCCCCCGGCCGCATCCGCGCTGGGGGCCGGACGCTCGGCCATGAACGAACGATAGGCCACGATCACATCGGTACGCGGTGCCAGCAGGGTGGCTCGAATTTCGATCACACCACTACTGTCGGTTGCCGTCGAGAATCGCTGCATGAACTCGTCGAGTTCGACCCGCAAACGACACCCTGACCCATTATCCGCCGGCTCGGTCTGAACGACACGACCAAATACCACCTCGATCATCTCGGCTGGCATGCCTGCCCAACGGCTGGAGGCGAACACGCGGCGTTCGAGCCGATTGACCGGCTCCAGTCGGTATTGCATGGCGGACGACGACAACCAGGACGGCGCAATCACCTCGAGATCGGCCATCGGCACCCCCACCCGACGCACCTCCGTGGTCAGCGGCGGGATGTCGTAAATCGTCGGCGGCACCTCGGGCTTGCCGAAGGACGTGCATCCGGCGCAGATCGCGCCGACGCCAAGAACACCGATCCAGCGCCAGTCAAACCATCGCATCCATCGTTCTCCTATCGCGCCGCGGGCGCTTCGAATCCATCCTCACCCGGCCCGGGTGCCTGCATGCCGCGACCGAGCAGCAACATCTGCGGCGCCGCGTCGACCTCCTCGATCAGACGCGTCAGGCGCTTGGACGTCACCGTCAGCTCTTTCATCAGGGTGTTCAGCCGTGGCAGCGAACCGTTGACGAGGTCGTTGCCCGCCGACATCGCCGCCTGGTCGATATGCTCGCTGGTTTCGCGCAGCTTCGCCAGCAGCGTCCGCAACTCGCCGAGCGCGGGCCCGGCCTCGCCGCTGGCCTGCTCCAGGTTCCCCATCACGGCCGAAAACCGCTGGCGGTTCGCCGGCGAAAACAGACCGCGAACCGAGGCAATCATTGCCGGCGCCTCCTTGAAGGTCTCGTCCATGCCCTTGGCGGCCGATTCCAGTCGCTTCATGGTCTCGCCCATCCGCGCCACGTTGTCGTCGGCAAACAGCCGCTGCACCTGGTCGGCCACGGTCTTGAACTGCTGCAGGGCGCTGACGGCCACATCCGACAGCTCATCCATGAAACTGGCGGCGAGCGCAATGCGTGGCACGCCATCCGGCGACGCTTCGAGCGGGCGCAAGTCGGCGCCACGGTCCTCGAGCTGGACGAAGGCCAGGCCGGTCACGCCCTGATAGCCAAGCGATGCAGTCGTGCCGCGGGTCAGTGGCAGATCATCGCGCAAGCTGATGCGTACCAGGATGTTGCGCGGGTCAACCGGGTCGATGCTGATCCGCTCGACGCGGCCGGCGGAGATACCGCGAAAACGCACCGAAGCCTGCAAATTGAGGCCGGTAACATTCCCCTGACTGACGAGCTCGATTTCGCGCATCGACTCGCGCGCCCCCGAAAACCACCACAGCGACACCACCGCCGCGATGCCCATCAACAATACGAACAAGCCCGCCAGAATGGCGTGCGCCCGGTTTTCCATGACTTAAGCCTCTCGTCCTCGCGCCAGTGCCCGTGCGCTGCGCTCGCTGAGGAAAAACTCTTCGATGAAAGGATGCGGCACCTGCATCACCGCGTCCAGCGTGTCGTAGGCCAGAATCTTCTTCTCCGCCAGTACCGCCACGCGGGACGACAGCGCCGCCAGCGTATCCAGATCGTGCGTCACCAGCACCACCGTCAGGCCAAGCTGGCGCTGCAGATCCTTGACGAGCTCGACGAAGGACGCGCTGCGCGTCGGATCCAGCCCGGCGGTCGGTTCGTCGAGCAACAACAGTTCCGGCTCGAGCGCCAGCGCCCGCGCCAGCGCCACACGCTTGATCATGCCACCGGAAAGCTCTGCCGGCATGAGATCGGCGTGTTCGGGCTGCAGTTCGACCATGTGCAGCTTGAGCCCCACCAGCTCGCGAATCTCCGCTTCGGTGGCCACGCGGCTCTCGCGCAGCGGAAAGGCGATGTTCTCGAATACGGTGAACGCGGAGAACAGCGCCCCTTGCTGAAAGCACATGGCAAAGCGTCGCCGGCGCAGCTTCTGTTCGTCGCGGCTGCCGGCAAACAGCGGTTCGCCAAACAACTTCACCTCGCCTTCGGCCGGTTGCAGCAGACCGACGATCTGGCGCAGCAGCGTGGTTTTGCCGCTGCCCGAACCGCCCACCAGCGAAACCACCTCGCCGGCCGGCACATCCAGATCGATGCCCTTGTGCACCCAGTTGTCGCCAAAGCGGGTGGACAGGCCACGCAGACTGACGACCGGCGCGCTCAAATCGGCACCCCGATGGAACGCGTGGCAATGGCGAACACCGCATCGACCAGAATCACCGTGGTGATCGACGTGACCACCGACGCCGTGGTGTTGGCGCTCAGGCTTTCGGTATTGGGCTTCACCCGCAGGCCGAAGTGGCAGGCCACCAAGGCGATGAGCACGCCGAACACCACGCCCTTGGAGAGCGCGATGACGAGGTTGGCCACGGGCACCGCCTTGGGCAAGGCCTCGAGGAAGAAACCGTAGCTGAGGCCCAGTTGCACCTCGGCCGACACCATGCCGCCCAGCAAGGCCACCGCGGAGGTCCATAGCACCAGCAACGGCATGGCGACGCTCAACGCCATGACCTTGGGCAGCACCAGCCGCACATAGCGCGAAATGCCCATCACGGTAAGCGCATCGACCTCCTCGGTCACGCGCATCACGCCCAGTTGCGCCGTCATGGCCGAACCGGAACGCCCCGCCACCAGCACCGACACCAGCACCGGGCCGAGTTCGCGAATGATGCCCATGCCGAGAATATTGACGATGTAGATGTCGGCGCCGAAGGCCTTCAGTTGCAGCGCCGACAGATAGGAGAGCACCACGCCGATGAGAAAACCCACCAGCGCACTCACCGGCATCGCGCGTACGCCCACCTTGTGCAGATTGGCGGAAAACTCCCTGATCGGCCATTCACGCGGGCGACCGAGCAGATAGAGGAGATCGATCAGCAAGCGCCCGATCAGCGCAACGAAATCACTCAGGTGCGTAACGAAGCCCAAGGACAGCCGCCCCAACGCGGCCAGCGCATCGAGCGGGCCGAAGCGCGCCCGTTTGCCGCTGGGCACGCGCCCGATCTCGGCCAATCGGGCAAAGTGATTTTCAAGCTCGGCGGGCAGTTGCAGGCCATCCGGCAAGCGATGACCCCAAGCGCGCCACAGCAGCATGGCGCCAAAGCTGTCGAGCCGCGCAACGCCGCTCAAATCCCAGTGCACGGCGTCCACGTGATCCAGTGCGCGGCGGATCGGACCAATCCCCGGCGTGAGCGCGGCCAAGGTCCAATCCCCTTCCGGGCGAATCAGACCATCGACGCGATGCAGCGCAGGCGGATGCATAAGCTGGGTTCAGCCCACCGAGGGCGCGTGTTCATGGGTGGTCACGGTAAGCGGATGGCCGATTGAATTCCATTGCTCCATCTCGTCATTGAGCGACGCCGCCGTCAGCGGCAAGCCATCGAGCCAGTCGGCGTCGGCCCGGAGCGAAAAGCCATGACCAACACGCTCGATACTCACCGGCGGGCAACTGCGTTCATCGCGCGCGCGATGAAACACCACCGCAAAGCGCAAGCAGGCGATCAATTGCCAATCGCTGCTGGCCGGATCGATGGCGGACAGACGCGACAGCTTGCCGCGATGGCCCAGCACCAAGCGCGACAAACGCCCCTGATCCATGCGCGAGAAGCCCGGCATGTCTGCATTGCCGAGAATGTAGGCGCTGTGTTTGTGATAGCTCGAATGCGCCACCGAAATGCCCACTTCGTGCAAGGTGGCAGCCCACTGCAGACATCGGCGATCGAGGTTGTCGGGATTGGCGGCAGCCGGATCGAGCTGTTCGAGCAGATACACCGCCGTGGCCCCCACGCGCTCGGCCTGCGCCCGATCGACGCCGTAGCGCGCCGCGAAGGCCTGCACCGTGGCGTCGCGCAAATCGTGATGGTGATAGCGTCCGAGCAGATCGTAGAGCACCCCCAGGCGCAAGGCGCCTTCGGAGAACACCATCTGCTCGAGATTGAATGCCTTGAAGATGGCCAGCATGATGGCCAGCCCGCCCGGCAACACCGGCAGGCGGTCGGCCTTGATGCCGCTCAGTGGCAATTTGTCGAGCGAGCCGTTCTTGAGCAACACCTGCTTGAGCTTTTCCAGCCCCTGACGGGTGATCGCCCCGTCGGCAAATCCGCTGCCCACGAGGATGTCGAACAGGGACTTGGCCGTGCCGCTGGAGCCGACCGCCAGTTCCCAGCCGACTTCGGAAAACGGATGGACGATGGTCTGCAACTCGCGCTGCGCCGCCAGCTCCGCCTCCTTGAAGCCTTTCTTGTCGAGTCGCCCCTCGGGGAAGAAACGCAGCGTATAGCTCACGCACCCCATGTACAGCGATTCGAGCTGCAAGGGCTCGAAGGAGCGGCCGATGATGAACTCGGTCGACCCGCCACCGATGTCGACTACCAGTTGCTGACGCTGCGGCTCGGGCAACGTATGGGCCACGCCCACGTAGATCAGGCGGGCTTCTTCACGGCCGGCGATGACCTCGATCGGAAAGCCCAGCGCCGCCTCCGCCCTGGCAATGAACTCCGGCGCATTCTTGGCCACCCGCAAGGTGTTGGTGGCCACGGCACGCACCTCGTCGGGCCGGAAACCCGACAGACGCTCGCCAAAGCGACTGAGCGCGGTGATACCGCGCAACTGCGCATCTTCATCGAGCCATTTGTCGTCCCCCAGCCCGGCCGCCAGGCGCACCGGGTCTTTCAACCCGTCGAGCGGGTAGATCTGGTCATTGTCGATCCGCCCCACCTGCAAGCGAAAACTGTTGGAACCCATATCTACGGCGGCGACCCGTTCTTTATGCATGTTGCGATGGACCAGAAGATTCGATGACGGCGTGAGGCGGATGATAGCACCGGGCGCGGAGACATCCGCTGCGTTGGTCGGACGTCATGGTGTCGTAACCCGGGTGTAAAACACTAATGCCCCCAATATCCACGCGACACGCCAGCGAAAACACGGCGAAAGCGTTAACATTCCAAGGATATATCCATCGAGATGACATCGACCGACATGAGCCAGGACGCCGCCCCCACCGTCACCTTCATCAACCGCGAACTGTCGCTGCTGCAGTTCCAGCGACGCGTGCTCGCCCAGGCGGCCGATCCGGACGTCCCGCTGCTGGAGCGTCTGCGTTTCCTGTGCATCGTGTCGAGCAACCTCGACGAGTTCTTCGAAGTGCGTGTCGCGGGGGTCAAGGAGCGCATTCGCCTCGGCGTCACCGAACCCGACCCGGAAGATGGCCTGACGCCGGCGCAGGTACTCAACGAAATCAGCATCAGCGTCCATCAGATCATCGAAGAGCAATACCGCCTGCTCAACGACGAGATCCTGCCCGCGCTGGTGCACGAAGGCGTCGCCGTGCTGCGGCGCGATCACTGGTCGGATGCCCTGCGCAACTGGGTGGCCGACTACTTCGAGCACGAAGTCTCCCCGGTGCTCACGCCCATCGGCCTGGACCCCGCCCACCCCTTTCCGCGCGTGCTCAACAAGAGCCTCAACTTTGCCGTCGAACTGAGCGGCGAAGATGCCTTCGGCCGCGATACCCATGCCGCCATCGTGCAGGCACCCCGCGCCCTGCCGCGCGTCATCCCGGTGCCGCCCGCCATCAGTGGCATGGAGCACGGTTTCATCTTCCTGTCGTCGGTCGTGCATGCCCATGTGGGCGAACTGTTCCCCGGCATGTCGGTGCTCGGCTGCTATCAGTTCCGCGTCACGCGTAACTCCGATCTGTTCGTCGACGAGGAAGAAGTCACCGACCTGCGCTCCGCACTCAAGGGCGAACTGCAGCAGCGCCACTACGGCGACTCGGTACGCATGGAAGTGGCCGACAACTGTTCGCCCAACATGGCCAACTTCCTGCTCCGGCAGTTCAGTCTGGCGGAGGGCGACCTCTATCGCACCCCGGGCATCGTCAATCTGGTTCGGCTGATGCAATTGCCCGACCGCATCGACCGCCCCGACCTGACCTTCGCACCCTACAAACCCGGCCTGCCGCGCGTTCTGGAGGATGGCAAGCGGGACATGTTCTCGGTCATCCGCGAGCAGGACGTGCTGCTGCACCACCCCTTCGAACGCTTCCTGCCCGTCATCAACCTGCTGCGCGCGGCGGTCGACGACCCCGCCGTGCTGGCGGTGAAGATGACCGTGTACCGCACCGGCAGCGAATCGATTCTCATGGAACACCTGATGCGCGCGGCGCAAAAGGGCAAGGAAGTCACCGTCGTGCTCGAGTTGATGGCCCGCTTCGACGAGGAAGCCAACATCAACTGGGCCTCGCGGCTCGAAGAAGTCGGTGTGCATGTGGTGTATGGCGTGTTCGGCTTCAAGACCCACGCCAAGCTGCTCATGCTCGTGCGCCGCGACGACGACGGCCTGCGCCGCTACGTGCACCTGGGCACCGGCAACTACCACCCGCGCACCACCGCGTTCTACACTGACTTCGGCCTGCTCACCTGCAACGAAGCCATTGGCGAAGATGTCGCCGAACTGTTCAAGCAGATTACCGGCGTCGGCAAGGCCACCAAGCTCACCCACCTGTGGCAGGCGCCCTTTGCCCTGCACGCCAATGTGCTTGCCCACATTCGTGCCGAAGCCGACATCGCACGCGCCGGACGCAAGACGCGCATCATTGCAAAAATGAATGCGCTGCTCGAATCGGAAGTCATCGAGGCGCTGTACGACGCCTCGCAGGCGGGGGTGGACATCGACCTCATCGTGCGCGGTCCGTGCGCACTGCGCCCCGGCGTTGCCGGGCTGTCGGAAAACATTCGCGTGCGCTCGATTGTCGGCCGCTTTCTCGAGCATCACCGCATCTTCTTCTTCCACGCCGATGGCGAAGAGAAGATGTATCTATCGAGCGCCGACTGGATGGATCGCAACTTCTTCCGGCGCATCGAAGTCGCCTTCCCGGTACTCGACCCGCGCCTCAAACGCCGCGTGATGAAGGAAGGCCTGCGCGCCTATCTCAAAGACAACTGCATGGCCTGGGAGATGCTGCCCGACGGCCAGTATCGCCGCAAGGTGGCGCGCGGCCAGCGCCATTCGGCGCAACTGACGCTCATGGAAGAACTCACCAGCCAGAGCAAACGCTAGACCGGCTCACCGCCGGCAAGCGGCTGCGCTCAGTCCTGCGTGGCGGGCCAGGAAACGATTTGGCCGTTGTCGAACACGCGGCCCGAGTGCACCGCCCGGTGGGCGACGAACACGTTGGTCAGGGCCACCCCGGCATGGGCTGAAATCTGTTCTGCAATCGTGGTGAGCATGGCCTCGATACGCGCGTCCGGGTAAAAATCGGGCGTCATCAGCTCGGCCATGATCGGGTGACTGTTCCGCGGCTGGCATTCCGCCGCCACACCGCCGACCGCATGCCCGCCCACCGGCAGATAACGCCAGCTTGCCGACACATGGGCCAACTCCACTTGCCCGAGCGCCGCAATACGCTCACACACACCACGCAAGGCCGCCGGCATGTTGATTCCGTCGCCCAGCGGCAGGGAATGGATTATCACCATCGGCATCGCCATCTCTCCTGAATCCTGAATCACGCGTTCACTTTGCCACCGCGCTGGCTGTGACAAATGTCACGCCCGACAGGTGGAACGTACAACTGCCAACACCATCGGCACAGAGCGACACTCTGACCGGTGCAGACCGCCCCGATCTCGTCGAACCGGTGGTGACTGTGCGCCTTCCGATCACATCCAAAGCGGGCAGACCATGCGCACACCGACCGAACCGCCCAATCTGCGAGAACGCAGCCACTTTAAAGCCTTGCTGGCCGAAAATCCCAACTATTTCGGCAACCTGGCCGACAGCCCGCACGCCCCGACACTCGACATCGTTGCGCAACCGACCTATGAATCGCTCGTCGAGATCGGCTATCACAGCGCCGACGAGCGCCTCGAGGCCATCGTCCAGCTCACACAGATCGACGGCTATGGCAGCGATGTCATCGGCCCCGGCTCGACCGAGTTCATTCGCTACTACCTGTCCACTGACAACGGCGTCACCTGGCAGGACTACGGCGTCAGCAGTTTTCCTGCTTTCAACGTCGCACGCGACGGCGCACAGGGTCCGCTCATGTTCAGCGCATCGATCAGCTTGCCGCACTCGCTGCTCCATCCAGCGGGCCAGTCCGTCCGCATGCGCGTGTTGCTGTCATGGCAAATCTGCCCGCCGCCCAATCAGCCGGACTGGCGTCCGGTGTGGGGAAGCGTGCGGGAAAGAGACATTCTCAACGCCACTCACGCGGAAACATCCCGCCCGCACTTTGCCAAAACGATGCTTCCGGCGTCGAACGGCACCGACATCAATGACCAGCCCGCCACCAACGCCCGCCGAGCACAAGCCTATCGAGAGGCACTCGAGCAGCACCAAACCGATCTCAGCGCCGACGCGTTCACCGCACTACTGAACACAGAGGCCGATCCGCTCGACACCACCGCGCCTGCCGACATCCCCATCGAGCTACGCGCCGTCGCGCTCGACCCGAACACGCCCGAGAGCCTCGTCGCCATTGCACGCCTGGAGACGCCCGCCAGTGACTGCCCGTGGCCCCAGACAAGCGCGCAGTACGTGAGCTTCTGGCTCACCGGCACGTCTGGCGACAAACGCGATCACTACCTCGGCTCGGCCAGCCTGTCGGTCACACCGTCGTGTTCGCTCGGCTACCTCGTCGCGCGTCTACCGGTTGAGCTGTCGTCCTATCACCGGCCCGGTGCCGCCGGCCCGGTCACCCTCAAGCTACGCGCCGTGTTGTCCGCCACGCGCCCACTCTCGGGGCGCACCCTGAAAATTCCGGAGGATTCGCGCCGGAGCGCCGAAGCCACCATCTTTCTGCCGCCCGCACCGGCACCGGTGCGCGGCAAGCTCGCCATTGTCGGCGGCATTCCGACTGCCGATATCGACTCGGTCCACGGCACCACGCTGCCCGACGCGCGCTTTGCCACCAGCGGCCTGCTGGCCGACGATCTCGGCCGGCCCTGCCCGTTCGGCGGCCTCATCCGCATCCAGGGTCCGGCGCTCGCCCCCGGCTACAGCTACAGCATCGAAATCCGCCCCGTCGACGGCGGGCCGGCCCGGTTATTCAAACAACCGATCCGACTCAAACGCCGTGACGGCTCGATGTGGACACACCACCCCGACCCCGAAAGCGGCCGCTACGCCTACGTGCCGTTCGAATACAACGTCGAACAACTACTCGGCGAATGGCCCTCCGAAGGCGACGCCTGCTGCGTCGTCACGCTGTGGACATTCCACATGGACGGCAAACCGACCGGCATGGACAGCTGCCGCGTTCAACTCGCCAACAGCGCACCGGACTGCGACCTCATCATCAAGGAACCCGACGCCGAACCCGAACCCAGCAACGAGCCCGCCATCGTCTGTACCTATCTCGCACGCGACCCGTGGTTCGGCTCAACCACCCTCGAACTGTACCCGGCGTCACCTGACGTGCCACCCGCACTGATCAGCAACACCCAGACACCGCCACGCGGCATGAATTGGTCGATTCCGGTCCATCATGTCGACGCACACACACATCACCTGAAAATGACAGTGCGCAACCGGGCGATTCTCGACAGCCGGATCGCTGGGCGACAGCGGGTTGAAAAACTGGGACTGGATGGGGCGCAGTAAAAGAAAATGCCGCCTGACAAAGGCGGCATTTTCATCGTACATCGCGAAATCATTCGTTAGCCAGTAAAGCAAATACATGAAGTCGGCGAGAACTTGTAGCAAGTGTATCCCGGCGTACCAAACGGCACCGGCGGCAACGGGCCAGACGGGCCATAAGCCTGGCACATCAAACCTCTCGGCGCCGAATCGGAAGTCGGAGCCGCAAACCCCTTGCAAACTTGCGTACCAAGCGAATCCGCTTTTTCGCGACACGCGGAACTTCCAGCATCGGGATCATTGCATAGCAGGCAACTGAGGCTGACATTTCCGCTGTCGTCGATGCTGAAGTATTCGCCGTCGCGAAGAACTGCGAACCCCCCACCATGGCCTTGTAGCGGCACTTTGATATCGGCCCGGGTACTGGAGGCAGTCGAAACACAGGCGCTCAGAACTCCCGTCGCCAGCACTGACAACACAATCATCAAGTAACGCACGCAATCCCCTTATTTTTATCTATTTGCGGACAGGCATTCGCAATGCCAATTGCGTCAGAACGCGATCCGCGCAGTAAAGAATACTGAACGCTCCGGGTACCACAATGGCGTATTAGGCTCGGCAGTCACCAAATCCGTATCCTGAATCAGAGCGTTCTGATCGAACAGGTTTCGAACATCCATACCGACATTCCACTTTCCGGCAGGCGCTCCATACTGTAACCGAAGGTTTGTCATCCAGAAAGACGCGCTGTTGCGCTTGAATCGGGAAATCGAATGATTGAAGGCGTCCTGCCGAACCCTCAGGGTTTCGATCATCGCGCGGATACCCCGCTCAGGCCACTGAACAAACAACCGCAGCGGAATACTTTCGGTGCGTACTTTGGTGGGCTGATTGACCGCTATGGGCTTTCCAAGCACACGAAGCGAGCGGTATTGCCATCCCGCTTCGAATCCAACCCGCCGAGACAAGAGTGTATTGACGAACACGCGATGGGAGCGCTCAGCCCACTCAGTCAGGCAATCAGGCTCACTACAAAAATCGTAGGGCACATCAAAATTGCGCAACGACCATTCGCCACCAACCGTGGTGCGGACGCCCAGCCTGCGCTCAAACCCAAGGGCCAGACGCCTGAAGCGCGTGCCTTCGATGTCGTCGAATACACTGTCGAAACCTGCAAACCGAGCGGGCATCAGCGTTTGATCTCCTGGCGAACGCACCGATACGCCCTGTATGAATGCACCTCGGAAGGTTGTGCCCAACACATCTCGCACCACCAACCCGAGACTGGGAGAGACCCGACCAGCATCACGACGCCCGAGATCCTCCTTCCCGCTCGCACTGTATTTGTATCGATCGTTCTGGTAGTGGGTATGCGTCGCACGCAAATGCAGGTCGGCGCTTGGAACAAAGCGCCATCGGAGCTCCCCGAACAGCGTCCGCGCGCGCGAGTCCTCACGCAAATGAGACGGCGTATTGGTCGTGGAGAATGGACCATTGTTGATACTAACGCTCGTCATCTCATTGATGTCGCTCGTCTCCTTGAACGAATTCTGGATGAGGCCAAAGCTGTAATTGGCTCGCGCCACAGCACCATCCAACCGAAGTCCAAGCGACCGCTGACCGAACCGACTGACCGTCTCTTCAGAAGGACGAGTGCGGAACAACGTGGAAGGGAATGGGAACGGTGGTGTGATGAGAATCGAGCTTTCAAACTGCTCAGCTGAACTGCCCGCATGACCACTCTCGTTCGACGCGAGAAGTACTGCTGTACTCGTCGGCGACAATTGATAGCGCAATCCAATACGCGCCAAGTCGCTGCGCTCACTCGCCGACGAGCTCTGGTTGATCGTAAAGAGCGCCTGCGTCACGTCACGCGTCGAAAAATCCTTGTGCTGCATATCGCCGAAAAGCGTCAGACCGTTGGTCAGTTTTCCGCGTAACTCGGCGCGAGAGGTGGTGACATCGACATCCGCATTGTCCGCGAACCCATCGCTGCGGTAGTCGAAATGGCCCAGCGATGCCTGGAAGCGATCGTTGTGAGCTGAGGCCATCACGCTTGTGCCCCAGCTTTCCTGTGTGCCCACCAAGCCGCTGAACGAAAACCGGTAGGGCTTGGGGTCGAACAATGCCGCCGTTTCGTTGAGCGACATCACTCGCGCACCGTCGAGTACCGGCAGTGCCGCAACAAGCTCCTGCGGCATCACCATGGCTTGACCGATGTCGCCATACACAAAACTCTGGAACTGCTCGCTTACCCGCGCACTTTCCAGCCGCAGATCATCGCTGTAAGCCTGAGCCATGATCCGGTGGGCGGGGCCACTGGCTGGATCGGCTTCGACCGCGTCGGACGCGATCTGCTTGAGCGCGCTGTCGAAACCGGCGGCCTGATAGGCGGAGCCCAGGGTGGTGGCACGTGCGGCGCGGTCGGTGGCCAGCAAGGCGGGCGAGCGCAGCGTGAGGCGGTTGTCGTTCAATGCCAGGGCGCGACTGCCGTCGTCGATGGCGCCGATGACATCGCCCGACGTGAGGCGTCGCTGCGCGCTGAAGAACAGCGGCGTGGGCGATGCCGGGTCGATCCGGTTGGCGAGATCGAGTTGCGTTTCGGCCCGTTTGTCCTCCCCTTCAGCCATGTAGGCACGGCCGAGTGTGGCGCGGTATTCGACGTTGGACGGATCGAGCAGCACGGCCACTTCGAGATCGCGACGGCCTTCGGCGACCTGCCCTGCACGAATGCGCGCAAGCCCGAGCGCGTAGTGCGCGAGCGGATCGGCCGGGTTGTCAGCGATCGCCTCGCGCAAACGCGTTTGCGCGTCGGCGTAGTCACCAGCGAGCACCTGAGCGAATCCCAGCATGGCTTTCGCGCGGACCGTGTTCGGACTGATCCGGAGGGCATGAGCCGCGCTCAGGCGGCCTTCATCCACGCGGCCCAGACTGAGTTCAAGCTCGGCCCGACGTGCCCATGCCAACGGATTGTCCGCCATCAGTTCGGTGGCCATGCGCGCGGCACGCAAGGCATCTTCCAGACGCCCTTCTGCTTGGCTGACGTGACTTTCGGCCAACAGCACTGACACCGCTTCGGGGCTTTCGGCCAGCGCCGCATCCATGTGCCCCCGGGCCTCGGCCACCCGTCCCTGTGCCACTGCAACAATGGCCTTGAGCGCCTTGGACTCGGCAGCGGTCACCACGGAGTCACCCAGCAAGCCACCCGCCTCGTCGAAACGCCCGAGCGCCAACAGCAGGTTGGCCCGATACGACGTGGCCGCCGCACTGTTGTCGCCGGCGATCTTCGCCAATGCTTGCGGGTACCTGGCCTGAACACCCAGCGCACGCGCTTCCTTGAGTGAGGCGTCTGCCGGCCAGACAACGACCGGGTAGTGGATTGCCCAGCGCACCGCATCGAGGGGCTGCACTTCGATCTTGCTCGGGGCACGACCTGAGATCACATCCGCCGCCTGACCGGCCAGCAAACGGGTCTCTCCAGCGCTGTTGCTGACCCGCACCTTGCCTTCGGCAACCACCACACGGCCGACACCCGGCTTTGCAATGACGGTGAACTCGGTACCTTCAACCAGCGCATTGACGACGGGAGAGATGACTTCGACGCGCTTCTTGAGGCGGCTGATGACGTGCGCAATGCCTTCACGCAGGCCGAGAGCCGTATCGCCATTTTTAGGGGGAGCCGCCACTTCCAGGGTGGTGAACTGATCGAGACGGGTGAGTACATCGCCTTCGAACAGCACCGCGGCCCGGCTCTGTTTGCGGACGGTGACCAACTCGCCGGGGCACAGGCCCTGGCCGACCGTCGCGGCACGCCATTCAGTCCGTCCGGCGGCGCTGAAATCCACCTGTCCCTGAATGGATACGATGGTCGCGACGGGGGTCGCGCATTCGGCATGCGCAATCGCCGAAACAAACAGAGAGACCAAGGCCACGATGGCGCCAGGCAGTGCGCGGCGCGGCCGCAGGTTCAACATGGAACGGGAAGTGGTAGGCATCTAGCGCAGCGTCATGATTTCAAAACACCGGCCATCATAGTTGACGAGCCGAGCCATCACAATCAAAGCGGCGGGCTCGTCCGCGCGGCACCTAGCTGCGAAACAACTCGTCGAGGCTGATTCTGCCGCGCAATAGATCGAGCCATTTAGGCCGTTCAACCGTTGGCTGACTGTCTCGTCGGTGGGCGAACTCAATCTTGAGATCGTACGAACGCGCGCGCTGCGTCGACTCATGGCACGCCAATGGACGCGGCGACGGAATACCTCGCAGGGTGTAACGCACAGGATGGATCTGCATGATCGGCTCCGATATCTGGCAAACAAGCGTGCCTGACTGACACATTCAGTATCGCGAATGAAACCAATCGTCAAAATGCCGCAGGTCGCCACATCGAAGTGACTTATTTCATAGCAGCGACGACGCCTTCTCCCCCCTGCTCAATGCACCCTGCAGGCGCAGCGGCTCAAACTCGCGCCAGTACAACGACGCCATCGGAATACATGCTCGGCGTCTGGCACACCTTGGCATAGAAATGCGCGGGGCCGTGGCTATCGAAACGAGCAAGTACCGCGCTGAAAGCCGCCAACGCACCGGGGATGTCGTCCGCCGCGAAACGCGTCAGCGCCCGTTCGAACTCGTCCACAGCATCTGACGGACAACCCGCGCTACCGAGCGTGGCCAGTGGCAAGGCGTCTTGTTTGCCCTTGAACTGAAAACGTCCCAAGTGACACACCTCATCGGGATCGAGATGACGCATGACCGCCTCCGATGCGAGCACACTGACGCCCAGCGGCTTGCATGCGCTCTGAATTCGGCTCGCCGTATTGACCACATCACCGACCGGACGAATTTCAACGCGGTCGCCCACACCCAGCTCGCCAAAAAAGACATCGCCAACGTGCAGGCCGAATCGCGTCGGCAGGGTTCCCTCGGGTCGGGCGTGATTCATCCGCTCATCGAGCGCCATGGCCGCGGCCATCGCACGCCGGCACGCCCCGGCCTCATCTTTCCCGACCACCCACAGACACATGATCGAATCCCCCACCAGATCGGTGACATCACCACCGTGGGACTCCACCAGCGGGAGGAAATGAGACAGATAGCGGTTCTGCATGTCCCGGGCTTCGTCGGGCGACATTCCCTCGGCCAGCGCCGTGTAGGCCGCAATGTCGCTACTCAGACACACTGCCCGCACCACGCCGCCGTCGCGCCTGGACTCGAGCGCGCCGGCCAAGCGCGCGAAGGTTCCCTGCCCGCCATCGGATTCGAGCATCTGCTGCAAGCGGCGGTGCCGCCCGCGCGCCCGGCGATACTTGATCGCCATGCCGAACCCGACAACCAGCAACGGCGACACGATCAGCGGAAACACGACCGGCACCCACACAAAGGCGCTCGAGAACGCCGCCACCGCAGCTGCGCCGAACATCACCATCAGGACCAGGGTGAGCAAGCCCGCAACATGGGCGCGCGCCACACCCCACAGCAAGGCAAGCACCCCCGTCCAACCCAGCACCAGCACCAGTGCCTTGGCCCCTACCCAACGGGTCAGCGAACTACCTTCAACCATGTTGGCGATGGCAGTCGCCGCAAGTTCGACCCCATTGATATCCACCCCGTCGGGCGTGCTGTAAGGCGTCCGATAGGCATCGAATTGCAGGGACTGATTCGGTTCGGCCAGCCCCACCAGCACCACCTTGCCTTCAACCTCCGGCAATACGTCACCCGCGGCAATCCGCTCGAACGCGTCGGCGTAAGTCATTATCGGCAATGTGCCGAACGGCCCGTAGAGATTGAGTGCCAGTCGGTCACCCGCGCCGGCCGGGTAGTCGGGCTGATGACCGTAGTGTTCGGACCAACGCTCGAAAAGCCGCACCGGCATCGAAGGGTTGCCGCCCGAGCCGGTCGGAAATGTCCAGAATTCGAACACACCATCGAGCGTCTTGGGCAGCACGAACGGCGCCGTGACCCAAGCCGCCTCCGCCAGCACCGGCGCAGGGCGAATGAGTCGGTCAACCCCCGCCAACACGTTGCCCTCAGCCCCCTTCACCAGATGGCGCACCACGCGCTCGGCCAGGACCACGTTGCCAGCACGCGTCAATGCGCCGGCAAAGGCTTTGTCGTCGGCTTCGACGCCGGGCTGCTCGAACAGCAGATCGAAACCGATCGCAACGGCGCCGCTGCGGGACAAACCGTCCACCAGCTTGGCATGAAAGTGTCGAGGCCACAGATCCGGACGTCTGGGAATACCAAGACGCTGTGCTGACGACGCATCCAAGGCTACAATGACGACCGACTGAGGCGGTTTCCGGATACCCCGAAAGTCATACAATGCACTGAGACCGGCACTCCGTTCGAGCCCCTGAAGTGGCGTTACCCACAGCATGCCGACGGACAACACGGACAATGCGAGTAACAGCAGGGCGCGTTTTCCGACGCGGTTCAAGACATTGTTCTCCGGTTGCAACGGGTTTTGGATATTACAAGGCACAGCATGACGCTCGAGAACATCGAACTGTTCGCAGGACTTCCCGATGAGCAACTTGCCAAGCTCGCCGATCACGTGCGGCAGCGAGTCTACCCGGCTGGCGCCATCGTCGTTAACGAAGGCGACGAAGCGCATGGCATGTTCATCGTGGACGCCGGCGCGCTCAAGGTATTCGTTACCGAGGAAAACGGCAAGGAAGTCACGCTCTCTTTGCTTGGCCAGGATGATTATTTCGGCGAACTGGCCCTGCTTGACGAAGCACCGCGCTCCGCCTCGGTCATCACCATCGAGCGCAGCACACTCCTTCAAATATCGCGCAGTGATTTTCTCGATGTGCTGGCCGCGAATCCCGGATCGATGCAGATCATTGTGCGCAATCTGGTCGGGCGCATCCGCGAGCTGACCGACAATGTGCGCGCGTTGGCGCTCATCGACGTATTTGGCCGCATTTCACGTATTTTCGATGCCATGTCGGAGCCCGAAGGCGATATGCGCATCATTCGCCGGCGCATGACCCAGCAGGATCTCGCCAACCTCGTTGGCGCGTCCCGCGAAATGGTCAATCGCATTCTGCGCGAACTGGTGGCGGGCGACTACGTCGAAATCCATCACCAGTACATACTGCTCAAAAGAAAACTGCCCGCCCGCTGGTAAGCGAACGGGCAATCGGCACAAGCAGCGCGATTCAGAGACGGCCGAGTTTTCGGTAGAGCGTATTGCGGCTGATGCCGAGACGGCGCGCGGCCTGCGAAATATTGCCATTTGAAGCACCCAGCGCCTGATCGATCGCATCGCGCTCGATCACCGCCAGCCTCGCCATGCCGGCACTTGTGGCGCCAGGCGTCGGCACTGCACTCGGCCGGGTCGAAAAACTCTCCGCAACCTCCCCCCGATCAAAAGACAACAGCTCTTCGGGCAGATGTTCGACGCCGATAACGTCCTCATCATCGTCGAGCAATGCGACCGCAAGTCGCAAGGTGTTGTGCAGCTGACGAATATTGCCTGGCCAGTCGTAGTCGCAGAAACACGCCATGGCGGACTCGGAGACCACCAACGGCCGCCCCTCTCCCTCGATACGCAGCAGCGATTCGACAAGCGATGCCAAGTCGCTGCGTTCGCGCAACGCAGGCAAGGTCACGGTCAAACCGTTGACACGGTAGTACAGATCCTCACGGAAGCGGCCCGCAGCAATTTCAGCCCTGAGCGTTCGGTGAGTCGCGCAAACGAGCGAAATATCCACCGAAATCGGCTTGGCGCCGCCAACCGGAATAACGCTGCGCTCCTGAAGCACGCGCAGCAGCCGCGCCTGCAGGTGCAAGGGCATGTCACCGATCTCGTCGAGAAACAGGGTGCCGCCATGCGCCTGCTGAATTTTGCCGATGGCACCCTCTTTGCGCGCGCCGGTAAATGCGCCGCCCACATAGCCGAAGAGCTCGGACTCGATAAGATTTTCCGGAATCGCCGCGCAGTTGAGCGCCACGAATTCGCCCGCCGAACGGCTGCCGCTGAAATGAAAGGCCTTGGCAAAGAGCTCCTTGCCAACACCGGACTCGCCCTGAATCAGTATGGGAATATCTTTACCGGAAATACGCAGCGCCCGATCGATCGCCAGCCCCATGCGCATGTCGCCGGTGCGCAAATCATCCAGCGTGAGCGAATGGCGGGCGCCGCTCGCCTGCTTCTGAGGCGATTTGCTGATCGGTGGCGCCTCACTCGCGACCGACGAAGCCGCGGTTCGACGCGATGAAGAAGAAATCGTTGCGATATTGCCCCTGATTCGTGCAAACATCCGTGCTCCACTTAATGTATCAAGCGCTATCAGCGCGGTCGGATTCCCGTTGGCCCGGTCAATCAACTGCCCCAGCGGTGTTTTGAAGAGCATGCCGAAATCGGCCTGCGACAGATTGGCCCGCGCCACTCCCAGCAAGTCGAGACAGGCCTGACTGGCCCCGAGAACCTCCCCATCAACCGATACCGCAAGCACCGCCTCTTGAACACATCCGACTTGGTCGGGGGTCAGATAGAGCGACACCAGCACATCCGCGGCAAACTCGGCATCGAACAAATTCCGCTCAAGGAGCTGAGCCCCCATGCGCACCAGGCCGAGTGTGTGACTTTGATACAGGCGAGAATCGCCAGAGATGTCGAGCACCCCCAAAAGCGCGCCGTGCGGATCAAATACCGGAGAAGCACTACAAGTCAGGAAGCCGTTTTGCGGCAGGAAGTGCTCACAAGCGAAGATTTCGGTCGGCTGACGCTCGACAATCGCCGTACCGACCGCGTTGGTCCCGCGCAAGTCTTCATCCCACGAAGCGCCGGGTGCAAGGGCGACACGATCAGCCCGATCGACGAACCCGGCGTCACCAACCCGATGCAAGAGCATGCCCGTCGCGTCCGCCAGCAATACGACGCTCCCGGAATCCTTGACCTGCAGGTAGAGGGATTCCACAATTCCCATCCCGTGCGACAAGAAGCGGTGATTGCGCTCACGCAGCTCGCGCAATTGCCCTTCGCTGACAGGCTCACCGATGCTAGACTCGCCTTTCTCGCTCAGTCCGGTGCGCCTGCATCGCTCCCAAGACCTTAGAACATCCTGACCAACCAGTGTTTCCGGCCGATCCTTGCCCTCAAAGAACAACCTACGCGCACGCTCGATCTGATCGAGACGCCGCAAATCGGACGATTGCTCCATTTCTCCTCCATCGGGATGCCGTGCCGGAAAACCCCGTGCCGACACCCTCTTGTGAATTGGATTCAACTGCTTTGAAACAGGACACCTGCTCCAATGTTGAACATACACCCAGAGCGCAACTGTATCAAAAAGTATGGCGCCGCGGCGGCTTTTCGGCCTATTACAATGAGAAGCGAGTCAACCTGGCACACACATCAGACGTTATTACACCCTGACAACGCGTCGACAGCCGCTGGCACGGCTGTTGCTCGATTGTAGAATTACCCCGGCTTCAACACCGATGGGATCAATAATTTTCATAGCAAAATAGAGGAGTAACGAGGTGACCCATAACTTCCGACACGCGATGTACGCACGTGCCGCCACCTGCGCGGCTGTTGTTGCCTTGGCGCTGGGCGCCACCCAAGCTGTTGCTCACGGTGATGTCACGCCGCAAGCAGTGGATGTATCAACCCTCAAACCCCTGGGTGAAGAGTGGCAGGAAGCCAACCCTTACCGAGGAGACAAGGAAGCCATTCGCATCGGCACGTCTGCGTACAATCAGAACTGCGCACGCTGCCATGGCCTGGGCGGCATCTCCGGCGGTATCGCACCCGATCTTCGCTATCTGCCGGCCGGTGACGAAGGCGACGAAATTTTCCTGAACCGCATCCGCCATGGCTCTGTCCGCGGTGGTCGCGTCTACATGCCTCCGTTCGAAGGCATCCTGCCCCAAGAAGCCATGTGGTCCATCCGCTCATGGCTGGAGACAGTGCATGAAGAATAAGGCCTCCCTTCGAGCGCTCATTCTGAGTGTTGGCCTGGTGCTTGGCGCGACCGCTGCGGCGGTCAGCGCGGCAACACCGCCAACGCAGGATCCGGGACGCCTTCGCATTGCCGTCTACAACGACTTTCCGCCCTACTCCGACAACGGCAAGGGCGTGGACGTAGCCATTGGGCGAGAGTTGGCCAAACGCCTCGGCCTGCAAGCGGACATCGTCGGCTTCACCGCCGATGAAGACATGAACGACGATCTGCGCAACATGGTCTGGAAAGGCCACTACCTGGGCACCCGCCCAGCGGACGTCATGCTCCACGTACCGGTCGATCCGTACCTTGAAAAGAACAACGAGCAAGTACGCATCTTCGGCCCCTATCATCTTGAGTCGGTGGCCATTGCGCGCAATCCTGAGCGCGTTCCTCCGGTCACCGGATCAGCTGCACTCGCGCTGGAAGTCTTTACGCGCGAAAAGATCGGCGTCGAAACCGCCAGCCTCGCCGATGACTTCTTGCTCGCCGTCCTGAACGGACGTTTGCGTGACAACGTAGCTCACTTCCCTACCGTCAAGGAAGCCGTCGCAGCCATGCAGAAGGGAGAAGTGTCGGCTGTCATGGCAACCCGCGCTGCACTTGAAGACGCGCTCGGCAACGAGACCCGTTTTTCACTTGGCCCCGTCGAGATGCCCGAGTTGCGCATCAAGGGCTGGGCGATCGGCATGGCCGTAAAGTCGGGCAACAACGAGCTCGAAAAAGCGTTGGATGCCGCACTCGAGGAAATCCATAGCGATGGCACCCTCGACAAGATATTTGCGGAGCAAGGCATCACGCATCGCACGCCATAAACGCGGGTAGCACGACAACGAGGAGACGCCGAGGTGGCCGCCGTTCGGTTCGCGGAAAAACCGCCGCCCGCATTGCTTCCACTGAATGCCAAGGCAACCGCGATAGCACACGTGTCTGACGAATTTTCAGGCACGCTCAGCGGCATCGATACCGCGACCAACAAAGTCGCCAAGGCTCTCCACGTTATTCAACGCCTTCGCAGCATCGGCTTACTACCCGAAGGCAAGCGTTTCTTCGCCAACACCGGCAAAAAGCGCGCCGCCACCTGGAGCAACCCCGAGACCAATGCCGCGATTGGCACCACGTCTGCGGGCATGCACCGGTGGAGGAACGATCCCGGAGCTGTCATCACATGAACCCACCTGATCGATACAATCCGGGCTCAATCGCCCTGCATTGGCTGCATGCACTGATCGTCCTCGGCCTCATCGGCTGGGGAATCTGGATGGCCGACCTGCCAAAGGGCCCCGAACGAGGCTGGGCCTTTGGCATTCACAAGTCGTTCGGTCTAGTGGCCATCGTTCTGATCGT
>JBNKNO010000011.1:19296-32478 GCA_050293885.1 Rhodocyclaceae bacterium | reverse complement strand
ACTGCCGGATTCACGTCAGTGAGCTTTACAAAGTATCCACTGAAATTTTTCGGCATAACGTTGCCGAAACCCGGCTACCCGGACGAAACACTCAATCATCTTTTCAGCACCACTCACCAATGGTTAGCGTGGACGCTGGCGACGGTCATCGTGCTTCATATCGCAGCCGCTATTCGGCATGCACTCAAGCGAGACGGCACGCTTGAACGCATGCTACCGCGCGCGAAGCAGCGAGACCAAGCACCTTAGGGACACCCGCAGATTCATCAAGCGGCAATAAAATGCAGCAGTAGCGGCGACTCCACCTCGGGGACGCCGTTTTTTTGCGACCGCCCATCAAGCGGATGCGCACGGCACGAATGTCGTTCGCATATATTGAAGCAGATGCTCCAATATTGCACACAGCTCTCACCAAACTGCTCAACGCCAGAACACCCCGCCACACAAAGGCATCAAAGAATACAATAACACCTTGTTTTTTATGTATGTTTCAACATCAAAAGAAGCAGGCACGGGTGTTGCTCAATAAGATTGAGTAATGACGGTAAAACAATTCGCTTGCGTCGGAACGCAGCCAACTGAAATCAACGAGCTGTGATTACCGGAACGCCGACGATCAGCTGAAGCATGAACCCCGAACAAATCTCGGCTCCTTCAAAAATCCGGTCAGGGTGCAGCAGCACAATGCAGCCCCGCCAGGAGCCGAGAAGGGTCTCCCTCCTCATCGAAAGATGAGACACCTTCCGGGCGGACCTCGTGTCCGCCCGTTTTTTTTGACGAGGCACGCCAATGCTTGATTGCGTCATGACGACTGATGCGACACGAGAGTTGTCTGCCCTGCGCCGGCAAAAGCATGCGCAGCATCTGCTTGTCACCCGAACGTCGGCGCCAAGCAACCATTGCCACTGGGCTGCGACAAGGGATTCGCGTTTCTAGAAAATTTTCATCAAACCCCGAACTTCAATCAACCGACACAACAAAAGCGGAGGCGAATCAGTCATGATGCCGACCCCGCCAGGCTGCCCGCTGGGTAGCCTCGCCAACGGAGACGAACGCGTCCAGCGTGCCCTGGATCGCGCTTACCGCATACTGAACAAGCCCATTCCGCTGCTGATTCAGGGCGAATCCGGCGTTGGGAAGGAGATGTTCGCCAAAGCATTTCATGCCAGCGGCGACCGTACCGACATGCCGTTCGTGGCACTAAACTGCGCGGCCATCCCCGAAAGCCTGATTGAGTCTGAGCTGTTCGGCTACATCGGCGGCGCCTTCACCGGAGCATTGAGGGAAGGCGCATTGGGCAAGATCGCGCAAGCAAGTGGTGGCACGCTCTTCCTCGACGAAATTGGCGACATGCCGCACACGCTGCAGGTTCGACTGCTGCGCGTCCTCCAGGAACGTACCGTCGTACCACTGGGCGGCGTGGAGGCGCTACCGGTCGACATCTCCCTGATCTGCGCGACTCACCATCACCTTCAAGATGCCGTCAAGGAAGGGCGCTTTCGAGAAGACCTCTACTACCGAATCAACGGGCTGACGATCACGCTACCGCCGTTACGTGAGCGAAGTGACGTACTTGCGCTCGCCCGCCAAATGCTCAAACTCGCTGCGCCCGACCGCTTGCTCGTACTTTCAGAGCGCACAAAAAAAATATTCGAACACCACGAGTGGCCGGGCAACCTGCGCCAGTTAAACAACACCATCCGGGTCGCAGTGGCGCTGCTGGACGAAGACGAGTGCGAGATCCAGCCCACTCACCTACCCGAAGAGTTGTTTGACGCGGCTTTGGTGGATACTTCGTTCTCGGCTAATCCGCTGGCACGCCAGCCGAGTTCGGATTTGCGCACCATGACACAATCGGCCATTGAGCAGGCGCTGGCGACAACCGGCGGAAACATCTCCGCGGCGGCTCGCCTGCTTGGCATCAGCCGCAACACGCTCTATCGCAAACTGAATCCCGATATCACAACGGCGCGTCGACGCTGACTTGACCCACATTCAGCGGGCGACTGTGACATATCGCAGTCGCCGGCGCCGACCCTGCCCCGCCATAGCGAGATTGCGGTGTTTGACTGCACTCGCTCACCCCACCATCCGGAAGGCGTTCAAGACGCCTCAAGTCTGGCCCACAAAAAAGGGCGCCGCCTCAATGGCGACGCCCCAATCCATGTTGCGCGACATTGCGCGCAGCACTGACTCTTACTTCTTGAGCGAGAGAATCCAAGTCACCAGGCGGCGGGCATTCCCTTCGGTGATTGCGACCGCGTTCGGCGGCATGGACAGGCCACTGACCTTGCCTTTCCAGTGACTCGAATAGGGGTTTGAGCCTTCGAGCACGATACGGGTAAGGAAGTCCTGAGCACCCGGCTTGCCGGCATACTGGGCGGCCACATCCTGCCATGCCGGGCCGATCGGTGCATTGCCTTCAGGCCCCGGCTTGCCCGGCTCGACTGAGTGGCACGTCATACAGCCGCTTGACAGTGCAAGCTTCTGCATATCAGCCGACGTGTGATGCTCGGCCAGCGCCGGTGCCGCGAGGATAAGACATAGCGCACCAGCGGTAGCGTGTTGAGAGAGTTTCATGGGAATCCTCCAGATCGGATTGGGGAAAAGAAATCTTCTAGGTTCTTTGACACATGCTGGCATCCGCCGCGTAAATGTGTCTCGAATGGGGCAATTGCGTCATTCAGAATTTTCAACTAACACGCCAAAGCGTGGCCACCTCAGATTCTAGGTTCAGTGCCGCAAAGACTTTATGACCAACATCAAACATCTTCACGTTTCGCTGCACCGCATATAGGGCAAACACACCTTGGAGCTAAGGATATATTTATAAGTATACCGCACTGCAAGATGCACCAAGTAGTTACTAATTCCTCAAGGCTCCCCGATGGGAAAACGGCCCTTTCACCTGATCAGGCGCCCCTCACGCGAACGCAACGGCCGCGGCACGCGCCTCGCACTTCGAACGCATTTCGACGCATTGCCGAATATACATGCAAGCACCGACCGATCCTAACGAATCAATCAGGCCGCGTCTTCTCAAGGCGCCAAAAAGTGAAACCCACGCCGAGGCGTGGGTTTCACTTGATTCAACCATCAACCCTGCAAGCAGGGCCTACAGTCCAATCACTTGTGGAGCTTGAACACCCACACGGAACCGCCCTGCTCGAGGTAGTTCACGCGCTTGGCAACGTCACCACCCCACAGCGGCACTGCGCCACCCCAACCAGCCGTGACGGCGACGTACTGCTCGCCATCTTGCAGCCAGGTGATCGGAGGAGCCACGATACCGGTACCGACCTGGAAGCTCCAGACCTCTTTACCCGTCTTGGCGTCCAGCGCCTTCAGCAGACCTTCCGGCGTACCGTAGAACGTCAGGCCACCACGCGTGGTGAGCGTACCACCCCACAGCGGAGCGTAGTTCTTGTTTTCCCACACGATCTTGCCAGCAGCCGGATCGACCGCACGCAGGGAACCGATGTAGTCATCATGCAGCGGCTTGATGGTGAAGCCTGCGCCGAGGTAAGCAGCGCCCTTCTTGTAAGCCACCGGCTCGTTCCAGATGTCCATGCCCCACTCGTTGGCCGGCACATAGAACAGGCCGGTATCCGGGTTGTAGGAAATCTGCATCTGGTTCTTGCCACCGAGGAAAGACGGTGCAGCAAAGACCACCTTGCCTTTCTTGCCATCGGCGCTATCAGCCGGGTTACCCGGACGATTGTCTTCGTTGTAGATCGGGCGACCGGTCTTGAGATCGATACCCTTGGCCCAGGTGATCTTGTTGACGAACGGGAAAGCGTTCAGCAGCTTGCCGTTGGTGCGATCGATCACGTAGAAGAAGCCGTTACGGTCAGCCTTACCACCAGCCTTGATGGTCTTGCCCGACTTCGGATCCTTGTAGTCGAAGGAAACGAATTCGTTCACACCGTCAAAGTCCCAGCCCTCACGCGGGGTGGTTTGGTAGTGCCAGACGATCTTGCCGTTATCCGGGTTGATGGCAACCGTAGAAGCAGCGAAGAGGTTGTCACCGCTGTTGTCTGCCTTCGGCTGGCCAGCACCACGCGAGTGGCTGTTCCACGGTGCCGGGTTACCGGTACCGACGAAGATCAGGTTGGTTTCCGGATCGTAGGTTGCGCCGTTCCAGGTCGCAGCGCCACCGGTCTTCCAGAGGTCACCCGGCCACGTAGCGTTGGTGGTACCGGAAACACCGTTTTCCTTCTTGTTGCCCTTGGCGTCGAAGGTGTAGCCCATGTGGCCTTCGACCGTCGGACGAATCCAGACCAGCTTGCCGGTATTGGCGTCGCGCGCTTCCAGACGACCGACAACACCGAATTCACCACCGGACACACCGCTGATGACCATACCCTTGACGACGATCGGCGCGGCAGACATGGAATAGCCGGCCTTGTAGGAGTCAACTTTCTCCTTCCAGACGACCTTGCCCGTCTCGCGGTTCAGCGCAACGAGTTGTGCGTCCAGGGTGCCGAAGATAACGAGGTCACCGTACAGTGCGGCACCGCGGTTAACCACGTCGCAGCAGGGCATGATGCCGTCCGGCAGGCGATGCTCGTACTTCCACAGCTTCTTGCCGGTCTTGACGTCGATAGCGAACAGGCGGCTATAGGAAGCCGTCACGTACATCACGCCATCACTCACCAGCGGTTGCGATTCCTGGCCGCGCTGCTTCTCGCCGCCGAAGGACATGGACCACACGGGCACCAGGTCTTTGACGGTTTCGGTATTGACCTGATCGAGTGGGCTGAAGCGCTGACCTTGCGTACCCATACCGAAGGAGACGACGTCTCCCGGCGTGGCTGCATCGTTGACGATGTCCTTATCGGTCACACCGGCTTGTGCTACTCCGGCGCCAACGGTCAGTGCAAAAGTTGCTGCAACGGCCGCCGACATTGCCGTCCAGCTGAACGGCTTGCGCGATTGTCTCATCGAGATTCCTCCTAGAATTGACCCAGTGTCGTTGTGTAGTTGGGCGTGGAGCATTACACCCCACCGACGGGATTCTTGCAAGGGGCATGCCATTACATGCCAAATCACCCGCCAGCGGCGCTTTCCGGACGCTACCGTATGTTACGGGGCCAACCTAAAGTCTCTGAAAGATAATGAACTTGCGACACATGCAAGCGCCTAAACAGTGTCAACGCGGAACATTCCACACTTGCAACCCAACTGAAGGAGCCTCCAGGATAAACATGATTTATTGCTCCATTAATCACCAAGTGCTCCAAAATGTGACGCACAATAACGACATCGGCGGTATGGGATTCCAACGACGAATATCGGGCCAACGCAAGGCCAGCCCATCGTTTTTGCTTTCACGCACCGACCTGTGATAACACCGTTCCAAGGCATATCGCCCGTGGCATAGCGCTTGCATCCCGAGGCGACACAACAACGATATCTGGAGACACATTCATGACCCGCGCCCAACTTACGCGCTGGTTCGCTTGCCTGCTGTTTATCTGTGCGGCTCTGCCCGCGTTCGCAGCCACCGACCCGCTTGATTCCGCCCGCTGGGAAGACATGCGCCAGTTGTTTTTTGGCGACGATTCCGTTGAATTCGACGATCGCGTTCGCGTACTGGCGCCGCTTTCGGCCGAAAACCCCATGGAGGTTCCAATCACCGTCGATGCCTCGGGATTGCCGGATGTGAAGGAAGTGGTGGTTTTCGCCGATTTCAACCCGATTCTCAAAATCCTGAGTTTCGAACCGGTCACCGCCAATGCGCGCTTGTCTTTTCGGGTGAAGCTGCAGCAGACGACGCCGGTCCGAGCCGCAGCACGAACGTCAGACGGACGCTGGCACGTCGGCGGCACCTGGGTCACCACGACGGGGGGCGGATGTTCGGCGCCGTCGGTGGCGTCCGGCTCGCCGCTCTGGCAATCGCACCTGAATGAAGTCAGCGGGCGGATGTGGTCGCGCCCGGACGGCACCCGTCTTCGTGTGCGCATCATTCACCCGATGGATACGGGACTGGCCGCGGCAATTCCCGCCTTCTATATCGATTCACTTGAAATTGCGCAGCCTGACGGCAGCGTCCTGATGCGCATCCAGTCTTTCGAGCCCGTGAGTGAAAACCCCTTGTTCACCTTCGACCTCCCCGATTCGCTGAAAGACGTTTCGCGCATCAAGGTTCGGGGACGGGACAACAACGGCAACCGCATCGACGCATGGGTGGAGCAATGATGATGACGACTGCCGCACTCATCCGCCGCGTCGCCGGCACCATGCTTTCCCTCGTGGCCTTCAGCGTTGGCGCTGCCAGCTTCGACTACGGCCTGCAGCCCAAGCAGATCGCACCGGACACCTGGATGCTCGAAGGCTCGACTGATGATTTTTCCTATGCCAATGGCGGGAATATCGTCAATACGGCCTTCGTCGTCACCGCTGACGGCGTGCTGGTGATCGACACCGGACCCTCACGTCTGTACGGCGAACAGATGCGCGCCGCGATCAAACGCATCACCGACAAACCGATTGTCGCGGTGCTCAACACCCACCATCACCCGGATCACTTTCTTGGCAATCAGGCTTTCGACATCAAGAAAGTCGAAGCACTCCCCGAGACCATCGCGCTCATCAAAGAGCAAGGCGGTGCCTTCAACGACAACATGTACCGTCTTGCCGGCAACGCCATGGCGGGTACCGAGGTCGCGCCGCCGGGCGCCACCATCGGCGCGGGGGAGATGACGCTGGGCAAGCATCATTTCCAGATACTGGCGATGGCCGGGCATACGCCGGCTGATCTGGTGGTGTTCGACAAAACCACCGGGGTGCTGTTCGCCGCCGACCTGCTGTTCCACCAGCGCGCGCCCACCACGCCCCACGCCGATCTGGCAGACTGGAACAAGGCGCTTGATCTGCTCGCGAAAATTCCCGCCCGGCTGATCGTGCCCGGGCACGGCCCGGTCAGCACCAACGACGAGCCGATTCGCCAAACACGGGCCTGGCTACATTGGCTGGAAAAGACGCTGCGCGAATCCGCCAAAGAAGGGCTGGACATGAACGAGGTACTGGCCAAGCCCATGCCGGCCGCCTTGCGCGCCCTGTCGCTCTCCAAGTCCGAATTCTCCCGCTCGGTGAGCCATCTGTATCCCGACATCGAACTCGACGTACTCAGCAACCCGCAATAACAAGAGACACCACAATTCATGTTCCACGCAACATTTCACCGACTGCCACTTGCCATACTGCTCGCCACCATGGGCGCTGCCGCACACGCCGAGAGCACGCTATCCACCGTCGAGGTCATTGAAACCACCCCGCTCCCCGGCATCGGCATTGCGCGCGAACGCGTCCCCGCGAATGTGCAGCGGACAAAAAATGTCGGCGGCGCATCGGTCGTCAACGGCATGAACACCGAACTCAACGGCGTAACCATCAACGAGAATCAGGGCAACCCGTACCAGGCAGACGTCAACTTTCGCGGCTTCACTGCCTCCCCCCTGCTCGGCACCGCACAAGGCCTGTCGGTGTATGTGGACGGCATTCGCGTCAACGAAGGTTTTGGCGACGTGGTCAACTGGGATCTGATCCCGCAAGCCGCACTTCAAGAGATGACCGTCGTCCCCGGCTCCAATCCGCTGTTTGGCCTCAACACCCTGGGCGGGGCCATCTCCATGCGTACCAAGGACGGGCGAAGCAACCCGGGCACCGAACTCGAAGCGACCGCCGGCAGCTTCGGGCGTTGGACCACCAGCATCGCGCATGGCGGCTCGAATCAGGCGCTTGACTGGTTCGTCGCCGCAGAGAGCTTTGACGAAAACGGCTGGCGTGACCGCTCGCCCAGCGACGTCAAGCAGTTGTTCGGCAAGTTCGGCTGGCGTGGCGACATGTCGGATGTATCCGTCAGCCTCAACTACGCCGACAACGACCTGATCGGCAACGGCCTGCTGCCCGACAGCATGCTTCGGCAGAACCGTGAGACGGTCTACAACTACCCGGATCAAACCCGCAACCGACTGAAGCAGATCGCGCTCACCGGCAACCACTGGCTGGACGACGACAACCAACTCACTGCCCGCGTCTATTGGCGCAACGTCCACTCCCGTACCCTCAACGGCGACAACAACGACGAATACACCGGGCCGGCCGATCCGAGCGGCGCGATCAACCGCACCGCCACCGACCAGTACGCCACCGGCCTGGCCGCGCAGTGGACGCACTATGCCGAGGCGCATCAACTCACCGTCGGGGCGAGCCATGACCGCTCGCGCGCCAGCTTCCTGCAGACCTCGCAGGAAGGTGAGGTAAATGCCGCACGCGGCGTCGACCCCACCGGCGACATCGAGGTCGAAAACAGTCTCGACGGGCGCACGCGCTCGAGCAGCGTGTACGCAACCGACACTTATTCGGTCACCGACAGCATCGCGCTCACCGGCTCCGCACGCTACAACCGCACCCGTGTCGTCAACCGGGACCGCCTCAACGCCACCGCACCGAATCTGGATGGCGACTTCACCTACCAGCGCGTGAACCCGGCCCTCGGTGTCACCTGGCAGATCGACCCGGCACTCGGTTTCTATGCCTCGTACAACGAAGGCAATCGCGCGCCGACACCGATCGAGCTGGGTTGTGCGGACCCGGCCAACCCGTGCACGCTGCCCAACGCCCTGCGCTCCGACCCCCGCCTCGATCAAGTCGTCGCCAAGACGCTCGAGTTCGGCCTGCGCGGCGCGCATGGCAAGGCGCTGAACTGGAACGCCTCGGTGTTCCGCACCACCAACCACGACGACATCCTGTTCGTGGGCACGTCCACCAGCGCTGGCTACTTCACCAACTTCGGCAAGACTCGTCGACAGGGCGTCGAACTGGATCTATCGGGCGCGCATGGCAGCTTCGACTGGCGCGCCGGCTACACCTGGCTGCAGGCCAGCTTCCAGAGTTCTGCCTGCCTGCTCTCGGAGTCCAACAGTTCCGCCGGTGACGATCCTAGCTGCGGCGCCGACGAAATCCGCGTCTCGACGGGCGATCGCCTGCCGGGCCTGCCGCGTCACAGCCTGAAACTCGCGCTCAACTGGAAGCCCATTGACGCACTGCGCATCGGCGCCCAGATGCGCAGCTTCAGCGGCCAGCTCGTCCGCGGCAACGAAAACGGCGGCGACGACAACGGCAAGGTCGGCGGCTACACCGTCTTCAATGTCGACGCCGACTGGCAGTTCGCCAAGGGCTGGACGCTGTTCGGCCGTATCGACAACCTCTTCGACCGTCGCTATGAAACGGCCGGTGCCCTGGCCGAAAACGTGTTCAACGACCAAGGTCAGTTCATCACCAACCCCGCCAACTGGGAAGACGAACGCTTCGTCGCCCCGGGTGCGCCACGCGCCGGGTGGATTGGCGTACGCTACAAGTTTGGAGGAAAGGACTAAGGACCAAGGCATGAGTCGCAACTCAGGCTCCCTGCGCAACCGGGTCAGCGGCCTTGTTGCCACCGTCGCCCTGCTCGGTCTCGCGGCCGGGACGGCGCTGTGGTGCGTCGTCACCCGGGCAGCCATCCACGAAGAGGTGGAAGCGGCGACGCGTGTGTCGGAGCAGTGGCTGAAGGCCACTGGTCTGATGGCCTTCAGCGTTCAGGCGCGGCTTGACATGGTGACCATCGTCGGCCGGCTGCGCGCCAATCACCTCGAAGTGCGAGACGAAGACGGCCAACTGCTCTACAGCTCGCCTGCCCCCACATACAAGGCCGGCCGCGACGCACCGGCCTGGTTCGCTGCCGTGATTGCACCGACGGTGGACACCCGGGAATGGCAAGAGGGGCCGCTTCGGCTGCGGCTGATACCGGACACCTCGCGCTCGGTACTCGACGCCTGGGACAACATGTGGGTCGGCGCCGGCTGGGCGGTCGCGGCAATCGTGTTGTTGACGGTATTCGTCCGCTACGCCACGCATCGCATCGTCGCCCCGCTGGCGCGCATTCGTGAGGCGCTCGGCCACTCGGCCAGCGGTCGCTTCGATCGACGCGTCGAATCCTTGGGCAATGCCGAATTCGACGAACTGGCCGAGGCCTACAACCACATGGCTGAAAACCTCGCCCAGACGCTGGTACGCAACGCGCGGCTCGAAGAGGACCAGCGCTTTGCCCGGGCATTGAACCAGCGCATGGAAGACACCCAGCGGGCGCTGGCCCGCGAGTTGCACGACGAATTCGGCCAAGGCATTACCGCCATGCGCGCCATCGCTGGCGGCATTGCCCAGCGCACCGCCGACAATGCCTCCCTGCATGGCAGCGCGCAGGCGCTGATGGCCGTCAGCAGCCAGTTGCAGGACAACGTGCGCAGCATTCTCGAGAGCCTGCGCGAACGCACACCCGAGACCCCCGACCAGCTCGATCGCGCCCTCAACGAGCACCTCGCGCAGTGGGCATTGTGTTACCCCGCGGTCACTGTCTCGCACAACATCGCCCCGCTTCCGGCACATCTGCCTGAAGACTTCCGCACCAGCGTGCTGCGTCTGGTGCAGGAAGCCCTCACCAACGTGGCCCGACATGCCGACGCACGACGGGTCGACGTGCGCCTCGAAAAGAGGGATGGTCACATCGAGCTGACCGTCAGCGACGACGGTTGCGGTTTCGACCCGATGGCGCGCACCGAGCGCTACGGTCTGGCCGGCATGCGTGAACGCACCGACATGTGGAACGGCACCCTGACCGTCAGTTCACCACCGAGCGGAGGCTGCACCATTCAGGTAAACCTGCCCCTGCCAACGGTGTCGGACAAGAAAACCCCGGCGCATGCGCCCTCCAAACTGGAACCCGGTCAATGAGCAGCATCTCCCTCGCCTCCACCCGCTTTGTGCTGGCCGACGACCATGCCGTCGTGCGCATGGGTTTCCGGCTCCTGCTCGAAGGGGCCGGCGCCACGGTGGTGGCGGAGGCCGACAACGGGCAAGCCGCGGTCGAGGCCTACGAAACACATCAACCCGACGCGCTGATCATGGACGTGAGCATGCCGGGCGGCAGTGGCCTGGATGCGCTCGAACGGCTCATGGCCCACCAGCCCGATGCACACGTGCTCATGCTCTCGGCACACGAAGACGCCCAGATTCCCGTGCGTGCGCTCAAGGCCGGGGCCACCGGCTACCTGTCCAAGTCTTCCCATCCGGACGAACTGCTGCGTGCGGCGCAAGCCGTGAGCCGGGGGCGCCGCTACGTGGACCCCGCCCTCGCGGCGGACATGGCACTGGCGCAGCTCAATGGTGCCGCCGACCCACTGAGCAAACTGACCGACAAGGAGTTTTCGGTCTTCATCCAGCTCGCGCACGGCAAGTCGGTCAATGAGGTTGCCGAAGCGACGCACGTTTCGCCCAGCACCGTGGGCACGCACCTCTATCACATCAAGCAGAAGCTCTCCGCCAACAACGCGGCAGAACTGACCCTCATCGCCGTGCGTTGCGGCCTCATCGAAACCTGACGCGGTCGCCAGCGGCGCTTCACGCACCGGGCTTCCATGGCCGGGCATATTGCCCGACGTACGCGCGCACCCTCAACGCGCCATCGCGACTGCCGTAACATTCATCGACAACTCACAAAACCAACCCCACTGCCTTCATGTCGACGTTTTCACGCCTGATCCGCATCGCCCTCTGTTTTCTTGCGCTGTTCAGCCTCGGCGCCGCGGCCGGTGAACTCTCCCGCGAAGACATCGCCAAACGCTACGGCCCGCCGCTACATGTGGGCGAACAACCGGCCGACCTTCCCGCCTGGCCGATCAGTACCGAACTGCAACCCGACGGCCCGCCCGTGGCCTGGGTGTTCGAATCCTTCGATCTGGCCCCGATTCCCGGCTTTGAAGGCACGCCCTTCAATCTGCTGATCACGCTCGATGGCGAGGGGCGCTTCATGAGCGTGGAAGTGCTGCGCCAGCACGAACCCGTGTTTCTTGGCGGATTGGGACCGAAGCCCCTGCTGGATTTCGTCAAGCAGTACGAAGGCAAGAGCCTGAAGAAGAACATCACCGTATCGAGCGCCTACGGCGCCCTGCCCGGCAACGATGAACGACGCGTGGTACTCGACGGCGTCACCAAGGCGACCGCCTCGGTACGCATTCTCAACCAGACGGTGCTCACCGCCGGGCTGGCCGTGGCACGCGCCAAACTCGGCTTTGCGCAACGCGTGAACACCGGTCCGCCAGCGACCGCCAAACTCGATCTGTTCGAGCGCAAAAGCTTCGACGAGCTCGTCAAGGAAGGCGCCATCGGCCACCTGCGCCTGACCGAAGCCGAAGCCGAAGCCTTGTTCAAGGACAGCCCCGTCGCCGGCTGGGACGAGATCGCAAAACAATCGCCCGAATCCATCAATCTCGATCTCTACGTCGCCTATCTCGACGTGCCCACCATCGGCCGTGCCATTCTCGGCGACAAGGGCTACGAGGAAATGCGCAACGCCATGGAGACCGGGCAACACGTGTGGTGGGTCGCCACCCACGGCCGCTCACGTCTGGTCGACAAAACCTTCGTGCGCGGCACCAGCCCCGGCAACCTCACCCTGCTGCAGGGCGGTGCACCGCTCGAGCTGCGCGACTTCGACCTCGACCCGCAACCGCCCGCAGGAGGCCCGCCCATCGACTCCGCGCTGGTGCTGCGTGCGCCCCCGCTATCGGGCATCGATCCGGCCGGCGAGCAGCAGTTCGTGTTCTCGATCAAGCGCAGCCGCGGCCAGTTCCGCCCCGATGTCGTCTATCGCGAGGCCACGCTCGACTACAAGCCGCCCGAGCGCTACTTTGATCGCCCCCCGGCTCCGCCGCCCGACTGGCTGCTCGCCTGGCTCGACCGCATGGACGAACTGGTCACCATCGGCGCGGCATTGCTGATTCTCACCATCGCCCTCGCGCGCCAGCGCTGGTTGAGCGTATCGCCGCGTCGCCTGCTGATCTTCCGCAATGCGTTCCTGCTGTTTACGCTCGCCTATCTGGGCTGGTACGCCCAAGGGCAATTGTCGATCGTGCACCTGACCGGCGCCGTCAAAACCCTGGCCAAGGGGCAGAACCTCGCCAGCTTCCTGTACGACCCGGTCGCCCTGCTCATCATGGCGTTCACCCTCATCACCTTCTTCGTGTGGGGGCGGGGCGTGTTCTGCGGTTGGTTGTGCCCCTTCGGCGCGCTGCAGGACCTCACCACGCAACTGGGGCGCAAGCTCGGCATCAAGCCACGGCGCATGAACCCGACCGTGGC
>JBNKNO010000011.1:0-19030 GCA_050293885.1 Rhodocyclaceae bacterium | reverse complement strand
TCCCCCGACGCGCCGCCTGCGGCACCCCGTGTCAGACCTGTCGCTACCGCTGCCAGTACGACGCCATCGAACCGAGCGGCGAGATTCGCTACGACGACTGCTTCCAGTGCCTCGATTGTGTCGGCATCTACCACGACGAAAAACGTTGCGCGCCGCTACTGCTCATGCGCAAGAAACCCAAGGCCGCGAGCCGGCTGGGCATGACCGACAAAACGGTCAACTGATCAGCGATCGCCAGAGGTGCGGCAGCTTTGCATGGCGGCGTGGATACGGCCCTCGTATTTGGGCACTGAGGCATCGTCAACACGCGCTCGAAAGTTCGCGTAGCTGGCCTCGGCTTCGTCAATCAAGGTGGCATCGTCGAGCGCATTCACCTGCTCGGCGTAGCAACGACACGTCGCCTGCATGGCCGCATCCGGTGCCGGCAGGGCATCGATCTCGGCATCCTTCGGTTTATGGCCGTTGCGTGCCTGAAACGCACGCTCCTGTTCCGAAGCCAGACAACTGGTCTGCGCCGAATCACGCAAGCCCTGCGCGCCGCACGCCTGCGCCTGTGCCCGCATGAACTTGCGCACCACCGACACATTGCGCGCACGCAAGGCAGCAACCACCTCGGGGGTGGCGCGCACGCGCAAACGCGTCGGCAGACATTCGCAATTGACCCGCCGCTCAACGCCCAGCAAGCCCTTGGCACGTCGCGCTGCGCCTTCGGACTTCTCGGCCAGTTGCGCCTGCGCACGTTCAAAACGCTCAACGCACTGGCGTGTCATGTCGTCGGCAAAGCGGTTGACCCAGCTGACATCGTCGGAAGACAAGCCGGCGCCCTGTGCCGCCATCGAACACACCCACAACAACACCAGCCCCACATGCAAACGATTCATTCCTGACACCTTGGCCATCATCTGATGACGGAGTGTGCCCACGCGTCCGCGCAAGCTCAAGTCGGCTTGAGCCAACGCCGTTGCTTGCGTAGTCTCGGTCACTCGACAACGCCACTGCTCACGCATGAATCTACTCGACATCCCCTTACCCGCCGCGGTGATTCCCGTGATCGCCATCGGCATGTTCGTGGCCTTCTGGATCGGCCTGACACGGCTGATCGGTCGCCTCGCGCGCATGACCGACACCATCCCGGCCAGCGCCGGCCCGCTGTTGCGCAAATCGTCTTGGGGAGACGCACAGGTCAATGGCTCAAGCGCCAAAGGCTGTGTTCGTGTCGAGCAATACGCCTCGGGTCTGGCGGTGCGGATGCACCCGATCTTTGGTGGTGGCCAGGTGTGGCTGCCACACGACCTCACCCGCCAGTCGCCGGACGATCACGACCGGCTTGTGCTCACCCATGCGAAGCACCGGGTCGTCCTGCTCGGTCGCACCGCGCACTTCGTCACCGAGGGGGATTCAGCGCAGCGCATGTCGCCAGCCACCGTCGACAACACGACGGCCAGCCGCTCGACGCCGAGTGGATTCGCGACGCAGCCGATTCGTCGCGAAAACAGGCGCAACACCTGGAGCACCCTTGCGCTCTGGGTCGCCATCGCACTGCTGGTCTATGTCGCCGCGCGCCACTGGGCGCCGCAACTCATTGCCCCGATCGAGCGCGCCTTGAGTCGCCTGTGAACACCATTGGCGTGCTCACATGCGCGCGCACAACGCCGTCCAACCCGGGTAGTCGGCGGGCGTAATCGCGCTTTTTCGTGCGTAGGCACCCCAGCCCTCGCCACTGGCCAGCGCCTCGATGAACGCCGGGCCATCGTCGATCCAGCTACCACCCAGCAACGTCACGCCGCGTGCGAACAGGGGATCGGGAATGCAACCGGCGCTCGGGCCGATCATGGCGAAGCGCTGGGCACCGGCACACTGGCCGAGCATGCGTTCGAGCGTGTCGTTGAGCAAGATGGTGCTGGTCGACAACACCTTGTCGCAGTCGCGCAGCGCCTCCGGGTCGGTGGTTACCGTGTAGCCGTCGCGCTCGCCGGCCAGTTCCGCCTTCAGTTCCACCACCGTCAACTGCGCGCCAGCCGCCACGATGCGATCGGCCAACGGGCAAAAGAAGCCGATCATGCCGATACGGTCGCCCTTGGCCGGGTCGAGCCCGCCGATCGAATCGACGCTGTCGGGCGCCCGATAGCCGGCGCGGTCGAACAGATGGCGAGTGATGGCGTTGGCCGCAGCAAAGCCCAGCGTGCGCTGCACACCCGCGCCGTCGACAAAGCCCTGCGCCAGCGTGAACGCATCCATCCCCTGCAGGCCGAGCCCGTCGCGCGCACCCAGCAACTTGCGCAAGGTGTCGTCGAGCAGCACGTACGACAAGCCCAGCGCGCCGTCCTCGAGCTCGATGGCGCAAAACTCGCCATTCTTGCTGCCGGCCATTTCGATCGGCGGCAGATGCAAGGCCCGTACTTTGGGCAGGCTACCGGCGAACGGCGCGAGCAGCGCGAGATAGTCGGCGGCAAAACTCATGAATCCTTCTCCTGCGAGGGTAATTGTTGATGCAGCCCCGCGCGCACGGCGGCGGAGGCTTCGCTGCCCGAGCGCGTGCCGGCCCGGTTCTCGGGTGAGCGCAAGGCGCCGGGGAAATACATGGCGGTGAGGCTCTTGGAGTGCACCGGCGAATCGGCGTCCGATTCGCCGTAGCGTCGCCAGTCGCGCACCCAGAAAATGTCGTCGGCCACTTCGAGCAGGCCGATGGTTTCACGGTCGCCGATGAGCACCCCCTGCACCCGCAAACCGCGCGTGTTCTTGGCGGCCTTGAGGCGCTCGGCGAGCTCGTCGGTGGCACCGAATTCGCCGTCGGAGGCAATCAGCAGATCGGCCATGTTCCATTGCTCGGTCTCGACCATCTCGATGCTGCGCTCGAGCGGACCACAGATATCCGTGCCGCCGCGGAAGGCCTGCCCGAGAAAGCGCGTGATGCGCTCGATGCCGTCGCAATCGACCGACAACGGCATTTCCACGATCTCCTCCGGCCCACCGAAGGCGAACACGTGACAGGCACGCTTTTGCGCGTGGGCATGGCGCACGGCTTCGAGCACGGTCGCCTTGGCCACCGCCTCGGCCCCGCCCTGCATCGAGCCGGAGGTGTCCACGCACACCAGCATGGGGCCCATTTCCATGCGCTGCTCGGGTTGCGGCGCGGGGTCGGGCAGCCACACCGGCGCCTCCTCATGCACCACTTCCTGCATGCGGTCGTCGTCTTCGTAGGTCAGCAGCGTGCGCTCGGCACGCCGGGCGTGCCACACCAGGCGCAGCTTGGGGTGACCCAGCAGGGTTGACTCGATCGGCAGCATGCGCGCGATGCGATCGGAACGCTGGATGCCGCGCGTCTCGCCCGGCAGATCGGGCACGCGCACCGTACGCGTTCGCGTCAGCATGGCGGTCGCCGGCATCATCGTCGGCGTCTTGCGCAAGCGCCCGCTATCGATCTCGTCCGTCGCCCGCGCACGCCCGAGCGACTGGATGACACGGCTCAGTTCGGGCAGGCGTTCGAGCAGGCGCCGGATGCGCACCACCTCCTGCCAACCGGCCGAGCGCAACAGCCCGCGCATCACGTCCCAGCGGGTGTTCTTGCCATCGTCGGGCAAGCTGCCGAAGACGTCGATCAACTCGTCCATTTCGCCGCGGCGGTCCTGCCAGTCTCCCTCGAAGGCTTCGAGCGCCATCTGTACGGCGCGTTCCGGGCTGGCGCCCCGATCCTGATAGTCGACGATGAAATCCAGATGAAACAGCAGGCTTTGCAGCACGGTATCGATCAGGCCGGACTGGTCTCGGCAGTACGTCGCCAGGCGCTGGCGCACGAAGATGTCGTGCAGCGGACGACCAATGGCGCCGTCCGGCCAGCGCCAGTCATCGACCCCCGGCAGTGCGCCGTCCGCCAGTGCATCGCGCATGGCCGCCAGTTGCCCCAGGCGCGGTTCAAGCGTGCCGTGGGAGTGCGTCAGCCCGCCCAGCCACAAGCTGCGCGGCAACGCATCGAGGGGCGCCAGGCGTGCCTCGAGCGAGGCAAACAAGCGGACCGAGGCGGCAGGCGCGGGCGCCATGTCAGTCGTAGAGGACCGGGTCGGGCACCGTCCCCGGATCGGCGTCGAGTCGCGGCAGGGTTTCAAAACCCTCGCGGGACTTGAGCAGGCGAGCGTCGAGGACGGCGAGCGCCGTCCCGGTATCCGCCAGATGCGCTTGCGCGCCATCGCCGAACGCGGGGGACATCCACAGGCTGCGCTGACGAAACGCCGCCAGTTCCTGCGCGCAGGCGGACAACTCGTCGCGGTAGCCTGCCAGGCGCGCGCGCAAGGCGTCGATCTGCTCGGTGCGTGCGCGAATGTGCGTGTCGCCGTAGCGCCGGCGCCGTTGGTATTTCATGCGCAGGGCCGCCGAACCGCCCTTGGCATCGCCGATGTCGTCGGCCAGTTCGCCGGCGACCTCGTCGGGCGAAAAGCGCAGGCGCCCACTGTCATCGAAGTCCAGATCGTTGGCCCGCAGTTCGGCGGTCAGCTGCGCCTCGAACGCCTCGACCGCGCGCGTCATGCGCGGCGGCGAAAACGCCGCCTGCACGCCCAGTCGACCGGTCAGCCACTCGGTCAGTGCCGTCTGCGATTCAACATCGGCCGCGATGCACACCGGCACCAGGCACAGATCCCACACCGACACCGTCGACCGCCCTTCAGTAGCCGCCGCCGTACGCAACAAACCGACGATCTTGACCCATCGGCGGTCCGACACCGCCAGCGGGATGGTCGCCACATGCGTGCGCAACTCGGCCAGCAGCGCGCGGACTTCGTCCGGCACCCGAACCTGCGCGGCGCTTGCCACCAACGCCTGCCGGTCCGCGTCGGTCAGCGGCGCGTCAACGTGCACCGCCTGCATTTCACTGGGCAATTCGAGCAACTGCCCAAAGGCGGCTTCGGAGACCGGCGCCAGTGTCAGACGCACGAGGAAACGGTCGTAGAAGGCTTCGGCCACCTCGTCGTCAGGCACTTCGTTACTCGCGCCGACGACCGACACCAGCGGGCAGTGCAATCGCCCCGCGCCGTTGTCGAACTCACGTTCGTTGAGCAAGGTCAGCAAGGCGTTGAGGATGGCACTGTTGGCCTTGAACACTTCGTCGATGAAAGCGATGCTGGCTTCGGGCAGAAAGCCGCGCGTCTGACGCTCGTAGCGGTCTTGTTCGAGCGCGCTGATCGACAGCGGACCAAACAGTTCTTCCGGAACGGAAAACCGGGTCAGCAGCCGTTCGAAGTAGCGTGCGCCATCGAACACCAGCCGCAAGCGGCGCGCCAGTTCGCTCTTGGCGGTACCCGGCGGGCCGATCAGCAGGCTGTGTTCGCCCGCCAGCGCGGCCAGCAGCACCAGACGCACCGCGTCGTCGCGCTCGACGAGACCGGCATTGAGGGATTGGGCAAAACGGCTCAGTCGGCCGTGAAGGTCGGTGTTGGGGGTCAGTTCGCTCATGAGCCACATCATAAAAGAAGCAGTCCCCCGCGCGCCTTGACTTTCGCCAAGTCTGCCAACGCATTCAGGGCCTGCGCGCATCCAATCCGACGACGGGATGCGCGCAGGCCCTGAATGCGTGACGCGCCGAGCGGCAGCACCCCGTCACCAACGCACGAGGTGCCACATTGCCAGCGCCGTCAGTCAGCCTCGCTAGTTGCGCACGATGCTCATGTGCACCAGGGTCTGGTTGAGCAGCAGATAGGCAATTTCGCCAAAGGTCATCGGGCCGGTGAACGCCGCCGTGCTCTTGCCTTCGAGCTCACCGTACAGATAGTTGAGAATGCAGTTGCACGAAAAACTCGCCCCTTTGCCGTCATCAACGCTCAGTGACGGAATGTGGCCCTCGGCCACCCGGTACTCCGAATCGGCAAACACCGGCGCGTAGAAATCCACACGGCCTTCTTTCTCGTCCACGCCCTTGATCGACACGTTGATCATCGCACCGCAGTAGTCAGCCACCAGCGGCAACTTGATGTCGATATTGTTCTTCACCAGGTACTGGGCGAGATTCTGCTCGACCCCGTCGATAATCGCAGTCGTGGCCGAAAAACCGGTCGACGGAAAGCGGATCGTCGGCCCGTTGCCCTGCTGCATGCCGTTGATGATGTCGACACGGGCGTAGCAGGTCGGCGGCAACGGCACATGCATCACCACGGCGGAATCCGCCTCGGCCGTGCCTTTGGTGCCGTCGAACACCTGCGGTACCGCTTCGGCAAGCTGATCGAGATGCACGCCCGACACCCAGCCGATGACCGGCTTGACGAACATGTCTTCGAAACCCGGCGCATTGCGTGCGTAGTGCGCATGCACGGCCGAGAACGCCGGCAGGATGATGAGGCTGTACCCATTGTCGGGCGCGTCCACACACACCTGATCAAGGTTGGTCACGTCGTAGGTACGAATCGTCGGTGACTCGGACGGCCCGCCCACGCGGGTCACGAACACCTGCTTGCGGGAACACTCACCCCCGCGCGGCCCCATGAAATACGGAATCGTGCCGCCGATCCAGTTGCCCTTCGGCAGCTTGGCCAACAACTCGGCGTCACCCGCGACCACCACGTACTCGCCTTTCTTGATCAGGTCGGCTGCCGCCGACACATCCATCAGGCCGCCAGGCAATCCTTCAATTACATTTGGATCAGACACTTGCGCCCTCCCTCAATTGCGCCAGCTCGTGGCTCAGCATTTGTTTGTTCTTGGCGAAGTAGCGCTGGAATTCCTGCAGCTTCAGATCGCGAATTTCGGCATCGGAAATCTTCTCCATTTGCGCGCGCAGGCGGCTGAGCATCAGTTTCAGGCCCAGCACCCGGATATCAATTTCAAGCTTGCCATCGATCAGGTCGCCCCAGACCGGGTCATCCCGTGCCGGAATGTCGCTGTCAGCCTCCTCGGCCACGCGAATATCCTTCGGCGCCATCTCGCCGACATTGAGACGGCCGGTATCGAGCGCATAACGGAAACGCCACAGTTCGGACACCGGAAGATCGAGCAAATCGCAGATGCGCTGCAAACTGACATCCGACTTGAGCAGACCGAAAATCTGGCGCGCCAACTGATTGCTGAACGGCATATCGAACTCGCCGGCCCAAGGCACGCCTTCGACGCTCGTGCCTACCGGCAGCGCCACATACACGTGCACACGCCAGTCGCCGAAGTTCACATGGCGCCACGAATAGTGCTCCACCTGCTGATCATTCGCACGGCGGCCAAATCCGAACCACTGGCGCGGCGCTTCCACACCAATCCAGATATCGAACCGTCGTGCATTGTCATCGTGACGCAACTTGAGCACCTGCCAAGGCGCCTCCAGTTGCAACAGCTGTCTCCAGGTTTCTCGTTGATCAGACATTCCAGGTCCTCTCCTTTGTATTTTTTTGGGTTTCGCCCTGCGCACGCGCAGACTACCCCCTTATGCAATAGCAGATCGCATACCGGAAATTCGCATCGCAAGTTCGCTGCTATGCATCAATCCTCAAAAATCACGCCAGCAAGCGATACACATACCGTTACAATTCGCCCCTCGCCACAACGCAGCAAATTCTCGAGTGCTCCAAGTTGCCACACGCTGTTGCAGGCTGAAACAACTTTCATGCTCATGATTTTCATGAACCGAGGTTCAACAATACGCGGACGCGGTAACCGGCCGCACTCGGTATATTTCGGACAAATTTACAGAAACTGGATGTAAAAGATGAATGCGCATTGCCAAAAAAGTCACACTCCATTGCACGCTCTCGCCGCCGCCCTGATTGCCGGATTCGGTCTGTCAGCCACGGCAGCGGACACCGCGTCCGCCCTCGGCACGGTCGTTGTCACCGGCAGCCGTACGGCAACGGAGAGCTTCGAGACCCCCTACTCGATCGATGTCGTCAAAGGCAGTGACATCACACAGGGTCAGCTGGGCGTGAATGCCTCAGAATCGCTGATTGCGGTGCCCGGTCTGGTGGTGCAGAACCGGCAGAACTACGCGCAGGACCTGCAGATTTCGGTGCGTGGCTTCGGTGCCCGCTCGGCCTTCGGCGTACGCGGCGTCAAGCTGATCGCCGACGGCATTCCGGCCACCAATCCGGATGGCCAGGGTCAGGTCGCCACCTTCAATCTCGACATGGCCGAGCGTATCGAAGTGCTGCGCGGCCCCTTCTCCACCGTGTATGGCAACCACGCCGGCGGCGTGATCCAGCTATTCACGCGTGACCCCGCCGAGCAACCGCAAATCGGCGGGCGCTTTCTGGGCGGCAGCTTCAACACCTGGAAAGCCGGGATCGGCGCGGAAGGCACGACAGGCGGCGTGGGCTACCTGCTCGACGCCTCGCGCTTCGAAACCGACGGCTTCCGCGACCACAGCAAGACACGACGCGACCAGGCCTATGCCAAGATCGTTCTCAAGCCGGACGATGCCAGCAAGCTCACCCTCGTCGCCAACGGCTTGAAGCAGGACGGCACGGAAGACCCGAAGGGTGCGACGTGGGAAACCTTCAAGACCGATCCGAAGGCGGTTGAACAGGTTGCGCTCGACTTTGACACCCGCAAGGATCTTTCTCATGCGCAAGCGGGGGCCAACTATGAGCGCAGCTTCGGACAACACCGGCTGGAAGTGACGGCGTACGCGGGGCAGCGCAGTGTGATGCAGGTGCTGTCGATTCCGAAATTCCCTCAAGTGAATTTTGCAGCCCACTCCGGCGGCGTGGTTGATTTCGACCGTGAATTCGCCGGTTTCGGCGCACGCTGGATTCACAACATCGAGCTGGGTGACGACGTGCTCACCGTCACCGGTGGCCTGGACTACGACTGGTCGCAAGACGATCGACGTGGCTACGAAAACTTCATCGGCAGCACGCTGGGCGTGATCGGCGCGCTGCGCCGGGACGAAATCGACACCCTGTCGAGCATCGACCCCTACGTGCAGGCCAACTATGAGCACGGCCCGTGGAGCTTCAGCGCAGGGCTGCGCCACAGCCGCGTGCATTTCGATGTGGACGACAACTACCTGTCGAACGGTGACGACAGCGGTGACCAGACGTATAGCCGCACGACGCCCGCCCTCGGAGTGATCTACCGCGTATCCGACGCACTCAATCTCTACGCGAGCGCCGGCACAGGTTTCGAGACGCCGACGTTCGGTGAAGTGTCCTACTCCAGTGGTAGCGGCACACTCAATCTCGGCCTCAAGCCCGCCAAGAGCGAGCAATTCGAACTTGGCCTCAAAGCACGCTTGGCGAGCAAAACGCGCCTGAATGCGGCCATCTTCCAGATCACCACCGAGGACGAAATCGTGGTGGCCAGTTCATCGGGCGGTCGCACCACCTACCAGAACGCCGGCAGCACGCTGCGCCAAGGCATCGAACTGGCGCTCGACAGCCAACTGACGGAATCGATCAGCGCCCGCGGCAGCTTTACGCACATGCGTGCCATCTACGACGAGGCCTTCGTCAGCAACGGCACAGCCGTCAATGACGGCAAGCGCATTCCGGGCATCCCCGCCACCACGATCTACGGTGAAATTGCCTACAAGCACATGGCCACCGGCATCACCACTGCCCTCGAAGGCATCTATCGCAGCAAGGTGGAAGTACACGACCTCAATACCGATCGCGCCGCGCCCGCGTACGCCATCTTCAACGTGCGCATGAGCGCCGAGCAGAAGTCGGGGGACTGGACGATTGGCGAAATGCTCCGCTTCGAAAACATCGGTGATCGCGAGTATGTCGGCTCGGTCGTGGTAGGCGAGTCCCGGAAGCGCTATTACGAGGCGGGCCCCAGCGCCTCCTGGTACGCCGGCGTGAGCGCGAAGTACGCCTTCTGAAAGATTCTCCTTTTGAGATGACCCATTGCCCGGCACCGCCGGGCTTTTTTTCGCTTGTCATACGCACTGTTGAAAAGTGGAACATCTTTCAAGCCGAGTGTGTCGAGCCGACACACTCGGGCGCAGTCCTGCGCAACACCATGATCCAGCGCCAATCAGCCCAAATCCCCTTGCCGACGCGCTTCCATTCCCTTCACCGAGCAACTGGCACGCAAATGGCAGTACCACTGGCAGGGATCAACATCAGCGCAGGCTCCTGCGAGCTTGTCGTCGATGCCCCTGAGTGTTCGCTCAATCTGTTGCCGCCGCGTGCGGCGCGATTGTTGTACTTCTCCTCGTTGCACTTAAGGCGCCGTCAGGCGCCTTTTTTTTGCCTGTCTCGATCGCCCGAAAGTCAGGCCGTGCGCCGCGATTGCCTTCCACGCAGCCAACATGTTTCATTACAACTGCACACCCGCGCCACCGCGGCGATCGACTACATTGCGCTCACCCGATCCGGGCCCGCTTCTCTGGGGTTGACCTTGCGCATGAATGCCGTCTCCGCCTTACCCGGCGCCACCGCCTCACCCGCCGCAAATCGCCTGTGGCAACTCGATGCCCTGCGCGGTCTCATGCTGGTGCTGATGACACTGACCCACCTCCCGACCCGGCTGACCGAGCCCATGGGCCAGCCCTTCGGTTTCGTCTCGGCAGCCTTCGGTTTCGTATTTCTGTCGGCCATGCTGGTCGGTCGCGTGCATGGTCGCCGTCTGCCGCAGTTGGGGCGCAGCGGCATCCGACGAGCCCTGTGGCGTCGAGCCGGCGTCGTTTATGCCTGCCACCTGGGATTGCTTGCCGTGCTGTTCGGCATCCTGCCGCATACCGGCATCGTCCCCGACAAAGGCCCCCTGCCCGGCATGATGTGGTTTTTCAACACCGACCCGACCACCGCCGTGCTGGGCGCCGTGGCCCTGGTGCATCAGCCGGGCCTGCTCGACATCCTGCCCATGTACGTGATCTTCCTGCTCGCCTCCGGCGACATCCTCGCGACCGGCGCGCGCCGGGGCTGGGGAGGCATCTTCGCCATCAGCCTGCTGCTGTGGCTGGCCGCCCAGGCGGGTTTGGGCGGTCTGGCCTATGACGGGCTTGCCGGTGCGCTGCAATTGCCGATCCCGCGTGCGGCGCTCGGCGCCTTTGACCTGCTCGGCTGGCAAGCGGTGTGGATCGGCGGTCTGGCCATGGGCTCGGCCCTGGCCGGAGGCTGGCAACCGCGGCCGGCCACCTGGCCACGCACGCTGATTGCCGTCGCCGCGCTGATCGCACTGACCGGCCTTGTCTGGCGTCACGGGGTCGGGCAGATCCCCTTCCCCGGCCACGACGCGCTTAACCCGTTGTTCGACAAATGGCACATGGGCCCGCTGCGCTGGCTCAACGCGTTCGTGCTGCTGGTGCTCGTGATGCGCTTCGGCCCGCGCGGCAACACACCATCGCCGATGTGGGCGCCCTTGCAAATACTCGGCCGCGCCGCATTGCCGGTGTTCTGCACCCATGCCGTGGTGGTCATGCTGGTGCTGGGCATCGCCGGGGACGAAATCCGCGACCGTCCCTACTGGATCGACGCAACCCTTCTCGCCATCACCTTCTCCGCACTATGGACGGTCGCAGGGCTTGCCCGTCATCGCCCGTCGCTGCTGATGCGGCGCGTACGCGCCGCCGCGCCCGCCGCTTGACACCCGGGCATGCGCGATTCGGGCGCATCGTCAGTGTTGCGCGCGCATCACCACCCGCGGCAACACCGTCATTGCAACGCAACATTTCCAGCAAGTCCGCGCCGAAACATGACGCTCTGCCGCGCGGCAAATTAATGACATTTGATTTCAATTGAATACAAACCGGAACAGGCATTGCGTTAATCTATACGGCATAAGCACACGCAACCGAACATCTTTCCGGAGCAATAGCATGCTGCGCCGCATCCTGGTTACCGCACTGCTTCTGAGCGCCACAAGCGCGGCGATGGCAGTCACCAACAGCACTCCCACCCCGATCCGCCTCCCCGTTGCGGCACCGAACGCCCGCGAAACACCGCCGAACGCAAACGGCCTCACCACGATCGCCTTCGACGTCTCGGCCATTCCCGACAAGACCGGCGCGCCGCCTGTGGGCCCACACAAACCCACCGCGGCTGACGAAGCGCGCGTGACGGTCAGTTCATCACCGGCCGCCACGCGCGAAGCGGACACTCCGGCCGGCGCCTACGGCATGGCCCTCGCCACGCTGGCCTTGATCGGGCTGATGTGTCGTCGTCAATGACATTTCGCCCCGTTGGGCGCCCCGCGGCAAATAAGCCTTTCTTTTCGGGCAGATAAGGCGGATACTCGCGGGTTGGCCGCAAATTTGTTGCGGCCGCACATTTTTACCGCAGGTTGCCTTCATGTCCCAAGAGTCCGTTGCCGGCATCACATTTGCCGATCTCGCGCTGTCCGCGCCCATCCTGACCGCACTGTCCGACGTCGGTTACGAGACCCCCTCCCCCATTCAGGCCGAGTGCATTCCACACCTGCTCGCCGGTAGCGACCTGCTGGGCGAAGCACAGACCGGCACCGGCAAGACCGCCGCTTTTGCGCTTCCCGCGCTGCAGCGAATCGACGCCAGCAGCCGCAAGCCGCAGGTACTCGTGCTCGCGCCGACGCGCGAACTGGCGATTCAGGTGGCAGAAGCCTTCCAGAAGTACGCCCGCTACCTGCGCGACTTCCACGTGGTGCCGCTCTACGGTGGCCAGAGCATGGTGGTGCAGCTGCGCCAGCTGTCGCGCGGCGCGCAGGTGATTGTCGGCACGCCGGGTCGCGTCATGGATCACCTCAAACGCAAGTCCCTCGATCTGAGCGACCTGCGCCTGCTGGTGCTCGACGAAGCCGACGAGATGCTGCGCATGGGCTTCATCGACGACGTCACCTGGATTCTCGAGCACACGCCCGAATCCCGCCAGACCGCCCTGTTCTCGGCCACCATGCCGGATGTCATCCGCCGCGTCGCGCACAAACACCTGCGCAACCCCAAGGAAGTGAAGATCAAGTCGGCGACCACCACCGTTGCCGCCATCACCCAGCGCAGCCTCACGGTGCATGGCAACAAGAAACTCGACGCCCTGACCCGCATTCTCGAAGCGGAAGAAGACTTCGACGCGGCCATCGTGTTCGTGCGCACCAAGGTGGCAACCGACGATCTGGCCACCCGCCTCGAAGCACGTGGCTTTGCCGTCGGCGCACTCAACGGCGACATGACCCAGGGCCTGCGCGAACGCGTCATCGGCCAGCTCAAGAGCGGCCATCTGGACATCGTGGTGGCCACCGACGTGGCCGCCCGTGGCATCGACGTGCCGCGCGTCAGCCACGTCATCAACTACGACATCCCCTACGACACCGAAGCCTACGTGCACCGTATCGGCCGCACCGGCCGCGCCGGTCGTCAGGGCAACGCCATCCTGTTCGTGACACCGCGCGAAGTGCGCATGCTCAAGACCATCGAGCGCGCCACGCGGCAGAAGATCGAACCGCTCAAGCTGCCGACCCGTCACGATGTCACCGAACGTCGCGTCTCCCAGTTCAAGCAGCAGATTCTCGAGGTCATCGAGAACGAAGACCTGTTCTTCTTCAACGAACTGGTCGGGCAACTGCGCGACGAGCATGACGTCAAGGCCCATTCCATCGCCGGCGCACTGGCGTTCATCGCCCAGCGCGAACGCCCGTTGCAGCTCGATGCCCAGGCGTGGCCCGACATCCCGGATGCCAACCGCGACAGCAAGGCGCCCAAGGCGCCGCGCGAAAACCGCGACGAAATCCTCACCCGTCGCCGCGCCTACAGCGACGGCCAGCTGGCGCGCTTTCGCATCGAGGTCGGCCGTGCCCACGGCGTCACGCCGAAGGAAATCGTCGGCGCCATTGCCAACGAAGGCGGCATCGACGGCAAGGACATCGGACAGATCAACCTGTTCGAGGAATACAGCGTCGTCGAACTGCCGGGCAACCTGCCCGACGAGGTGATGAACGCGCTGCAGCGCACGCGCGTGTGTCAGGTACCGATCAAGATCCGCTTGGCCACCGAAGCCGAAGGCGGCCGCGAGCGCACGGGCGGACGTCGTGGCAATCTGGCCCCGGCCGGCAAGAAGCCGCCGTTCAAAGCCAAGCCCAAGGCAAAGCCCAAGAAGAACGACGACAAGCCGGCGTTCAAGAAGAAAAAGGCCTCGTAATCTCCCCTCGGCCCGCAGGTGCTGGCACAATGCGGGCCTCAAGAGAGATTGGAACCGGGGCAACCCCCGGTCTTCGGAGACACGCCGATGGGGTTCTTCCGCGCCCTGGGCCTAAGCCTGCTTCTAGTGTGTGCGAGCGCGCATGCCGACGACATCAATCGCAAACTGCGCATCGCCGGCGCTGAGTACCAGATCGCGCTCGAATCGCTGGAAATCGCCATCCAGAACCAGGGGCTGAACATCTCTGCGCGGCACGAAGCGGCCAAGGTGCTGGCGCGCACGGCGAAGGACCTGGGCCACCGGCCAGACTTGTTGCTCGACGGCGAGATTCTCTCCTTTTGCAGCATCCGCGTCGGTGCCATCCTGGCCGCCGAAGATCCGCACAACATCGTCTATTGCCCGATGAGCATCGCCATCTATCGCGTCCCGGACGACCCCAAGGCGGTCTATCTGGCCTGGCGTCGGCTGCCTGGCGATACGCCGGGGCGAAAAGCCGCCAACAGCCTGCTGCAGAAGATCGTGGACGAAACCGCCGACAGTGCGTCGATGTGAGTGGCGTGGATTCGCGCTAACGCCGCGCGTCGATGAGAATGTTGCGCGGGGTCAGCGCGCTCGGGCAGAAGCACCCCATACGCACATCAAATCCGGCCGCCATCAAGGCCAAGGCCAGGTCACCCGCAAGCCAAAGTTCCAGCGCCCGGCGCAGCGCATGGCGCACGAGTGAATCGCGCGCCACTTCGTCTCGCCGCCGCCAACCGATCGCTTCCCACTCGTGCGCGTCGAAGCGCGCGGGCAGCGCGACCTGCTCCCGCGCCGCCAACTGCCGGCAAAACGACGCGAAGCCGGCGGCGGACCAGGCCGACGGCACCGGCCGAAAACGGCGGCCCATCTCCCCCGTGAGCGCTTCGCGCAAGGCAACGAACCCCAGCTTGAACGCCTGATCACGCGCCTGGCGCCGGCGATCGCGCGCGGCGGCGGTGACCGTTTCCGTCACCGCCAGGCGCAGGGCGTTCGCGTCGAGCGCCAAGGTGGCCGCTGACGACATGGCCCGATAGTCGTCGCCCGCGCCACGGTAATAACAACACGGCGCAATGCTGTAGCCGTGCGCCGCATCGGCGTCGGCATGGCGCACCAGCGTGCGATGCAGTTCGCCGCAGGCATGCAGGGCCACCACGTGGCGGTCTCGAACATGCTGTCGCGACGCCGGCGTCAGCGCATCGGCGCACACCGCCTGTTGTTCGACGCCGGCGCGACTGGCCAGCGCGTCGCACATCCGGACGAGCGCCGGGTCGATCTCCAGGCTGGTCACGGCCACGCCATCGGCCGCCGCAAGGCGTCGCCCCAGATGCCCTTTGCCGGCGCACCACTCCAGCAACGGCGCGCCATTGCACGTCAGATGCCCGGCAAACGCTTCGATCTGCGCGCGCTTGCGCCCGGGAATGCTCCAGTCGAAATGCGCGCCGGCCGGTGCCAGCGCTCGCCACGGCAACTCGGGCAAGGTCGTGAGCCAGGGGAGTTCCGCCAGCGTCGGCACCTGTTGCACGATCCACGCCTGCAAGGTGGCTTGATCGCCTTCCAGAACGGCCACCTCGGCCGCACTCAAGGCATCGACGGCCTCGGCCAACGCGGGACGCTGCGCACGCCACGCCAAGGCCCGGCCGCGAAAAGGCTGCGGCCGCCACAGATCCTCGTGCGTATCGAGCACGGTCTGCAGCGCGAGGAAACGGTCGAGCACAAGCATGGCGGCGCCACGATACGCCGGCTTTCGCACCAAGGCGAGCAGCACGCGCGCATGGCGACGAACGGACGGATACGGTATAAGCAATCAAGCCTCGTTTCCGTACCGCACCATGCCCCCTGTCTTCGATCTCGACACCCCTGCCGACGCCCATGCCGCCCTCGACCACGAGTGGCTGGTGGCCTGTCTGTGCGCCGACTGGTGCGGCACTTGCCGCGAGTACCAACCGGGCTTCGAGGCCATGGCGGCGCAGTTTCCGCAGGCGGCGTTCTTCTGGGTGGATATCGAAACCCACGCCGACTGGGCCGATGACGTGGACGTCGAAAACTTCCCCACCCTGTTCGTGATGCAAGGCGACGCGATCCGCTTTTTCGGCCCCATGCTGCCGTATCACACGCATCTGCAGCGCGCATTGGAAAGCCTGTTCGAGCACGGTGCTTACCACCTGCCGGTGGAGGGCGCGGAAGAATTGCCCTCGCTGCGCACGCTGCTCGCGGCACGCGCCGGCTGACCCCTTTCCGGTACCATCGGGGCGTTACCCGAACCGGAGTTCACATGTCCGACGATTGCCATCACGCTCCTGCGCCACGGCGCGGTATCGGCATCGCCCGCGAGGGTGAGTTCGACCCGGTCGCCTTCGAACGTGCCGTTGGCGATCTGCTGCGCGCCTGCGGCGTCTCCGCCGACGGCCCGCACACCGGCCGCACCATCGGCCGCGTGCGCGAACTGTGGCAACGCCGCCTGCTCGGCGGCTACGATCTCGACCCCGCCGAAGCACTCGGCGACGGCTTCGACGACCCGCGCCGCGACATGGTGGTGATTCGCGGCATTGCCGTGCACGGCGTGTGCCCGCATCACCTGGTGCCGTTTCGCGGCGTGGCCCACGTAGCCTACCTGCCCGGCGGCCGGCTGCATGGCTTCGGCCGCATCGCCCGCATGGTCGACGCCATCGGCCACCGCTTCACCTATCAGGAATGGATGACCCGCGACATCGCCGACGCGCTGGTCACGCACGGCAAGGCGGCCGGCGCCGCGTGCGTGATCGAGGCCGAGCAACTGTGTCTGCTGCTGGGCGAAGACCGCCGCGGCGACGAGCGCGTGATCACGCAGGCCTTTGCCGGCAGCTTTGAACACGACGCCCAGACCCGCGCCGAATTCATGCGCGCCATCGGGCCTTCCGAGCGCTGACACGCCCACACCGAATGACACGTTTCACACGACTGGCCTTGGCCGCGTTCGCCGCCCTGCTGCTGGCGGGCTGCCAGAGTGGCTATCAATCGATCCCCTCGCCCGATATGCCGGGCCAGACGCCCGCCGAACCGCGCTTCGGCGCCTCGGCGCTGCTACCGACCGGCATCGCCGCTCGCGCCGGCTGGGCGCAAGACATCGACACCGCCTTCGCCACCCTGGAGATTCCCGCCACTGCCAGCAATCTGTGCGCCGCCATGGCGGTCATCGAGCAGGAGTCCACCTGGCAGGCCGACCCGCGCGTGCCAGGGCTGCCGAAAATCGTGAACAAGGAGATCTACGGGCGGGCGGCGCGCTACAAGATCCCCTCGCTGCTGGTCACCGCCGCACTCAAGAAGTCCTCGCCCGACGGCCGCAGCTACGAGCGGCGCATCGCCGCGCTGCGCACCGAGCGCGAAATGAACACCTTGTTCAACGACATGCTCTCGGAGCTGCCACTCGGCAAGGAATTGTTCTCCGGCTTCAACCCCATCCGCACCGGCGGGCCGATGCAGGTGAGCGTCAGCTTCGCCGAAGATCACCTGCGCGCGCGGCACTATCCCTACCCGCGCAACGGCAGCGTGCGCGACGAAGTGTTCACCCGCCGTGGCGGCCTCTACTTCGGTATCGCCAATCTGCTCGATTACCCTGCCGCCTACCCGCACCCGCGCTACCGCTTTGCCGACTTCAACGCCGGCCGCTACAGCAGCCGCAATGCCGGTTTCCAGTCCGCCGTGGCGCGACTGAGCGGCCGCAAGCTCGCCCCTGACGGCGATCTGCTGCGCTACGAATCCGGTCGACCGAGCGAGGCGGTGAGCAACACCGAAGCCGCGGTGCGCGCCCTCGGCGGCACGCTGCACCTGAGCCCGCGCCAGATTCGCAACGATCTGGAGAAAGAGAAGTCGGCCGACTTCGCCGACTCCCGCCTCTATCAGCGCGTGTTCGCCCTCGCCGACAAACGCCTCGACGGCAACGTGCCGCGGCAGTTGATCCCCGACATCCTGCTCAAGAGCCCGAAGATCACGCGCAAGCTGACCACCCGTTGGTTCGCCCAGCGGGTCGAGAGCCGCTACAACACCTGCCTCGCCCGCGCGCCCCGCTGAGCCCGGCATGAAGCTCTTCTACGCCGACCACTTCGTACTGCCGCTGCCGCCGGGTCATCGTTTTCCGATGGAAAAGTACAGCCGCCTGCGCGCGCAGCTCATGGACAGCGGCGTGTTCGCGCCCGACGACTTCCGCGTGCCGGACGCCGCCAGCGACACCGAACTGCGGCGCGCCCACGACGCCAACTACTTGCAGCGCGTCGTCGACGGCACGCTCGATGCCGCCGAACAACGCCGCATCGGCTTTCCGTGGAGCCCGCAGATGGTCGAGCGCTCGCGACGCTCCGCCGGCGCCACGCTGGCCGCCAGCCGCAGCGCCATCACGGACGGCTGTGCGGCCAACATGGCCGGCGGCACCCACCATGCCGGGCGCGACTTCGGCGCCGGCTTCTGCGTCTTCAACGACGCCGCCGTCGCCACCCTCGCGCTGCGTGCCGAAGGGTTGGCCCAGCGCGTCGCGATCGTCGACTGCGACGTGCATCAGGGCGACGGCACCGCCCACATCCTCGGCCACGACCCCGACACCTGGACGCTCAGCCTGCACGGCGAAAAGAACTTCCCCTTCCGCAAGCAACGCTCGCATCACGATATCGGCCTGGCGGACGGCACTGGCGACGCCGAATACCTGTCGCGACTCGACAAGGCCCTGCAAAGAATCTTCACTGAATTCGACCCCGAGCTGATCATCTACCTCGCTGGCGCCGACCCCTTCGAAGGCGACCGCCTCGGCCGTCTCGCCCTCACCCGCGAGGGCCTCGCCAAACGCGACGAGATGGTGCTGGCCCGCTGCCGCGACCACCGCGTGCCGGTCGCCATCGCCATGGCCGGTGGCTACGGGCACGACATCGCCGACACCGTCGCCATCCACGCCACCACGCTGCTCACCGCGGCGCGCTTGTTCCGGACTTGAAACCACACCCGCAGTCATTCGACAGCGGCCGAAA